>SVTM01000021.1 GCA_015063785.1 Oscillospiraceae bacterium
AAGCCGTTCTTATATTCAACATTTATATAAAAGTCTTTTTGGTGTATCAATTATGGAAGATGTTTTGCAAAGACGTATAGATTATGCAAAGTATTTATTGTCAAGTACCAATTTTAAAGTACATAGTATATCTAATATGTGCGGATACGCAAACGATGTCCATTTTATGCGATTGTTTAAAAAAACAACAGGGACAACACCTTCGAAATACAGATTAGAGTTTGCAATTATGCAAAAAGAATTAGAAAACTCTAAATTTCAAAATCCGTTCTGTTTATAGCTGTCCGGTGCTTTAACGAGCAGGGAATATGTGTACCATATTCCAACATTTAGGATATCCTAAAACCTTATGACAAAAGGCTGAACGATTGATTTCGTTCAGCCTTTCAATATTTACTGTCCTCAAGAACACTCGGCATACGCTTCGGGTTTTATATTTATCAAAAAAGGTCTCTGCCTTTTTTGGTCACGTATCCTATAAATTCATCATGTCCGCATCTTCCGTTGTACCACAACATCCATATCTGCTTTTCCTCGTTCCAGATAAAAGACGGCTTGTAGCAGGCGTCGGCGTCCCACTTTCCCGGTTCGGGTTCAACAATAGGGTTGAGAGCGCTTTTTTTCCATTCGGTTATGCCGTTTTCCGAATGTGCCATGCATATCTGCGCCTTGTCTATGTTTTCATACCCGATGTAGAACATAACGTACCCCATATCGTCGGTTTTAATAACCTGGCATCCGCCAACGCGGTCTTGTTCGTAAAGGTTTTCTTTGTCGGCGGCAAATATGGGGTTTATTTTCGATTTTGTCCAGTTTATGCCGTCACGGCTTTCGGCATAGCCAAGATAGTTTGGCTCGTACGTTTCGCCTGCGGCATACCACATTTTGTATATTCCGCCGTCGTGGATAACGCAGGGGTTCATAACAGAATATTTTTCCCATGGGCGTTCTGTTATCATAACAGGCTCGTCAAACACACGGTAAAAATTTATTCCGTCATCGCTTTCGGCATATCCGATCGACGAGCATCCGCGTGCCTGACCGGTGTACCACATTTTGTATTTCTCATCAATCTTCAAAACGCAGTTGCGGTTGATGTTGTCCTCCCAACCGCTTTTTGGGTTGCGCTGTAAGGTTATCTGCGGTTCTTCCCAGTGTATTCCGTCATCGCTGAAGGTCACAGCAAGGGCTTTTTTTGCACGCCACGAAAAATCCATGCGATATCGCCCGTTCTCACGTGTCACGTATACGTCAAAGCAGGTGCCCATTTCGCTGCTGCCGAGCACGGGATTGTTTTCGTATTTTATAAATTTTTCCATTTATTCTACCTCCGAAAGGTCAATTTCAAAATCGTATATCCCGTCGTACGAACAATGTTTTTTTCCGTTGATATAAATGTTCAGCCCTTTTTCATATCTCCGTCCGTCTTTGTCCCAAAGCACCGAAAGGTAGCTGTTTTTGATCTTTATCCCGTCAGCGCAGAAATATGAAAGATCTTTTTCCTCAAACAGGGGAGAAACGATAAGCTTATCGTCGGATATATCAACACCTGCAAGTCCTCTTAAAACGAGATCGCAGAAGGTCGAATGGTTGTAATCGTGCCCTCTGTTCTTGTCGGGACGTTCGGGGGTTATAGAATGAAGTATTTTCCGCGCCAGCCATTCGCCTGTGAAAGGATCAAGGTTTTCGTCGATAAAAGGACGTCTGATACCGTTTTCTTCAATGTAATGACAGGATGCGTATTGTTTCAGAAGATCAAAATAGTCTTTTCTTTTCATAACATCCTGTTGATATAGTTTTAGAAGGTTAGAAAGAGCAGTCAGAGTTTGCGACGTGGCAAAAGGCCACGAAGGGCCGTTCCACAAGCATTCGTGGTCAAACGCCTTCATAAAGTCGGGATGGCACCTCTCGGCGGTTGTGGGGCCGTATGGCGCGGCAAAGTGCTTTTCGTCGTTCAGATACTTCCATGCACAAGACATCCTCTCCTCGGGGATACAGAAGCACCACGGCACATAGCCTATTTCCTCTCGCACGTCACAAAGAGAAAACCCGTCCTTTTCGGCAAGGTTTTTGTAAAAATGTGCATCCTTGTCCCACAGACGTGTGTTTATAAGCTTTTTCAGCTTTTGAGCTTTTTCGGAATACAGCTTTTCATCATCATGCTTTCCAAGCAATTTTGCGATCTTTGATATCGCCACAGCGTCGGCGTACATGTATGAATTTATGGTGGGACGAAGCCCATGACCGCTGATCGAAAATTCCATTCCGTCACGCCCGTCGATTTGATAAAAAAGACCGCAGTCTTTTTTGTGGCTCTTTTCCCATTCGGCATAGTTTTGTTTCAGCGCGTCAAAAAGCTCTTTGCAAAGAGTAAAGTCGCCCCAGGTTTTGCAGAGTGTAAATATCGAATCTGCCGCCCAAAAGCTGTATTTTCTCGGCTCTGCCTCGGGGGTAAACCAAAATCTTGCGTAATCGGCAAGATATTTTCTGTCATGAAGCCAGCGCCCCTCGTAAAAATGATGCCCTGCAGGACAGTTTATGGTGTTGTAGATACCTGCCCACGGCACGTCGGGCAGAAACTCGGTAACGACGTATCCGACAGGCGTTTTCTTTATCTGCTGACAGTACGAGTGCCATCTGTAATAGTATATCTCCTCGATGGTCTTGTCGTCGGTTTCGATAAGGGGAATCCCGATATCAAAAGGAGATATTCCGTCTATCTTTGTCGTGTATTTTCCTCTGATGACATTTTCGTCAAGTAAAAAATATTTGCTTTTCATAAAGAATGCTCCTTTCTTGACAAAATATACAATTCATACTATAATTATAAAAGCCTGTATACAGTAATTCAATAACTGTTTGTTCTATAAAATATACAATTTGTTTTACAAAGGAGCACCATGCTTAACGAAAAGTGTTATCACTACGAAAGATACGAAAACACCCCCAGCGATATAGCAGAGAAGATATTTTTCTATCCCCAGTGGGCGGGCAGGTTTGATTGTAAAGAAGATTTTCGTGTCGAACGCAGCGGCTTCAAAAGCTTTCTTCTGCTGTACACCCTTCGCGGTTGCGGCAGACTTGATTATCACGGAGAAAGCGTTCTGCTAAAAAAAGGAAGTGTTGCATTGATAAACTGCCTTGACGAGCATATATATTTCCCAAGCAACCAATGGGAGTTTTTATTTTTGCATTTCGACGGGGTGTGCGCAAGTGATTTTTGCGAGCATATTTGCTCGCTTTCCTCATCATTTGTTTTTTCTGACGATGGCGGAGTTTTGCAAAAGCTTGAAAAAATAGTATCTTTTTGCCGCGAAAAGAATGTTCATACCGAGGCTGTGCTTTCAAAAAGCATTTCGGATATTTTGTATCTTCTTCTTTCGATGGTACAAAAAAACAGACCTCGCCGTTTTGACGAGGTCTGTGAATATATCGAAAAGAATCTGTCCTTCGATCTTTCTGCCGAATCTCTTGCCGACCACTTTGGGTTTTCCAGATCGTATTTTTCAACAGCATTCAAAAAAGCCACCGGCACCACTCTTTACGAATATCTTCTTGCCTGCCGTCTGAACAGAGCAAAAAATCTTCTGATCAGGCAAAATCTGCCCATATCGCAGGTGGCGGAGCTTACGGGTTTTAACGACTCCACGACGTTTATACGCGCTTTCAAACGAAAAGAGGGTATAACGCCGCTGAAATACAAAAAGACTGTTTTTGGTTAATTCAGAGGATTTGGCATACTGAACACTTTGAACTTGCCTTCTTTTACAAACTCAATAAAATCAGAAACAGAGTTTATCGGTTCGTCCGAGCATACACCTGCCAGCATTTTTTGTGCGCTTGCCGAATGGTTGTCTGATCCTGCACTTTGAAGAAAACCGTAGTTTTCGGCATAAATTCTTGCCATGCGGTTTTCAAAATCGGTTCTGTTGGCGTTGATCACCTCAACCCCGTCAATGCCGCGAGGAAAAAGCCGTATGTGGTCGATGTATCCTGCCTCGCGGAAGGGATGTGCGTGGATAACAAAAGCTCCGTTCTCGCGAAGAAAGTTCAGCTCTTCGCTCTTTTTCATCATTTCTATCTCGGGGTGGGCAAGGTACCACTGCTTGTCAAGCCCGTAAATAAGAAAATCGCTTCCGCCATACGACATTTCGACTCCGCAAAAAATCTTTATGCCAATCTCGTCTGAAAGCTCAAGAGCTTCTTCGTAGGCAGAGAAGTAGAAATTGATCCTTTCTTCATATGGACGGGTGCGATAATCAAAACTGATGTTGCCGTCGACAAAATGATTTGTGATAAAAATTCCGTCGTACGATAGTCTTTTGTAGAATTCAAGAGTTTCGCGAACGCTTGCATGTGCACACGCGCTGACGGGTGAGGTGTGAAGATGGGTTTCGTATTTGAACATTTTGCTTCCCTGCTTTCGACTTTTTGTGGTTGAGAACAATGTATATGTAAAGAAAAAAGCACTGCTTGCGCAGTGCTTTTCTGGCGGAGAAGGAGAGATTCGAACTCTCGAACCGCTGTTAACGGTTACACGATTTCCAATCGTGCGCGCTCGACCAGCTACGCGACTTCTCCATGCTGTATCTACAAAACGTTGCGCTGTTCGCAACATTGACATGATACCACATATTCGCCGATTTGTCAAGTGTTTTTTTGATGGTTTTTCGAAAAAATTGCAAAAAAATCAAGACGGAGTTGTCTCCGTCTTGATAAAAAAGTTTAGATTTCGGGAATTTCAATCTTGATCTCGCCGCCGACTCTGCACGATTCGGCAATACCCGAGATGATCGCCTGGTTTTTGATGATCTCGCTGGTGGGGATAGGCGCAGGACCGCCGGTCTTAACAGCTTCGATAAATGCACGAAGCTTGCCCTCGAAGGGAGTGTAGGGAACTTCGGGAGCCGCAGGGATAACAGTCTTTACTCTGTTGTTGCCCATGTCGCTGTAAACGATAAGTTCGCTTCCATCGCCGGGGATACGAAGACCTGCCTTTGTGCCGAGGATAATGGTGTCACCCATGGTGTCCATGTGCATCGCCCACGCAATTCTGAAGTCGAGAATGATTCCGCCCTCAAGTCTTACGTAGCCCGATGCAAAATCGTCAACACTGAAGAGCTCTGCGTATTCGGGATGATCGGGGTTCTTGTAATATTCGGGGTTCTTGCCAAAGAAGTCGCATTTGTGACCGGTAACCGTCAAAGGCTTGGGATATCCGATGGTGTTCATAACAAGGTCGAGCGAATAGCATCCGATATCGGCAAGAGCGCCAAGACCTGCAGTTTTGTCTTCGATAAACGTAGTGCCGAAGGGAGTGGGAATACCGTGGCGGCGGCAGTTTGTGCACGCCTGAACATAGTAAAGCTTGCCGAGAACGCCCGACTGAACGATCTCCTTCATCTGCATGAATCTGGGAGAATATCTGGGCTGGAAGCCGATTGTAACAAACTTTCCTGTTTCTTTTTCTGCCTTGCGGATGGCAACAGCTTCGTCCATGGTTACGCACATGGGCTTTTCAAGCATAACGTCAAGTCCGTGCTTGAGAGAGTCGATGGTGCAGACTGTGTGTGCTCTGTTATATGTACAAACGCTGACGGCGTCGAGTTTTTCGGCTTCGAGCATCTTGAGATGAGCGTTTTCGCCTTCATAAACTCTTGTGCCTTCCATGTTCCACTTGTTTTTAAATGCTTCGGCTTTGCCGGGGATAAGGTCGGCAAGAGCAACGATCTCAACGTCAGGCTGCTTAACGTATACTTCTGCGTGAGAATCAGCGATCCAGCCTGTACCGATAATACCGATTCTGACTTTCTTTGATGTGTCGATAACCTTTACTTCGTTGTTCTGTTCGAACTTGTAAAGGTTGCTGTCCTTCTGTGCCATATTTTGCACCTCCGAAAAGAGATTTTGCTGTCCGAAATATCACGGATACATACATAGTTATATTACAATAACAGGCAAACAAATTGATTAACAAATTGTTAATTTTTGACACGCCGACAAAACCTTTTTTGCATAAGCGAGAAATCAGAATTCTGTCATATACTCCTCGGTAAATACGCCGTTTTTGTACTTCAGCGTTTTGATCTCAAACGGTTGCATGGCGACATTGGTCTTGGCGCCGAAAATGTTGATAGTCGCCGTTGTGCTTTGACCTGCCGTTTCCGCAAGTCTTAAAATAATGCCGTCGTCATATTCGCAATGCTTCACTGCACTTATTTTAACCTTATCCGACGAAATGCCGATGAAAGAATCGCTTGGCTTTCTTGTTCCGTCGTGGTTGGCTTCAACAACGACGAACGGGGGATTAACAAAACCGTCAAAATCATTTTTTGCATCAAAATCAACGCGTATATTTCCTTCGGTTATTCCTTGCGAAATATGGTCGTAATCGGTGTTATAGTCGATTTCTCCAATTCTCAGATCGCCGTAGATCGGGCTGCGCAAAAGGGTAAAGCCGATCACGCCTCCTGTCAGATTGTAAGAAAACACGCCGTCAAATCCGTATGCTGTATCATCCGCCATCAGCCATTCGCCCACGGGCATATCTGCGCTGTTTTCGTGTCGCGTTACGTGTCCGTAGGGAACGCTTGCGGTATGTGCCGTGTTTTCAATGGCGCTTTCAAGCTTCAAAACATAGTGTTTTTCGTTCCAGTTGACAACATATCGCACATCAAAATACCCTTTGTTTTTGTAAAAGGTGTAGTATAACGAGATACGGGATTTTTGGAAGGTGTACTCAAACTTTATGATTTTGCGAAGCTTTCCGTCTTCCACAACCTTTGCGCTTTCAAAGGTGAACTCACATGGATTTTTGTCATACTCCGTGACGTTAAAGCTCCAGGTATCGCCGTTGTCATATCGGCAGATCGGACGAAGAAAAGGCGTGCATCTTGTCTTTTTCGATTTTTTGTCAAAAACACAAGTGATATAGCCGTTTTCTCTTGAAAAATCAACAACAAATCTGTCGGTTTCGGCAGAAAATGCGTCGGACGTTATGGTTTTGTCAAGCTCTTGCTCGGTTTTTACAACAGCAAAGCATTTGTAGCCGAAAGCGGGAATTTCCGTATTGAAAACAAATCTCGATCTGAAAGCGGGGATCACAGATCTTTCCCTTATAACCTGACATTCGATCAGGTTTCCTTTTTCATCCCGAAGAGCGATTCCTTTGTCGTACCACGGAAATTCATGTACCCACTGAACTTCTGCTTCAATATATCCGTCAAAATCGCAGCTGTTCAGATTCCATATAACAAGGTTCCATATATCCTTGTCGTTAGAACCGACGGTTTTTATTTCCGAGGTTACCTTTTGCAAGCAAAAATGCATTGTTTCCTGCGCAGTTGTGATTGCTCTGCCAAAAAGCCTTTCGGCATCGTCATACGCTTCTTTAATGCAAGCGCCTCCGAGAATATCGTGGAATTGGTTAAAAAGAATGTCTTTCCAACAAGCCTCAAAAATCTCCTTTTTGTTCTGTCCTGCAATAACAGACGCTTTTTCGGCGTTTAATACCGCGTTCTCGGCGATTCTGTTAAGCCTTTTTATGCGCGGATTGTTGGAATAAACACCGAAATCGCCTGTCAAAAGCTCATCTGAAAACGAATTTTTCGGTTTGCCCTGTGCCTTGAAAAAGTCGGATACTGTCGAAAAATGTGCATCCTCTCTTTCGTTTATTTCGGCAATAAGCTTTTTTGTGGGGGCTCCGCCGTGGTCGGTGACGCCGTAAATTATAAGAGCGTCTGCCTCTGCGTCGCTTTGGGTGGTTGCGGTTTCCTCAACAGTTTTCAGATATGCATTTTCAGCACGGTAGGCGTAAACCTTGCTTCCGTCTATACCTGCCCAACAAAAATATTGACCCTGAAGTGTAACGTGGTGTTTTTCGGGGCGGATAAAACAATAGTTTTCAATATGACTTTTTTTAAGTATCTGCGGAATAGACGGATTGTGCCCGAAACTGTCCACGTTAAAAACAGTGTCCGATATCTTTCCGAAATTTTCCTTAAGATATTTTTGCCCGTAAAGACTGTGTCGCACAAAGCTTTCGCCGCAGGGGGTGTAACAATCTGGTTGATTCCACCACGCCTCGCACAGATCCCATCTGCCCTGCGCCACACGTTCTTTTATTTCCTCAAACATATCGGGGCAGGTGTTTTTGATCCATTCAAAAACGGGCGGAGTGGCAAAAGAATAAATAAACCCATCGTCCTCGTTCATTCTGTCGAGCGCCGAACGAAAAGTTGCCCGAATTGATGCCATAGCCTCGTCCCATTTCCAAAGCCAAACGGGATCGAAATGAGTGTTGCCTATCATATACAGCTTCTTCATAGTGTCGATATACTCTCCTTAAGGATCTTTGTCGTTATCTTGCGGCGTTTTATCTTTGGGAATTGAAATAAGTATTTTATTTCACGTTTGGATATTCGTTTGAAAGAAGATAAAGGGGTGCCTCGTCCTCTTCTATTTCGGGAAAACGTCCCGTCTTTTCGTAAAATCTGTTGTCTGTTCTGTCGTCGTTTACCTTTGAAACCTCGCCGAGAAGAGTTTTTCCGCCCTCGGCATAGAATTTGTGGTACATTCCGCACTGAATAGAGATGCTTTCGCCCGGTTTTATCCGCAGGATAGTTCCTGCCGCAACAGTGTAATGACGACCATCCGAGAAAATCTCGACATCAGTGTCTGAAAATTTCCCGTCTTCGGTGGAGTTGTATACCTGCACCATAAGGTCTCCGCCGCCGCGGTTGATTATGTCCTCCATTTTGTTCCAATGAAAGTGAAAGGGTGTGATCTGTCCTTCTTCGACAATAAGCAGTTTTTCGGCATACGGCTTTGTGTATTTTGCATCGACATAGTTCCCGTTGCGCAGGGTGAACATTAAAAGCCCTATCTTTTTGTAATCGCCCGAACCGAAGTCTGTTATATCCCAGCCCAGCATATTGTCGCGTATTTCGTCATACTCGTGGTTTTTGTCCTGCCACTCTTGCGCAGACCAAAAAGCAAAAGGGGGTAAAAGAAATTTCATTTCGGACAAAAAATCCACAGCATCCCGCATTATTTTGTTGATTTCAGAACGTTTCATTTGATGTATCCTCTCTTGTTTTTTCTTTAATTATAAGTTTTTGGCCTTGACTTTGCAAGAAAAATACAGTACAATTATAAGACATATTTTATCATATCCGCTCTTTTTGCCGACAAATTTATAAGGAGACCCATGTTTTACTCTTTTACCACTTCCACGAAAAAGGAACTTCAATGCGAGCTTATATGTGACGTCGATTGCATTTTGCATCTTCATTCACATTTTGAAATGGTTTTTGCCCTTGACGGATGTGTTGAGGTTTCTGTTGATGATAATTGCTATTCCTTGCAAAAAAACGAAATGGCGCTTATAACGCCATATTCTTCCCACAGTTTTAAAACAGTTTCAAGCTCCCGAATCATTGTCATAGAATTCCCGACAAGCTATATCAGAGAATACAAAAAGCTGTTTTTGGGAAAAGAATTCAAAAAAACAGTTATGCCGACTCCCGAAACGGTGCGCGACTGCATAAAAGAGCTGATATCCGAGGACGGGGGCGATGATTTTATGAAAATTTCGCTGATATATCGGACTTTTTCGGAGTATATGAGAAAAAACGAAATGGTCGATCGCACGGGTATTTCAAGCGATGTATTTCGTCGAGCCGTCGAATACATCCACGAGCATTACGACGAAAATCCCGACGAAGCAACCGTGTCAAAAGCTCTTGGAGTTTCGCGGGTGACCCTTAGCCGCGCCATCAACAAAAAGCAAAATTTCACCTTTGCCGATATTGTCAATACAGCAAAGATAGAAGAAGCCAAAAAATTGATGGAGGAAACATCTTTGTCTGTCGCCGACGTTGCTTTTCGCGCAGGTTTTGGAAGTATCCGAAACTTTAACCGCCTGTGTAAAAAATATTTTAACTGTACGCCGATCGATCTGAGAAAAAAAGAAAGCAATGTCGAGTTTCTTTCGAAAAAAGATTCGATTCAGTTTTGATAAAGAAAAAGACGAGGTGCATTGCACCTCGTCTTGAGTTATTAAGCAGATAGATTAAAACTCGGGGATAACGATGTCGATTTCCTTGCCTGCCTTGTGAGAATCAGCAATACCGGAGAGGATAGCCTGATTGTAAAGGATCTGGCTTGTGGGAACGGGCGAGGGAGCGCCTGTCTTGACAGCGTCGATGAACGAACGGATCTTCTTGTCGAAGTTGGAAACCTTGTCGGGAGCTGCAAGGGGAATAACGGTTTCAACACGGTTGCCTCCGACATCGCTGTAGATAGTCATAGGACCGCCGATTGTGCCGTTCCAGCATTCTGTGGAGGGAATGCGCAAACCGCCCTTTGTACCGTAGATAAGGGTGTCGCCGGATGTATCCATGTTCATAGCCCAAGCAATTCTGAAGTCGAGGATGATGTCGCCTTCAAGTCTTACAAATGCAGCTGCGAAGTCGTCAACACCGAAGAGTTCAGCATATTCGGGATGATCGGGGTTCTTGTAGTATTCGGGGTTCTTGCCGAAGAAGTCAGACTTGTAGCCCGAAACCTTCAAAGGCTTGGGATAGCCGATTGCGTTAAGAACCATATCGAGCGAGTAGCATCCGATGTCAGCGAGAGCGCCGAGACCGGCTGTCTTGTCTTCGATGAAGGATGTACCGAAAGGTGTGGGGATACCATGTCTTCTTCCGCCGCCGGTCTGGATGTAATAGATCTTGCCGAGAACGCCGGATTCAACAACAGCCTTAACCTGCTTCATGTTAACGTCAAATCTGGGCTGGAAGCCAACAGAAACGATCTTGCCTGTTTCCTTTTCTGCCTTGCAGATTTCGATAGCTTCTTCAAGAGTTACGCACATAGGCTTTTCGAGAAGTACGGGAACACCGTGCTTGAGGGAGTCGATTGTACAAACAGCGTGGGTTCTGTTGTATGTACAAACGCTTACTGCGTCGAGCTGTTCGGCTTCGAGCATCTTGAGGTGAGCGTTGTCGCCTTCGTAGCATCTTGCACCTTCAACGTTCCATGTAGCCTTAAACTTTTCAGCCTTGCCGGGGATGAGGTCTGCAAGAGCAACTACTTCAACGTCGGGCTGGTTCTGATAGCTTCTGATGTGAGCTTCAGCGATCCAACCTGTACCGATGATACCAACCTTTACTTTCTTAGAAGTGTCAACAACAACTTCTTCCTGGTTCGACTCAAATTTATTGAGGATTGCGTCTTTTGTTTCTGCCATTATTTTTACCTCCAAATAATGATAATTCGCACTGATAAAACGAACACAGCACTTAATAATATGTTACAATAATATGGCAATACTTTGATTAACAAATTGTTAATTTTAGTAAGAAAAAGCCAAATTTATGCCTTTTTGAATGATACGCCGAAGCTCAACCTTTTGAAAGCAGTATATCTCCTGCTTTATACGCTTCGCCTGCGCCCATTGTGATAACCAGATCGTCTTTTTCTATCATTCCGAGCAATCTGTCTGCGATCTTGTCAAACCCGTCTATCACTTCGCATCCATCAATGAGATTTGCAAGGTCTTCGGAATATATACCGTAGGTGTTCTGCTCGCGGGCAGGGTAGATGGGGGCAAGGATCACCTTGTCGGCAATCGAAAGCGTTCTTGCAAAATCACAAAGCAGAGCTTTGGTTCTTGAAAATGTGTGGGGCTGGAAAACGCAGATTATGCGGCGCTTGTTCAGCGTTTTTGCGGTGTTCAGGGTAACCTCTATCTCGTCGGGGTGGTGAGCGTAGTCATCCACAACGTCGGCACCGAGGATGCTTCCTTTGCGTTCAAAACGCCTTGAAACGCCACAAAAAGATTCGAGCCCCTCTTTCACCTTGTCGGGCGAAACACCGCTTAAAATAGCCGCTGCCGCCGTTGCGGTGGCGTTGGATACGTTGTGAAGTCCCGGTACCTGCAATTTTATTCCCATGATGCAAGGTTTGCCGAAAGAGTAAACGTCAAAAATTCCGCAACCATCGACAATTTTGATGTTCTTTGCACAGAAATCGGAATCTTTTTCTGTGGAGTAAAAATAAACCTTTGCCTTGCAGTCTTTCATTGCATCAACCGTGTTTTCACAGTCAAGGTTTGCCACAACCATGTTATCCGCCTGTGGATTTTCGTTTGGGGTTTCTGCGTAGCATCTGAAAGAGGATTTTATCTGTTCGATATCTTTGAAATAGTCAACGTGGTCGAGCTTGCAATTGAGAATAACTTTAAGCGACGGACGCATGGAAAGGAAAGAATCCTTGTATTCGCAGGCTTCAAATACCACGCGGTCACCGTTTCCGATCTTGTACGACGATCCAATCTGCGGTATGGCACAACCCGAAATAACAGAGCTTTGTGCATCGTGGGCAAGATAAACTGAGGCGATCATACCCGTGGTGGTTGATTTGCCATGGGTTCCCGAAACACCCACAGAGTGCTTGTATGCTTCTGTCACAAGCCCCAAAAGTTCGGCACGGGTCAGAAGCGTGATGCCGTTTTCTTTTGCAAAAGGAAGCTCGGGAGCCGTTTTTTCGGTAACGGCGGCGGTGTACACAACTGTGTCAACCCCCGAAAGCTTCGAAAGATCGTGTTCGTAATCAATAACTATGCCGAGTTTCTCCAGCATTTCGGTGTTTGAAGAATGATAAAGATCGTATCCGCAAACATCAACACCGCGGTTTTTCAAAATTATTGCAAGAGACGACATGCTTACGCCGCCGATGCCCACAAAATAAGCTTTTTTGATTTTATCAAGAGTAATATGCCCTGACATAAGACGTTCCTTTCGTACGAATAAAAAACAGCTCTTTTACAGAAACTAATCTGCGAAGAGGTGATATGTATGCAAATTGAAGTTACGGATGTGAAATTCCGAAAAGTATTTGAAACAGAACCGCTGAAGGCGGTGTGCTCGATAACATTAAATGATGCAATAGCCGTGCATGATATAAAATTGGTACGCGCCAAAAGTAAGACCATTGTCGTAATGCCCGCAAGAAGACGGGCGGACGGCGAATTTGTCGACATAATCCATCCGATAAATTCGGGCTCGCGGCAGGTGATAGAGCAGGCGGTGATAAACGAATACCACAGAGTCTGCGAAAACAATGTCCTTTCACAAGAAATTTGACGAAATCGTTACAATTCTATTGAATTGTTCGACTTTTTGTAGTATAATTATTTCATTGAATGATATATTATATGAAACAGCTTCGCTTTTATTATTGTAACACAAAATGCAGAATTATACAAGGGGGATATTTATGAAAGTCCTTGTAATTTCGGTCACTTGTGGTCAGGGACACAACAGCACCGGAAAAGCAATTATAAAAATGCTTGAAAAAAAGGGCATCGAATGCGATTTTCTCGATGCCTTTGAGTACATAAACAAAATACTTGCAAAGATTATCGACGACGGCTACAAGCTTTCCACCAAATACGCTTCAAAGCCGTACGCTTCGATCTATCGCCGCGCCGAGCGAAGAAAAAAGAATTCTGACGATCCCGGTAGCATGAAGGCTGTAAGCACCATTCTTTCGTCGAAGCTTCGCAAGTACCTCGAAGATTACAATCCCGATGTCATCGTCACAACCCACTGTTTTGCGGCCGCCATGGTTGAGATTTTGAAGCAGAAGGGCGTAATTCATTCCACCAACATCGGCATCGTCACAGATTATCACGTGCATCCCTATTGGGAGCAGGCAATACATTTTGACTATCTTGTAGTTGCCAATGAGTTTCTGAAATATCAAGCCCTGAAAAAAGGATTCACCGAACAGCAGATCCTGCCCATCGGCATTCCCATCGACCCCAAGTTTGCAAATTGCAATTACGACAAAATAGAAACACGCAAAAAGCTTGGCCTTGATCCCGAAAAGCCTACTGTGCTTTTAATGAGCGGCAGTATGGGCTATGGCAACATCAGAAAAACCGTGGCAAAGCTCGATGTCGTAAAATCCGATTTTCAAACCATCGTCGTCTGCGGAAGCAACGCATCTGCAAAGTCCCAGGTCGACAAGATGAAGACAGAAAAGACCTTCCTCACCTTCGGCTTTGTCAGCAATGTCGATGAGCTGATGGCGGCATCCGATTGCATCATAACAAAGCCGGGCGGACTTTCCACCTCCGAGGCTCTTGCCATGCGCTTGCCGATGATACTTGCAAATCCTATCCCGGGCCAGGAAGAACGAAACCAGGAATTTTTCCTCAATAGCGGCGCGGCGTGCGCCGTTACAAAGACCTGTGGCATTGATGAGATCATGTATCAGATGTCGATGAACCCCATAAGAGTATCTCAAATGCGCAGTAACATTGACATTCTGCGCAAACCCGAATCGACAAAAAGCCTTTGCGATTTCATCGAGTCGCTTGAAAAAAAGAACTGATAACAACAAAAGGAGACGCTTTCAAAATTGCGTCTCCTTTATTATTGGTTTAAATAATATCACACACCATATAGCCGTTGCCTCTTTCGTCTTCGCGATAATGCAACTTGCAGTGGTGCATTTCTGACGACAGGTCACGGTCGGTTTCTTGGGAAAGAAAAACTTCGATATAATGGGGAGTGTGCCCTGCAAAAAAGCCTTCGGCGTTCTTTTCTTCAAAAATAACGGTGGTATCTTTGCCGTCGAAGCCTTTAAGTACTTCGTTGCGCGTGTCAAGCATCACTTCTTTAAGTTTTGCGGCGCGTTCTTTTTTCACAGTTTCTGTCAGCTGGTCGGGAAAATCCGCCGCAGGCGTACCTTTGCGCTTTGAATATGGGAAAATGTGAACGTAAAGAAATGCGCACTTTTTCACAAAATCACAGGTCTCAAGAAAATCTTCCTCGCTCTCTCCCGGAAATCCGACAATGATGTCTGTGGTAAAGGTGACGTCGGGGATATGCTGCTTAAGCTTTGTCAGAACGTCAAAGAATTGCTTTGTGTTGTATTTTCTTTTCATTCCGCGCAGAACACTGTCGCTTCCGCTTTGAAGAGAAAGATGAAAATGCGGGACGGCGTGCTTCATTGATGCAAGAGCGCAAACCAGCTCGTCTTTTATAACGGTTGGTTCAAGCGATCCCAGGCGTATGCGTTCTATCCCTTTCACCTTGTCAGCCGCTATAAGAAGCTGTGCAAGACTGCAGCCGCAAAGATCTTTTCCGTACGCCGCAGTTTCGATGCCCGTAAGCACCACTTCCTTGTAACCTGCATCGGCCAGCACCGAAAGCTCTTTTATAACGTCACCGGGGGCTCTCGAACGAATCCTTCCTCTCACGCTTGGAATTATGCAGTAGGTGCATTTGTTTTCGCAACCGTCAACTATCTTCACAAAGGCGCGTGTACGCTCAGAATGGGTAATACTCATTTGGTCGTATTCGCAAATTTCAGAAATATCGCAGATGTTGTTGCAAAAATCGGTTTTGCCTTGTCTTTTCAAGGCGTCGCAGGCAAACTGTGCCACACGGCTTTTGTCGGCGTTGCCGAAAGCAGCGTCAAGCTCTGTGATCTTTGCAATATCATCTTTCTGTGCCTGTGTGAAGCATCCGATGGCAATAACGATAGCATCGTCTCCGCCGATTTTTCTCGCTCTTCTGATCATCTGCCGCGATTTCTTGTCGCTTTCTCCCGTGACGGTGCAGGTGTTTATGACATAAACGTCGCACTTTTCGTCAAAAGAGGATAACGAAAAGCCGAGTCTTTCAAAGTCCTCGGCAATTGCTTGTGATTCATATTGATTCACTTTGCACCCGAGGGTGCAAAGTGAAACTTTTGGCTTGTTGTCGGAAAGGGCGATCATTTTACTTCGATCATACTTTCGTCCCAGATCTCGGGAGCTTCATAACCCATGAGATTAACGAGGGTTGCGGCAACGTTTGAAAGACCGAATGTGCCCTTGTCTTCCTTCACGGTGTAAAGATCTGCGAACTTGTTGTCGTAGATGATACAGGGAACGGGGTTGAGGGTGTGGCTGGTCTTTGCCTTGAAAGAGCCGTCATCGTTTTTGGCGGGCGCCTTGGTTTTCTTGTTGATCTCGTACATTTCGTCAGCGTTTCCGTGGTCTGCGGTGATAAGGGCTACGCCGCCGAGCTTGTCAACTGTTTCAATAATTCTCTTGAGGCAAAGGTCAAGAGCCTCAACAGAAGTGATGGTGGCAAGATAGTTACCTGTGTGACCAACCATGTCTCCGTTGGGGAAGTTTACGCGCATAAAGCGGTATTCGCCACCTTCTGCGGTTTCGATGAGTCTGTCGGTGATCTCGGCACACTTCATCCAGGGGCGCTGTTCAAAGGGAACAACGTCAGAAAGGATCTCTTCGTATTTTTCTGTTTTTTCGTCAAATTTTCCGCTCTTGTTGCCGTTCCAGAAATATGTTACGTGGCCGTACTTCTGTGTTTCGGAAAGGGCGTACTGTGTAACGCCGGTGTTTGCAAGGTATTCGCCAAGAGTTCCTGTGATCTCGGGGGGAGATACAAGATAACGAGAGGGAATGTGAAGGTCGCCGTCATATTCGAGCATGCCTGCATATGTTACGCTGGGATAGTTTACTCTGTCAAACTTGTCAAAGTCCTTGTCGTCAAAAGCCTTGGAGATCTCGATGGATCTGTCGCCGCGGAAATTGAAGAATACAACGCTGTCGCCGTCGACGATCTTGCCCACGGGTTCGCCGTTTTCGGCAATAACGAAAGCGGGAAGATCCTGGTCGATACAACCAACTTCGGCTCTGTAGGTTTCAACGGCTTCCTTTGCGCTGGCAAAAGCTCTGCCTTCGCCGAGCACGTGCGTGTGCCAGCCGCGTTCAACCATTGCCCAGTTTGCTTCGTATCTGTCCATAGTGATGTTCATTCTTCCGCCGCCCGATGCGATCTTTGCATTAAAAGTTGCGTCGTTAATGGATGCAAGAAATTCTTCGAAGGGATTGATATATTCAAGAGCAGATGTTTCGCCAACGTCGCGGCCGTCGAGAAGAATGTGAACGCGCACGTTCTTAACGCCGTCTTCCTTTGCGCGGACGATCATAGCCTTAAGGTGGTCGATGTGGGAGTGAACGTTTCCGTCAGAGAAAAGACCGAGGAAATGAAGAGTTTTTCCGCTGTCTTTAACAGACACAATCTGCTTCCATGCGTCAGATGCAAACATCGCTCCCGATTCAATGGACTTTGTAACAAGCTTTGCACCCTGTGCAAAAACCTGACCTGCGCCAAGGGCGTTGTGTCCAACCTCAGAGTTACCCATGTCGTCGTCAGAGGGGAGTCCAACCGCAACGCCGTGTGCCTTCAGCTTGAGCACGGGATATTTGGACATAAGCATGTCGAGAGTGGGAGTAAGAGCGTTCTTTACGGCGTTGCCCTCAGAGTCGGGCGCGATGCCGATGCCGTCCATGACAATGCAGAATACGGGACGGGACTTTGCAAGACCGCAGTCGGTTTTAAATGTGAGCTGTTTAAGAGTATTATTCATTTTCGTTTCCTTTCTTTTCGTCAATAACCGATGAGATGGTGTCGTCAACGTCTTCCTTCTCGGCAAGACCTCTGGAATAATCTATGGCATCGGTGATCGTCTTTACGATACCGTGGCAATCCTCATGAACAACGAAGCATACGAAAAGACCTGCGGTCTTGGTAGCCGCGCTTTCAGCCTGCTTTGCAGCTTCCGCGTCATAGTCGTTGTAAATATCGATAAGCTTGCCGGGAAAAGCGTTAAGAGCGTCTGTTGCGGCCTTAAGACTGTCCTTGTCCTTGGCAAGACCAATAAAGATTCTGTCGAGGTTGGGATATTCAAGCTCGCCGTAGGCATAAACTTTCGAGAAATAGGACATATCAAGATCTCCGAATTCGCCCGAAACGCTTGCTTCGTCAATAACGTACATTCCGTTTTCGGAAGGAGCGTAGACGGCGTCGATTACGTCGATTATGTCGTTGAAGTATATTTCTGATGCGGCAACGTCGGTTGCATTCTGCTCATTGTTGCCGTCTTTGCTTTCGGTTGTTTTTGTGCAGGCGCAAAAAGACGCGATAAGAAGTGCGCTGCAAAGAAGAAGAATTAAAAGATTTTTAGTTTTCATTGGTTACCTCCGTGGTGTTTTCATATGTAGCTTCTTGTTCCGGTGCTGTATCGCTTTCGGTAACTGCATCGGGGGTTGGCTCCGTTTCAATAACAGGAGCGGTCGCCGGTTCTTCTGTTACGTACAGGGGAATCGCAGGGAACGAAACAGGTGCTTTTCCGGTTTCTATAAGCACCGTCGCGTAGTCAATAAGTGTCTGTTCCCAGATGGTATATGCCTTGTTTGTCAGATGAACATAATTGTCGCTGGTGTATTCGTCTGCAAGAAAACCGTTTTCGCTGATGATGGGGGACATGACATCAACGAAATATCCGCCGTTCTCGGCACACCATGCATTCAGACGGAAATTCAGGTCATACAGCTGATTGCGGTAGTCAAGCGCTGTGGCTCTGTCCATCTTGTTGGGGTTTGGAGATTCCACGGGATAAGTGGTGCTGACGATGAATATCTTGATATCGGGGCATTTTTCCTTTATCTTGCCGATAAATTCAACGTAGTTTTCATAATATGTTTTGGGAGTGACGCGCACGTCGTTAAGTCCAAGGCTTATGAAAACTTTGTCAACCCCGGCAATGGCAAGAGCGTCCTCGGTCTTCATTTTTTCGCCCTCGTAAAGGGGGTGATACGACTTTTCCGTAACGTCCGAAAGCGCGTGTCGCGCCGCAAAGCTTGAAAGGGTGAGAAAAGTGGAGTTTGTGGTTGCGGTAACTCCTCGTGCCGAATAAAGCTGCAACCCGTGCATAACAGAGTCGCCAACAAAAGCGGCAGTGTTGTAAAAGCTTTCGAGCGTTTCGCCCTCAAATGGGTTTGTAGGTTCGACGACAGGAGGAATTTCTTCTTCCTGTTCCTGCTCTTTTTGGTCGTCGGTTTCGGGGATTACGTCGGTGGATTCTTCGTTTTCCGAATCTATTCCGTCGACATTTATGTCATTTTGTTCATTATGTTCTGTGTTTTCCATAGAATCTGCGATTTCGCCATCTGTGTTTTCGGCTTTCTTTTCACAGGAGCAAGCGGCGGTCAGAACAAGAGCCGCGGCCGAAAATGCGAGAATTCTTTTAAATCTGGTCAATTGTGTCGCCTCCGTAGAGCATATTACTTCGCATACTCAATTATTATATCATTTTATTTTATTTTTTTCAATATCAATATTGCATTTTTTCCAAATATATGGTAAAATATTTGTCGAAAGGGGAGATATTTTTTGTTGAAGAGAGACGAAAACGAAGCATTGAGCATGAATTATGCCGAATATACCTGCGCCGTGAAGTGCGAAGGCAAATTGCTTCTTAAAAGGATCATACTTATATTATTCTTTCTTGCACTCTTTGTTGCAGGCACAGCCGCCGTTTGCGGCTGGATCATCTACGCGCCCACACTCGAGCTCATCGTTATCGGCGTGTGCGGTGTCGGTTATTTCTTTGCCTCATCACGGCTCAAGATAGAGTACGAATACATAATCGCCTCGGCACAGGTCGAGTTCGACGTGATCTACGGCGCCCGTACGAGAAAAGAGCTTTTCACCATCTCGCTGGACGATGTCGAAAGGATCGCTCCCTACAACTCCGATACCGCAAAGTACATCGAAAACAAAAATGTCAGCAAGAGCTATGATTTCTGCTCGAGCAAAAAGTCCAAGCGCCGCTATTTCATGCTTGTCAGAAAAGACAGATCCAACTTTGTGATCTATTTCGACGCGGTTGCCCGCACTCTTGATGTTCTGAAATTTTTCAGGGCTTCCATCGTCGAGATTGACAAGGAAATATACGATCTGTAAATACGAAAATCAAGGCTGCGTCACAAATTATGACGCAGCCGATTTTTTGCTTTTTGCCGCCTTTTTTCCTTTTTTGACCTTCCATGATAATAGACGGTTTTATTTTCAAAATGTTCCGCTATTTTTCATGTTTTTTCGATAATTATATAAAAAAACAAAGCAGATGGTTTCCTGCTTTGTTTTTCGTTATCTTATTCAAAAGAAAGCTGTGTCCAGTCGAGATAGATAAGCTCAATCTTGTCGCCGTCGGCAGGAACGTAATCCTTAACTCCAACGTCGCAAAGTTCGCCGTTTACGTAAAACATCCAGGCGTTTGTGTCGCCGTTTTCCAATTCACCGACCAATGTAACATACCCTTCATCAATACCTTCGATCGCAAGGTCGTTTTTGTTGCAAAGCTGTCTGAAGTATTCGCCTGCTGCAGATGCATCGGGAAGTGAAAGAGTTTCGGAAAGGGTTTCGTTGTCGATCTGGTTTATAATAAAGACTTCAACGTTCTTTGTGCTTTCCTGCGACGCGCATGCGGCAAATGCAAAAAGACAAATAACCGATATAAACAAAAGTGAAACAATTCTTTTCATAGATTATTCGTCCTCGTTTTCCCAGTTGTGCCAAACGTTCATAACGTCGTCGTTGTCTTCAAGCATTTCGAGAAGTCTGTTCATCTTTGTAACGTCGTCTTCTTCAGTAAGAGTTACATAGTTTGCAGGGATCTTGGTCTGTTCAGCCGATGCGAATTTGTAGCCGGCGTTTTCAAGATATTCGCAAACGTTCGAAAAATCTTCGGGTGCCGTGTAGATCTCAAAAGCACCTTCTTCGGACAGAATATCCTCGGCACCTGCCGAAAGAGCATCGTCCATAAGCTTTTCTTCGTCGATGCCGTCGTCTTCGATGACAATAAGACCCTTGTCAGAGAAGAGGTAGGATACACAGCCTGTCTGACCGAGGTTTCCGCCAAACTTGTCGAAATAGTGACGCATATCTGCGCCGGTTCTGTTTCTGTTGTCGGTGGTGGCTTCAACGATAACAGCAACGCCGCTGGGGCCGTAGCCTTCGTAGTTGAGTGTTTCGTAGTTTGCCGTGTCGTCGCCGCCCGATGCCTTCTTGATGATTCTTTCGATGTTGTCGTTGGGCACGTTGTTGCTCTTTGCCTTGGTGATAAGGTCTTTAAGCTTCGAGTTGGAAGCGGGATCGGGTCCGCCCTCGCGGATGGCAATTGTCATTTCTTTTCCGATTTTTGTGAATATTTTTGCTCTCTGAAGGTCGGTTTTTTCCTTCTTGTGCATAATATTCTTCCATTTAGAATGTCCGGACATAAATTATACTCCTTTGTTATGTTGATTAAATATTTTTCGGTGTTTTAAGACAGATAAGAGAAAGACCGTTCTTAAGAACAGCGGCAGTGGCAGAAACAAGCGCGATTCTTGTGTTTCTGATCTTTTCGTCCTCGGCTTTAAGTACGGGGCAATCGTGATAGAATCTGTTGAAGCTTTGGCATACGTCAAGAAGATATCTCGAGATAACCGAGGGTTCAAGCTCTTCGCGTGCTTGATTAACCTTGTTGGGGAATTCGTGCAGAACACGCAAAAGATCCGCTTCAAATTCGCTGGTGATAACAAGCTTTTCGGTGTCGATCTTGTGGTCTGCCTTGTCGGTAATACCTGCGCATCTTGCGTATGTGTACTGAACGTAAGGACCTGTGTTTCCTTCAAAGTTCAAAACTTCGTCCCACACAAAGCTTACGTCCTTGATTCTGTTGTTTGAAAGGTCGTGGAAAATAACGGCACCAACACCAACCGCCTTTGCGATCTCTTCCTTGTCTTCAAGGTTGGGGTTCTTTTCGTTCATGATCTCAAGGGTTTTTGAAATCGCTTCGGCAAAGATGTCTTCAAGCAGTACTACGTTTCCTTCTCTTGTCGAAAGCTTTGTGCCGGCAATGCTGACGGTGCCGAAGGGAACGTGCACCAGCTTGTCCTCCCAGTCATAGCCCATAAGGCCGATGACCTTGAAGAACTGTGCAAAGTGCAAGCTCTGACCTGCGGAAGTGACGTAAATGCACTTTTCAAAATCGTATGTATTTTTTCTGTACATGGCGGCGGCAATATCGCGGGTGGCGTAAATTGTCGAGCCGTCGGATTTAAGAATAAGGCAGGGGGGCATGTTGTAATCGTCAAGCTTTACGATATGTGCTCCGTCGTCAAGGGTAAGCAGGTTCTTTTCGCGAAGCTCCTTTACAATGTCCTCGGCTTTGTCAAAATAAAAGCTTTCGCCGAGCCACGATTCAAATTCTGCGCCGATAAGAGCATACGTCTTTTTGTATTCGGCGATACTCAGCTCGATAAACCATTTCCAAAGGTTGTAGCATTCCTCGTCGTGCTGCTCAAGCTTTGCAAAAGCTTCTCTTGCTTCGTCGTCAAGAGCCTTGTCGTTTTCGGCTTCCTTGTGGAATTTAACGTATATTTCGTTGAGCGCCTTGATTCCGCGGGCCTCAATATCTTCCTTCGAGCCCCACTTTTTGTATGCCACGATAAGCTTGCCGAACTGAGTTCCCCAGTCGCCAAGGTGGTTGACACCCGTGCAGGTGTAGCCACTGAATCTGAAAAGATTTTTTATCGACTGACCGATAACCGTAGAGCGGAGATGCCCGATATGGAAGGGCTTTGCCACGTTGGGTGAAGAATAGTCGATAACGACGTTCTTGCCCTTGCCCATGTCGTTCGAACCGTATTTGTCGGGATCTGCCACAATGTCCTTAAGGGTTTCACAGTAGGTTGCTTCGTCGATGAAAAAGTTCAGATATCCCGATACGCTTTCAATGTTTTTGAAGATCTTTTTCACATCTTCGTTGCCGTCAAGATCAGCCTTCAGTCCGTCTGCGATCATGGGAGGCGCTTTTCTCAAAACACGGCTTAGTTTAAAGCAGGGAAGCGCGAGATCGCCCATTTTTTTGTCAGGCGGAAATTCAAGCATGTCCGCGATCTGCGAAACTGTGAGAGAATCAATGCTCTTTGATAAAAACTCCGCCGCGGCTGTTTTGTAGTTGTACATTTATCTTTTCCTTTCGTTGGTTATTCGATGGTGTAGTCAACCGTCGCAGAATATTTTACCTGCGAAAGTCCGTTTGCAAGTCCGATATACGTCTTGCCGGGGTTGATAAGCAGAGGAGTCACACCGTCGGCTTCAAAAAGCGAATAGGGCGACTGCCTGTCTGCCTTTTTCCAGACGATGTTCTTAAGCTTTCCGCCTGTTACGTAATATCCTTTTCCTTCGCCCTCAAAGGTCATTACAAGGTGGTTGTAATAATCTCCCGTGTTGCGGTAGGAAACACCAAGAAGAAGGAGGTTTTCAAAGCTTACTGCTTTTCCCGTGTTGGCATCAATATGGGCTTCGCCGTACTGACCTTTTTTATATTCTCCGTTTGCCTCGTCATAGGCAAAGAAAGATCTTGAATAACTGCCCGAATACGACACTGTTACCGACATGGCGTCTTCGCCTTCGATTGCAGTTTCTGTTTCATAAAAGTGCAGGGGATGGGCAAAACCTTCGTTTATCTGAGTCCTGAATTTCAGGGCGGTTACAGCATTTGAAATTTTTTCGCCGCTTGTCATGGATGCGTGCTCGTATCCCATGTTGCGCACTCTGTCCTGGTCTTTCCAGTAGCTGTTTGCTTCTGCCTGCGAACCGCGAACCCCGTCGATGTTGTCAATGTATCTTGCTGCGATGGTGGAATATGCATCTTCGCTGCCGCCGCAATGGGCGTATATGGCATCGTGCGATTGGGCAAGGTCAATATAATAATCTCGCGACGATCTGACAGATCCTGTTACCGGCAGATTTTCGTAATCCGAAAAAACGCACATCAGACGGGTGATTCCACCCTCAACTATACATTCGTACATGATGTCGGCGTTCGAGATGCCAAGCTGGGGAATGGCCTGCTTGATGTTGTTTATCATCATCGCCACGGGGCGCTTGTTAACATAGCTTTCTTCACAGACGAGCCCGGTAAGGGGATTTCTGAAAACTGGTTCTTCGGGTTCTTCCTGTTCCGGTTCGTTTTCGGGCTCTTTTTCGTTTTCGTCGGGCGTTTCATCTTCACCGTCTGTGGAAGGTGCCTGCTCGCCATCGGAGGGGGACTGATCTTCTTCGTCGTTCGAGCCATCGGACGGGTTTTCGTTTTCGGTGCCTGCCGCAACGCTGTCGCCGTCAGAAGGCACATCGCTGTCTTTTGTGCAGGCAAAAAGGCAAACCGACGCCAAAAGCGCCGCAGAAAGAATGAAAGAAAAGATCTTGAATTTGTTCTTAATGTTCATGTTCACATATCTTCCTATTTTAAGAAATTTTACAACAAATTATATTATAACAAAAACAATCGGCTTTTTCAAGACAAATTGATAAAAAGGCGTGTTATTATTTGATTTTTTGCGATTTTTTTATCAAAAACAAAGTCCGCAGTTTAGTGCGGACTTCGGGTGCGATGTCTTTTGGTAAAAATTAACCTCCGCAAAGGCAGCAGAGAATAATTACAGCAATAAGGATAATGATCCAGATGTTGTCATCCGAAAAAGCGTTTCCGAAGCAGCTCATTTGCCATCCTCCTTCTTTGTGTGGGCTTCTGTTACATATTATGAGGGAGGACGAAAGAGTGTTACCGATTATTTTTCAAGTATCAGCTTTTTGATAGATTCCGCCTGTTTGATATCCGATTGCTCGGTGGCATAAAGGGTGGTTTTGCAATTGCAGTCCTTGCACGAGATATGCACCTTGTCGTAGTCAACCACGATTGCAAGGTTGGGCTCGCCGCAATCGCATCTGATGCGGTTGGTTATGGCAAGCTCTTCTACGGCATACATTACCTCCTGCATCACGTTGGCGTCGAGAAAATTCTGCGACGTTTCCTCGGTCTTCTGCTCTTCAAAAAGCTCTTTCAGCTGCTTTGCGCTGATTCTCAGCGCTTCGTCCACCTTTTCTTCGGTGCCGATAAAGCAGATGTCAAGCCCCGAATATGAGCATTGCAGGATAAAAAGCTCTTTGTTGAAAAAGCTTGTGGAAGCCAGGGTGAAAGGATGGGGATGGGGACAGACCAGGCAAGGAACCGAAAGACGGATCTTTCCGTCGGCAGAAAGGGCAAGCGAAAGAGTGCTTTTTCCGCATATTTTGCATTTGATGTTATGATGTCCCGACGACATGGAAAATATGCTGATCCTGTCTGCAATGATCGCTCCGCATTCGGGACAACGGGAAGCGATAACGCAGGATTTGTCGGAAAGTGTGTGAAGGTTTTCCATAAAAAAGCTCCTTTCAGCTCAGAAAAACGCCGCTCTGACAGCGCTCGTAATAAAAAAGATATTGCTGGGCGATACCTGCATATTCGCCAAAATATTCTTTTCCCTCAAAATCGGGGTAGTATTTTGCAAGTATTTTTTTCACCCATACGTCAATGGGAAAACAATCGTATTTGCGGTAGGAAAAAAGCAGTACACAGGATGCCACCTTTGGTCCTACGCCCTTGATGGTGCAAAGTTTTTTCAAGGCAGTGTCGGTGTCCTCCTTTTCGAGTGCACAGAGATCAATCGTTCCGTCGCACACTTTTTGAGCCGCGTCGATTATGTATTTTGCACGGAAGCCGGTCTTCAGATCAAAAATCGCCTGTTCTCCCGCCGCAAGTATCTTTTCAGGGGTGGGGAAGGAATAAAAGGTCTTTCCGCTTTTGTCGGCATAAACGGCATCTCCGTATTTTTCACAGAGAGCCTCGATTATTTTCTTGATTCTCGGGATGTTGTTATTCTGCGAAATGATAAACGACAAAAGAGCTTCCCAATGCTCCTGATGCAGAATGCGAATACCCTTTGCATAGCTTGCTGCCTTTTTAAGAGTATCATCAAATCCAAACGATTCGATGCATCCGGCATAGTCAAATTCGAGATCAAAAAAATCGTGCCATATGGCAGAAAATTCATCTTTTGTGCAGGGAAAAAGCGATATATTTCCGCCTTTTTCGTAAATCTCAACGTATTTCCCCTTGGCAACGCCAAAGTATGCTCCGTCGTCGCGCTTGTTGAATCTGAAGCATTGACCACAGTCAAAAACATCGGCAAGGGCAAAATTTTGGGTATTCTCCAGCACGATTGCGCCGTCTTTTTCGCTTATCAAAAAAATATTCTTCTTGTTCATATTGATCACTCTTGATTATTGATGAAAAATTTGTTATAATTAAAGAAAAAACAAGGAACGGTTAAAAATGGAAGAAAGAATATATACTATACCTGTAAACGAAGCTTTTGAAAGCAACGACGGCTGTCCCTTCTGCCGCCTTTACAAAAAGCTCGAAAATGACGAGCTGGACTTGATACTTGGTGCATCGATGATGGAACCGGATATCCGAGTGCAAACCAACAAGCTCGGATTTTGCGGCAAGCACAACAACCGTATGTTCAATATGAAAAACCGCCTCGGCATGGGCCTTATGCTCGAAAGCCACCTTGCAGAGATAAGAAAGAGCGTTGAAACAAAGCCCTCCATATTCACAAAGGACGCAGGTGCTTCCACGGCAAAGTCTCTTGACGAGCTTTCCGAAAGTTGCTACGTCTGTAAGATGGTCGAGGGCAAGATCTCAAAGATGGTCGAGACCGCCGTACTTCTTTGGGAGCGCGACCGCGATTTCAGAACGAAAACGGCAAATCAAAAGTTCTTCTGCCTGCCCCACTATTCGCGCTTTATCAAGACTGCATCTAACAAAATGTCAAAGAAACTCTATCCCGAATTTCTAAAATCCGTAAACGAGACACAGATGGCATATTTCGATAAGCTTTCTGCCGACGTTTCGTGGTTCTGCAAAAAGTTTGACTATCGCTACGATGCCGAACCCTGGGGGGATTCAAAGGACGCCGTAGAGCGCTCTATCGCTTTTCTCAACGGTTGCGAATAAGCAAAGATTTTTATTAAGGGAAACCTTTTTGGGTTTCCCTTTATTATTTATCTGCCTTTTTTTCGTCGTCAAGCTTTGTCAGCTCATAGCAGAGTGTCATCAAAGTGTCGCCGAGGTGGATGTTTTCGATTCTGACGTTGTATTTTTCAAGAGTAAGCTCCATGTTGGAAAAATTCCAAAAGCCGCGAACACCGCATTTTGCAAGTCTTTCTGCAACGTCTGCCGCCTGATTTTTCGGAACGGTAAGAACTGCGATGTCGGCTTTTTTCTCTGCCATAAAAGCTTCGATGGTCTCAAAGTCCGAAACCTTCACTCCTGCGATCTCTGTGCCGATAACCTCGCTGCTGATATCGAAAAGACCGGTGATCGTAACACCGCGCTTTTCAAAAAGAGGGTTGTTTGCAAGGGCTTTTCCCAGGTTTCCGATACCGATAATGACGGCGGTGTAGCTTCTGTCGGTGCCGAGAATGGTGGATATTTTGCTGTAAAGATTTGTAACGTTATAGCCGTATCCCTGCTGACCGAAGCCGCCAAAGCAGTTGAGATCTTGGCGTATCTGCGATGCAGTCACGTTCATGCGCTCTGAAAGCTCCTTCGACGATATGCGTGTGATCCTTGCTCTGATCAGCTCGCGCAGATATCTGAAATAGCGAGGGAGGCGTCTGATGACGGCGGTGGATATGGGCTTGGAATTTGGATCCTGATTCATTTTTTTAACTTCCTGTCTTTTATTTTGATATTTCGCCCGTCGCATATGCATTCAGCGACAGATCTCTGAAATCTTTGTCTTTGTTTTGGGTATATTCGTAATACGCTTGACATCCGATCATTACGGCGTTGTCACCGCAGAGCGAAAGGGGCGGAACAAAAAACTTTATGTTGTGTTTTTTGCACAGCTTTTCAAGCGCTGCGCGCAGATGACTGTTGGCGGCCACTCCTCCTGCAAGCACCAGCTTTTCCGGTGTTTTTCTTTCGGTGTCCGAAAATAACAACTCAACTCGCTGGATTATGGCACCAACCACGGCAGACGTGAAGGATGCAGACATATCGGCACAGTCGATATTTTCGCCCTTCTGCTGGGCATTGTGAATGATGTTGACAGCACTCGTCTTAAGCCCCGAAAAAGAAAAATCGTACGGGCAGTTTTTTACACGGGTGTCGGGAAAAGCAAAGGCTTTTGGGTTGCCGTTTTTTGCAGCGCCGTCCATTTTTGCGCCACCCGGATAGGGCAGTCCTATCATACGGGCAATCTTGTCAAAGCTTTCTCCGGCCGCATCGTCACGGGTTGCACCGATAACTTCAAAATCGGTGTACGATCTCACGTCGACAAGAGACGTGTGTCCGCCCGATACCACAAGGGCAACAAAAGGAGGCTCAAGAAAGTCTTTTTCCTCCTCGCCGTTAAAGTATGCATAGTTTGCGGCAATGTGACCTCTGATGTGATGCACGGGTATAAGAGGCTTGTCTGCGCCGTAGGCAAGAGATTTTGCAAAGTTTACGCCCACAAGCAGTGCTCCGATAAGTCCCGGCTCGTTGGTAACGGCGATGGCGTCGATGTCAGAAAGGGCAATACCTGCGTCGTCCAGGGCTTTTTTGGTCACCCACGATATGGCTTCAGAATGTGCGCGCGACGCGATCTCGGGTACCACTCCGCCGTAAAGGGCATGGGTTTCTATTTGGGAAGCGACGACGTTTGAGTGGATCTTTCTGCCGTCTTCCACAACGGCAGCGCAGGTTTCGTCGCAGGATGATTCGATTGCTAAAATTTTCATTTTTTGTCTATGCTTTCTCTGTTAATATCTTGTCCATCAAAAGAGCATCTTCCTTTGGCTGAGTATAGTAATTTTTTCTTATGCCTACTTCTTCAAATCCAAACTTTTTGTAAAGGGAAATGGCAGGGGTGTTGGATGCCCGCACCTCGAGCATCATTTTTCCCACGCTTTTTTCTCTGGCATATTCTGTTGCATATGCTATAAGGTTTTTTGCAATGCCGCGATTCCGGAATTCGGGAACAACCGCCACGTTTGCAATATCGCATTCGTCAGCGATGATATAAAGGCCGATATATCCGCAGATGATATCGCCGTCTTTGGCAGCAAACATGATGCAAAGGGGATTTTCGATAAAATCCTTCACTCCGATTTCTGACCACGGCACCGAAAAGCATATCTTTTCAATCTCGGCAATGCGTGGCGAGTCTTCGGCAGATGCCTTTTCTATAATTATCGGTTTACTTTTCATCATTGAGTGCTCCGATGATTTTTTTCACTCCGTCAAGGATTTTGTCGCGGCATCTGCGATAGAGAATGATATCTCCGCCATACGGATCCGAAACGTCAACGGGAAAGGCGAATATTTTG
Organism: Oscillospiraceae bacterium; assembly: GCA_015063785.1. GTDB lineage: Bacteria > Bacillota > Clostridia > Oscillospirales > CAG-382 > UMGS1052. The sequence continues at coordinate 29,124 of SVTM01000021.1, forward strand.
TCTTTGTGTTCCGGAAAAAGCGATGTAATAACCCTTGCGTGGTCCGCTGTTATGCCGACGATGTAATCGTATTCTTCAAGATGCTTTTTGCAAAGCTTTTCGGATTTGTGATCAACAGAAATGCCGATCTCGTCAAGCGCCAAACGAGAGTTTTCCGAAACTTCACGTCCGTCAGATGCAGTAATGCCGGCCGATGAAGCCACGAATCCTTCGGGGGCGCATTCGTTGAAAATGGCCTGTGCCATGGGACTTCTGCAGGTGTTGCCCGTGCAGACGAACAAAACTTTTTTCATATTTTTCAATCAATAACCGAAGGTACCGTTAAGACTGTCGTCGTCCTCTATCCACGATTCAACGTTGTAAACGGTAAATTCGTCCTTTGTATTTCTTACGATCACTTTTTCAATGCCTGCGTTGATAACAAGACGTTTACACATCTGGCAGCTGCAGGAGTCTGCCACAAGCTCCCCGCTTTTTGCATCGATTCCGCAAAGGTACATGGTGGATCCTATCATCTGATCACGCGATGCGGCAATTATGGCGTTTGCCTCAGCGTGCACCGAGCGGCACATTTCGTATCTTTCGCCACGGGGAATGTTCAGTTTGTCACGCATACAAAAGCAAAGGTCTGTGCAGTTTTTGCGTCCTCTGGGCGCTCCATTGTAGCCGGTGGAAATAATACTGTCGTTTTTGACGATGATGGCACCGTATTTTTTCCGTAGGCAGGTGGCTCTTGTTGCCACAGTGCATGCTATATCGAGATAATAGTTTTCCTTGCTTATTCTTTCCATGATCTTCTCCTTTAGTCTTCCGCGGCAACGTTTTCGTCGCTTGCTGTGATATCAGCGCCTTCATCGGCGGGATCGAGCTGTTCGTCCCCGACGATCTCGGGAACGTATGGACTGGTATAAACCGAAGGGGAATATTTATCGGGCAACAGGCATTTAGTGACAAAAAGAGTTGTCACGTTGTCGGCAACGGTCGTTGCTTTCTTGCCGTCAAAAACGTAGAGAGTGTATGCATTTTCCGCCTTGCTTGCATCAGATTGCGCAAGACAGATGGCTTTTTTCACATTGTCGGTAACGATGGTTTTTTCGGTGTACACCGAATCTGCAATCTTGGTCGGCTTGTCGTCTTTGCCATAGTAGAGCACGTTGTCGGAAGAATAGATAATTCTTCTTCCGTCGGAGGATATGGCGGCAGTTTTCGGATCTATCGCCATTCTCGTCCAGTCAGAGCCCTTGTATTTAAAGGGGATTCGATTGAGATTTCCGTTTTCGTCCGAGCAGAATATGTATTTTCCGTTATCGGACATTCCGCAAAGATCGTAATCTCCAAAGTTTTCGGAAGCAAGGGTGATCTTTGGCTTTTTCACATTCAGTTCAAGGGTGTAAAGCGCGTTGTTTGCAATATACGCCCCCTGCTTTCCGTTGGTACAGAACTGGGCAAAGCCGTTTTCTATAAGAGTTCCGTTTTCGCCGTCCGAAAGACAGTACATCAAAGACGAACCTTCTGCCGTTTCAGAAATGTAGTAGTATGGATAAAAGCTTTCGTTTTTGCAGTGTTTAAGGGTTGCTACTCCCGAAACCGCCAAAGGAGACGGGTCGGTGTAAGAAAGCGAATCAAAATATTCTATGCCAAAGCCCTTTTTGCCAGTAACAAGAAGTTCGGTTTGTGGCTTTCCGAATTGCTTTATAACTGTAAGGTATCCGGATTCAATAACGAAATCGCGGCAGTCGGCGGAAACAAGAATGCTCGAGGCGTGTCCTGCAGGCAGAGCGATCTGCTCGCGGTCGGAAACATCGGTCTCAACATAAAAGGTAGCAAGACCGCTGTCGGCACTCTTTTTCAGGTACGAATAGCATTTTCCCTTGTTGTCGATCGAGATGGGCTCGGCGTTTTTGATGCCGAGCAATTCTTTTTCGCCGCTTTTTGCCGAGTATTTAACAAGCTTTGTGCCGTCCTCGTCTTCGGATTTGTAAAGCAGATATCTTCCGTTGGGAGATACGCGGAAATTGCCGTAGTATTCATCGCCCGAAAATTCGTCGATTTTTACGGGCGTGGGATCTTTTGCTGTCGAAATATAGAGATAAGAGGGTGTCTGATAACTGCTTAACACTTCGTCGACCATGTAGTAGATATATTCGCAGTTTCCACCGTGTACAAAAGATATGGTGCCGTAGTACGTTTCGGCAACCGTTTCAACGTTTTTGCCGCCGCCCGTTATTTTGATAAGGCTGGATGCAGACGCCGTGGAATCAAAATTTTTGCTGCCTTCAAAAACTGCATAGGCAACCTTGTTTTTTTCTGAGTATACATAATCGGTTATTGCACCTTTGCCGATAAGTGTGGTTTTTCCGTCGGCAAAGTAATAAAGTCTGCCGTCAGAGTCGGTGTAGAAAATGGGAGAAGAGTTTATATCCTCTGTTGCAAAGACAAGATCGTTTCCGCTCTTTGCGATGGAGGAGATGAGTATAACAAGTGCCGCAATGACGGCGATTATGGCAATAACACCGACAGAAAGGCGAACAAGAGCTTTTTTCACCTGCTTTTTGCGTTTTTTCAGCATAATGGAATTCTTGCGCGAAAGCTCGACAAGGGCAGGATTTGCGTTTTTGCAATAAGGGCAAATTCCACCTGTGGACTGCGGAGAAAATTTTGAACCGCACGAGCGGCAGGGATATAATTGGTGCTTGTTACCTGTCGGCATATATACTCCTCCCGATAAATTTAGTTTTACGTTATATTGTATAACATTTTGAGCAGTTTGTCAATATTTCGACAAAATATATTACAAAAACAAAATAAAAAACGCCCGATGTCGGGCGTTTTTGTTTTGGCTTATTTGTTGTTGATGTGAACGTCGAGCTGGTTGAAAGGAATAACAATGTTTTCCTTGTCAAAGCTTTCCTTAACCTGTTCGAGCAGGTCGAAGTATACATCCCAGTAATCTGCGGCGTCGCACCATACTCTCAAGGTAAGCTTGATGGCGCTGTCAGCGTGTTCGGAAATACGGCAGAAAGGTTCGGGATCCTTGAGTACAAGCTCGTGCCTGTCGGCAAGCTCCGATAAGATCTTGATAGCTTTCTTGTAATCGGATTCATACGATACAGAAAATGTAAGATCAACACGTCTTGTATCTTTGGTGCTGTAGTTGATAATAGTTCCGTTTGCAAGAGCACCGTTCGGAAGCGAAATGACTTTGTTGTCAAGTGTGCGTACGATGGTATAGATAATATGAATATCTTCGACAACACCCGAAACTCCTTGGGCTTCGATAAAGTCGTCAACTTTGAAGGGGCGGGTCAGAATTATAAGCACGCCGCCTGCAAAGTTTGCAAGTGAACCTTGAACGGCAAGACCGATACCAACACCAAGTGTGGCAATAAGAGCCGAGATGCCCGCGGTATCAATACCGAGGTATCCGAGCAGACAGCAGAGCACGATCACCTTTCCGCCGATCTTTATGAGGTACGAAAGGGTTTTTCCGATCGTTTTATCGTAGTTTTTCTTTTCAAAACTATTTATGATGGATTTTGAAATGCGGTTTATTATCGGGAAAGAAACGAGCATGATCAAGAAAGCTACTGCAATCTTGACACCGCCGGTTGTAAGCCACGAAAGAAGACTTTCAACAAACTGAGGCATAATTATTTCTCCTTTTCAGATTACTTTAAGAGGTCCTGAACGTAAATTACTTTAGGTTCATTTGTATCTTTTTTCACAGTGGGAGCAGCAGGTTCTTCTGCCTTTACTCTGCCGTCGCGGACGTCAAAGAACTTGGATGCAACCTGGGGGAAGAGAGCGTAGCTGAGAACGTCTTCCTCACACTTTGCAACGTCCTTTGTTTCCTCACGGTACTTGTCAAGCTCGGGAGCAATGTTGTCGGCAGGGCGGCAGGTGATAATCTCGTCATCACCGATAGCCTTCTTGCGTACTTCTTCATTTACAGGAGCGGGAAGCTGACCGTATTCTCCGCGAAGAAGTCCCTTGGATTCCTTTGTAACCATCTTGTAGCGCTCGCCCGACAGAACGTTGAGAACTGCCTGAGTACCGACGATCTGGCTGGTGGGAGTTACAAGGGGAGGATAACCGAAGTCTTCTCTTACTCTCGGGATCTCGGCAAGAACGTCATAGTATTTGTCTTCCGCATTCGCCTGCTTAAGCTGAGAAATGAGGTTGGAAAGCATTCCGCCGGGAACCTGATAAAGAAGGGTGTTTGTGTCAACGTTGAGAACCTTGGGATCAAGCGAGCCCTGTTCTTTAAGCTTTCCTGCAACCTTTCTGAAGTGAGCGGCAGCGTCCGAAAGCTTTGTAAGGTCAAGTCCTGTGTCGCGGTCTGTGCCCTTAAGGGTTGCAACAAGAGCTTCTGTTGCAGGCTGAGCAGTACCGTTTGCAAGAGGCGAGAGAGCACAGTCAACGATATCAACGCCGGCTTGTGCCGCCATAAGGTTGACCATGTCGCCGGTACCTGTGGTGTTGTGGGTGTGCAGGTGGATCGGAACCTTGACGTTTTCCTTCAGCTTCTTGACGAGCGAATATGCATCGTAGGGAAGAAGAAGGTTTGCCATGTCCTTGATACAAATAACGTCTGCACCCATTTCTTCGAGCTGTTTAGAAAGCTTTACAAAATATTCTTCGTTGTGAACGGGAGAAACGGTGTAGCTGATGGCAGCCTCACAGATTCCGCCGTATTTCTTACAGCTTTCCATTGCCTGACGCATGTTTCTTGTATCGTTGAGAGCGTCAAAAATTCTGATTACGTCAATACCGTTGCCAATAGATTTTTCAACGAACTTGTCAACAACATCGTCGGCATAGTGCTTGTAACCAAGAATATTCTGGCCGCGAAGAAGCATCTGAAGCTTTGTTTTGGGCATAGCCTTCTTGAGCTTGCGGAGTCTTTCCCAGGGATCTTCGTTAAGAAAACGCATACAAGAGTCAAATGTCGCGCCGCCCCAGCATTCAAGCGACCAATAGCCCATGTTGTCGAGCATTTCGCAGGCGGGAAGCATATCCTCAATACGCATTCTTGTGGCTGCCTGAGACTGATGGGCGTCACGGAGAATGGTGTCTGTTATTTTAAGGGGATTTTTAGCCATTTTTGTTACTCTTTTCTCCGACAGGATTTTTTCGTTGTTACGGCAAGCCTGTCGGCGGCTTGCCGTAATTTAAAAATTGATTAACCGAAAAGCGAGAGAAGAACGCCTGCGGCAATAGCCGAACCGATAACGCCTGCCACATTGGGACCCATGGCGTGCATAAGCAGGAAGTTCTTGGGGTTTTCCTTCTGACCGACCATCTGCGAAACGCGCGCTGCCATAGGAACGGCAGAAACGCCGGCAGAGCCGATGAGAGGATTGATCTTGTTTTTAAGGAAGAGGTTCATAAACTTTGCAAGCAAGAGTCCGCCGGAGGTGCCGAGACCGAAAGCAACAATACCCATCGCGATGATGAGAAGTGTCTTGATGCTGAGGAAGGTATCAGCTGTTGCTGTCGCACCGACAGAAATACCGAGGAAGATGGTTACAATGTTGATAAGCTCGTTCTGAACAGTCTTCGAGAGTCTTTCGGTAACTCCGGATTCCTTAAAGAGGTTTCCGAGCATCAGGCATCCGACAAGGGGAGCTGCCGAGGGAACGAGAATTGCAACGAAGATGGTAACAACGATGGGGAAAATGATCTTTTCCTGCTTCGAAACTGTGCGAAGAGCCTTCATTTCGATCATTCTTTCCTTCTTTGTTGTAAGAGCCTTCATAATGGGAGGCTGGATAACGGGAACGAGCGCCATGTAGGAATATGCCGCAACGGCGATCGGACCGAGAAGGTGGGGAGCAAGACGGCTGGTAACGTAGATGGCGGTAGGACCGTCGGCACCGCCGATAATACCGATAGAAGCAGCTTCGGCTCCTGTAAAGAAGAAGCTTGCCGCAATGTAAGTAACGAAAATACCAAGCTGTGCTGCGGCACCGAGCAAGAGGCTCTTGGGATTGGCAATAAGGGGACCGAAGTCTGTCATAGCACCAACACCAAAGAAGATAAGACAAGGATAAATACCAAGCTTTACTCCGAGGTAAAGAATGTCAAGAAGACCGGGTGTTACCGTGTTGGAAGCATCAAAAAGATTCCAGTGTGCGTGTCCGTTTGCAAAAAGCTCTTCGTGGAACATCTCTGCACCGGGAAGGTTTGTGAGAAGCATACCGAAGGCGATGGGGAGAAGAAGAAGGGGTTCGTATCCCTTCTTGATGGCAAGGAACATAAGCACACACGCGATAAGGATCATGATAAGGCACTTGGGGTTGTCCATAAAGCCCTTAACCGCGGTCTGGTTGAGGAAGTTCACGATAGCCTGAATAGGTGTAACCTCGGGCTGATGAAGAACGTCGGTAAAAATTTCCTGGTTAAAAACGGGAGCTGCAACGCTTACGACAGAGGGATCGACCTGCGCGTAGGTGAGTGCAATGTCGATAACGGGATCTTTGTCTCCGCTGGTTTCAACATTGTATTCAAAGACAATCTCTGCACCGGGTGCAAGGTTGGTCATGTATGCATTGTTGAGCTCTTGCTGAGCGATCTGCATAACCTGATCGCCCTGTTCATTCAGAACAGCTTCGCCGTATGTGTTGACGATGCTCTGAATAACGCTCATGTAGATGTTGTCAATTTCAGGGAAGGATATTGTTTTTGTGTTCTCTGTTGCGGGGAGTGCAGAAACGTTGTACGAATCGTACGAGGTGTTTGCAACAGTAACGCTGAGAGTTTTTGTTTCAATATCGTATTCCGCGCTTTTTACTGTGAGGGGGCAATCTTCTTTTTCTGTTTCGGCTTTTTCTTCTGCAACAGGCTCCGCAGCTTCGGGAGCGGCAGCGTCTGCAACAGCTTCCGGTTCATCGGCAAAAACTGTCATTCCGAGGGTGGATACGAGAAGAAAACAAGCAGCAAGAAGAGCCGTAATTCTCTTTTTCATTTCTGTTTCTCCTTGTAAATCAGCCGATGGAGAAGAGGAAAGCACCTGATTCAACTGTTGCGCCCTTTGTAACGCCAACTGCTGTAACTGTACCGTCGCAGGGGATCATGATTTCGTTTTCCATCTTCATTGCTTCAAGGATCATACCAACCTGACCAGCCTTAACAACATCGCCGACGTTTACATTGACTGCAAGAATGTTGCCGGGCATGGGAGCGTTTACCTTTTCGCCCGATGCGGGAGCTGCAGGAGCTGCAGGAGCTGCAGCCTGAGCGGGAGCTGCAGACTTGATTTCGGAAGCGTCAACTTCCTCGATTGTTACTTCGTAGAATGTTCCATTTACGTTGATTTTGTACTGTTTCATGACATTTCACCTTTCTGTCTTAAAGTTTTTTGATTGAAATAATACGGATACCGGAAATATCTTTTCCGCTGTATTCGGAAATTGCCGCTGCCATGGCCGCCGCAAGCTCGGGTCTTGAGGGAATGGCTGATGTTGGCTGGGAAGCTTGCTGCTGAACGGGTGCAGTTGCCGCCTTTTCCGAAGAATCTGAAGACTTACCGCCGATGCCTACCGCAAGGCTCATCAGTTTGCATACGACAATGATGCAGATAAGACCGATAAACACGATAGAAAGCCCCATCAGAACTACAAAACCGGGATTCATTTTTTTACCTCCGTTTTTATTGATAATATTTAGAAATGGATAAGAAGAAACGCTTGATTGCATCAAAAATTTCAAACAAATCCAAATCTCAGACATTTTACATTATATACCAACAATTTGCAAAACGCAAGAGGATTTTCAAATATTGACAAATTTTTCTCAATTTTATCATTTTTGAAACGATTTTTTTGCTTTTGCTTGCCAAAACTTCTTTTTTCTGATACAATAAACATGAATGCGAAAGGGGGTGTTGCTGTGTATAAGTATATGTCCGAAAACTATTTTAACAAAGGCGAGGGCGTTGCGATGTTTCTCACCAAAAATGCCACAAGATCTACTAATATTCACATCCACGATTTTATAGAGATAGTATATATTTGTGACGGCGCAGGTACTCACCGCATCAACGACGTGTCCTATCGGGTAAAAAAGGGAGATCTTCTTTTCATAAACTACAAGCAGACACATTCGATAACCCCCGATTCATCGGGGATGTCGTTTTATAATCTCATGCTGCGTCCCGAACTTTTTGGAAGCTCGCTTGTGAACTCCGAAAATGCGTTTGAACTTTTGTCGCTTACCGCCTTCGAGGATTTTGCCAATTCGGTTGACAAGGAGAGTCCCTTTGTTTCGCTCGACGATGCGAATATTGCGACAACAGCCGCTCTTTTTGCAATGTTGTATGAAGAATACCGTTCGGCTCGCCTTGGCAGAAACACGATGATAAATTCAATTGTAATGGTGCTTTTGCTTTTCATATTCCGCGCCATGTCCCATGGTATCGCCAAGGATCACAAGCTGTTTGGAAGTGTGGCTGATGACATTCTCAGTTACATCGAATCCCATTGCCACGAAAAGCTGACTCTGCAGGATCTTGCCGAGCGCTGTTTTTACACACCGTCATATTTCAGCCGTCTTTTCAAGGAAACGTATTCGATGACACTTACAGAATACATAACGAAGGCGCGAATAGACAAAAGTATCGAATTGTTGAAAAACGGCGAAGTCTCGGTAGACGATATATGCTATGCCGTCGGATTTACCGACAAGACGAGGTTTTATAAATATTTCCGCGAGCACACAGGTCTTACACCTGCCGAATATCGGAAAAAGAACAGTTGTATTTGATTTTATCTTTGTTTCGGTAAAAATCAAATATTGTTTTTGCACCAATTTGTGTTACAATAGAAACAACAAAGATTGAAAGGGGACAGAAACATGATAAAGTACAACAGAAAACAACTTGAAAGCAAAATATACGGCTGCTGGCTTGGAAAGAACATCGGTGGCACCATGGGAACTCCCTACGAGGGCAAAAGGGCCATGCTTGACATCAATGGTTTTGTAACAAAGCCCGGCGAAGTGCTTCCCAACGACGACCTCGATCTGCAGCTCATCTGGCTCATGGCAGCCGAAATTGAGGGGCTCACAAAGCTTAACGCCAATATTCTTGCAGAGTACTGGACCAGCTTTATCCCAGCCAACTGGAACGAATACGGCGTTGGTAAAAATAACCTCAAAGCAGGCTTTATGCCTCCTCTTTCGGGCGAATACGAAAACGAAATGTGGAAGGATTCCAACGGAGCGTGGATCAGATCCGAGATCTGGGCGTGCATGGCTCCCGGTTTCCCGAACATTGCGGCAAAATATGCCTTTGCCGATGCCTGCATCGACCACGGCATGGCAGAGGGTACCTATGCCGAAATATTTACGGCTTGCCTCGAAAGTTACGCCTTCTTCGAATCGGATATCCGCAAGCTTGTCGAACTTGCCCTTGCAAGAATCCCTGCAGATTGCGACGTTGCAAGATGCGTAAAGCTCGTTCTTGAAAATTATGATAAGGGTGTCGATTACCGCGAGGTAAGAGATATGCTTGTAAAAGATTTTAAAGACGAGGATTGGTTCCAGGCTCCCGAAAACGTTGCATATGTAGTCATCGGACTCATGTACGGCGAAGGCGATTTCAAAAAGACTATGATCTACGCCATAAATTGCGGCGACGATACCGACTGCACAGGTGCCACCGTGGGCGCAATACTTGGCATTGTCTATGGCAGAGAAGGCATTCCTTCCGACTGGGCAGAGTACCTTGGCGACAATATCGTCACTGTCGCGATCGACAGAACTAACATTGCTCACCATATGCCCAAGACCTGCACTGAGCTTACACAGCGTGTTATGGCAATGATTCCCTTTATGTTCAAGGCTCACGGCATTGATATGGAATATACAGACGGCGAAACAGATATTTCCGACGAAAAAGCACAGAATACTCTTGTCGGTATCGAAAAGAAGCTTTTTGACAGACTTCCTTATTCATACGACGGCCCCGATAATATGTGCGTCGGCTCTATTGTTGAATTTTTTGAAAAGCCCACCATTTCAGAAGGTGAAAGCATAAAGGTGCGAATCAGATTCTTTAACAAAGTCTACGATCAGCGCCATCTTAACATAAAGGTTATTCTCCCCGAAAGCTGGAGCTGCTCGCCCTACAAGCGCGACGTTTATCTCAATCAGCAGGTATATCATTCGCCTGCAGAAGGCTACGCGTGGGAGGTCACTCTCACCGCGGGCGAAAGGGTAGAGCCCATGAACAGAGCGATCGTTCAGGTCACTGTTCCCGGAAGACCCACAACTCTTCTCATTCCCATCACCATCGCAGGTTAATAAGCATAAAACCCAACAGCTTGCTCTGTTGGGTTTTCTTTTCATTCTTTTCTTATCTCTCGCGGAGATTTTCCGTAGGTTTCTTTGAATACTCGGCTGAAATAGGTGTAATCCTCAAACCCCACCTCCTGCGCCACTTCCCACACAGGCTTTTTGGTGTTTTTAAGCAATTTTTTCGCTTTGTGCATTCTTCGCTTTCTTATATATTCCGAAACGCCGATGCCCGTTTCCTTGCGAAAAATCTCATAAAGCTTTGTCCGACTGATGCCAAGGTGTGAGTATATGTCGTATATCTCAAGGGGGACGGATAAATGCTCTTCGATGTATTCTTTTGCATCCACGAATATTCTGTCGTTTTCGGGGGTTATCAGTTCTTTCAGCATAATATAGCTCATGCATGCCTCAAGAATTTTTGCGGCGGCAAGCATTTTTTCGTTGTCGGTATATTTTATCTCGCTTATGCTTTCTTCAACGTCGCCTCTGTCAATGCCGTAATCTGCGCAGTATTTTATCAGCTCTTTTGCCAGCGCGTTTTTGTCGGGATTGTCGGTCATCTGCCCGAACATCAGATACCCCACGACTCTATCGTTTTCTTTAAGAGCCAAGGACGCTTCTGCAAGTCCTGCGTGGCATTTGTAAAGAAACGGTCCGTCCGTTTCGCGGCAGATCTTAAAAGCCTTTCGGTCGCTTATGGCGCATTTTCTTGAGGTGGCAGGGTATTTTCGCATGGCTTCGCAAAATGCGCATTCATTTTTAGGGTATGATATGATCTTGTTGCAGTCGTCGTCAAAGAGAATAAAGCGTATCCCCGTCAGCTCGTATATTGATCGCATGATGCTCTGCAGTTCTTGGGTATTGTATTTTATATTCAAAATTTATCCGTCCTGTCCGTACAAATTTACATATTTTGAAATGAATTTATCTTTTATTATAATCCCAAATATGATAAAATCAAGATGAAAATAAAAAATCGGAGGATTTTTATTATGAAAAAGCAGACTTTCGCACTATTTTTCGGAAACCGCGGCTTTATGCCTGCCGAGCTTATCAAAGGCGCAAGAGTTGATATGGTAAAGGCAGTCACCGACGCAGGCTACGATTATATCATCATGGACGAGGAAGCCACCCGTTACGGCGCCGTCGAAACAAGAGACGAGGGCAGAGCCTATGCAAAGTGGCTGAAATCCCACGAGGGCGAATACGACGGAGTTATCCTTTGTATGCCCATTTTTATTGACGAAAACGGAGCTATTGCCGCCCTTCAGGACGCAGGAGTTCCGATCCTTATGCAGGCATATCCCGACGAGATCGGCAAGATGGATTTTAAGCATCGCCGCGACGCTTACTGCGGAAAGTTTTCGGTCACCGACGTTTTCTGTCAGTACAACGTTCCCTTTACGGTAATGCCTCCCCACGTGGTCGATCCTCTCACCCCCGAATTTGCAAAAAATCTTCATGATTTTGCCGCTATCTGCCGCGTTGTAAACGGCATGAAGCGTTTCACCATCGGTTGCATCGGCGCAAGAACAACTGCCTTCAAAACAGTTCGTTTTGACGAAATAACCATGCAGAGACACGGCATAAACGTCGAATCTTTTGACCTTTCCGAGCTTTTCGAATTTGTAAGAGCCAAAAAGGACGATGATGAAAAGGTTCTTGCAAAGAAGGCGGTTCTTGAAAACTACACAGACTTCACAAACGTTCCCGAGGACAAGAAGATCATGCTTTCGAAGATCAGCGTGGTCATCGACGAATATATCGAAACTTATCATCTCGATGCCATCGCCCTTCGCTGCTGGAACGAAATGGAAACCTATCTGCGCGTTTGCCCCTGTGTTCTTCTCAGCGAGCTCAACGACCGCGGAATAACCGCTTCCTGCGAGATAGATATGTGCTCCGCCATCACCATGCGCGCGCTTTCTCTTGCAACCGAGGCTCCTTCCGCATGCCTTGACTGGAACAACAACTACGGCAAAGATCCCGACAAGGTAATTCTCTTCCATTGTGGCTCTACAGCCCAAAAGCTTATGGCAGGCAAGGGACAGGTCACTTCCCACAAGATGTTTGACAAGGGCGATCCGGGCAGTGGCTGGGGAACAAACGAAGGCCGCATTGCTGCTTTCCCCATGACCTATTCCAACTGCAAGACCGAAGATGGCAAGATCACCATCTATTTCAGCGAAGGCGAATTTACAGATGACGACATTGAAAAGGAATTTTTCGGTTGCGGCGGCGTTGCAAAGATCGACGATCTCCAAAAAAAGCTCATAAAGCTTGCACGCGGAGGCTTTAAGCACCACACCACCGTATCTATGGGCCACGTAAAGAACATTCTCGAAGAAGCCTTCAAATACTATCTTGGTTATGATGTGGTGAGCATCGATGACTGACAGAAGATACGTTGCAGGTCTTGACGTCGGAACTACGGGCTGTAAGATCGCGGTTTTTGATGACCTCGGCGAAAACGTAAAGACCTATTATACCGAGTATGATGCCTCGCACACAGGCGGTCTGCACGAGATCAGCTTTTGCGACGTAAGGTGCGGCGTGATTTCGCTTCTTTCGGATGCTGCAAAGGATTATAAGATCGAAGCTCTCGGTGTCACAAGCTTTGGCGAGACCTTTGCCATGCTTGATGGAGATGACAACGTTCTCTGTCCCTCCATGCTTTACACCGATCCCCGCGGCAAAGACCAGTGCCGCAGGCTTGAAAATGCCGTCGGAACAGAAAAGATGACACTTCTCACAGGTGTAAAACCCAACGAAATGTACAGCATTTCAAAAATAATGTGGTTGAAGGAAGAAAGACCCGAAGTATATGCAAAGTGCGAAAAAATACTTCTCGGCGAGGATTTTATCGTCTATACCCTCTGCGGAAAAAGACAGATAGATCATTCTCTTGCGGCGCGCACAGGTGCTTTTGATATCAAAAACAAAGAATGGAGTCGCGAGATATTCAATGCCGCAGGCGTTGATGTTTCGCTTATGTCGGATGTTGTCGAGGCAGGCACTGTTGCAGGCAAACTGACCGAAAATGTCAAAAATCAGATAAGCATAGATTATGATATAACCATCGTAAATGGCAGCCACGATCAGGTCACTGCCATGATCGGTGCAGGCGTTTTCGAAAAGGGTACCGCTATGGACGGCACCGGTACTGTCGAGTGTATTCCCGTCGTTTTCGACGAGATTCCGCAGGATCTTTCGGTTTACGAGGGTGGATATTCTGTCGTACCTTTTATAAACGGAAAATACGCATGTTACGCGCTTTCGTTTACAGGCGGCGCCACTCTTAAGTGGTTCCGCGACAATCTTGCCGCCGATGAATATGCAAAATGCTGCGAAGTGGGCGAAAATGTGTATGCTCATCTAGATTCAAAAGTTCCGTCCGAACCAACTGACATTCTCATTCTTCCGCATTTTGCAGGGGCGGCAACTCCTTACATGGACACCTCGTCCAAAGCCGCTTTTGTGGGTATAACGCTTGAAACCACAAAGTACGATCTTTATAAAGCGCTTATGGAGGGCACCTCCTACGAAATACTTCTGAATTTCAACACTCTCAAAGGCTTTATCGGAGAAGTGAAGGAAATCCGTGCCACTGGCGGCGGAGCTTCTTCGCCCGTATGGCTTCAGATAAAAGCCGATATTCTCAGCACAAAGATCTGCGCCATGTCCTGCAAAGAGGTCGGTGCCGCGGGCACTGCCGCTCTTGCAGGTGTCAGTTGCGGTATATACAAGGATCTTTCGTCTGCCATCTCGCTTCTTTCGCGCGTGTCAAAAGAATATTTGCCGAACGCGGAAAACGCAAGGATCTATGCGTTGCAGTATGAAAAATACAAGGATCTTTACCGCGCCGTAAGCTCTTTGGGAAAAGGAGAAACAAAATGAAAGAATACATAGGTCATCCTCTTCAGATCCGCGGAGCCGAATGTTTTTCGCTTTGCGGCGGAAAAGGGGACGGAATGAAATATCTGTCTGTCAGAAACGGTTTGGGACTCGAGCTTCTCGTCTCGCTTGACAGATGTGCCGACCTTGCAAGAGTAACCTTTAACGGAAAAAACATGGGATATTTTTCTCCCTGCGGTCACGTTGCTCCTGCCTATTATGACAAGGACGGAGCAGGATTTTTAAAGTCGTTTACGGCAGGATTTTTCACCACCTGCGGCCTGCGTGCCGTCGGTTCTCCCTGTGTCGATGAGGGCGAAGTTCTGCCCCTGCACGGAACGATTGGCAACACCCCTGTGGACTCTTATTCGGTTGACGAAAAGGATGATGCCATAGTCATAAAAGCCATCATCCGCGATTGCGTTATCTTTGGCGCAAAGCTTGTTATGGAGCGCACTTACACCATATCTTACAAAGAAAACACTTTCACGGTTTCGGATAAGGTTACAAACGAAGCAGATACTGACAGCCCCTATATGATCCTCTATCATTGTAATATGGGCTATCCGCTTCTTTCCGAAAACAGCAAGGTTGTAATCCCCGACAGCGGTATCGCGGCAAGAAACGATCATGCACAAAAATATATTGACACGGCCCTTTACATGGAAAAGCCCACGGCACTTTATGAGGAGCGTTGTTATTACTACGACGTTTGCGAAAAAGACGGCAGATGCACCGTCGGCATCTTCAATCCCGATATTTCCGCAGGTGTTGTGATGAATTATAACAAAAAAGTCCTTCCGTATTTCACCCAATGGAAAATGATGGGCAAGAAGGACTATGTTCTCGGTCTCGAACCGGGAAACTGCACTCCCGACGGCAGAGACGTTCTGCGCAAGGACGGAAGACTTGCTTTTCTTTCGCCCGACGAGTCGGCGACCACCGAAATCACATTTACTTTTGCAGATAGCTTGTCTGCTTTTGAAGGAGAATTCTGATGCTTGTTAATTTGAAAGAAATACTCGAAATTGCCGAAAAGGAAAAAATCGCCATCGGCTCTTTCAACACTCCCAATCTCACATCTCTTCAGGCTGTCATTTCTGCCGCCGAAGAACTTAACCAGCCTGTTATCATCATGCACGCCCAGATACACGAAGAAATGGGCCTTTGCAAGATGGACGATATCGCGCCCATTATGGTCATGTTTGCAAAGAAAGCAAAGGTGCCCGTTTGTGTGCATCTCGATCATGGCACAGATACCGATTATGTTATTCGCGGACTTGAGCTTGGCTTTACCTCGGTTATGTACGACGGCTCCACCCTTGACACCGAAGAAAATATAAAGAACACGATTTTCACTGTAAAAAAAGCGTCTGCCCTTGGTGTATCGGTCGAGGCGGAGATCGGATCGATGGGTGCACGTGAAGGCGGCGGAGCAGGGGATGCATCTATTTATACAGATCCCGATGCCGCAAAAATGTTTGTGGAAAAAACAGGCATTGATGCCCTTGCCTGCGCTTTCGGCACAGCCCACGGTTTCTATTCTTCCACCCCCAAGCTTGATTTCGAAAGACTTTCAAAGATCAATTCGTTGATTGACGTTCCCATTGTCATGCACGGTGGCAGCGGTGTCAGCAACGAGGATTACAGAGAAGTTATCTCTCGCGGCGTGCGCAAGGTAAATTACTATACCTATATGGCAAAGGCAGGTGCTGCGGCTCTTTCGGGCAAGGAATACAATCAGTTCCACGATATCCTCACAGATGCGCGCAACGCCATGTGCGAAAACGTAAAAGCTGCAATATCCGTTTTCTCGCAGAAATAAGATCAATAAAAGCAAAAATCGGAACCGATCACGGTTCCGATTTTTTTGTTTGTGGTATGATCAATAGTTTTCAGCGTGAACTTCAAAATAGCTCTGGGGATGA
This sequence comes from Oscillospiraceae bacterium, assembly GCA_015063785.1. Taxonomy (GTDB): domain Bacteria; phylum Bacillota; class Clostridia; order Oscillospirales; family CAG-382; genus UMGS1052. The sequence continues at coordinate 45,242 of SVTM01000021.1, forward strand.
TCGCAGGTGGGGCAAACTTCGGGAGCCTTTGTTCCCACGATGATGTGTCCGCAGTTGCGGCATTCCCAAACCTTGACTTCGCTCTTTTCAAATACCTGAGCCATCTCAACGTTTTTCAGAAGCGCACGATATCTTTCTTCGTGGTGCTTTTCGATGGCGGCAACAAGACGGAATTTTCTTGCAAGCTCGGGGAAACCTTCTTCATCAGCCGTCTTTGCAAAACCTGCGTACATGTCGGTCCATTCATAGTTTTCGCCCTCTGCGGCATGCGCAAGGTTTTCGGCGGTATCTCCGATGCCGTTCAGTTCTTTAAACCAAAGCTTTGCGTGTTCCTTTTCGTTGTCGGCGGTTTTAAGGAAGAGAGCGGCGATCTGCTCAAATCCCTCTTTCTTTGCTTTGGATGCAAAATATGTGTACTTGTTTCTTGCCATGGATTCGCCTGCAAAAGCGGCTTCAAGGTTCTTTTCTGTCTGTGTGCCTGCGTATTTGTTTGCGGAAACCGAGCTTTCGCCAAGAGGTTCAAGCTTGTCTCCCTTCACTTTGCATTTGGGGCATACGGGTTCAACTCCGTCAGCCACGTCAAAAACGAGGCCGCATACTGTGCACTTGTACTTTTTCATGGTCAGATCTCCTTTTGTTTGATATATGGGTATTTTTTCACCCTGCGGTTTAATTATACAGTTATTTTAGTACTAAATCTTTCGGATTTTGTGAATTATTCCAAAGGTGCGAAGAAATATTCAAAGCCTTCGAGGTTTTCGTCAAATCTGTGTCCGCCTGCGTGCAGATCATAGCTGTAGTTTTCGGGCACACCGTAGGCTTCAAAATATTTTGTGATGCGTTCTGCCTCGGGCTCTGACGTGCGATAATCGAAAACAGAGTCTTCCTTTCCCACGTCGATTCTCAAACGTCTGGGCGCAACGAGTGCCGCAACCTCTGCATCGTGGAACTTGTGGGATGCGCCGGTATATCCCCAGTCGAAGAAAGCGGTCTTGCTTCTGTCGTTAAAAGATCCCGCATCGTAGGCCGAGATAATTCTCGTGTCTGCCGCGGCGGTGTGGAGCGAAAAATATCCGCCGTAAGAAAGACCCATCATTCCGATCTTTTCGCCGTTTACACAATCAAGCGTCACAAGGTAGTCGATGCTTCTCTTGATGCACAAAACTTCAAGTCCCGTCATCGAATATCCAAGCTGCTTAAGCTTTTTGTCGTTTCCGTGTCTGTCAGAGGGAACGTTGAATCTGACAAATTTTTCTCCCGTGTCAACTCCAAACGTCCAAAGCATAAGAGAGGGAGCAAAAACCACAAATCCGCGTTCAAGAGCTCTTTTTGTAAAATAGTTGTAGTTGTTATCGTTGTACATATCCGAGCAGGTCTCGGGGGTGCCTCCGCCGCCGTGCTGGGCGATAACAAGAGAAGCTTTTCCCGAAAGCCCGTTGGGGATCATAAGAACTCCGTAAAATCTGAAATCTTCAAAAACTTCTATAGAAAGACGATAAAGCTTGCACATATCGTCCTCTCCCACGTATTCGGTTTCGCATTTCGGTGCTTTGTCGCTGTCAAGGTCAAAGGGGTATCCAATCATCTTCAGATATTCGTTTCTGTAATATTCGGCGTTTTGGATAAGCTTTTCGGGGGGCATAAAATCTTCGCGTATCTTATATGCCTCGTTTGCCTTTTTTTCGATCAGTCGGGTGATGGAGTCGGCATATTCCTGTCTGTATCTGTCGCCGTCGTGCACATCGCCGTGATAAAGCTTTTTTCCTTTGTATTCCATAATTTTACCTCACAGTTTTTCTTTGAGAAGATTGAAAAGTGTCAGCTCGCATCCGCTTTCCTTTGCAAAATCCGAAATCTCCGAAAGAATGGCTTTTCTTTTGAATTCGTTGGGAGCTTTCGTCTTTTTCGCTCTGATAAGCAGATTTTTCGGCGAGTTGTCCATGTCTATAAATTCGAGAATGTCTGTCTTGTATCCGCAAAGCTCAAGTATTTTTGCCCTTTGTGCATCTGTGGCAAGGGCGCACAGCCTTTCTTTAATAAGTCCATAGCTCGTCAAAATTCCAAAAGCACCGTTTTTGATGTTTGTGTTCAGCTCATGCTGACAGCAGGGGACAGAAAAGATGTATCGCGATTGCCAGAGTATAGCGTTGTAAAGAGCGTAGTCGGTAGCCGTGTCGCAGGCGTGCAGAGTCACGACCATGTCAGGCGGATCTTTCGGTTTGTAATCTTTGATGTCTCCGCAAAGAAAGGTCATGTCGGCATATCCGTATTTTTTTGCAACCTCGTTGCATTTTTCAATAACGTCTTTTTTCAGATCAAGCCCCGTAACCTTTACCTTTCTGCCCTTTATTTCTGTCATGTAGTAATAAAGAACAAAGGTTAGGTACGATTTTCCGCATCCAAAATCTACGATTTCAATGGTCTTGTCGCTCTCATCGCTTTTCAAAGCGTCGTCGATACATTCGACAAAGCGGTTTATCTGCTTGAATTTGTCGTATTTCTGAGCAACAATCTTGCCTTCTTTTGTCATAACGCCAAGCTCGTAAAGAGCCGGGACAAAAATGCCTTCTTCGAGAATATAGTTTTTCTTTCGGTTGTGCGATACGGCTTCTGTGGCAGAAAACGAAAGGGTGTTTTTGGATTTGTTGGTCAGTATTTTGCCTTTTTTTGAAATTTTCAGTTCAAAGTCAAACCCTTCTGCCTGAACGTTCAGCTGTCTGAAGCTTTCGGTAAGTTCTTTTTCAATAAAACCGATCAGTTCGCCCTCGTCAAGCTTTTCGTGAAAAGCTTGCTTTTCGGTGAGTTTTTCGACAAGAAAAGCTTTTTCCGATCGTCTTACAGTGATCTTTTTGTATTCTTCAAGGGCGCTTTTGGGGTTGCTCAGCGTCAACTTGATGAGCTTCGTGCAAGATATGGGCAACAGAGCATTTTTAATATCTTCTGTTAGCATTGTTTGTTCTCCAGATATTTTATGACAAGACCCAAAGCCTCGCAGGAGGCGGCGTGGCGAATGTTTTCTCTGTCGGGATCTTCAATGCTTCCCAAAAGAAGCTTTTTGCATTCGCAGTATCCGTCTTTTGCGCACACTGCGGTGTATACCAGCCCCACCGGTTTGTCTTTTGTTCCTCCGCCGGGACCTGCAATACCTGTGGTTGACACTGCAATGTCAGCCCCGGAAAGTGCAAGCATTCCGCGTGCCATCTCGGTGGCAGTCTGTTCGGACACGGCACCGTATTTTTCAAGTGTTTCTACGCTTACCGAAAGTAGCTTTATCTTTGCCTCGTTTGCATAGGTGCAAACTCCGTATCCAAAGACCTCGGATGCTCCCGGGACGTTGGTTATCCTTTTTGAGATAAGTCCTCCGGTACACGATTCGCAGGTGGCAACAGTCATCTTTTTTTCAAGAAGCTTTTCTACAAGGGTATATTCGTTTCTGTTGTTTTTGTACATATCTCAGCCTCGTGTCACCTTGACATAACTCTTTGTGGCAAGCGCCTCGCTGATAAGAGCCTCGACGTCAAGCTTTTGTTCTTCTTCAAGAATGTTGGCAAGCGAAGGCTTTGTCACAGGGTGCTTGGGGGTGAATACGGTACAGCAATCTTCATATGGGAGAATAGAGGTCTCAAAAGTGCCGATGTGACGCGCATACTTTACGATTTCTTCTTTGTCATTGGCAATAAGCGGACGGATAACGGGCAGAGTCTTCACCGCATCGTTGGTAACTGTGATGGCAGGTATTGTCTGGCTTGCCACCTGACCAACGCTTTCACCCGTGATTATGCAGGTGCAGTTGTAATAAAGTCCGATGCGCTCTGCTATCTTCATCATAAATCTGCGCAGAAGAAGGGTAAAATACTCTTCGCGGCATTTGTCTCTCAGTTCTTCCTGTATGTGGGTGACAGAGATAATGTTCAGATTTATATCTCCGCAATAGTCGGTCATTATCTGAGCCAGTTCAATAACCTTTTCGCGTGCCTGAACGCTGGTGTAAGGATAGCTTTCAAAGTGCAGGGCATCAAGAGCAATTCCGCGGCGT
>SVTM01000061.1 GCA_015063785.1 Oscillospiraceae bacterium
GCGGGACCCATTTATGGGTAGTAAGTAACAATTGCATGGCTGGCAGGCCAATTTTAAACGCACTTGTGCGTCGCCAGTATCAGTTAGGGCTTTGCCCGAAAATGAAATACCACCCGCTATGCGGGTGTATATTTATTGCAACACAGAGAATTTTCGTGCTGATCTTACATAATGTTAGCCCAAGTAAGACAAAAGTTATGAAAACATCACAAATAGATAGACAAATGATAGGATGCGTGCTACAATCAAAACAGGTACCACGGACAGTGAAGTACTAAAATAATTGGAGGTGTCAATTATGACAAAGAGAATTTTATCCGCTATCCTTTCAGCAATGCTGATTCTTTCGTTTGCGGCATTTTCAGTTTCTGCCGACGAAGAACTTGTTTTCTATGTTGAAGCAGGCGCAACAGGCGATGGAACAGAAGAAGCTCCCTTTGGCACTCTTGAAACGGCAATTTTCGCACTCAACGGCAAGGATGGTGTTGTTTATGTTTACGGCTCCTTAAACTTAAGCTCCTTTGATTGTCCCGCATGGAACGGCTGGGTCACTCTTCAGGGTGTAAATGAAGATTCCGCCATTGTCCTTGATAACGGCAGGGGTGTTGTTTTCAATGGCAACATAATCTTTAAGGATATCGACTTTTCTCTCGGTGAAAGCTCTCACTTCAATCCCGGAACTTCGGCAAGCATCATCATGGATGGCGGCGAGGATTCGTATTTTGGTTCATTCATGCATCTTTCTGCCTACGAAGACAGAACCGTTGAAGAAGGAAACTTCGTCCTCGAAAGCGGTAAGGTCAACGTTTTGTATGCCTGCGGCGGCTATAGCTCATCCTACGGTAACGGCGTTATGGGAGATGCAAACATCACCATAAACGGCGGAAGCGTAAAGAACATTTATCTTGACGCGGATGCTTATATGGAAACCCAAACAGGTATTTCCATCGGCGGAAACCTCAACGTTGTCATCAATGGCGGCGAGGTTGATGCCATCAAGGTTTTGAGAAACGAAATGATCCCCGAAATCATGGGTGCTCTCAATATCATCTTTAACAATGGTACGGAAACTCCCAAGGAATTTTCTTATCCCGAAGAAACTGTAACCGGAGGCGTGTTTGTTGTTCGTTCGGGCATCGGCGGCAAGATTTTGCCTACCTCCGAGGCAGGTGTTTTTGAAGTCGTTTCTGATGACGAGAACACCGTGGCTCAGATCGACGGCGAACTCGTTTACAACGGCACAGTAGAACTTCAGCCCGGCGAAACAGAAGTTGAATGGGTTGCCGGTCAGCAGCCTGAAAAGCCTGTCGAAGAAGAAAAGACAGAAATCAAGCTTACCATCGGTAAGGCTGAAATCACAACAAACGGCGAAGCGAAAGCTCTCGACGTTCCTGCTCAGATCATCGATTCGAGAACTATGGTTCCCCTCCGTGCGATCTTCGAAGCACTCGGCGCTTCTGTTGAATGGGATGACGCTACAAAGACAGTTACATCCGTAAAGGGCGACACAACTGTTAAGCTTACCATCGGTAAGGCTGCAATCACAGTTAACGGCGCAGACAAGGCACTTGACGTTCCTGCACAGATCGTTGATTCCAGAACTCTCGTTCCTGTTCGTGCCATCGCTGAAAGCTTCGGTTGCGAAGTAGGTTGGGACGATCCCACAAAGACCGTTACCATCACAAAGTAATACCGCGATAATTGCATTATCCACCTGCAAGCATCTGCTTGTGGGTGGATTTTTTGCTTTGCGAATATCGTTATACTTTTTGCTATGATAATCATGCTTTTTGCGGTTGAAAAAGGGATATTGGCGTGGTATAATAATAATGAAATACTGTGACACACAGGTGTATAAAGAGGTGCAATATGAACGAAACAATAGAGCTTTTGGGCAGAGAGGTCATAATCTGCCATCCCGAAAAGCCCAACGGAAAGTGGGCGCTTAAAACCGAATATTTCTGGGCGTTTCCCGAGGTGCAAAACATACTTCTTGAAATGGGATATTATGTGGCATATATTGCCAGCAAGACACGCTGGCATCATCCGTCCGACACAGATGCAAGGGCAGAGCTTGCACAGTATATGAGCGAAAGATTCAGAGTGCGCAAAAAGTGCGTGATAATCGGCATGAGCTGCGGTGGAATGCAGGGAATTTATTTTGCGTCCAAATATCCTGAGCTTGTTTCTTGCCTCTATCTCGATGCACCTGTGGTAAATCTTTTGTCGTGTCCCGGCGCATTGGGAAAATCGCAGGCAGATTTCTTTGACGAGTTCCGTCAGGATATGGGCATGGACATCGTTGATCTTCTCGGCTACAGAAACCATCCCCTTGATCATCTGCAAAATCTTGTCGATCACAACATCCCCGTCATGCTCGTCAGCGGCGACAGCGACACCATTGTGCCGTATGACGAAAACGGAAAATACATCGACGAGATCTATAAGAAAAACGGATGCACGATAAACACCGTTATCAAAAAAGGCGGAGATCACCATCCCCACAGCCTTGTGGACAACACTCCGATAATAGATTTTATCGTTGAACACTCTTAAACATAAATGCTTATTTCAGAAAGGAACAAATATGGACGGATTTACTTTTGAATTTGAGGACAGAAAAGAAAAGCTTGAAACCTGGGAATGGGACAACGTGATGATAAACCACACCGAAGACACGCAGGGTAAAAGACTTCTTTATATCGGCGATTCGATATCTTGCGGCACAAGAGGTGTTGCAAACGAAAAGCAAGGTGTACATTTTGACGGCTTTGGTACGTCAAAAGCTCTTGACAACCCTTATTTCAAGCCCACTCTTTCGCTTTTTGCCCGTCAGCAGGGCAGACGCGATGCCGTTCTTTTCAACAACGGACTTCACGGCTGGCATCTTGACGACGCCACCGAATACAAAGAATACTACGAGGATTTTGTAAAATATCTTCTCGAAGAATTCAAGGGCACACCCATTTATATCGTTCTTACCACCTATTATTCCAACGAAAAGAGAGTAAACAGAGTTGTGGCAAGAAACGAAGTGGCGCTGGAAATTGCAAAAAAATACGATCTTCCCGTTATCGACCTTTACACTGTTTCGATAAACAACAAAGATCTTCTCACCGAGGACGGTGTACACTTTACCAAAGCGGGATACGAAAAGCTTGAAGAAAAGATACTTGAAACTCTTAATTTCTGAAAGGAATAGCAAAGATGAAAGCTACCCTTGCACGATTTCGTTGTTTCCCATCGGTGGTTCGTGCCAACGAGGAAACCGAGATCACAGTCAGAAGTTATGACAGCAACTTCTGTTTTTGTGACGATATAACCTACGAGGTGCAGTTTGTGCCGCAGGATATAAGCGATGTGCCGCTCGATCATGAAATCACCCTTCTCGGCTACGAAAAATCGCGAAAAACCTTTTTTGTAAAGCCGCAAAACGGCGAGCTTAAACTGCGATATTTTTTCTCGGGCGAGCAGGAATGGCGCATCCACATAAGCACAAAGGAATACGAAAAGCACCAAAACCCAATGTACTATGCCTATAAAGAGCATTGGTGGTCAAAGATCGAAGCGCCAAAACGCGGAATAGATCTGTTTGTCTATTCGCTTTCTGACGATCTTTACAACCGCCGCGTTTTGCGTGGCGATCTGCACGTGCACACGGTGGCATCAGACGGTGACGATTCTGCGCAGGCTGTCTGTGCCGCCTATCGCAAGGCGGGCCGCGATTTTCTTGCCGTTACGGATCATCATGTCTACAACGCGTCAAAGCATGCCAAAGAAAAACTCTCGTTTATGAAGAATTTTCATATTCTCTGCGGCGAAGAGGTGCACAATCGATATGTCGGCGCTTTCCATATGGTCAACGTCAAAAGTGATTATTCGGTAAACGAAATATACCTTTCGGATCCCGACAGGGTGGAGAAAGAAGCCATGGCGCTCGAGGGCGAGGTTGAAATTCCGCAGGGGCTTGACAAGCACGAATATCTTCATCGCGTATGGCTTTACCGTGCGATAAAAAAGAGCGGCGGTTTTGCTGTTTTTCCCCATCCATACTGGTCGGTGGGATATCTCAACACCTCCACTAAAATGAGCGAGGCGATAATCAAAAACGGTCTTTGCGACGCTTTTGAAGTGCTTGGCGGCACGGGAAGCGTGGCACGAAATAATATGCAGCTGGCGCTGTACAACGATCTTCGTGCGCAAGGGTACGATATCCCCATCGTGGGCTCCACCGATTCGCATCAGGTCATCGGATGCGAATATACCGCAGCTTCCACCGTGGTTTTTACCGAAAACGACGATATCATTTCAGCAGTTCGCGACAAATACAGCGTTGCCGTCGAAAGCGTTGCGGGAGAGGAAATGAGAGTTTACGGCAAAAGAAGGCTTGTTTTTTACACTCATTTTCTTCTCCAAAATTATTTTCCCATCCACGACGAGCTGTGCTCTGTTTCGGGTAGCAATCTTTGTGAATATTTTATGGGCAACGAGGATGCCAAAGCTGACGTTGTGAGGTCGGAAGAAAAAATTGAACAGTTCGAAAAATCGTTTTTCGGCCGTTAAGGAGGAAAATATATGAAATTTTCAATGAATGTTGAATATCTTGCAAGATGCGCTTCTTTGGAAAGAGCTGCAGAATCGATTGCAAAGGCTGGCTTTGAATGTGTTGATTATTCGCCAAAGACAGATATCGACAACTGGAAAGAAAAAATGGAACAGGATCTACGCATTTTTGAGAAGACAGGACTCAAACTTCATCAAAGCCATTCTCCTATGTTCAGATATACCTGGAAACCGCCCGTAAAAGAGCAGATTTCAAGGCTTATCGAGGCAACAGCCTATGCCGGCGGAAAATACATGGTGGTTCACGGAGACGAGTTTGACTTTGAAAACCTCGAATATTCCCCCGAAAGAGCCTTTGAATACAATCATGACCTTTTTGCTCCCTTTGTGGAACAGGCGGAAAAATGCGGCATAAAGATCGCCTTTGAAACGGTTTTCGAAGATTATTTCAGCGTGCACAGGGGACGCCCGAGATTTTCGTCAAAGTTTGACGACCTCAAAAAGCTTATCGAAAGCTTCAACAGCGACGCTGTTTGTTGCTGTTGGGATTTTGGTCATGCCCAGGTCGAATACAAGGACAAGCACGCCGAAAATATCAGAAAAATGGGAAGTTACATCGAATGTATGCACATGCACGACAGCGATTTCGATCTCGATACTCACCTTGTTCCGTTTCTCGGAAAGATCGATTGGAAAGAGTGCATGACCGCGCTTAAGGAAACGGGATATAACGGAATCATAAACCTCGAGTTTGCCCACGGCAAAGTTCCCGAAAAAGTAATGGATGTCTACACAAAATATTTGATAGAAACAGCAAAAGCTGTTGTAGCACTGTAAAATAAAACGAAAGGAGCACAATATGTCAAGCTACGTAACAAGAAAAACTCCCGGAGATACAGATTGGTTTGTCCACGACCGTTTTGGAATGTTCATTCATTTCGGGCTGTATTCCATGCCTGCCCGCCACGAGTGGATAAAGAGCATGGAAAAGATACCCGACGAAAAGTACGATCTTTACTTCAAGCATTTCAACCCCGATCTTTTGGATGCAAAGGACTGGGCGCGCCAGGCCAAGGCGGCAGGCATGAAATATGCCGTTCTCACCACAAAGCACCACGAGGGTTTTTGCCTTTTTGATACAAAATACACCGACTACAACGTAATGAACACCCCCTACGGCAAAGATATCGTGCGCGAATACGTCGATGCTTTCCGCGCCGAAGGCTTGAAGATAGGTTTTTATTATTCTCTTCTCGACTGGCACCATCCCGACTATACCCTTGACCATTGCCACCCCAGGCGTGACGACGAGGGCTGGGAAAAGTATGACGAGGGCAGAGATATGCACCGCTATGCTAAGTATATGCGCGACCAGATAACCGAGCTTCTGACCAACTACGGCAAGATAGACATTCTCTGGTTTGATTTCTCGTGGGAGGGCGAACCCGAATTTGAAAGAACCCATCCCGGCATCCGCGGTGGCAAGGGCAAGGACGATTGGGAAGCCGAAGAGCTTGTGGCTCTTGCCCGCAAGCTTCAGCCCGGTATTATGATCGACAACCGCACGGGACTCGAGCAGGATATCTACACCCCCGAACAGTATCAGATGCAGGAATGGGTGAAGCATCCCGAAACAGGCGAGCTTGTAAACTGGGAGGCTTGCCAGACCTTCTCGGGCTCGTGGGGATATTTCCGCGATGAAATGAGCTGGAAAACCCCGGAAATGCTCATAAATATGCTGGTTCGCACCGTGTCACTCGGCGGCAATCTTCTTATGAACGTCGGCCCCACCTCCCGCGGATATTTCGATCACCGAGCCGAAAAAGCTCTTTCGGTGTATGCCGACTGGATGCGTGTGAATGGCAGATCCATCTATGGCTGTACCATGGCAGAGCCGGAATTTAAGGTGCCCAACGGTTGCTTTGCAACCCAGAGTGCCGACGGCAAGCGCCTTTATGTCCATCTTGTGGAATATCCTTACGCTTTCCTCGAGCTTCGCGGCTTTGCAGGCAAGGTGGAATACGCCCAGTTCCTGCATGACGGCAGCGAGATCCTCTTCACCGAGGGCAAGAGCGAGCATATCAGCATGGGCAGAACAGAGGCAACAGATCTTCTCGTACTTACTATTCCGCAGATCTGCCCTGATGTTATCACCCCTGTAATTGAGCTTATCCTTAAATAAACAAAACCACCCTGCACGGTATTTGCACAAGTCCGTTAAAAACGGACAATTGAAAAAAACACCCTCCTATGGTAGAATAAAAATACCATAGGAGGAATTTTTATGCCGAGAGAATACAGACACATCAAACAGTATGAGAAAGAAATCTT
>SVTM01000022.1 GCA_015063785.1 Oscillospiraceae bacterium
TAATGTGTTTTTATGTTCGACTGGCAGGTCTTCCATATTATATCACATTAGGAGGATTTTTTCTCATCGGTTAACCTCTTTTGAACCACGCGACTATCGCGTGGTTTTCTTGTAGACAAGCAAAAAAGGTACCCCGAAAGGTACCTTTTGCTTTAAATATTACTTAACTGTAATCTTAAGAACGTGTCCGCCGTCATAGGGGTTACCTGTGAGAACATACTGCGGAATAATGGCATCTTCGCCGTCGGCTGTCTTTGCACAGATCTCGGTTTTGTAGTCCGAGTGATAATGGCCTGCGAAGGTAGCCATGATCGAGGGATTTGCTTCTTCAAAGTCTTCGTCGTTGCAGTAGTTGAAGTGAAGGTCTGTGACCTGGAAGATCTCGAGGGGATCGGCGTTTTCATCGCCTGTTTCAATAACCACTTCTCTTACCGAAACACCGCCTTCGCCCAGCTGATATTTGACGTCAAGCGGCACGGGAGAAGGTGTGGAGAGGTTGTTTGTGAGCTGTTTCTTTTCGAGATAGTTGTACTTTTGACGAACTTTTTCCTTTTCGGTCTCAATAAGAGACTCGCAATGAGCTCTGTTTTCTGCCGAAACGTTTTCGTCCTTTGCTGCCATTGCCGCAACGTTTACAAGATTTGTGGCATAGCAGTCGGTGTAGATCACCTTTTCAAAACCTTTGATGTAGAAATGTACTTGTGTCAATATGAAATAGGGACAAAAACTCATGAAATTGATCACGTCAAACGGTTGAACGTGTTGTATCGGAAAAAGTTGTTTTGAAAAAAGCCTATTGACATTTTTCGTCGAATGCGTATACTGATTTTAGAACGCTGATCAAAGCACCGATGAAGCAAATACGTTTGAAAGCGGAGGAAAAAAGTGTACAGTTTGCCAAAAGAGTATAAGGGCAGATTGATTTGCCATTTTGATTGTGGCTTAGATTATCCGCCTGAAATGTTTTTTCAAAGCGAGGGAGTGGAGGTTAAAAACACTGCTTTGGGAAGCTATCGCGAGACTCCCAATACCCCTCTTAAGCGTTTTGGCTATCGTTTTTCTGTGGAAAACCCAAAAAAGCCACACATGGCCGTAATTGCTTATCCCGATGATAAGCGTCGCTTTATGTGTATTAACGACGGCACGAGCTATGACCTTACAACAGGCGTTTTTACGGGAGATTTATATCCGATTTCAAATACAGTGAAGGTTATTAACAATATTTTTTGGCCGAGAAACAACGACTGCAGTCTGGTATTTTCAAATCACGGCGAAGGCGAGCCTGCGGCAGCATTTGGCTTTTCGGTTTACGAGCTCGAATCTCTTCCCGTGCAAGAGGGATATGGCGAGGAAGGGCGTTCCTTCGGCATACAGTACGAAGACCCCTGTTCCCAGGCCTTCAGCGAGGGAGCCGTCCATTTCAAGGATTGGCTTGACCGTCATATTGAGTATATGCATCATTCGGGCCAAAACAGGTTTGTTTATCCCATTGCCTGGTATCACGGTCCGCAGTTTCCTTCCGAAACCCAGCCTGCCGATACCTTTGATTGGGTGGAGTCGCCGGTTGACCGCAAGCAATATACCCGAATGACGCTTCATCCGGATGATTGGGTTGAGGATCTGCTTTCGCGCTTTGACAAGGAAAATCTGGAATTTGTGGCTTCCATGACGATGCTAAGACTTGGAAACCTTATGAAGGATATGAACATAGACCTTGAATCCATAAAGCTTGGCAAGCCAACTTATAACAATATGCGCAAAAACGGGCAGGTGCAATCTTGCACTAACGATTGGACCTGCGAGTACAATATGCGAAATTTTCCCGAACTGCTCAAATGGTTGGAAGATGGAAAGGATCAAAGCAAATTCCCTTACGTTTACGGCGAAAAACGCACCGATTCCGGCGTTGGCCCCATGTTTAATCCGTTGCACCCCACTGTTCAGAAGCAAATCTTGGAATTTGTTTCCGAGGTTGTGCAAAGGTACGGTGCACACCGATCTTTTAAGGGCATTTCAATAAATGTTTGGCACGCAACCATCATTTGGTTCAGCTCTCTTGAATTGGGATACGATGACTATACAGTTTCGCTGTTTGAACAGGAAAACGGTATCGATCTTGAAATAAACGCTGTCGACCCCTGCCGTTTTGAAAAACGCTATGACATTTTGACAGATAAGCACCGCGAAAAATGGATAAAATGGCGTTGCGAAAAGTTGACAGAATTCATCTGCAAAATGCGCGATATCACAAACGCCGCAGGGCTTACCTTGACGCTCAATTTCTGGCACGAACCTTCCCGCGGACTGATAATCGGTCGAGATGCCGATGCACAGTACGGTGCCGCAGAAAAAATGACCGAATATTTGCGTCTGGGCGGCATTGACTTAGAAGCTCTTTCGAAAGAAGACGGTATAAAACTTTCCATAGAGACCAATCTTTTGAGAGATAGAGGCAGCCATGCTCTTGATGGAGTTTTTGCGCCGATCGAAAGCATTCGCATTTTCCACGACCTGGCTTTTCTTGACGATTCCTGGACAAAAGTGTTGGGCGAGTCTGATGCTCCGTCGACGTTTATCTTCAATTGTTGGATAGAACGTTGGGGAAAGCATGTCAGCTATTCCTGCACGGAAAATGAAGAACAGCTTGAAGAAGTGAAAAGAATGTATAACAGTAAAGCCGAGTTTATTTACGGTCAGAACTGTCTTTATGATGATGACGGATTCTGGTGGGAATCGCAGACAAACATAGTACCTCTGTTTCCCGTTTATCCCTATTATATCGAACCCAACGTGTTTGCTTTGGCAAAATATGACACCTTGGAGATTACCCGCGGAGGAATATGCAACGACAAGGCGCACACCGATCAGATGATTGATTTTGGCCGTGCCTTCCGCGCTCTGCCAAAACAAAAATTCGACTTGGTAGGGAAAAAGACAGATCCCGTGGCGGTAAGACAATTGAAAGCCGAAGGAAAACTTTATTTCTACGCAGTCAACACCGAACCGTATCCTGTTTCGGTCACGATAAACTTGAATGAAACAACAAAAATCTCAAGGCTGTGGTCAAAAGAAATAATTGCCCAATCCGATAGCTTCACGTTTATTCTTGACGCCTTTTCTCTTGAAAGCTTTTTTGCCGAAGGGGATACAGAATTTGTCGGTTATACGATTTCCATCGATGCCGATATCGAAAACGCTTGTCTTAAGGCGGCAAACGACTTGCTTGAAAAGCTTAAAACCAAAAGTGTTTCTGTTTTGGGGAAAGAAGAACTTGCAGACAGGGTAGAAACAGCAATAGCCAACAAAGAGTATACGTTTTTGCGCCATGCAGGACAAAGCTATATTGCGCTTAAAGTCAATGAGGCTTGCAACAAAAACTGACAGGCTACTCGTAGTTTGCTTGAAACGAAAAAACAGATTTGCGAAATATCGCAAAAAAGGAGTACTTGACGGTACTCCTTTTGTTTGTTACTCTTTTTTGGGGGTGTGTCCGTATTTTTTCTTGTAAAGCCTGATAAAAAACGACAGGTTTGAAAAACCCGATGCAACGGCCGCCTCGGTGACATTGTATTCGCCGCTCTGCAACATACTCTTTGCGTTTTTCAGCCTCAGATCGTTGCGGTAATCGATGGGTGACATTCCGGTGTATTCTCTGAAAAGTCTGCGAAAGTTAACCTCGCTCATATAGCAAAGCTCTGCATAATACGCAACACTTTCGTTTTTGTAAAAAAATTCGGTTATTTCGGAAAGAGCGGCTGTGAGCTTTTTGTATTTTGCGGGTGTTTTCATATAGTTTTCGTTTATCTGCCACAAAAGCTCGTAAAGGCGGGATAAATAATAAAACGGATGATTTGAAATGCGGTTTTCCACAGGCTCAAAAAAGGATTCGACAAGCTTTCCTGCGTCGGGCAGATCTATTTTTACAGGTTCCGAAAGATAGTCGGGCAGTTCTCCTTTGGTAAGGTCGAATTGTATGATTTTTGTATGTGTATTTTCTTCGAGATAAGTGCCGACGTAGCTGCTGTTTTTTGGAATAAAAACAAGCTCGCCCGAATTGATATAAAGGTTTTCCTTTTTGCCCTGCAGAAAACTGTCGCACATTTTGCCGCTGATCACATAAATAAATCCGTGCTTTCCTCTTCCGCTGCGAAAAGAGTGCTTGTAACCCATAGGCCTTGATATGTTTTGAATATCAATGTTTTCGACCGTGAAATTCGGCTCCTGCAGATAATACTGGTATTTCATCTTCTCACCTCTCCAAGATTTTACACCGAAGCATGGATTTTGTCAACAAGTTATGATCGAATAGTGTTAAAAAATATCGCATTTGACGTTGAATACAGATAAAACCTGTGCTATACTGAAAAAAACACCATAAAAGAGGATCATATGAAACCTAACTATTTGCTGAAAACTAAAGGCGCGTACAGACTTTATGATGAATATGCCTGCAATCTTCCCATAATCGACTATCACAACCATGTATCTGTAAGTGATATTGCGACGAACGGACGGTTTGCAAGCTTGTATGAGCTCTGGCTTGCCTCCGACCCGTATAAACACAGGCTTATGCGCATCTGCGGAATTGAAGAGGATTATATAACAGGCACAGCCGAACCGTTCGAAAAGTTTGAAAGATTTTGTTCTGTTTTTCCGTATATCGCAGGGAATCCCGTGTATGACTGGTCGAGGATGGAGTTATCCAAAGTTTTTGGGATCGACGAGCTTCCCGCGAAAGAAAACGCAAGGTATATCTATGACAAGTGTAGTGAGATGCTGAATTCTCCCGAGTTTTCAAACAATGCAATCCTTTCGCGCTTTAACATCGAGTATCAGTCTCCCGTGGCAATCATCACCGACGATCTTTCGTCCTTTGACGGAAAAACTTTTGCCCCGTCGCTGAGAGGTGACAATCTGCTTGAGCCCGAAGAAGCGCTGAAAGCACAGTTGTCAACTGAGACGGGAATTATGATCTCGGATACAAAAACTTTTCTGAAAGCAGTCTGTGTCATGCTCGACAGATTCTCTGCGGCAGGTTGCCGTTTTGCGGACCATGCTCTTGATGCAGACTTTTTCAGGGATGATGCCGACGGCAAAAAGACAGAAATGCTCGCTTGCCTCGGAATTGAATATGCAAAACGTGGTTGGACGCTTCTTTTGCACCTTGATGCAAAACGAAAAACAAGCTCGCGTCTTGCCTCTCTTGCGGGTCCTGCCGGAGGATATGCTACTGTGGGAGGAAATTTTGACATTTCGGCATTGTGCGGACTTCTTGGCAGAATGGAGGAAAAGGGTGGTCTTCCCGATACTGTTATTTTTCCTCTCAATATGAGCGATCAAGCGCCGATTTCGGTGATCCAGGGTTCTTTTTCCGAAGACAAAACTCCGTCAAAGGTGCAACTTGGTCCTGCCTGGTGGTGGTGCGATCATTCGCTTGGAATCGAAAACACCCTTTCGTGCATTTCTTCTTTCGGTGTCCTTTCGCAGTTCATCGGCATGACCACCGATTCAAGAAGCATTCTTTCTTTTGTGCGGCACGATTATTTCAGACGCATCCTGTGCTCGTGGCTTGACCGCAATAATTCCGAATTTGAATGGGAACTTCCTTTTGAAATACAAGGTGAGATAATCAAAAAAATATGCTATATCAATGCAAAAAGCAAGATAATGAAGGGAGATATATCATGAGTCGTCTGTTTGAAAACAAGGTGGCGGTCGTCACAGGAGCAGGCGGAACTCTTTGTTCCGAAATCGCAATAAGGCTTTCGCAGGAGGGTACGAAGACTTTTCTTGTGGGAAGAACCGAAGAAAAACTATTGAAGACCGCAGAAAAGATCTCTGAAGCGGGCGGTGTTCCTGCTCAGATATATGCCTGCAACGTGACCGACAAAGAAGCTGTTTCGGAACTTGCAAAGAAGGTTGAAGAGTATGGCGGATGTGATTTTCTCATCAATGGCGCAGGCGGCAACAACGCCAAAGCTATGCCAACGATCACAGCGTATGATCCGCGAGAGCTTTCGGGCGAGCTTGGCGAGGGAGAACGCGGACTTTATGATATCGATATGGATGCGTTTGAAAGCGTTCTTAATATCAACACCATGGGAACGGTTATTCCAACCATGGAATTTGCAAAGCAGATGATAAAAAAAGGCGGCGGTTCGGTCATCAACTTCGCATCGATGAACAGCTATTGCCCTCTTACCCGTTGCTTTGCCTATGCCATGAGCAAGGCTGCGATCACAAATCTCACTCAGTCTTTTGCGGCATATTTTGCCCCTGCAAACGTCCGCATCAATGCCATTGCTCCCGGATTTATGGTCAACGAAAGAAGCAAGAATTATCTTGGCACAGTGGAGGAAGGACTCACGAAGCGCGGACAGCAGGTAATAGGCCATACTCCCATGGGACGTTTTGGTGAGGCTTCGGATCTTGTTGGCTGTGTGAAGTGGCTGCTTGATGAGAAAGCATCGGGTTTTGTCACAGGTGCGACGATTCCCGTTGACGGTGGGTTTCTTACCCTCGGAGGTGTGTGATGATTCTTGCGGATTATTTCAGAAGCGAGCACGATATTACGTGGGATTTTGCACTTCAGTCGGGAGTTCGTCACGGATTTATAAGGCTTCCCGAGGATAAGGAATTTGATCTGACAGAAGCTTCCCATTGGGAAACTGTTCACAAGCGTTTCACTGATTTCGGCATTACTCCTGTTGTCATCGAGCCGATGCCAAACGAGGTTCATGACCATATCAAAGCGGGCAATGAAAAACGCGATGAAAGCATCGAAAAGGTCATAAAAATGTTCCCGATCATGCAATCTCTCGGTATTGATACCATCTGCTTCAACTTCATGGCACATATCGGATGGCTTCGTACAAGCTCTGATTTTCCCGAAAGAGGCGGAGCACGTGTGACAGCCTTTGATATGAAGGCTTTCAAACCCACCGGGGCAAAAATAACTGCCGATGAGCTGTGGGATAATTATACTTATTTTGTAAAAGCCGTTATTCCGGAAGCTGAAAAATACGGAATAAAGCTTGCTCTTCATCCCGACGATCCGCCGGTGCCTTCTCTTGGCGGAGTTGAACGCATAATGGTAAATAAGGCAAATATAAAACGTGCGGTTTATGACATTGTGAAAAGTACGAGCCTCGGAATAGCTATGTGTCAGGCAAACTATTTCATCATGGGCGAGGATCTTGAAAAAACCATCGAAGATTTTGCTGACAAGATATACCTTGTTCATTTCAGAAACACCACGGGCGAGCCGAACCTGTTCCGCGAGACTTTCCACGATAACGGAGACATCGATATGGCAAAGATCATGAAAACCTATGTCAGATGCGGTGTTGATGTGCCGATTCGTGTTGACCATGTGCCGACTATGGCAGGAGAGGTTTCGTCTTTACCCGGCTATGATGCCATGGGAAGACTTTTTGCCATCGGATATCTCAAGGGTATTCTTGATTCAGTCAAAGGAGAATGACGTATGATAAAGATTTGTGACAAAGTTATAAAACAACAGTCTCAATTTTGGAATCACGCCCTTTTTCATCCCACAGATGCCGTCGAAGACCCATGGGGAAGGCGTATTCTTGACAGAATGGCAGAAGACGGCGCCATAAAGACAATCAGAATATATACCATGTTTGAGGACATTGTGTATCTCGACGAGAACGGAAAGCTTGCGTTTGATTTCCGTGTGAGCGATCTGAGACTTGATTATCTTCTTGAAAAAGGCTATGATCTTCTGCTTGCGTATGGTGGCATTCCCGATTGCATCGCATCGGGAAACAGCAAGACGTCTGTTTCGAAAAACAAGACCCGCTACAAAGGCAAAATGTGGAACTCCACACCGCCCAAGGATTATGCACTTTGGGAAGAAATATGCTATGAATACACAAAGCACAATATCGAAAGATACGGAATTGAGACTGTATCGTCCTGGCATTGCCATTGCTTCAACGAGCCTGACATTCATCACTTTTTCTTTGCCGATCAGCCCGAAAATTCTGAGGCAACCGAAAAATATCGCCTGCCTGCCTATTGCAAGCTTTATGAAGCTTTTGAACGAGGTGTACGCCGTGCTTCCGAGCGCATCTGTATCGGCGGTCCCGCTCTTGCCTACAGGAAAGATTTTCTTGAAGGCTTTCTCAATTTTGTGAAAGAAAAAGAATTAAGACTTGATTATGTTGCGCTTCATAATTACGGCACGAATGTTGGCGAATTGAACGATGGTTCAAAACCGATTGCTGTGGAAAATCAGCTTGAAAAATATGAAAAATATGTCGATATCATCTGCAAATGCGGTTTTAATGATATCGAGATCGTTCTCGATGAATGGGGGGCATCAGCACAGGGATTTTACAATATAGAGGAATGCCCATCTCTTATTTTTCGGGAAAATGAGGTGTATTCAGCATATTTTGTCAAGCTCATCGCAAAGCTTATCGAGGCAGGATATAACATTTCAAAAATGATGATCTGCCTTTCGGGACAGCATGAAATGGTGACTGATTTTTCGGGCTTCAGAAATTTCTTTACTCTCAATTTCATCACAAAGCCGATCTATAACGCTCACCTGATGTCTTCAAAACTCCATAATCTTTTGGTAGAAAGCAATACAGAAAGCGAAAACATCTTTGCCGTTTCCACAAAGAATTTAAAAGGCGATTATACTACGCTTCTGACATATTGCTCAAAGAATTTCAAAGAAGATCTGCCAAAAATCGAAGAACAGGTTGTTTTTGCGGAAGATGTTTCCGACAAAACGGTAACGGTATGGTGTATTGACAAGACCCACAATAATCCATACCGTATGTGGGAAAGGGAAGGAAAACCCGAGATGAATGATGAACTGCTGTCTGCGCTTCGCAAGGAAGGAAGACTCAAACCATTGACTGTTCAAAAGGGAAACGAGACGATCAAGCTCTCTCTGACTCCCAACGCCACGTATCTTATCACTGTTACGGATTAAAAAAAGGCAACAAGAAAAAGCCCGCGCAGAATATCGCAGAAGACAAAAAGGAGTACCTGTCGGCACTCCTTTTTTGCGCGTTGCAAGGGACAAACTTGCTACGCAAGTTCTCTGCTCGGTGCAAAGCACCTCGTACCTTTTGCCTAAAAACAGGCATTTAGCCTGTTTTCTTAACGGCAAAAGCCCCCTCGGGCTTCGAGTCCCCGCAGAATATCGCACAAAACAAAAAAGACACCCGATGGGTGTCTTTCTTGTTTGGCGCGCTGCAAGGGACAACTTGCTGCGCAAGTTCTCTGCTCGGTGCAAGCACCTTCGCACCTTTTGCCTAAAAACAGGCATTCAGCCTGTTTTCTTGACGGCAAAAGCCCCCTCGGGCTTCGAGTCCCCGCAGAATATCGCACAAAACAAAAAAGACACCCGATGGGTGTCTTTCTTGTTTGGCGCGCTGCAAGGGACTCGAACCCCTGACCTTTTGGTTCGTAGTTATCTAAAGCACGTTTTGTATTTTCTTACAAAAACTCGCAAACGCCTATATATAGGGCTTCCGCGACTCTTTTCGTTTTTGTGTTGTTGCGTATTGTTTTGTGTTTTTTTGTGAAATTGTTGGAAAAATGTTGGAAAAAATTTCGAGTTTATTCGGCCTTATAAAGCACCTGCGCGATTGTGTCGCTTGCGCGTTCGTCGGCCTTTTTGATAAGGTGTGCATATATGTCGGTCGTGGTTGATACTTTGGCGTGTCCCAAGCGTTTTGATACCGCCACAACGTCAACGCCGTTGGCAATGAGTATGCTTGCCTGCGTGTGTCGGAAAATGTGAGGGTGAATCTTCGGTAAACCTTCATAACGCTTTGATAATTTTGCATAATAATCGGTTACGCTGTCAGGATGCATAGGCCTACCGTTCCATTGAGTGAACACGTGACCTTGAAATTCGTTTTTCGTTCCCAACTGTAAAAGCTTTCTTCCCTGCTCCGCTCTCCACGCTTTCAACAGAGCGGCAACCTCTTTCGCTACTGTAACATATCTGCTTTCGCCCGTTTTTAATGAATTGGTGTATATGCCGCGCTCTTTGGTATATAAAAGATTGTTACACAAATGGAGCTGATTTGTTGTGAAATCTATATCCGACCATTTCAAGCCCAAAATTTCACCCCGGCGCGCACCCGTTGCAATAAACATATGCGTGAGCGTTTTCCACATCAACGACTCGCTTTCGATGGCGTGCATTATGTTTTGTATATCCTCTATTGTGAGGCATTCAGCCTCTCGTTTTTCAAGCTTTGGAGGAGTGGCAAGCTTTGCGACGTTGGTGTTTACAAGTTGTTCCTTGAACGCCTGCTGAAGCACGACAGATATAAAACGATGATGCTCAATTATAGATTTTGCCGACAAGCCTTTTCCCGTTCTCTTGTTTGCGCCCTCTTTGCCGAGAGCGGTATAAAAATTATTGAGATGCTCGGCACGAATGTTTTTTATTTTCATATAGCCGAATCCGCAAAAATCCTCGTTGTTTACACGATCGAGCAAACTTCTATACAGCACGATTGTTTTATGCTTTACACCGCTCCGATCTTTTTGCTCAATGACATACTCGGCATATTCCGAAAAGGTTTTCCGTTCGGTCGAAACTGTACCCTTTTTGCATTCTTCCTCGAAAAGTGTAGCAACGCGATTTACCTCTTTTTCAATTTGTTTTGCGGTCATTCCTTTTTCGGGCGTGTAGGTTTTGATATATGGTTTTAATTGCTTGCCGTCCGTATCGCGTCCGCGGTAAACTCTTATAGTGTACGAAACAACGCCGCTCCTGCCGGTGTGTTTTTTTATATTAGCCATTTTTTGTATCACCTTCTTTATCGAGTTTTTTTATCAATTCCTCCAATTGATGGTGATAAAAATCACAAGCCTCGTCGTTTTCAAGGATTTGCATTTGTTTTTTTAGTTGATCCGCGGCATCGGTAACCCATTTGAACTCCTGCGCGGTTAGATTGAAATAATTGTACCAATCCCTCGCCGAGAAGTTTTTGAAAACTAATCGTTTATCAAATTCGTCACAAATTTTTTCAAACACTTTTGCAAGTTTGTATCTTGTCAAATCACACCAATCTTCTTTGCTATCAAAATCGGGGATAGGATCTCCGCGATTATAAGCCTCATAAGCTTCCTTGCCTTTCTCTCTCAAAATTGACATTTCAGCACAAATCCACCACGCAAAGCTATTAGCTTCGGTCGCTCGTTTGAAATTATTTTCAGCCTCCTCGGAAAGGCGTATATAATAATAGGCCAAAATTGAGCTTTTACACATCAAATCGTTCAAATCTACTACCAAATATAAAAAATCCTCATTTTCTAACAAGTTGTTTACTACGCAAATCAAAGGTTTTGAATCTACTTCTTCATGTGATGTTTCCCCTTTCAATCGTTCGAGTGTTGCAACCGCTCCCTCGGAAAGCCCCGTATATTCGCAAACGCTTTGTAAATCCTTGTCAGCCGTTCTCACGTCCGATATGCCAAGAAGATAATCGGCAGATACTTGAAAATATTCTGCAAGCTTTTTCAAATCCAAAATGTCAGGAACTGTGTCACCGTTTGCCCATTTTCCGAGAGCTTGACGCGAAACACCGATTTCTGATGCCACATCCTCTAGAATAGTACCGTAATCTGTTTTTGCTTCCTGCAAAAGGTGTGTTAAACGTTCGGAAAAAACTCTATCTATTTCTTTTTTTTTGCGACCTCTTTTGTTTTCGGTGCCCATTTTTTGACCTCCGCAAGTTAATATAATTAGCATTTTTAAAAGTTAGGAAAAATCTATTGACTTTGCTTTTCTTTTCTGTTATAATCAGTATAGCATATTAAATTAGCATTGTCAAGAGAAAAGAAAAAATAATTTACAAAGGAGGACGTCGAATGATTGATCTCAACAACTTGACATCTGAGGAAAAAGCAATGATTGAAGCACGCAGGGAGTACAAAAGAAAATGGAGAGCGGCAAATCCGGACAAGGTTGCACGCCACAACAAAAACTTTTACGAAAAACTTGCAAAACTGAAAGAAGGTGAAAAAAATTGACCAACACCCCCACCACAACAAAAAGCGATATTCCAACCATGCTGACAATAAGAGAGCTTGCCACGGAGTGCAAGGCATATGGTATTTCGGAATTTTACATCCGTCACGCTGTAAACGATGGAAAGGTGGCTCATATCAAGGCAGGCAGGAAAATTCTTGTCAATCGTGAAAAATTCATTGACCATCTGAACGGAAATGTATAAAGGCGGTGAATAGTTACGACGACAAAAACTATTACTGCAACGATAAAAGACCGAGTCTCTGTTCCTGCCGCTCTTGAACGATATGGTTTTTTATCAAAAAAGCGTATTCCCTGCCCGATACACGATGGCAAGGATGATAATTTTGAGGTAAAGGAGCGGTCATATCATTGTTACAGCCGTTGCGGAAGCGGAGATGTAATTTCGCTTGTGCAAAAGCTGTTCGGGCTTTCCTTTTCAGATGCCTGCAAAAAGCTTGACTATGATTTTTCTCTGCACCTTTACGGAAAACAGCCCCGTCAAAAAAGTCTGGCATCAGGGCTTGCGGTAGCAAAAAGCAGGATTGTAAGTGACAAAAAAAGAACAGAACGGTCGGAGCTTGAAAAGGTGCTTGATTCTGCCCTTGACGAACTTGCAAGACTTGACAAAAACAAAATATTATATGCCCCGAAAAGAGCGGACGAGCCGCTCCATCCGCTGTTTGTCGAAGCTTTGAACAACCTTTTGAAGGCTCAATATGCGGCTGATATGGCACAGGAGGTGTTGTATGAATATGACAGGGATCATGTCTGACAGCATTGTTTATACAGCACGTGACTTTACTGAAAAAACAGATCTGTATGAAGAATTATACAGCAAGAAAGACGATCAGTTTGCATATATGCAAAGTTATGAGCGGCTACGCCTTTGCGCTGAAAATGTGGGAGTAAAAAAATTTCCTCAACTATATAGGGCATATGAAAACAGTAAAGCGCCGAGTCTGTCTTTTGACAATAAAACCGAATTTTCCGATCAACCGTTGTGCCTTGCTTGCGGTGAGTATATCTGTGATGATACCGGAGTTTTTCTTGGTGAAAAGCAGGTATGTCCTCATCCGATCATGCCTGTCAGACGGCTGGTAAATATCGAGAGCGGAGAGTGGAAGCTGACAGTTGCTTTTCGCAAAGGCGATAAATGGACAGAATATACCGCTCAAAGATCGTTTTTTGCTTCTGCTCAGGATTTGGTGAAGCTTGCCGATTACGGCATTTCCGTCACAAGCAAAAACGCCAAAGATCTTGCAGCATATATATCGGAGGTTGAAACCTACAATCATGCTGATATTCCTGAAAAGCAAAGCGTTTCAAGGCTTGGATGGATAAAAGACGACCTTTTTTCTCCCTATTGCAACAATATAGAGTTTGACGACAAATCAAGCTATGGTGCATTGTGGGACAGTGTGAAGGAAAACGGAAGTTTTGAGGTGTGGAAAGATGCAATGTGCAAATTGCGAGCCGAAAAAAGTGCAGGCAGGCTTTTTCTTGCTGCTTCCTTCGCAAGCGTTCTGATAAAGCCGCTCGGAGCTTTGCCCTTTTTTCTTCATGTATGGGGTGGTTCGGGCAACGGAAAAACAGTGGGGCTTATGGTGGCGGCATCTGTGTGGGGAGATCCTGCGCCGGGCAAATATGTGCTGAGTTTCAACTCCACAGCTGTGGGGCAGGAGATGACAGCGGCATTTTTTAACAATCTGCCGATGTGTATGGATGAGCTTCAGATTCTGAAAAGCAAAGGGCAAAAGGAATATGACGGAATCATATATCAGCTTGCGGAAGGTGCAGGCAGGATACGCGGCAAAAAAGACGGCGGCACACAAGCTGTTCCCACTTGGAAAAACTGTTTTATAACAACAGGTGAAGAACCTCTCGGGACGGGCTCGAGTGGTGGGGGTGCCGTAAACCGCGTGATCGAGATCGAGTGTAAAGATAAGCTTTGTTCGGATATGCCGGGGCTTTGCAATATTATAAGGGAAAATTACGGATCTGCCGGAAGGAAATTTGTTGAATACCTTATGACAAAACAAGGACTTGATGCCGCAAAGGAATATTACAAGGCGTATTATGAGCAGCTTACCAAAATAGGAAGCACCGACAAGCAGGCACAGGCTGCAGCGCTGATCCTTGCAGCAGATACTATTGCCACAGACATCATATTCAAGGACGGAAATATGCTGACATCTGACGATCTTGTTTTTTATATGAAAAAGGCAGAGGAAGTTGACATCAATGAGAGAGCTTATGCGGATTTGCTCGATATTATAAATTCCAAACGCGCAAACTTTGGAACATGGGATGTTAATATGCATTATTGTCCGCCGACAAATAGCGAATTTTGGGGAGCAATAGATAAAGAATGTTGTTATTTCATTCCTGTGGTGCTTAAAAGAGTACTTGAGGATGCCGGGTACAATAAAAAAGCATTTTTGTCATGGGCTGCTGAAAACGGATATCTCAGACACAGCGACAAACGCTACACCATACAAAAGAAAATTGAAGGGCGTTCTGCAAAATATAACTGTTTGTGTATTGCGGAAGAATAGCAAATGATTGGTTACCGCAGGTTCCCACTTGCTTGTTTTGAGTGGGAACCGCAAAAAACTTGAAAAATAACGCTTTTTTATATAAGGTTACCAGAGTTCCCACAGTTACCAATATTAAAACACTTATTATTATATCACATAATATAAAACAAAGTCAGATCTAAAGCTTTATATACAATAGTGTTTGACGGTAACCATGGGTACAGTGGTAACCATTGACCGAAAACCCTTGTATATAGGCAAAATTTGGGTTACCACATTTTACCGGAAAGCGGAAATCTTGTCAGAATCTGCGGTAACTGTATCTGCCTGGAATCAATAGGTTAAACACCGTGAACAATCATGAATTGTCGAGAGTGTCATCAATGGCGAATGCTGTTGTGTGACGCTCTTTTTGCTTGTAAGGAAATACAACTTGCATTTTAACCGTCGAAAAGGAGGTGGAAAATGAGTAAAACGAAGATTGAGAAATATGAGGAGTACAAGGCATATTTGCGCTTGCAGAATCTTTCGGATGAGGAATATCAGAGACGCATCCGGAAATGGTGTGAAAAGCATAAATTCTAATAACAAAAGCGGAGCTCCTTGGTATCGGATCTCCGCAGATGTTTTTATTCGGTTTACAATACAATGCCTTGAAGAGCGTTTTCGTAAAGAAACTCTTTGAGCGGCTCTTTTTCGCCTGTGTTGTAAAGGTTCAAAAGCAGCTCGTTGAATTTTTCCATATGCTTATCGGTAATTGTGAGGACACCCGCTCCGTGCGAAATGAGCAGCTTGTTTGCTGCTGTCATGCTTGTGCGCTTGTTTCCGTCCCAAAACAGTTGCGCTCTTGTGCCGTAACAGAACACATCAAGAGCCTTTTCGGTGGGGGTGGTATCTTTGGTCATTATCTCGTCAAAGTCGGCGCATACAGCCTCGTAGAGTGGCACAGCGGGGATATAGTCTGTTCCTGATATTCCGACAGTGCCCGTGCGGAGTTTTCCCCACACAAGAGCCTCGTTGCGGGCAATATATCCGTTGAGCGCACAGATATACTCAACCGTGAGCGGCTCTGATATTGTTTCAAGCATATAACGCCATGCATCGCGCATATTCAAAATGGCTTGTATGTCATCAAGCGCAACGCTTGGAACATTCACACCGTTTAATATTGTTTTTGTCTGTGGAAAGGTGACGGCGCGGTTTTCCATTTTCATACCGCAGTAGATATTTTCGTCCCACAGCTTTTTGGCAAGAAAAATGCTTTGATCGGGGGTGAGCTTGTATTTGTCGGTGTAGGTCATTTGCTTGTGTCCTCGCTTTCGCCGATATACTGCAAAATATCTCCCGGTTGGCATTCGAGCATGGCGCACAGTTTTTCGAGACACGCCACAGAAACAATTTCACCGGTGCGAAACTGTTGCAAAGTTGCTTCCCCAAAAATTTTATCTTTTCTTAATTTGTAAGTAGAAAAACCTTTGTTTTTTAGCTCTTGCAATACATCAATTTTGTAAATAATAGACATTTTATCCTCCTTTGGGGCGATTGATTATTGAATATACTTTTCTACGATAACATTGTATCACAAACATACACTTTTGTCAAGTGTACAATGTATACAAAATATACACATAAACTTTGTGCACTATTGCATATTGACATACACTGTGATTTGGTGTATAATATAATCACAGTTGAGGGACACATCCCAAGACGAGTTACTGACAGGAGGGAAAGGAATGCAGGAAGGAATGACAAATGCAGAGCTGAACGCTTTTCTCGAAATGCTTGCAAAGCTGATAGAAGCCAAAGCAAACACTGTCGCAGATGCAGCACAGCTTGTGAGAGAGTCAAAAACATAAAGAAAGCCGTCAGCGGTAGGAACGCATAACGGCTAAGCATCCACAAACGGAGGCAAGTAAAGCCTGTCATTTGCTTGTCTCCATTATAACACAAAGACAGGAAAAAATCAATACAAAATGAATGGAGAACAAAAATGAGTACATTTGAACTTACCGCAAAGCTCAGAGAACTGAAGGAACTCGAAACAATGATTGCCCAGGCACAGGAAGAGGCAGAGGCGATAAAGGACGCTGTAAAGGCTTATATGACCGCACAGGGCATTGAAGAACTGACCGCAGATATTTTTAAGGTAAGATACAAGACCATAAGATCGAGCCGTATAGATACCAAGAGCCTCAAAGCCGAGCTTCCCGAGATCGCACAACGATACACGGTAGAAACAACCTCCGCTCGGTTTGCGGTTGTTTAAGGAGGTGAGTGTATGAAATTCCTTGATACGACAGAAAAACAGCAGGCGATGTATACTGTCATCAATGATGTGACCACCAACCTTGCGAATGTGTCCGCTCTTATGAACATACTTCGAGATAATGTGTTTGAGCGTACAGCAGACGGATATCTGAACGACAAGATCGCACACGATGAACTTTTCAGAGTACTTGATGATATGGAAACAGTTTTCTTTTTTGCTTCTCAAAAAATCAGCGAGTCGATCGCATTGCTAAATCTGCCATTTTGGGGCGGACATTTACGGGAATTGGAAAATATAAAAAAAGACATCTTCGAATTTGAACAGCTTGAAAAAGCATTCAACGATGATGGAAAGGAGGTGAAATGATGAAAAAACGAATTATTGCGCTCTGTCTGCTCTCTCTGCTTCTTGTGGCGGTGTTTACATCTTGCATGGGTGAAAGAGTTGCAGTTGACACAGACACATTAAAAGTGGTGCAGAACGGCTCTCAGACGGTGGTGTCCGACCTTGTGGCAAATCGTGAATACAAATTCAGAACAGCACGTGTACGCAAAGACAGATTGCCCGAAGAGCACAAAGAGCCCCGGGAAGCATTCGACACTGATACGATCAGAATCGTGATGCTGCCACACGCTGTGCTTGAGATCACCGACAAGACGGCAGGAAAAGTTTACACAATCAAGTGAATACTATTGCAAAGAGGGGAGCGGAAGCCGCTCTCTTTTTTGTTTTTGCTGAGTGGTTTACCCCGAAAACAAACAGACGAAAAAACTTCCGCAAAATCCCATTTCCGCATGGTAAAAGTGGTGACAAAAATCTTCCTGCTAACAGGTGACGAACAGGCGAAAAACACAAGTCAACCAAGGGTATCATTCTCAACGAACAAAAGACGAACAGAAGAAAATCGCAAAGAAAGCGCAAAGAGAGTACAGAGAGCGAACAGAGAGAAAACAGAGAGAATGAAGCCCGAACGAAGCTCGAGAAAAGCAAAACTAAAGCCGAGAGGAAGCCGTGAAGAATCCACTTAAAGCGGTGAGCATTTGGAGTTTTCGGAGTCCATAAAAAGGGAACGAAGCAAGAACGAAGCAAGAAGAAAACTGAATACTTCCCCACTATAAAAAAGAATACTGGGCAGATATAAAAAAGGGGAACAACCTGAAAAAACCTGAAACTCAAATCGAAATGGTAATTTTTGCCAATTTGTGCCAAAAAGACAAAAAAGATCTTTTTGATACAAAATAATAGGCTTTGTTGGAAAAAAGTTGGAAAAAATATTTTTTGAGAGAAAAAGAAAAATCCCTCGACAAGCTCAAAATCAAGCTCTATCAAGGGATTTAACATGGCGCGCTGCAAGGGACTCGAACCCCTGACCTTTTGGTTCGTAGCCAAACACTCTATCCAGCTGAGCTAGCAGCGCATGACTTTCGTCAGCCTTTATATATTAGCATAAAAGGACGGGTTTGTCAAGAGCTTTTTGCAAAAAACTCTGCAAAAAATCCCGTCCTTAAATATGCTGATTTAGTTCAATTTAACCGAAAATGCGCTTATAATTCTTTTCTATCTCATCTCCAAGGGTTTTTGCCATGTTCCAGAAGCCGAAGTCTGTCGGGTGGCAGCCGTCAACCGAGCCGTCTCTTTTTGCCACATCCATGAGATATTTTCCGTTGATGAAATAAACATTCTTGTCACCGCGTGCCACAGCGTTGTCATAGGTTTTTGTGATGACCGCAAGGCGTAAAAGATCAATGTCATTCTGAATATATTGCGGTCTTGACATCATGATGACAGGCGTGTCGGGGTGTTTCTCTCTGAAGCGCAGGAAAAATCTTTCATGGGTATTGTTCAGAAACTCGGGGCTTGGTGCATTGTGGTCATAGTCATAGACAAAAAGGTTCATGTCAAGAGAGCTTATGTAGTCACACATGGCGTCTTCTGCCCTTGCGCTTCCCGAGAAACCGAGGTTTACATAGTCAAATCCGAATCTTCTTTCAAGTATTGCTTGATATGTCATTCCGGGACGTGAGCAGCAACCTCCTTGGGTTATCGAAGAGCCGTAATACACCACCGGTTTGCCTGTGTACCCAGGTGCTTTTTCAAGCACACACCCGTCATAAAGTCCGATATATATCTTGTCAACTCCCGAATAGGTCGGAAGATTTATGGTGATAAGTCTCTTTTTTCTGTCGGGAAAATCAATGGCGGCGTCAAGCTTGTCGGTAATACCATATTCCGGTTTAAAGCTGCCTGCATAAATACCGTCGGCATAAAGATCCATTCCAACCGAGCCGGTGAGTGCAATATGTGGCATTTTTCCTACGTGGTTATAATTTGCCTTGACGGTAACATACGGACTGTCGGTGACAAATCTTATTCTGCCTCCCGCAAGGTGCATATACAATCTACCCACACCGTCATTTACCGACGAAGCAATCGCAGCGGGCATTCTCACAAATCTGTCGCCCTCGCGGTATACACCATGAATGGAAAAAGGAGCTTCTTCGGGATCAAAAAACTTCAGATTCTTTCTTACCACATTTGTTTCAACAATAAAATTTTTGTCAAATTTTGTGATATCGCTCATGTTTTTTACCTCACTTTTTTATTATTCGGATCTTTCTTTCATTGTCGCCTGTTTTTTCAAAAACGACATCATACCGGTGTTCCGGGAGACCGAAAGGAATATTTTCGCTCCATTCCACGATCATGACTCCATTGCGGTCGAAATAGTCATAGAAGCCGGTTGAAAAAAGATTGTCATCGTCAAGAATACGGTACATATCAAAATGAAACAGTGCTATCTTGCCCCCGATATACTCATTGACGATGGCAAAAGTCGGACTTGTGACTCTGGCTTCGGGACAAAGATATTGCGCCACTCCACGGGTAAAAGCCGTTTTCCCCGAGCCGAGATCGCCAAAAAAGGCAATGAAGTCTCCCTCTTTCAGCTCTTTTGCAAATTCAAAGGCTATCTTTTCTGTGTCCTCACAGCTTGCGCTTGAAAAAATGCGCTCTTTCTTGTTTTCCATTTATTTTTTCCCCGTTTCAGACCTCACAAAAGCTTTTAGCATTCTGCAAAGTCCCGTATATCTTTTCATCTGTCGGTTGTTGGATACCATAAGCTTTACAGTTTGTTCTCTTCCGACTATAATAACTCTCTGTTGTGCGCGTGTGACGGCGGTGTACAGCATGTTTCTCGTCAAAAGTCCAAAGGGCGCATCCACAAGAGGAATTATGACACAAGGATATTCGCTGCCCTGGCTTTTGTGTACCGTTACGGCATAAGCGTGCTCGATCTCATCAAACTGAGAAAAGTCATAGTCGGATATCTTGTCGTCAAATTCGACGGTAAAGCATTCGTTACGTGCGTCGATCTCGGTGATGATGCCGATGTCGCCGTTATAAACCCCCTCGCCCGAAAAACCGCGGTGATCCTTCCATTGCTGCATATAATCGTTTTTGATTTGCATCACCTTGTCACCTTCGCGGAAAATCACGTCGCGAACAGTCTTTTCGCTTTTTTTGGAAGACGGCGGATTCAGAAGCGATTGCAAAAGCTTATTAAGGTTTGCCGTTCCGCTTTCGCCTTTTCTGGTGGGGGTTATTATCTGAATATCGGTCATCGGGTCATATCCGTAGGCTTTTGGCAATCGAGTTTCGCAAAGCTGGGCACAGGTTTGCGCTGCATCAAATCCGCTGTTTCGCGGCATAAAGAAGAAATCCTTGTCTTTGGCCGAAAGCACGGGCATTTCGCCGCGGTTTATCAAGTGGGCGTTGTCGACAATAAGCGAGCTGTGCGCCTGGCGGAAGATAACGTCAAGGCGAACAAATCCAAAAGCTCCCGAATCGAGAATATCACGCAGACAATCGCCTGCGCCCACCGGGGGCAGCTGGTCGCTGTCGCCTATAAGTATCAGCTTTGCACCCGGGCGTACCGCCTTCAGAAGAGCTGACAAAAGAAGCACGTCGGACATAGACGTTTCGTCGATGATAATGGCGGCGGCGTCAATGGGATTGCCCTCGTCACGCTGAAAATGCATGTGGCTGTCGTCACCGTAGTCTGCCTCAAGCAGACGGTGAATGGTTTTTGCCTCTCGTCCCGTGGCGGCACTCATTCTTTTTGCGGCGCGTCCTGTGGGGGCGGCAAGGGCAGTGGTTATTTCAAGAGAATCAAAAAGGGTAAGGATCGCTTTTATAACAGTGGTTTTGCCGGTGCCCGGTCCACCTGTCAGAATAAGAAGACCTTCGGTGACGGCACGCATAATTGCCTCGCGCTGCTTTTCCGCAAAGGTTATGTGCTCGTCATTTTCTACGTCCGAAATATACCGCTCGGTCTTTGAAATCGGAATATTTACCGCAGTTTTCGATATTTCAAAAAGCTTGTCGGCGCAGTATCTTTCGGCGTTGTACATATAGTCGAGATATATCGCCGTTTCCTCGCCGAATTTTATGGCGATAAGCTCTGTTCTGACGGTAAGGCGCGCAATCGCCTCGGTGATTTTTTCGGGGTCTGCGTCAAGGAGCTCACCTGCCTTTTGCACAAGCTCGCCGTGGGGGAGATAACAGTTTCCGTTGCGTCCCATTTCGAGCGAAAGCACGTGCTTTATGCCCGATTCAAGTCTGAAGGGCGAAGAGCTGTCAATGCCAAGCCCGCGAGCGATATTGTCGGCACGCTCAAAGCCAATGCCGTTTATCTCCTCGCATAGAATGTACGGATTGTTCTTTACGACGTCAACAGAGGCCGCTCCCCAGCGCTTATAAACCTTTACGGCGGTGGCAGGCCCAAAATAGCCGTTGAAAAACATCAAAACGTTTCTCATACCGAACTGTTCGGTATAGCTTTCGTTCATTTTAAGAGCTTTTTTCAAGGTTATGCCGTTTATGTCGGCAAGCCAGTCTGGATGGTTTTCGAGAACGTCAAGGGAATCCTCGCCGTATTTGTCAACAATGCGACGTGCAAGCACCGGGCCGATGCCCGAAACCGCACCCGATGCAAGATAGGAAAGAATAGTATCTGCCGAAGTCGGAAGCTGCTTTTCATAGCTTTCGGCTTTGAACTGCTTGCCGAAGGAGGAGTGATAAGTCCACGAGCCGGTAACAGTCACCGTCTCGCCCTCGTTAAGAAAAGGAAGAATTCCGACGACGGTTACGGGAATGCCGGCGTTGTTGATGTCGCAGACAGTGTATCCGTTTTGCTCGTTTTTATATATTATTCCCTCAACGGTGCCTGTGATGGTTTCGGTGTTTTTTTCGTCCTTGTCGGGCATTTGGGGATCATTCCTCCTTTCTGAAATGTTTGTGCTGATAAAAAAGCCTTTCCGGAGCGTCTTTTGCAACGTTTTTTGAAATGACGACCTGCCGCGTTATGCTGTGCAAGGGCGAATGATTTATAAGGCTTTGGAGTATCAGAAGATCGTATTCACAAGTGTCGGGGTCTTTTACGTTGTTCACGCGGATATCAACAGAAAGCCCCGTTTTTTTGACGGTTAATATATCAAAAAAGCCGATGACCGAAAAGGTCAGCCCGATTGCCGCAAAAAAGCAGATCAGAATGTCGGCAAGAAACGAAAACATAAGCAAAGCTTCTTTCGGTTTGGGATTTGATATATTATATGAATCCAAAAAAGTAACGTACAATAACAGTATATCACACATAATCCGAAGTGTAAAGCAAAAAATTCAACAAAAAGTTTTTTTGCGCTGTTTTTTGGTGCCGCACGTGTTGACATTGCGTTATCTTCGATATAAAATATAATCATAACACGAACGGAGGCGCCAAAATGAAAAATCCCGAAAGAAAGATCGCAAAAAGATATGACACCCCAAACCGTTGCGAAGGTTTCACAAAGCGTGTATATTCGGGCTCGCGCGATGACAGGCGTGCCCTTTATGATGAAATATTTGCGCAGGAAAGATCTTTTTATCCCCCAAAGAGCGAGTACAACATCTATTTCGGCGAGCTTCACGGACACACGTGCCTTTCGGACGGTGTTCCCACCGTTGACGAATATTTCACTCATCTGCGCGACGTGGCAAAGCTTGATTTCGGAGCTCTGACCGACCATGACCACGGCGGTGTTGGAAAGCCCGAGCTTTTTGGAGAGCTGTGGGAATATATCCGTTCTAAGGCAAAGGAATATAACCATCCCGGAAAGTTTACCACCATCCTTGCCTACGAGCGCGATTCCTACCCATGGTACAACAACATGATAGTATATTACGGCAACCACGAAGGTCAGATGCTACGCGGCAAGACCGACGGCGAAATCACACGGGAGGAGCTTTCGGAGTATCTTTCAAGACAAGACGTTCTTCTTGTGCCCCACGATACATACAGCCTTGAGGCAGGATGTGATTTCATGTCAATGCCCGAGAACCTTTTTACTTCGCTTATCGAGGTTTATGCAAGGGGCGACGGTGCCGAGTACTTTGGCAATCCCTACAATGTTGAGACAACTCAGTGTGAGGGAGGCTTCTGGCAGGATGCGTTGAAAAGAGGGGCAAAAATGGGATGTATTGCCGCATCGGATGATCACGCACTGAAAAACGGCGTTGATCTTTGTGAATATGATGATATCCGCCGCTTCCCCGGTATCACAGGCGTGCTTGCAAAGCAAAATACCCTTGAAGAGATTTTTGCGGCGCTGAAAGCACGCAGATGCTATGGATTCACGGGTGGCAGAGTATACATGGATTTTCGCATTGACGGGCATTATATGGGCGAGGAATATACCGAGGAAAAAGAAACCGACCGTGCCATATATTGGAATATCGACGGTGGATGCGAGATAAAATACGTAACCCTTGTCAAAAATTGCCGCGACTACATGAAGATCAGACGAAACGAGCAGATGATCTTTGACTACAAAGCCGAAAACGACACAGACGTGTACTACCTGCGCGCCGAATTCTGTGACGGCAGATGCGCGTGGTCAAGTCCCGTTTGGGTAAATAAAATTAAGGGGTGAATTTATGAGCTACACACCAAAACCGATAGATCTCGGTGGCATCGCGCTGCCAGAAGAGCTTGCAAAAGATGTGGAGATCATTGCAAAAGACGTCCACGAGGTCTGGGCAAAAAAACGGATCGACAACGGCGAGGGTGAGGACCATCCGTGCATGGTGGAATATGAAAAATTGCCCGAAAGCAAGAAAGAATACGACAGGGCAACCGTTGTGCAGACCATAAAAATGCTGATACATCTCGGATATGAAATAAAGAAGGGAGAAGAACGCGATGTTTAATATAACACTTGCGGGAGTTCTCGGGAATGATGCAAAGCTTCGAAAGACGGTTGACGAGATTGTCGGGCAGGTAAAGGCGTATATTTTTAAAAAAGACGATGTCGGAACGATCAAATACTTTGTCAGCGACGAATACAGCGACATTTCGTGGAAAGAAAAGACAGATCTTTCGGATAACCATCTTTGCGTGGTGTCAAAGAAAAGCTCCTGCGGATGGCAGGGCGACAGCCGCATAAGTGTTGAGACATCAGTCAGATACGTTATCTGCGAAATGCTTTGCCACCGAAGCGATCTTGTTATTGCCGTGTGGAACGAAACCGTCACCGAAATGGACGGTGCCACCTGGGAAATGATACAGCGTGCCCGCAGCACGGGGATCCCCCTTGTCTGGATATCCTCAGTGAGCGGAAAGGTGTATTGGTGCGAAAATGCCTTTTACGAGCCATATACCCCCGAAAAGCTCAAACGTATCTGCGAGCTTTACACCGAAAAAGAGGTCGAAGAGCAGGACGGAGAAGAAAAGCACATTCCTCTTCTCTTCGTGGGAAAGTTTCTTTACGAAAGCTTTATGAAAAGGCATTCGCCCAAGGAAAAATGCGACGAATGCACCGATTTTGTCATGCAGGATGAATTTTCGGGTTCGGAGAACGAGCGGATAAACGAAAAACAGCGCAAAAAGCTGACAGAAGCTTTTAAAATTTTTGATAGCCGTGCGGTGCAGTTCAGCAGAAAGTATAAGGCAGTAATTTACTGGCGTGCCATTCTTCCTATAATATGCACCTGCTTTATCGCTTTTGGATATTATGCCGAAAGTCTTTTGGGCTTTATCCCTGCCCCTGAAAATTTCTGGGCGATAGTCGGCGCCTGCGGTTTTCTTATTTACGGCGGACTTAACGTTTACGTTTATATGCTGTCAAAGAGCGACACCCTTAATAAATGGCGCAAAGTTTCTGCCGACAGCAGATTTGTTGCCGAAGTTTTGCGCGTGATGATACATTTTGAGCCTTATGGCATAAAGCTTAATCTCAAAAAACTTTGTGGCGGAAACAACAGAATATACAAAACCGTAAAGCTCATTTCTGACAGCGACGAAAGCTATGTGATCGACAGAGAGTCGGTGAAACAGCTTCTGCTGCACCTCGACGAGATGCTTGGAAATCAGATCTGCTATCACAAGGCGTCTGCCGAGAAATACGAAAAGATCGTAAAAAAACTTCAGGTACTCGAAAAAGCTTTTCTTGTGGTCGGATTTCTCGTGGTTTTGTTCCGTGCTTTTCTGCGCGGTATCAGCATATTTTTCACCCTCACGGGCGACCCGGTGGGTGGCATATCGCTGAACGAATTTGTGGTTACCGTTGCGAACATGCTGGCGCTTGTCGTGCCTGCCGTTGCGTCTTATTATACGGCAAAGCTTGGTCAGTGCAATTTTAAATTCAATTACGACAACCACAACAACATGGAAAAGGCAGTATCAAATCTTTCGCAGCGAGTAAAGAACATTGTTGACCGCGACAGCTCGATGACTATGGAAATGATCGGAACCTTAGGCGAAGACATCGCCTCTGCCATGCTGATCGACGATGCTTCGGGCTGGCACCAAAAATACATATCGTCAACGATAAAGAGGCTTTGATACATAAAGGGATAGTGTGATGAAAAAACTTGTGTGGGTTATCATAAACATATTGACAACTGTATGCGCCATCGCGCTTATTGCATTTTTTGCGTGGCTTTATACCGTTCTCGGAACAGGTGCTTTGTTTATCATTTTCAGCATCACTCTGTACGGTTTGGGTGCTGTGATTTTGGTGTTGCTTGTCGTGAGAATGATAGAATGGTTTGCCAAAAAATCGAAAGATAAATAAAAATTACCCCTGTCAGCGGAAAAATATCCGTTGACAGGGGATTTTTTACACATTCATGAAAACAGGAAGTATCATCGGCTTGCGTTTTGTTTTTGCATAGAGATAGTCGGTAAGCTCGTCCTTGACCTTTGCCTTGATGGCGTTCCATTCCTTCATGTTCTTGTCAAGACAGCTTCTGAGAGTATCGTACGCAATGGTGCGCACCTCGTCCATCAGAGCTTCGGCCTCGCGCACATAAACAAAACCTCGGGAAACGATGTCGGGACCCGAAACGATCTCGCCCGAATCTATATCCACCGCTGCCACCACGACGATAAGTCCGTCGAGCGAAAGATGGCGTCTGTCGCGAAGAACGATGTTTCCTACGTCGCCCACGCCAAAGCCGTCGACCAGCACCTTTCCCGACGGAACGTTGCCTGTGACCTCCATTTTTTCCTCAGAGATCTCAATAACCTTTCCGATCTCGGGGATAAGAATGTGCGACGGATTTTCGCCCACTTCCTTTGCAAGCTCGTAATGTGCTTTCAGATGTTTGAACTCGCCGTGCATGGGGATAAAATAGCGCGGCTTTGTCAGCACGTGGAGCATTTTCAGATCTTCCTGGCAGGCGTGTCCCGAAACGTGCACGTCGGCAACGGCATCGTTAAGAACGGTGACTCCCTTTTTTAAAAGCTCGTTTATGATCTTTGTGACCAGCTTTTCGTTGCCGGGAATGGCGGTTGCCGAGATAACCACAAGGTCGTTTTCCGAAAGAGTAACTTTGTCGTGGTCGGAATATGCCATGCGGTAAAGAGCGCTCATCGGCTCGCCCTGGCTTCCGGTGGTGACAAGGGTGACTTCTTCGGGCTTGTATTTTTTGATGTCGGCAAGCTCAATAAGAGTGCCTTTTGGAATGTCCATATAACCGAGGCGAGTTGCAACGTCAACGATATTCAGCATACTTCTGCCCGTAACTGCCACTTTTCTGCCGTAGCGGTGCGAGCAGTTGATGATCTGCTGTACGCGATGGACGTTGGACGAGAAGGTGGCGATGACAATGCGCTTGTTGCAGCCGTTGAAGATATCCTCAAGAGATACTCCGACGGTGCGCTCGGAAAGGGTGTATCCGGGACGCTCGGCGTTGGTCGATTCGCAAAGAAGTGCAAGAACGCCTTTTTTTCCAAGCTCGCCAAAGCGTGTAAGATCAATCGGTCCGCCCTCAATGGGGGTAAGGTCTATCTTGAAATCGCCCGAGAAAAGAACTGTTCCCGCAGGGCAGGTGACGGCGATGGCGCAGGCGTCTGCGATCGAATGGTTTACGTGGATAAATTCAAGCTCAAACGAACCCACCTTTACGGTGTCGCCCGAGTTTACACAGCGAAGATCTGCCTGCTTGTCAAGTCCGTGTTCGACAAGTTTGCCTTCGATGATGCCCAGCGACAGGCGTGTGCCGTAGATGGGCACGTTAAGAACGCGCAGAACGTAGGGGATGGCGCCGATGTGGTCCTCGTGGCCGTGGGTGATGAAAATGCCCTTTACGCGGTCGGCGTTGTTTTCAAGGTAGGTGGTGTCGGGAATAACAAGGTCAATGCCCGGCATATCTTCGTCGGGAAAACCAAGACCGCAGTCGATCACGATCATTTCGTCGCCGTATTCAACGACTGTCATGTTTTTTCCGATCTCACCGATGCCGCCAAGGGGGATTATACGAACTTTTTCTGTGTTAAGCTTTTTTGTCTGTTTTCTTGATTTTGGCAAATTGTTGCCTCCTTTCGGGGTTGAGTCAATTTATGTAAAACTTCTTCATATCATTGTTGGCAAAATAATCGCGTTTTAAGCGCAAAACGCAAAAAAATGCAAACAAAACCAACCGACGGAAAATGCCGCGCATCGGCGAAAGGAGGATTCCGCAAAAACGGTTGCGGACTTTCGGCGAAACGTTGGGGCTTTTCCTTCGGGAAAATGCAATATATAATCACGGACACCATATATTAAATATATTATGCACCATTTTTGAAAAAATGTCAACAGGGAAGTTGGTTTGTTTACAATTTGGTGAAGATGGAGATATACCGCAGGGCGCTTGACAATACATTAAATTCATATTATAATCAAAGGAGAAACTTATGTTCAGTTCTTATCTTATAAAAGTTTAATATTGAAAATTTGGGGGAGCATATGCGGAATGGGAGAGTCACGGCGATTATTTTGACCTTGCTCATTTTGAGCGGTTGCACAGCGAAAACGCCTGAAGATACAGTTGAAGCAGAGGACGAGGTTGTACGTGAAAATGCGCAGGAACATAACTCCGAAACTATAGAAAAGCATGAAACCGTAATTGAAGAAATCACAACAATTCCAAAGCCCAAAACCGAACAGTCGGAAGAACCCGAAGAAGATTTTCCGTATATTCGCCTTAATCTTGATGACACAAAGCCTGTGAGCGGAGTGGCACCCGTGCAGTACAACGGAAAAGCTGGAATTATCAATTCAAACGGAAAAATTATAGCCACACCGAAGTATCATCTCTACGACTATATGTATATTAACAACTATATGGGTTTGGATGATGATTTTACGGTGGTAGCATGTGACATTTCGGATAAAGAAACCGAAGTATATGACTTTTTTGGTCACAAATTAAGCTCGTCAAAGTATGTACTTACGTTTCTTGACCGCGATGGCAATGAGGCGTTTGGATATTTCGAAGAAGCCACAGCTTTTTCAGAAGGTCTTGCAGTTGTTGCGGACGCTTTGGGAACATATCACACCCTAAATAAGGATGGAGAGATTCTTTCGTCTTTCGTGAATGCGAGTTATAAAGTGGTGGAGATACATGAGTTCCACGATGGTCGTGCGCGATTTGAAATAATAGACAAGGGGATCCGTCTTTTTGGTTATTTGAACGATGATCTGAGTATTGCAATCGAGCCGAAATATGTTTTTGCAAGGAATTTTTCCGAGGGCCTGGCTTTGGTTTCCGATGGAGAAAAGCAAGGATACATCGATGTGAACGGAGAATTGATTATAGATCTTTCCGATGTGGGTATGGATACATATGCACCGGAAAGTGGATTTTTGCCTTATTATTTCCCGACTGGTAAATATGACGGATGGGATTTTTCTGACGGGCTTGCATATGTCTGCCTTCCCCGCGACTATGAAAAGTGCCCTGTGGATAATCTTGGCTATTTTTATTGGGAAAAGGATGAAAACGGAAAAATCATCTATGATCGCGATCACTATGCAAGTCTTCCATATGGATACTATATAGACAAAAACGGCAACAAAGTTCTTGAGGATGTGATCGGAACAAAATTTGTTCACGGACTTGCTGCTGCGTGTGATCCGGAAACCGGAAAATGCGGGTATATAGACAAAACCGGAAAGTTTGTTATAGAACCGCAGTTTGAACTTGCCTATCCTTTTAACGAAAGCGGCATTGCCATGGTTACAAAGGGTGAAACGGGAAAATATATTGGCGAAGCTCTTGTCGGATATATAAACACAAAAGGAGAGATAGTGATACCGATAGAATATATCGGCTCGCATATGCCGCCGTTTGATATTGAGTCCTGCGGCATTGTGCATTTATTGAAGGAACATCCTGACATAACCGGCACTGTGTATTATTTCGATAAAAACGGTACAGTCCTCGGAACGATTGCCAGTGATTTTTATAAGTAAAAACGGAGACAATATGAGACTTGAAAAGGTATCAATAACACTCCTCTCTGTCCTTCTTCTCTGCTCCTGTACTAAAATCGTGCAGGACAAAGTGCAAGAGCCTGTGATCGAGGATACGCGGCAGGAAGCGGCGGAGCTGTCGGAGGCACAAACAGAGAATAAGGAAGAACAGACAGAGGGGAATGAAGAAGAACTGCAGGACGAAGTGAGCGAAAAGCAGACAGAGCTTCCCGAACACCAACGTCCCATGGGTTATGACGATCCTGTCCTGACAAAGGAAGCGGCAAAAGAGATACTTCTTGAAGCGCGGGAGATGCAGATAAGGCTGTTTGACGGTGGACTTTACAGCGGACCTGATTCTTATAATGACATTTCGCTTCTTGACAGCATGGCAACCGAAATACGGGTGTACTATGATTTTGAAGCTGACAATTTTGACCCGTGGGTAGAGACAGTTTATTATTACATTCCGGCTCTTGACACATACGAAAAATTCAATGACTATTTTCTTCGCGTGCTGACTGATGAAACGGTGGCAAAGATGATTACGGATTATCAGGTCATAGAAATCGACGGCAGACTTGGTATTGCCGGGGCAAAATACAGTGGAACCATTTTCGAAAGAGCTTGGTCAAACGCCGAAGTTTTGAAGGTTGAACAGCAAGAGGACTCGGATGTCGCAACCGTCAAGGCGCTTGTTCACAGCAGCGATAGCGGTATTCCGATTGAAATGGAATATACCCTTGAGTTTTCTGAAAAGTACGGTTGGCGTGTGAATCTTGAAGACTTTCATGAGGGTATGTAAAAACGACGGATAAAAGTTTAATATGGTAAACGCGGGAGGTGTGGAATGAAACATATTGCTTTTGCGGTCGGTATTCTTGCCGTTATCCTTTATTTTGTCGGCTATCTGCAGAAAAAACGTGCGGCGATAATACTTTTAAACGCTTCTTCGCGTCTTTTATATATAATCCAATATTTTCTTCTTTCTGCTTTCACGGGGGCGGCGCTTGATATTGCAGGTATCCTTTCGTCCTTTCTCGCAGGGGCAAAAAGCAAGCCTTTTATCAAAAAACATACAAGGCTTTTTGTCATCCTCGCAAGCCTTGCCATTGTTGCCACAGGTCTTTTGACCTACAAGGATATTTTTAGCATTCTGCCGATAATCGGCGTGCTTTTGCACACGGGGGCATTCTGGATGGACGACGAAAAAAAGATACGCATCGTGTCTTTTCTCGGTTCGCCGTTCTGGCTGGTTTACAATTTTGTAAGCGGAGCTTATGGATCGTGCATCGGAGACATACTTTCGATGGTGTCGATCTCAATTGCAATGGTAAGATATGATATCCTGCCTGCAAAAAGCAAAAGAAAGTGATATTACGAGGACGGGTATGCTGTCCCCGTTTTTGTATGGATCGCAAATACTGTCGACTTTTTTGTTTTATCACAAAAGCTATTGCAAAGCTGTCA
Organism: Oscillospiraceae bacterium; assembly: GCA_015063785.1. GTDB lineage: Bacteria > Bacillota > Clostridia > Oscillospirales > CAG-382 > UMGS1052. The sequence goes on from SVTM01000022.1 coordinate 31,093, forward strand.
TCTATGTGATATGCTTGCGCTACAATAGGGACAAAAAATTTATTATAAATGAACCTTTTGGTATGTTTTTACGACTATATAAGTGAAACCGGTTTTAAATAACTTATAGGAGGCGAGGCGATGTTTAATTTTGAAGATTTGCTTCTCTGTAATCAATTGTCTGTTGAACGATTTGTGAAATTTAGGATTCCAAATGTTTCAGATGCTGAAGATATTCTGCAAGAGGTGTTTTTAACTGCATTTAAGAACTTTGGACAACTTAAAACAGAAGCATCATTCAAAGCGTGGATAATAGGTATTGCACGACATAAATGTAATGATTATTTTAGGGAAAAATCCAAAGATTTAGAAATACCTATAGAAGAATTAAACGAATTCGGGCTTTCGCAAACACGATTTGGATATGTTGAGAATAATACAGTCAGCGATGTATTGGAGGCACTTGGTGATAAAGATAAACAAATTCTTTATCTATCATATTGGAAAGAGTTGCCTCAAACTGAAATTGCCGTAAGGTTGGGCATTCCTATTGGAACTGTCAAAAGTCGCTTATATACTGCTAAACAAAATTTCAAAAGGATATACCCAACAAACACTTATATTAGAAAGGTTGATGATGTTATGAATAAACTACCAGATAGATTACCTGATTATAAAATTACACCTTTATCAAAAACACCCTTTACTGTAAAATGTGAGGAACTTCAAGGTTTGAGTATTATACCAAAACTCGGAGAAAAAACAACTTGGGGATTGTATGATTTTGAAACTAAAAAATGTGATGAGTATTCTGAGGTTAGCGTAATAGGCAAAGCGGAGGTTCACGGTATTGAAGGTGTTGAAATAACGAGCATTCAGCACGATATAAAAAACAATCGAAAAAACGAAAGAGTATTTGTTGCTCAATTGACAGATACACATTGTAGATATTTATCGGAAACTCATCAAGAAAACGATGTTAAAAAAACCATTACATTTCTTGATGGTGAGGTTTTTATGAACAACTGGGGCTTTGGCGAAGATAATTGCGGAAACGAAACTGAATTAAAATCCAAAGGCATCATAAACCGCATTGGAAATAACATTACCAAAACAGGCGATAATGAAATAATAGACATTGTAGGGTGTTTCAAAGTTGAAATAGGTAAAAAGAGTTTTGATACAGTATGTGTAATGGATTTGGGACATTTTAACAATGCGATTGCAATAGAACAATATATTGATGAAAACGGACGAACAATTCTTTGGCGTAGATTCAACCGTGATGATTGGGCAATAAAGCGTTATAAAAAGAAATGGAGCGAACAACTCCCCAACAACGAACAACTTATTATTAACGGAGAAACTTATGTTCATTGGTATGATTGCATAACGGACTATATATTATAATTTCAAAAAATATAGTAACGTACAGGGCAAGGCAGGAATAACCGTCATACTTTTGATGGATTTACAACTTAAAAACAAAGTTTTCAACGGTATTTCTCGTTGTATGATTTTCAATGAGTCGGTATGATTTCTGTCATACCATCAAAAATAGAGTTATCTCGTGATTTTGGGATAACTCTATTTACATATATAACTTGAAAATAACAATAAAAAATGTTATATTAAATACAAAAAATGCTTGTTGTTATGCGGACGGCGGCGGTCTCCCTTTGTCACTTCGTGACATTTCCCTCACACTGTGAGGGAATCTACCCTCGTCAGAGGGAGCCAAAGACGATTTGTCCCTGATTTGACACAAGCATAAAATGAAAAAAAGGAGTGGAATTTGTGTCTTTGTTTCTGATCGTACCGGGAACCGTATTTTTTCTTTACGGAGCAGTTCTTTGCTTTTTTTCAAACATCACGACGGGCACAGTGCTGACTGTGCTTTTTGGACTTTTGGTTGCCCTTTGCGGTGTGTTTTTTGGAAAGATAAGGCTTTTTTCAAAAAAGAAGATCGGAAAGATTACAATTTCCTCGTTTTGCCTGCTGTGTGCCTTTGAAATTTGTCTATGCGCTTTTATTGCGCTTTATGGGCAGGCTGATAACGTATCCTACGACGAAGACGTTGTCATCGTTCTTGGGGCAGGGCTTCGGGGAGACAGAGTTTCCGACCCTTTAAGACGCAGGCTTGATGCCGCCATTGAGTATCACGAAAAAAATCCCGATGCGCTCATCGTCGTAACAGGTGGCCGCGGCATCGGCGAGGACGTGACCGAGGCGTACGCCATGGAAAAATATCTGATCGACCGCGGCGTTTCGCAAGAGCGTATCATAAAAGAAGAAAGATCCACCTCCACCAATGAAAATATGAGATTTTCAAAGAAGATACTTGATGAAATCTTGCCCGACGGCTATACGATTGCCGTTATCACCAATAATTTTCACATTTTCCGCGGAGTTTCGATTGCAAAAATCGAAGGTTTTGAAAATGTCACCCATCTTCACGCATCTCTTGCCTGGTACAATGCTTTTCCGTGTTATGTCCGCGAGAGCCTTGCGGTTATGAAAATGTGGGTGTTTGGATAACAGAATAACAAAAAGGAGATAAAAGTGGAAAATATAAAAGGCGCCATCTTTGACATGGACGGAACGCTCATCGACTCTCTTATCGTTTGGAACGAGATCTGGGATGCGCTGGGCGAAAGGTACGGAAAGAAAGGTTTTCGACCCAGCGACGAGGATGACAAAGCAATCCGAACCATGACTCTTGCCGATTGCTGCGATTTTATTCACCAAAAATACGATCTTGGAAGTTGCGGCAAAGAGCTACACGACTATATCGACGAGATATGCTCTCGGTTTTATGCCGAAAGAGTGCTTTTAAAGGACGGAGTTTTGGAATTTCTTGATCATTTGTATGCAAAAGGTGTTAAAATGATCGTTGCCACGGCAACGGCCCTTGATCTTGTGATGATAGCATACAGGCGATGCGGACTTGACAAATATTTTTCCGAGGTTATTTCCTGTGCCACCATCGGCAAGGGAAAGGATCATCCTGATATCTATCTTATTGCCCTTGAAAAGCTGGGCACACCGAAGGAAGAAACGTGGGTGTTTGAGGATTCGGCGACGGCGGTCGTCACGGCGTCAAAGATCGGTCTTCCCACCGTTGGGATTTATGACGATTACAACTATGGACAGGACGTTTTGCAATCTAGAGCAAACTACTATATCGCTGACGGTGAAACTCTTGAAAAACTTATCTGAAAAGGAGAAAACAAATGTCGAAAGAAATGAAAAGAGAACTCAGAAAATTGAGACTCAAACACGATTTGATTGAAAAGACAGACTGTACACCCGAAGAAAACAGCGCGTTTTCCGAAATAAAAGCGCAGCAAGGAATACTTCCCGAAAACGTTTTTGAGTATTTGGGCGACGATGGAACGGGCAAGGGAACTTTTTACAAAGTGTCCGACACAGGACTGACCGATGCCGAAAAAGAGGAGTATATACAACTCAAGCAGAGCCGCGATATTGCGATAATCAAAAACTGCACAGTATTTTTTACCGTGCTTGCCGCTTTGGGGCTGACTTTGGCAATACTCAATTACATTTCTTATATGATGTAAAAAACTGCCGTCGAAGGACGGCAGTTTTTTTGCAGATCATTTAACCTTTTTGTTAAATGATCTTGACAACTGCAGAGGAGTGTGTTATAATACATTTAACAAAATTGTTAAATGAGGTGAAGGCTTGAAACTTCAAAAAACTCTCAAGGCTCTGTCCGACCCCACGAGACGCGAGATATTGGAGCTTTTGAAAAAAGGCAGCCTTTCGGCAGGGGACATCTGCTCGCATTTTGATATTTCGGCAGCGGCAGTTTCCCGACACCTTTCTTTGCTGAAAGATGCTGAACTGATACGCGACCGCCACGAGGGGAAATATATTTTTTACGAACTTTCAGCATCGGTGCTCGAGGAAATGATGCTTTGGTTATCGGCATTTACAGATGGAGGAAAAGAAAATGAAAAAGAGTGAAAAAATAAAGCTTACAGTGTCCTTTCTGGTTATTCTTGTGCCTGCTATCGTGGGGTTTGTGGTTTGGAACAGACTGCCCGATGAGCTTCCCATTCATTATAACTACAAGGGCGATGCGGATAATTATGCTGCAAAATGGTTTGCCGTTGTTGCAATTCCGTTGTTTTTGTGCCTTTTGCAGGCCTTTTGTCTTTTCGTATCGTACAAAATGTCAAAGCAGGTGGCGGCATATTCGATCGTGCTTGTGATTTGCCCTTTCATTTCGCTTCTTATAGGCGCTGCCTCCCTTTTACCTCCGCTTGGGGTGGCTTTTGATGCAGGTATATATATCCCGTTTTTCCTTGGCATTCTGTTTTGTATTATCGGAAATATCATGCCAAAGGTGAGCCGCAACAAGACTATGGGCATCAAGCTTCCGTGGACACTCAAGAATGACGAGGTGTGGAACAAAACACACAGGCTTGCGGGATTTTTGTGGTTTTTCGGGGGTATATGTGTTGCCGTATGTGCCTTTCTTCCCTCGCTTGCAAGGGTGATCGCCGTGTCGACGATTTTTGCCGCAATGATCCTTGTTCCGACGGTTTATTCTTATGTAATATACAAGAAAATTTTAAATACAAAAAATCGGCTGTAAAAAGACAGTCGATTTTTGCATTTCCCCCAACCTTTTGCACGGATTTTCCGTCTATATTACGAACGTTCAAAAAAGGAAATATTTCCAAAATCAAAAGGAGAAAAAATTGATATATCATAATCAAAACGACGAAACCCTGGTGTTGCTGACCCTTGCGGGCAAAAAAGAAGCTTATGAGTCGCTGGTGGTACGCTATCAGCAGGCGGCGATCAAAGAAGCCGTGTTTATCACCAAAAACCGCCATCTTGCCGAAGACGCGGCGCAGGATGCTTTTGTCAGCGGATGGATAAAGCTTGATAAGCTGAGAGAACCGTCAAAATTCGGCAGCTGGATTTTGCGGATTGCCCGTAATTGCGCCGTGAATACGGTGAGGAACATGAGAAGCTTTTTGCCTGTTGAAATGGCGGAAAACACAGAGGTCTTCTGTGTCCCCGAGGATGATCCTGCGCAAATATACGCCTTGCAGGAAAAAAGGGATGAGCTGAAAAGAAATATTCAAAAGCTCCCCTGTCGTGTAAGGGAAATTATCTGCCTGCACTATTTCGAAGATCTGTCGGTCGTGCAGATTGCCGAAAGGCTGGGGATATCCGAAGGTACGGTGAAATGGCAGCTTCACGATGGGCGCAAAAGAATACGAAAGGATTTGTGCGCTATGAACGAAGAATACAATGATACCTTGTTGCAAAAGGTTATGAAAAAGGTACAAGAGCTGAAGCTCTGGCAATACAAAAACAGCAAAACGGGCTTTGAAAATGTATACGAAGAAGTTTTGAAAAACGTGGAGGAGCTTTGTGATTCAAAGGAAAAGCATCACGCGCTTGCAGATGTTCTTGTGCGCGGCTTGTGGTGGATTCCGGGCAAGAAAAACGACGAGCTTTTCGAAAGGATAAAATCGTCGGCGATCGTTGGCAAAAACGAAGAGGTCATGGAGTATATCATCTTGAGCGAAGACCGAAAGATGCGTGGGTATGATCCGGGAAGCAAGGCTGCTCTTATAGAATTCAGGAAAACAAAGCAGATTCCGTTTCTTGAAAAGCACGGTTTTTCAAAGGCTTTGGGAATGGAATGGTTTGCGCTTGGATATGACTATTACATCACGGGAGAAAAAGAAAAAGCAACAGAAGCCTTTGACAAGGTAAGGCAGATCTTGTCCCCACGCGACTGTTATTACGCCCTTGTTTCTCCCACAACAGAGCTTTTGAAACGGTATGATGAATATGCCGAAAAAAGTGAAAGCTCTTATTGCATAAATGCTGGCGTCAACGAGTTTCGCTATGTTAACAGAGAGCTTTTGAGCCATGAGATCAAAGGCAGAGGCGAAGGATATCTTAATTCCGCCGACACGATGGTGTGCGATATTCTGACAAACGCATCAAGATGCGACGGAAAAATGTTTGACACCACCCTTTCGGCAGGTGAAAAATATACTGCAACCGACGGCGCGACCCTGCTTTTTGCAGAAGATAACGTCAGATTGAAAACGCCTGCAGGCGTGTTTGAAAATTGCCAAAAATGGACGACCGATATCTCGACCGATTATGAATCCTCGGTGTATACGGCATATTTCAAGGAGGGTGTCGGAATTGTAAAATTCGAGCGTTGCGAGAACGGTTTTTACGATTCGAGGCTGCTTTGCGAATACAATGTTGTGTCGGGGAGTGGGCTTTTCCCCTGCGGCGTCGGTAATTTCTGGGAGTATTCTGATGAATACGCGCCGAACACTGTGATTTCAAAAACCCGATTTGAAGTTGCATATTCAGATGATGTTTCTGTTCTGATTTCGTCGCTTACAAGTGTCGAGCGTGTGGGATATGACGAAAACAGCTGGCAGGATATGATAGGCAAGATACGCAATGAATATTATACGGTTGAGAAAAACGGAAACGAAAGGCTTTGCGACGTGCGTTCTGCCTGTGATCGTGCCGAACAGCTTGCAAAAACACGAATGCAAAAGGCGCATACAAAGGCGGCGTGCTCTGTGGCGAGAAGAATAATGGACACCGACGAAACTCTTACTCCCGGTTGTACCGCCACGGGACATTGGAACTTTTTCGGTACAAGCAGAGTTCTTGAAGACAGCGGCAGAATAAAGCTTTCGTCAAATCACAGATGGGCGTTTGAATGGAAATGCACAGGCGAGGGTGGAGATGCTGAAACCCCATTGCTTTTCAACAACATCTATGGAATTCTTTGCGACGGAACAGGGTTTTTGTGGAACGATGATTGGCAGGAAAAAGAAAGCATTGATTTTGCGCATCTTCTTTGGGATACTCACAATATCGAAACAAAAATTAGAATTTCAAAAGGACATAAGGTGGTTACAACGTCGGGCGAGTTTGACGATTGCCTGAAGCTTTCACTTGACGTTTCGGGCTTTGAGGGCGGACTTGCATACCTTGGCGGACACAAGGAATATTATTTTGCAAAGGGCGTCGGTATTGTCAGATACGAAAACGAATATTGCGAAGGTATAAAAACCGCGGTATATGAGTTGACGTATTTTGAAGGTGTGGGCGAAGGTTATATGCCTGTGGCAGACGGACTTGTGAGAGTGTATGAGGCGCAAGGCCTCACCGACGGATACGCGGCAGGAGCGGAATACACCTACGTTTCCGATGATGACGGCAAGGTTACAATATTCTCTGACAGAAAGGGAATCCGCGTTCTTCCGCCTCCCATAACCCTTTATTCCTCTATACAAAACGAAGTGATAGAAGAAATGCTTTGGCGTGAGAAAAAGCACGACGAATCAAGAGCTCGCCACGATGCCAACAATTTCCACTTGCTTGCCCATTTTCTTACACGACCTACGCGATATTGGGCGCGTCCCGAAAAGGCTGTGGCATGGAACAAATACCGTCTAAAGACGGTTGAGGGTCTTTCGGAAGACGGAAAAGTATACGAAGGGTTCGAAGGTTTTTATACCATGACAGCCTTCCGCACCGCGTGTGCCCTTTTTGGTGTGGGCAAAAACGAGGAAGGATACAAATATCTTGACATTGCTTTTGAATATGCGGAAAAATGGACGAAACACGAGGATGGCGAGCTTCTTTGTGTTGGCGATCCATTGATATTCGGTGGGGTGAAGATTGCAAAGAATAAAGAAATGCTGACTTTGCCCGACGGAACTTGCGAACCGCTGACCAATGGTTTCTTTTTCGTTTTTGAGCCGAGACTCCTTCATTACGGACTTACGGCGCCGCACGGTTGGGAATGGTTCAACGGTGTGCGCAACGAAAAAAGATATGCGGAATATGTCGAAAAGGCGTGGAAGCTTATGGAAAGGGACAAGAAGATCTGATAACGAAACGGGGATGCTCTTTGGCACCCCCGTTTGTGTTTTTTATAATTTATATCGTTTCTATTTTGAGAATATTTGTGTTTCCCGAGCGGCCGTTGGTAAGACCGCCTGTGATGATTATTTTGTCGTCCTTTTTCAGGCCGAATTCATTTTTTGCCGTGCATTTTGCGTTGTAGAACATAACGTCGAGTGATTCAAACTTGTCGCACATAACCGGGAAAACGCCCCACGAGAGAGCAAGCTTTCTTCGGGTTTTTTCGTCGGTGGTGAGCGCCATGATGTCAACAGGCGATCTGAAACGTGACACCATGCGTGCCGTGCCTCCCGAAAGGGTGCAGACGGCAATCAGCTTTGCCTGTACGTCTATTGCCATGCCGCAGGTGGCGTGGGATATGGCGTCGACGGTGTTTTTGATAGTAAAATCAGCGTTGCGGAAACGCTTGTGATAATTGATATTTTTCTCGGTGCTTTCAGCGATGCGTGCCATGGTGGACACTGCGAGCACAGGATATTTTCCTGCTGCAGTCTCGCCCGAGAGCATGATGGCAGAGGTGCCGTCGTACACGGCGTTTGCCACATCGGAGGTTTCGGCACGGGTGGGACGGGGATTATGTATCATTGATTCAAGCATTTCGGTGGCGGTGATAACACGTTTTCCGAGCATTCGGCATTTGGTGATCAGCTTTTTCTGTATGGCAGGAAGCTCTTCAAAGGGAATCTCAACACCCATGTCACCGCGGCCGATCATTATGCCGTCACATTCCGAGCAGATCTCTTCAATATTGTCGATGCCCGACTGGTTTTCTATCTTGGCAATCAGCTCGATGCCTTGCGCACCGTTTTGGGAAATGAAGTTTTTGACGTCAATAAGATCCTGCGCTTTTGAAACAAATGAGCAGGCGATGAAATCCACGTCGTTCTGTATTCCGAATATAAGGTCGCTTTTGTCCTGCTCGCTGAGATATTCCTGCTTGAGCACTTTGTTGGGAAAACTCATGCTCTTGCGGTCAGAAATCTCGCCGCCGCATATGACGCGGCAGTTGACGTCGGTGTCGGTGGTGGATTCCACCTCAAACACCAGAAGCCCATTGTTCAGAAGTATTCTGTCCCCTGTGCAAAGATCGCCTGCAAGCCCCTTGTAGCTTACAGAAACCTTTGTTTCGTCACCCTCGACGTCGTTGGTGGTAAAGGTAAATTTGTCGCCGTCCTTCAGAAAGATCTTTCCGTCCTTAAAGCTCTTTATGCGGTATTCGGGACCTTTTGTGTCAAGCATTATGGCGATGGGCAGCTCCAGCTCTTCGCGCAGATTTTTTATAAGCTCTATTTTTTCAAGATGTCCTTCGTGGGTGCCGTGGGAAAAATTCAGACGAGCCACGTTCATGCCTGATTTCATCATTTCGGACAAGGTTGCCTTGTCCGAGCACGATGGACCTATTGTACATATTATTTTGGTTTTTCTCATAAGATCAATCTTCCTTTCGTGGAATAAAACAGAGTATCAAAAAACACTCCCCATTATAATTTATTATATCGCCGAATCTTAAAAAATCAATAGCAAAAGGCGACCTCTTATCATCTTTTTCAAAATATCGGAAATAGTCATTGCAAAACAAAAAAGTCTATGATATAATTGAATAAAATCAAAAAAATAAACCAAAGGAGTGTACACACATGAAAACATTACCGGTAGCATTGCAGGTTTATTCCATCCGCGAAGAAGCTGCAAAGGATTTTAAGGGCACCATGGAAAAAGTTAAGGCTCTTGGTTATGACGGCGTTGAGCTTGCAGGCCTTTACGACATCCCTGCTTGCGAGATCAAGAAGATTCTTGACGAGGTAGGTCTTGTTGCCATCTCTGCTCACGTTTCCGAACTCATGAACGGCGGCAAGGAGCTTTCCGAGATTTTTGACGATTATCTCACCATCGGTGTAAAGTACATCGTTGTTCCTTATCTCGGCGAAGGTATGCGTCCCGGCGACGAAGGATTTGACGCTATTCTTGCAAAGATGGCAGATATCGGCACAAAGGCACGCGAAAAGGGACTTACTCTTCTCTATCACAACCACGATTTTGAATTTAACAAGATGCCCGACGGCACCTATGGTCTTGACTATATGTATGCCAACACCACTCCCGACCAGCTCCAGACAGAGCTCGATACATGCTGGGTAAACGTAGGTGGCGAAAATCCTGCAGAATACGTTAAGAAGTATACAGGCAGAGCTCCCGTTGTTCACCTCAAGGACTTCGAAGGCTCAAAGTCCGAGCAGATGTATGAGCTTATCGGCATCAAGCAGGAAAAGAAGGAAGTTGAAAACACATTCCGTTTCAGACCTGTCGGCCATGGCAAGCAGAACTTCCCCGCAATTCTCGAGGCAGCTGTTGAAGCAGGTGCATCCTGGGTTGTTGTTGAACAGGACCAGTGGTATGACACACCTGCACTCGAATGTGCAAAGATGAGCCGCGAATATCTCAAGTCTCTCGGCTGGTAATCGGAGGCAAAAACATGAAACAGCTTCCCTTCAATATTGATCTTTCGGGCAAAACTGCCATCGTCACAGGCGGCGGGGGAGTTCTTTGCTCGGGATTTGCAAAAACAATTGCCGCCTGCGGTGCAAAGGTTGCGATCCTTGACCTCAAGGAAGAAGCGGCAAAAAAGGTTGCAGATGAGATAGTTGCCGACGGCGGTATTGCCATGGGCATTGCGACAAACGTGCTTTCAAAAGAAAGCCTTGTTGCCGCCCGCGAGCTTATACTCAAGGAATACGGCTCGATAGATATTCTTATCAACGGTGCAGGCGGAAACAACCCCAAGGGCACCACAACAAAGGAATATCTTTTCCCCGAGGATCTTTCGGACGTCAAGGAGGATATCACCACCTTCTTCGATCTTGATCCCGACGGAATCAGCTTTGTTTTCAATCTCAACTTCATCGGAACTTTGCTTCCCACCCAGGTCTTTGCACGCGAAATGGCAAAGGCGCAGGCTCCCGTTATCATCAACGTTTCGTCGATGAACTCTTTCAGACCTCTCACAAAGATCCCTGCATATTCTGCTGCAAAAGCGGCGGTGTCCAACTTCACCATGTGGCTTGCAGTCCACTTCTCGAAGATCGGCATCCGCGTCAACGCCATTGCCCCCGGCTTTTTTGCCACAGCTCAGAACCATGCTCTGCTCTTTAACGAGGACGGAAGCCTCACCCCCAGAAGCAACAAGATAATCTCCCATACTCCCATGGGCAGATTCGGTGTTCCCGAGGATCTCGACGGAACCTTGCTTTGGCTGCTTTCTGACAAGGCTTCGGGCTTCGTCAACGGCGTAGTTGTGCCGGTTGACGGCGGATTTGCGGCATATTCGGGCGTTTGATAGAACATTTCAGTCATAAAAACACAAGTTTTTATAAAAATTTGAAGTTTGTTCATAAAATCTATTGTATTTTCCTACGCCCTGTGTTATAATTATCTCAAATTACAGGAGTTTTTTCACTGTAATAATCCATACATAACGATACGGAGGTGTATTTGAATGGCATATGTAATTTCCGACGATTGTATCGCTTGCGGCGCTTGTGCAGATGAATGTCCTACCAGCGCTATCAAGGAAGGCGATGGCAAGTACGTGATTGTTAAGGACGAGTGCATCGACTGCGGCACCTGTGCAGGTGTATGTCCTGTTGAGGCTCCCAAGGCTGAATAATTTAAGCTTAAAAGCCGAACGGCGCGCACGGTTTTCCGTGAGCGCCGTTTTATTTTTTTGTTCCAAAGCACTTTTCAAAGTTTTTTGCATATTATGTATAAAACTCAAAAAAGGAGTGTTCACATGGCGTTGATCAAAATAGACAACGGTTTTATAAAAGATGAGATATCCGCAGAGGGCAGAGACATTCTTGCGGTAAATTTGAAATATCCGGTTTTTTCGGGAGAAAACAAGGCGGTTGAAGAAAAGCTTAACGTATTTTACTGCGATGCCGCGCGGAAATATTTTTCTTTTTGCAAAAACAGATATGCTCAAAAACTTGTGGCAATAATGAAAAAAGATGGGAAGGTGGCAAAACACGGTGCAGTTATGAACTGGTATGTGTCGTTTCTCAACGAAAAGCTTTTGTCGATGCTCGTCGACGTTTCTTTTTTTGATGGAAAAGAAAAAAAGAGTGAGAGACTTGTGCACAATTGGGATCTGCGTGATGCAACGCCTTTGCGTGCAAAAGATTGCTTTGCAAAATCGCACGAAGCAAGAAAACTGTATACCGACGAGATCTGCACCAAAATTTTGAACCGCGATGGAAATTTCCCCTATTTTTCCGACGCACAAAAGACGGCAATCTCAAAATTTGACTTTGAAAAATTCTATTTTACCCCCAAGGGTATCGCCTTTTATTACAGCAAAAACCTGCTGTTTTCAGCAGCAGATCTTTATCCTTCCTTCGTCATTCCTTATTCGGAGATCGCAGGTATTACCGAACTGTATCGCAATTGAGCGTTTTGTACATAAAAAAGACGAATTGCTTGCGGTAATATTTTGATCTTTCTATTGCAATTGGCGTTTTTGTATGTTATACTATATAATAGGGTAGTATTTTGGGCAAAGATACCAATATTCTGCCCAAGACAAAATTGATTTAACGGGAAAATTGTTCCGGAACGGATGGTGAAAAATGGCTCTTGAAATCATAAACGCAATCCGCGGCAGCGAGGACGAAGCGCAGAAGATCAGGCAGGATGCCCAGATACGTGCGCGTGAGATCGCAAAGACCGCGGAGGATAACGGCGAAAAGCTTGTGTATGACGCCGAAAAGTCTGCCCGCGAGCAAGCGGCAGAGCTGATTGACGACGCAAACGAGAAAGCAAAGCTTATCGCAAAAAGCTCTGAGGACGCCGAAAAGGGCGAGCGCGAAAAAATGCAGTCTTTTGCAGAGAAAAACATGGAAAAGGCGGCAAGGTTTATTATTGAGGAGTTAAAAAGACAATGATAAACAAAATGAAAAAACTGACGCTTGTTGCGGCGCGAGGGGATATTGACAGCATCGCAAACGAGCTTCTGTGGCTGTCCGCGGTTGAAATAAAAGACGCGCAGGGGGAAAGTGGACTTTCGTCATACGATTCTTCGGTGCAGACTGTGGAATATGAGCGCAGAAGAGATATTATTGCAGATGCAATAGATGCCCTTGCACCCTTTGGCAGCGGCAAGAAAAAGAAAAGTCCGCCCGGTTTTTCGCGGCAAAGCTTTGAAAAGCTCGAGGATAAGCTCTGCGAGTCGGAAAAGCTTGCGCAAGAGGCGGCTCGCCTTATTGGCGAAAATTCAGAAAGCAGGTCTGAAATCAACAGGATCGACGCTGAAACGGCAAATCTTGCCCCGTGGGCAAAGTTTGATCTTCCGCTGGCGATCGATTCCACAAGATCAACAAGCATAATCAAAGGAACCCTTCCCATAAACGCTTCTCTTGCCGACATATCGGCGCAGATAAATGAAGAGGCGGATGCCGTGCTTGGCGAGGCAGGCCGCGACAACAGCTTTGTCTGTGTCTGGGCGGTGTGCATGGCACAGGATAGGGAAAAGGTAACGGCAGTTCTTTTGAAACACGGTTTTTCAAAGGTGTCTTTTGAAAAATACGGCAGAGTCTGTGCGGACGAGCTTGAAAGGCTGAAAACAGAAAAAGCAGATCTTTTGAAAAAGATCGAACAAAACACAAAAGAGCTAAAAAGCCTTGCCGAAAAGCGCAGCGAGCTTGAGGTAAGCTACGATTATCTCACCTACAGACTCGATCAGCTGAAGGTGAAGAGCAGTATCCTTTGTACCGAGTGCACGGGTATATTGCAGGGTTGGCTTCCGGTGTATGCAATTCCGAGGCTTGAAAAGAAGCTTTCGGAGTACGAATGTTACTACGACCTTGCCGATCCCGAGGAGGGAGAGGACGTCCCCGTAATGCTTTCGAACACACCCTTTGCTTCACCCTTCGAATCAATAATCGCGATGTATGCTTACCCGAAATACGGAAGCTTTGATCCCACCATTATCATGGGTATCTTTTACGCCATCATCTTCGGACTTATCATGCAGGACGTGGGCTACGGTTTGCTTCTCGTTATCGGATGCCCTTTGATGATGAAGATAATGAAGCCCAAAGAATCCACAAAGAAAATGTTGAAGGCGTTTATGATCTGCGGATTCTTCACGATATTCTTCGGAATGATGTTTGGCGGATATTTTTCGGATCTGCCTTTGCAGATCGCGCAGAATTGGTTTGGCGTCAAGGCAGAAAGCCTGCCCGAGCTGGCGCTGCTTTTCAATCCGATTGAAAACAACATGGGATTTCTTATCCTTGCTCTCGGTGTCGGCGTTTTGCATCTTGTGACGGGACTTCTTATCAAAGCCTATATGCTGATAAAAGAAGGCGACGTTTTTGCGGCGATCTTTGACGTGGGCTCCTGGCTGGTGCTGTTTGCAGGCATCGGACTTTTGCTTGCAGTGCCGTCTGTGGGAATGTGGGTTGCCATTGCGGGTGCTGCGATGCTGGTGCTCACCCAGGGACGCGGATCAAAATCCATCATCGGCAAATTTTTTAAGGGACTTTACAGTCTTTATGATCTTATCAACTACCTTTCCGACCTGCTTTCTTATTCAAGAATTTTCGCTCTCGGTCTTTCGGGCGCAATCATCGGACAGGTTATGAATATTCTCGGCACTCTTGCGGGAAACAGCGTGGTTGGCATAATCGCATTCATTTTGATTTTTGCCATCGGTCATGCGCTTAACCTTGCGTTGAGTCTTATCAGTGCATTCGTGCACACGGCACGTCTGCAGTATATCGAATTTTTCGGTAAGTTTTATGTAGACGGCGGAAATCCTTTCAAACCGTCGTCGGTAAACACAAAATATTCTGAAATTACAGAGGAGGCAAAATAATCATGACTTTGGGAACAATTATTGCACTTGCAGGAGCAGCTATGGCTGCACTTTTGGCTTGTATCGGATCGGCACGCGGTGTTGGTATTGCGTGTGAAGCGGGTAACGCAGTTGTTGCGGAGGACCCGTCAAAGGCAGGTAAGGCACTTCTTCTCGAAGCTCTTCCCGGTTCGCAGGGTATCTACGGTTTCGTTACAGCATTCATGGTGCTTATGAACGTCGGCGTTATCGGCGGTCCTGTTGCTGAGCTCACTCTTGCTCAGGGCTTATATCTTTTTGTGGCTTGTATGCCCATCGCTTTTGTTGGTCTTTGGTCTGCAGTATATCAGGGCAAGGTTTGCGCAACAGGCATGAACATCCTTGCAAAGAAGCCCGACGACTCTATCAAGGGCGTTACAGCTGCGGCTCTCGTTGAAACATACGCCATCTTCTCTCTTCTCGTATCGCTTCTTCTCATCCTCAATTTCTGATAAGCGATTTTAGAAATTGACAGAAAGGCGGTTTCAAAATGGGAAAAAGCGTCAATTCGATTGACACTATCAAAAACAAAATAATCGCCGAAGCCCGCGAATACGAAAACAGCGTTGTGGCATCGGCGCAAAAAGAGGCGGCAGAAACAGCCTCTTTGTATGAAAAAAAGGCGCAGGAGGCAAAGGATCGCATCCTTTGTGCGGCAAAACAGAATGCCGACGGCATAATCTCCTCTGCTGAAAGCTCGCAGAATATGCGTGCAAGAAACAGCCTGCTTGCAGTAAAAGTTGAGCTTATCGACGCGGCATACGAAAAGGCGGTCGACATGATCGCAAAGCTTTCGCGCGACGAATATCTTTCGCTTTTTGCGGCATATCTTGAAAAGGCGGCACAGAGTGCTGCTCTTTGCGAGGGAAATGCAACTATCTTTGTCGGAAAAAAATCTCCCGTTTCGTGCGCAGAGCTTATTGCTGCCGCAAAGCAGACAGAGGCTGTGAAAGCGGTAGTTGACGGCGGAAAAAATGACAGAGACGATGCAGGCTTTTGCCTTGTGGTGGGGGATATCACCCTTGATTGCTTTGCAAAGACCATCGTTTCTTCCATCAAAAACGACACGCAGACGGGTGTTGCAAAGCTGCTCTTTGCGCAGGACTAAAGGAGGTCTCTTGTGAAAAACACAAAACTGACCGACACAAACTATCTCTTCCTTTCCACCACAGTTGCTTGCCTTGAAAATTCGCTGATACGCGGCGAAGCTCTTGCAAAGCTTGTTGATGCAAAGGATTTTGGCGACAGTCTTCGCCTTGTGACTGACGTCTATTCACAGCGCGGAGAAATAACCACTTCTTCCGACGATTATGAAAAAATGCTTTCGGCGGAGCTTGCAAGAGCATACGCAGAAATGGAATCGCTTATTGCATCGTCGGGAGGCGAAAAGGAACTTCTTTCTCCTCTTCGCACGGTTTACGATTGTCACAACCTTAAAAGTTGCATAAAATGCGAGGCTCTTAACGTGCCGGCTGACGGAATGCTTGTTTCGTGTGGAAACTTTGCCCCTGCGGATATTTCCGAAATGGTGAGAAACCGCGATTTTTCGGCACTCCCCGAGGCTTTGGCACAGGCAGTGGTTTGCGCCATCGACGAATTTTCGGCAACGGGTGATCCGCAGAAGGTCGATATCATCATCGACAAGGGTGCGTTTTTGCAGATGCGAGATGTGTGCAAAAAGATCGGCCTTCCGTATCTTTCCTCCCTTTGTAGCATAAAGGCGGATATGTGCAACGTGATGACATTTGTCCGTGCTGTGCGCGCAGGGATCGGAAAAGATCTGCTTTCCGATATGCTTCAGGAGGGCGGCCGCATTCCTGCAGGGTATTTTCTCGAATGCTTCGACGGCAAGACCGAAAAGCTCTTTTCGGGACTTGGCGCATATTACAACGGCTTTGAAGAAAAGGATGCCGAATCTCTTTCGGCACTTGAAAAGAAATGCGACGGCATATATCTTTCGTATTCCGAAAGTATATGGATGTCGTCTTTCGGCCCTGAAAAGCCTGTTATGTATATGATACAAAAAGAAAACGAAATACGGAACGTCCGAATAGTTCTGTCAGGCAAAAAGGCAGGACTTTCGGCAGAAACCATCCGTGAAAGGTTAAGGGTGGCTGCACGATGAAAAAAATCGGAATTATCGGCGACAAGGACAGCGTTCTCTGCTTCAAGGCGGCAGGTTTTGTCACCTTTATCACAGAAGACGAAAAGGAAGCCGAAGCTATCATAAAAAAGGCGTCAAACGACGGTTTTGCGGTGATCTTTATCACAGAACAGATGATGAGCCTTATTCCCGAAACGGTTGAAAAATTCAAGGAAGATCCCAATCTCGCCATCATCCCTCTGCCCGGCAAAAACGGAAGCACGGGACTTGGTATGGCGGCGATAAAAAGCTCGGTCGAAAAGGCTGTCGGCGCGGACATCCTTAAAGACTGAAGAAAAAGCCCTTAGATAAAAACTAACCGAAAGGCAGGGTTTATTAGAAACAATGATAACAGGAAAAATAGTAAAGGTCTCGGGTCCCCTTGTTGTGGCAAGCGGAATGCGCGAGGCAAATATGTTCGACGTTGTGCGTGTCGGCGATATGAAGCTTATCGGCGAGATCATCGAAATGCGCGGCGACAAGGCATCCATTCAGGTATACGAAGAAACCGCAGGCATCGGCCCCGGCGACGAAGTTTTTTCAACAGGAGAACCTTTGTCTGTAGAGCTTGGCCCCGGTCTTCTTACCAATATTTACGACGGTATCCAAAGACCTCTTGAAACAATGTACCGCGTTGCAGGCACAAATATCCCCAAGGGTATTGACGAGCCTGCCCTGGCGCGCGACAAGAAGTGGGAATTTGTTCCCACCTGCAAGGTCGGCGACGAGCTGAAGGCCGGTGACATTGTCGGTACTGTCAAGGAAACCGAGATCATCACCCTCAAGATTATGCTTCCTCCCGGAGTTTCGGGCAAGGTAAAGGAGATAAAGTCGGGTGAATTCACAGTTACCGACGTTATCGGTGTTATCGAAACCGAAAAGGGCGACTACAAGGTCACCCTTATGCAGAAATGGCCGGTAAGAAAGGCTCGCCCCTATGCAGGCAAGATTCCTCCTTACGAGCCTCTTGTAACAGGTCAGCGTGTCATCGACGCTGTCTTCCCCATCGCAAAGGGCGGAACCGCTTGCGTTCCCGGTCCTTTCGGAAGTGGAAAGACCGTCGTTCAACACCAGATTGCAAAATGGGCGGACGTTGATATCGTTATCTACATCGGTTGCGGTGAACGTGGAAATGAAATGACC
>SVTM01000023.1 GCA_015063785.1 Oscillospiraceae bacterium
GCGCTTCCGCCCTTTTATTTAAGAATTCAGATTACTTAGTGATAGTAACTGTCTTTGTGGGATCGTCCCAACCTACTTCGCAACCGAAGCTTTCAGCGATGGCACGAACAGGAACGAGAGTTCTGGAGTCAACGATCTGTGCAGGAACGTCAAGAGCCTTGTCTGCGCCGTTAACTGTGATTGCTGCCTTACCGATGGTAAGCTTAACAGTTGTGTCGCCCTTTACGGATGTAACTGTCTTTGTAGCGTCATCCCATTCAACAGAAGCGCCAAGTGCTTCGAAGATTGCACGGAGGGGAACCATTGTTCTGGAGTCGATGATCTGAGCAGGAACGTCGAGAGCCTTTGCTTCGCCGTTTGTTGTGATTTCAGCCTTACCGATGGTAAGCTTGATTTCGGTCTTTTCTTCTACCTTTGCGGGCTGCTGACCGGCTACCCATTCAACGAAGTTTTCGCCGGGCTGAAGTTCTACTGTACCGTTGTAAACGAGTTCGCCGTCGATCTTTGCAACCTTGGTTTCGGAGTCAGAGATAACTTCGAATACACCAACGTCTGCTGTAGGCATGATCTTACCGCCCTCTTCAGAGTAAACGATATATACGCCGCCTGCTACTGTTTCTTCAGGATATGCGAACTTTTCGGGAGCTTCCATGCCGTTGTTGAAGATGATGTTGAGAGCGCCCATGATTTCTGCAGGAGTCTTTTCCTTTGTGGAGATCTGAACAACTTCACCACCGTTGATAACGATGTTCATGTTGCCGCCGACAGAGATACCTGTCTGGTTGTCCATGTAGGAGTCAGCTGCTGTGTTGATGTTCTTGATTGTACCGCCGTTAACAACGATTGTGGTGTCGCCCATAACGCCGTTAGCGTAGGATGTGGAGTAACCACCGCCGAGGTAGAATGTGGAAAGGATACCGCTGTTCATTTCGAAGTAGTTTTCTTCAACGATAGCGTTTCCGAGAGCGGGAGTGTGGATCATGTACTTGAATTCAGCGTCTTCGCCGATATCAAAGATCATCTTTGTACCGTTTGTGTTGAAGTGAGCGTATTCGCCGATTTCTGTGAGGATGTCCTTGAATGTAACGTCGCCGTTGAATACGATACCTGCGCTCTTCTGAACTGTAAGGATAGCGTCAGCAGAAGCACCTGCGATTGTTACCATGCCTTCCCAAGCGGGAGCCTTGAAAGCGGTGATGTCGTATGCGCCGTAAACGTATACTGTACCGTCCTTGCCACCGAGAGCAAGAATAGCTTCGTCGATTGTGCCGAAGGGGCTGTCTTCGGTACCGTTGCCTGTTGCACCTGCTTCAACGTAGTAAGCAAGCTCGTCGTCAGCGCTTACAACAAAAGCAGAGAGAGAAAGTACGAGCATTACTGCAAGTACAGCGGATAAAATTTTCTTTGTCATGATATAATACCTCCTAAAAGTATCTGCATACATTTTAGCACAATGAAATCAAAAAATCCACCATTTTTTTAATTTTTCACACTAATAAAGTGAAATTCGGCAAAAAAACAAAAATGTGTTTGCCGAATTTGTGCATATCACCCAAACAAAATGGAACTATTTTCATTTTCTCGACGCGATAATATCCTTTTTCAGATAGCCGACGATGGCAAGAGCCA
Organism: Oscillospiraceae bacterium; assembly: GCA_015063785.1. GTDB lineage: Bacteria > Bacillota > Clostridia > Oscillospirales > CAG-382 > UMGS1052. Next base: position 1,630 of record SVTM01000023.1, read on the forward strand.
CGTCGTAGGCGTCGCCCTTGTCCGAATCGACGATACAATCGGCGTATTTTTCGTAAAGAGGGCGTCTTTCTTCAAAGATTGTTTCGATCGACTTTTCCTTTGCGCCTGCCACACCACGGGAGGCAAGATTGGTGAGTCTTTTTTTGATCTCGGAAATTTCGGCGCGCATATAGACGATCTTGCCGACAGAAGAAAGATAGCGCATTCCGCGCTCGGAATATATGGCGCTGCCGCCGGTGGCGATGACGGTGGAATCGCAATAGACCGAGCAAAGAGCCCTTTCTTCGGCGGTCATAAAGGCGGAAAGACCGTCCTCGTCGATGACGTCCTGCAACACCTTGCCCTCCATGTTCTGAATGACAAGATCGGTGTCGAGAAAGCGAAAGCCGATAAGGCGCGAAAGGATGCTGCCGACGGTGCTTTTTCCGCAGCCGGGCATGCCGATGAGGATTATATTCATTTATGGTCTCTCCTTTCCTTTTGTTTCATACATTATTATAGTACTTCTGCCGTCGGGGTGTGTTAAGCATTTGTTAACGTTGACGGTGTTTTTGGCGGTTGACAGAGCGGCGAATGTGTGGTATCATATTTTAAACCAACGGAGGAGAACAACATGATCTCGTTATTATCAAAAATCTTCATAAAAAACCACGGACTATTCTCGGATCAGAGGGTGCGCAGAAGCTATGGTACCTTATGCTCCGCCGTGGGAATATTTCTGAACCTCGTGCTTTTCGGTATAAAGCTTTTTGCAGGGCTTCTTTCGGGCTCTGTTGCCATTCTTGCCGATGCTGTCAACAACCTTTCGGATGCCGGTTCGTCATTGGTGACTCTTTTGGGCTTTAAGATTGCCGCAAAAAAGCCGGATGCCTCCCATCCCTTTGGGCACGGCAGAAGCGAATATATTGCAGGGCTTATCGTTTCGTTTCTTATCATAACCATGGGCTTTGAGCTTTTGAAAAGCTCAATAACAAAGATAATCTCACCCGAAAACATTATTTTTTCGCCCATATCGCTTATTATCCTTGCAATATCGGTATTCATAAAGCTTTATATGGCATATTACAACCGCAAGATTGGCAAAAAGATCGCATCGTCCGCCATGCGTGCCACCGCCGCCGACAGCGCCAGCGATGCGTTGTCTACCCTCGTGGTTCTTGTATCTATGCTGATATTCAAATTTTTTGACATCAATATCGACGCGTGGTGCGGACTTCTCGTTTCACTTTTTATCTTTGCGGCAGGTATACGCTCGGCGGCAGAAACCATATCTCCCCTGCTGGGTCAGCGTGCCGACCCCGAAACAGCACGGCAGATAGAAGAGATTGCCATGTCTTTTCCGCAAACCCTTGGCATACACGATCTGATCGTGCACGATTATGGCGGAGGCAGAACTGTGGCATCGGTACACGTTGAGGTGGATGCCTGCGGAAACTTTCTTTCGCTGCACGACGCCATTGACAATATGGAAAAGACCATCTGCGAAAAGCTGGGGTGTATCATCACCATCCACATGGATCCCATCATCACCGACGACCCGGAGCTTTGCGACATAAAACAAAAAATAGCGCAGTTTCTTGACGAAAAATACGAGGGAGTTCTGACCCATGATTTCAGAATGGTCCGCGGCGACACCCACACCAACGTGATATTTGATGCCGTGATCCCTTTTGAAATGAAAGAAAACGAGGTTGCCGAGGCTTTGAAACGCGCCGTCAATGAATATAACAGCAGCTATTTTGCCGTGGTAAACACAGAAAGAAAATATTCGTAATCACCGCAAATACAGAACAAAAAAGGACAGAGAAGCCAAAAATTCTCTGTCCTTAACTTTTATATTTTTGCAAGACCGTCAGATGATACGGTAGTCTGCGTCGTCCGCATCGGGCGAGCAGACCGAAAGGAAAAACTCTTTTCCGCAAAGATCAAGCTTTTTTGTAAAAACCTTGTGTTCTTTGGCACAGATGCTTTTTGGCAAAAAGCTTTGTCCTCCCGTTTTTTTGAAAATGCTTTCTTTTTGGGTCCATTTTTCTGCGCAAAACACCGATTTTTCGGTACACGAAAGTTTTTGGTACTCGCAAAATTCGACATCGCACAGTATCTTTTTTGCAAGGGGCTCGTTGAATCTTTCGGCATCAAAGCCCTCGATGTCGACACCGCAGATAGATCTGCCTATTGCCACGGCGCAGGCGCCGTCTGTGTGGGACAGTGAGAAAAAGAAGCTGTCGTCGGCACTTTTCCACTTGCCGTTTTCGTCCTTTATCACCAAATCGTTGGGAAAAGGTGTGCCAAAGGTATCAAAATATGCAAATTCCAGAAGCTTCCAGGCAAACAGCTTTTGCTCCCTTACCTTAACATTTCGCGCCGCAGATATCTCTGCGGCGCGAAGGGGATGGCTTATTTCGCCGTTTTCCAAAACTGTGCCGTTTTGGGAATTTGCGCAATAGACCCGTGTGGGTTTATACGCCGTCATATGTATTTTTAATACATCATGTCCATGCCGCCCATGGAGCGCATCATGTTGGTCTGTACAGTCTGGCCGAGCTTTTCAAATTCCTGCATGGACATGGTGAGGATGTCCTTGTAACCGGGAGCCTTGGGGGCAGCCTTTGTGTCAACAGCGATGGTCATCGAAGGCTGCATGGGTTCGCCGCCAACTTCTTCGATTGTAAGCTCGAAGGAATTCTTGCTGTACTTGCAATCGCCTGTAAGAACTTCTTCGCCGTCGGCTTCGATGGTGAGCTTGCCGCCCTTGATCTCGATTGCAAACAGTTCGTCGCCGTCAGCTTCGAGAGCGATCTCAACGTTGTTCTTGGCAAACTTCTTTGTGAGAACCACTTCAAATTCTTCACCGTCGTCTTCAATGCTCAAGATCCACTTGTCGCTCTTTTCGGGGTTAACACCAAGGTCTATGGTTATCTTTTCGCCTTCGTTGTTTTCAAGTTCAGCATAAACGAACGCGCCGGTTGCCTTATTGATAACGATGGTGAGAGGAATTTCGTCAACTCCCATTTCCTCGAAAGCATCATATACGTCGTATTCGATCTGATCGATGGTTTCATCAAGGTATTCATCGAGCATACCGGATGTGAACATGTTTGCGCCAAGTTCGCCGTATGCGCCGAAGGTGGAGAGATAGTTTGTAACAGCGGGGCTATCGAGCATTATTTCAAGATATTCCTTTGCAACTGTCGAAACAAGCTCGGGGATGATCTCGTAATCGAGAACAACTGCCATAACTTCGCCGTCGCTTACCGAGAACTTTTCTTCTTTTGCTGTGTAATTGCCTTCGTCGCTGATGATCTCATAAAGATCGTTTTCGCTTTCTGCAAGATATTCGGCAGATTCCTTTACGTAATCACCAAAGTTTTCAATCATTTCAATAGCATCGCCCGCTTCGCCGAGAAGCTCGTCTGCAGCAATTCCCATAAGCTCGGGAAGAACGGAATCTTCAAGCTTGTCAGCAAGATTCTTGAATCCGATACCGTAAGCCTTGTTGCCGAGGATCTTGTCACATTCAAGGACAAGGGCGTTTTCGTTGAGGTATGCTGTGCCGTTGATACCCATGGCATCAATTCTTGCTGCGGCGTTGATAGACTTGCCTGTCGATACCCAAAAATCCACATTGACCTTCTGTCCCGACTCTTTTGCAGAGATGGACATATGGACATTGCCCGAATCGGAAACCTTGTTCACGACAGCAATAGGGGTTGCGTCGATGGTCTTTGTGAAGGTTTCTGCAACAGATTCGGAAACTTCAAGACCGGGGTTTTCTTCAACCATTGCCTGGGTTGTGCCCTTTTTGGTTGCACAGGAAGTGAGAAGCGAGGCTGTGCAAAGAGCAGCCATGGAAAGTGCTAAGATTTTTTTCATTTTTATATTCCTCCAAAAAATATGTTGCTTTGTTTATTTGAACTCGCGGCCGGCAATAAGCTCGCCTTCGCCGTCATAGTACTCATAAATGATAGATTCGATCTCGCAGTTTGATGCTGCGCGGTGCTTTTCAAGGGCAGAAAGAACAGCGTCACCGATGGTTTCAAGATCTTCTGCGATGTCTTCGGGTATCTTTGCATCCTTCGTATATTTATACTGATACACAATAGAATTGTCACGCGCTATTATGCTGACCGAAAGATCATCGTAGTAAACAAGCGAGCGGAAGTCTCTGTCGAGCTCGTTTGCATATTCTTCAAGAGACATCACGGCAGAAATCTCGTTTTCGACAACTTCGGGCTCGTCTTCACCCACCACAACGTCCACGGGTTCATCTTCGATGATTTCGGGCTGTTTGATTTCTGCAACGGCAGTTTCTTCAAAGGTGAAAAGGTCTGCGAGAGCTTCAAATTCGTCCTCGTCCATTTCGAAGATGTTTTTGTAATCGGGAGTTTCGGGAAGCTTTTCGTCGTCGATGACAAACTCGAGCGACTGATCTGCCGCCTCAAGCTCGAGTTCAAACGACTTTTCGCCGTACTCGACCGAAAGCTTAAGGGGAACACCGTCAACACTTATGCTGAAAAGGCCGTCTTTTGCTTCAAAGTCACCTGCAAGCATTGCCTGACCCATGGCGGACACTGTGTATCTTCCGTTCTTGCGGTCGGCTTCGATATTAAAAATCTCTATCTCTTCCTCGATCTCGCCGTCTTCATAGGTGGTGGCTGTGATGACCATGGAATATTCTTTTTTGTCAAGCTTTTCGGCAATCTTGATGACCGAGTCCATTATCTTTTCGCCGTCGGACAATGTATATGCGTTGATATAGACCGTGTCGCTTGTGAGATAATCGTGGCCGAGGTCGATCTCGAGAACATAGGTGGCATCGGGATCTTCCATGTGATCGGATGTAAACTCAATGACAAACTGCGAAAGTCTGCCGTTGGCAGCGTTGATGAGATACTTGATATTGAACGAGTCGATATATTCGTCAAAGGCTGCGATAAGCTCGTCAAAAATGTATTCGTACTGATCAACAATGTCATAGTATTCGTCTTCGGATCCGGGGATGATCTGCGATGCAGATCCGATAAGAGGATTTCTTTCGAGCACATCGAGATACCAATAGCATATGTCCTCGAGGCTGTCTGTGGTGATGGGATAATCAACGACGATTGCATCAAGCTTGCCTTCTGCTGTTTCAATCTCGAGCTGTTCGACATTGACTTCCATTTCTGCCAAGATACCTTCGGCTTCTTCGTTAATCTCGGATTCGAAGGTCGCCAGCTGTTCGCCGAGCGAACTAAACATGGTTGCAAGCTCGTCAAGGCTTATGCCGAGTTCGTCTTCGATCTCGTCATAAAACTCTTCGGGGGTCATGTCGGCAAATTCCCAGAACTTTGCATTTTCAAAGTTTTCCTTGAGGTTTTCCACGGGGATTCCGTAGGTCTTTCCGTCATACCCGATGGCGGCGTGCTTTTGGTTGATGTTTGCGCTGATGATCTGATCGGACTGCTTATCGTTAAGGTCCATGGCAAAGCCCTTGAGATTCTCGGCAACGCTTGCCCACATTTCAACATCTGCAACATTGGGAATGTCAAGCGAAACATGAACGTTTTCAAGCTTTCCGATGTTTTCAAAAGTTTTGAATATTCCCACCTGGGATGCTTCGGCGGCAGACCTTTCGACAGCACCCGTCGGATCTGCTTTTACTTCTTCAAGGGTTATGGGTGCGCCTGCATCGACTGCGTCGCTCTTTTTCTTACACGAGGTAAGCGAAAGAGAGGTGCAAAGGGTTATGGCAAGGAAAAGTGCAAATAATCTTTTCATGTTTTTCTCCTTTATTATGTTATTTATAGTCCACAATTCTCATTCGCCGTACTTGCCGAATTCGCAAAGTCCTTCGAAATTCTTCTGACGCAGGACTTCATAAACGGCAATGGCGGCGGAATTTGAAAGATTGAGGCTTCGAAGTGATTGAAGCATGGGGATGCGCACGCAGCGGTCAAGATTTTTTTCGAGCAGTTCCTCGGGGAGCCCCTTTGTTTCCTTTCCGAAGAAAAGATAGCAGTTGTCGGGATATTCCACCTCGGTGTAGGCACGGGGCGCCTTGGTGCTGAAATAAAAATACTGTCCGTCGGGATTTTTTTCGTAAAAATCCTCGATGTTTTTGTAATAGTGAATGTCAAGATACTGCCAGTAATCAAGACCTGCACGCTTTAGCTTTGCGTCTGTGATGGTAAAACCCAAAGGCTCTATGAGATGAAGTGATGCTCCCGTGGCGGCACAGGTGCGAGAAATGTTGCCGGTGTTCTGCGGTATCTCCGGTTCGAGCAGAACGATGTTTATCTTTGCCATGTCAATATCCAAGCTCCTCGCCCACAAGGATGACCTTTACCCTTTCGGGGGTCATCTGGCGGCCCATTATCACGGTGTCTGCGCAGATGCGTCTGTCGCTCTTGCAATCAAGGCATTTGCCCGTGACGGTGCAGGGGGTGCCACAGTCAAGCCGCACGCAGTTTGCGGGGGCGGCAAGCTCTCTTACCCTTTGCTCTGCCTCGTCAAGGTTGCGGACTATCTTGTTGTAGCCTGCAATAACTATGACGCTTTTGGGGCCGTATACCATGGCGGCAACGCGGTTTCCGCTGCCGTCCACGTTGTAAAGCTTTCCGTCCTCGGTGATGGCGTTGGTGCTGCAAAGATATGCATCACACGAAAAAGCCTTGCGGTGAACCTCGCCGATCTGCTCTTTTGAAAGTCCGGGCTCGTAGCGGTCGAAGAAGGTGTACTTTCCCGAGCGCAGAAAATCAATGGCGCCGATCTCGAAAAGAGTCATCGAGCCGCCGACGGCGACTGTGGCTTCCTCGTCGAGCAAAGTTTCGAGTATTTCAAGCGCCTCTTCGCCGTTGTCGGCGCATACGGCGTAGAAATTGTTGCGGCGCAAAGCTTCGGCTGTGCGCTCCATACGCAGACGGATTATTTCATATTTGTTTCTATCCATCCGTATAATACCTCCACAATAACGTATTCATACAAAATATTATACTACACATTTTTCACAAAAGCAAGAGTTTTTGTTCATAACTCCTCTTTTTTTATGCAAATCTTCAAATCGACGCTTCAGACGTCGGTGACGAGTTTCGACATTTTGTTAAAAAAGAGTTCACACGTTTTTACCGCATCCGACCGCCCCTTGTGCAAAACAACAAGCCACACCTCCAAAAGGCTTGATTTTGTGCGGCATCAATGATAATCTTTGGGCTAGTGCTGTTTGGCACAATAATCCGAAAGAAGGAACGTCCATGATGTGCCAAAAGAACAGCGAAAAAGCCTGTCTTTGCTCTGCCGAAATAACTTCAGAAAGAATAAAGCACGGGCAATGCGAGCTTGTTATTTACGGCATCCGTGTATACTGTATGAAAAAACTTGTCGCCGAATACCCCGATATCACAGACGACCAAAAAAAGATAGCAGAGCTTTTTTCGTTGCTCGACGGCGCCGACCTTGATTGCAACCATATAAACGACGTTATAGAAGACTTTGTTGATGCGCTTTACTCTTTGCCGTAAGTGACCGAATCATCGCGTCCTACATACTATAACAAAAAACATCAAAGGACTGATTTTTTTGAATAAACCGGGCAAAGCCGCCGTTATCGGCGGCGACGAAAGGTGCGCGGTGTGTGCCGAGCTTTTTGCAAAAAGCGGTGTGGAATGTGCAGTTTTCGGGCTTGAAAAAAGCGGAATTTCTTCCTCTGCCACAAAGGCGGCGTCGATTGCCGACGCCGTGTGTGAAAGCGATATTTTGATTTTGCCGCTTCCTGTGATGAGCGACAGTGCAAGGATTTTTTCTCCCCTGTCAGACGCAAACATACTGCTTTCGGACGTGATTGGAAATGTATCGGAAAAAACCGTAATATTTGCAGGAAATCCGCAGAAATGCTTCTTTTCTGCCATTGAGAACGCAGGTCTTTGCAACGAGATCATAAACTACACAAAAAGTGACCTTTTTGCAGTACTTGGCGGTGTTCCCACGGCTGAGGGAGCGATTATCGAGGCGATAAACGCCACGGGAAAAACCGTTTCGTCCTCAAAAGTGCTGGTCGTGGGCTTTGGACGGGTGGGAAAACAGCTTTCGTCTCTTTTAAAAGCCATGAACGCAGACGTCACCGTCACCGCGCGCAAGTCCACCGACCTTGCCCTTATCAAATCCTGCGGAATGAGGGCCGAAAAAACGGGCGATATTTCCAAAACAAAAAGCAGATTTGATATCATCTTCAACACCGTGCCTGCCTGCATTTTTGACGAAAAGACGCTGAAAGCAATAAAGGGCAGACCCGTCATCATCGAGCTTGCTTCAAAACCCTACGGGGAGGGCTTTAAACGCAAAAAAAGGCGCCGCAGTGCGCCGCAGTTTGTTGAAAAACTATTTATAAAAGTTTTTTGATAAAACTTTTTTTCAAAAAAGTTTTCGGTGTTAAGAGGCAGCGCCTCTTATCGCTCTCCGCAGAGAGCGAAATCCCCTTTAGCGTGCGCAAAGCGCAGGAGTGGGTGAATTTTCAACCGCTTTACGGTTGAAAAGAGGGCGAACCCTCGCCGGGGGTTCGCCCTGATTATTTACAAAAGACTTTTTCTACAGTCTGTGGCTCACCGCAGTGCGCCCTTTTGTTGATAATATATTATTTTCCGCCGAGGCTGTCGGTTACATCAACGGTAACCTTCTTGTTGTAGCACGAGAACATACTGTCAAGATCCTTCTTTTCAAGCTTCTTGGTAAAGAGGCTGACAATGGGTACGAGGATAAGTCCTCCGACCATGGCAAAAACGCCCGAGTAAAGCGAATTGGTGAAGACAAATCCGACAAAACCGTCGGGGGCGATGGCAAGTACGCCAAAGTCCTTGAGAAGCTGGATTATCTCAATTCCCGTACCGAAAACAAAACAGGTTGCAACTGCTATCTTTGTGGTTCCCTTCCAGTACAGACCGTAAATGAAGGGGGCAAGGAATGCGCCTGCAAGAGCACCCCACGAAACGCCCATCATCTGCGCGATGAAGGTGAATCCGGGGAACATATCCTTGATAATAGCGATAGCCGCCGACACTGCGATGAAGAAAACTATGAAAATTCTGAGGGTAAGAAGCTTTTTCTTTTCGGTCATCGAGCCGCTCTTTTTCTTTTCGCAAGCAGGTGAAATGACGTCAAGAGTAAGAGTTGAGCTTGATGTAAGCACCAGCGATGAAAGAGTCGACATGGAAGCTGCAAGCACGAGAACAATGACAACTGCAACGATTATCGGCTCGAGATTCTGGAGCATCGAGGGAACGATGCGGTCGTTCATCAGCTTGCCGTTTACATACAGCGCTTCGCTGTCAAACAGTCTGCCAAATCCACCAAGGAAGTAGCAGCCGCCTGCAACGATTATTGCAAAGATGGTGGAAATGATAGTGCCCTTGCGGATGGAATCCTCGTTTTTGATCGAATAGAATTTTCCGACCATCTGAGGAAGTCCCCAGGTGCCAAGCGAAGTGAGCAGCACGACGATGAGCAAGAACACGGGGTTCGGGCCAAGGAAGGAAGCAAAGGTTCCGGGAGTTTCGGAGGGAATAGATGCAAGCGAGTTGTAGGCTTCCATAAAGCCGCCCTTGTTGGCAAGCACCGAGCCGATAACGGCAACGATGCCGACGAGCATGATGATGCCCTGAATAAAATCGTTTATGGCGGTTGCCATGTAACCGCCGAACACAACGTATACACCGGTAAGCACCGCCATCACAAGGATGACAACCCAGTAAGGCACGTTGAAGGTGGTTTCAAAAAGACTGGAAAGTCCGTTGTAAAGTGAAGCTGTGTAAGGAATGAGGAAGATGAAAACAATAAAGGAAGCCGCGATCTTAAGGCCCTTTGACATATATCTTTTCTCAAAAAAGTCGGGCATGGTCTTGCTCTCAAGATGCTGTGTCATAACTCTTGTTCTTCTGCCGAGTATCACCCATGCAAGAAGCGAGCCGATAAAGGCATTTCCAAGGCCGATCCATGTGGAAGCCATACCGAACGCCCAACCAAACTGGCCGGCATATCCGACAAAAATTACCGCCGAGAAGTAAGAGGTTCCGTAGGCAAATGCTGTGAGCCACGGGCCCACCGAACGTCCACCGAGAACAAAGCCGTCTACGTTTGTGGAATGCTTGCGGCAGTAAAGACCTACGCTTATCATTACTGCAAAAAAGATCACGAGCATTATGGATGTGATTACTGTTGTACCCATTTAAAAACCTTCTTTCTGTAGTAAATTTGAGCGGAAAACGGCATCAAAATGGATAAAAAAACACCGTCCTCCGAAAAGAGGACGGCGAAAATGCACCGTGGTACCACCTCAATTTACCGCCGTGTCACCATGGCGGCCTCATCAGGCACAAAAAACATGCCTTATTGCTGTAACGGGCAAACCCGGCGCAGCCTACTTGCCAAAAAAAGGCTTTTGGTGTGCAGCTCGCAGGATGTATTCGCGGCGTATATTCCCTTCTGTCTCGCACCAACCGACAGTTCTCTTGAGGGAAACGCTGCACCGCTACTTGTTCCCGGTCATCGCTTCTTGTGGTGTATTTTACACCCTCAAAACGCATTTGTCAAGGTTTTTTTGCAAAAAAATCAAAATTATTTTTTTCACAAACTTTTGTATCGCAATAATAAAATACCCGCCCTTTCAAAAATTTCTCTGGAAACAAGCCCCTTGTGCGAAAAGGGAGCTACAAAGCGGGATGATGCATCGGTTTTTGTGCGTTTTTTTGATTTGTAGCTGATCTTTTTTACAAAACCCTGGGTCAGATCGCCGACGTAGGTGGGGTTTGAAAGAATGCGCTTTATCATAACCGAATTCCAGACGGCACTCCCCTTTTCCCTGCCGAATTTATACGCCGAAGGGGTAAGAACGCCGTCCGAAGTCAGCGATTTTGCAATTGAAAGCATGCTTTTTCCGCCGACAAATTCGCAAAAAATGCGATCAACAACATCTTTGGTTTTTTCGTCGGGGACAAGTTTTCCCTTATCATTTTCGGACTTTTTGTAGCCGTATGGAGCAAGACTTCCGATGAATTTGCCGGCATTTCGTTTTGCATCAAGTGCCGCGCGAACTTTTTTGCTGATATCCTTTGCGTACATATCGTTAAATACGGCACGAAAGGCGATCATTTCGTTGCCTCCGCTGTCTTTTGCTGTGTCTACGCCGTCGTTTGCGGCGATATAGCGCAGGCCGTTTTCGGGGAAATACCGCTCGATATATTCGCCTGTGGCAATATAATCCCTGCCGAGCCGCGACATATCCTTGGTTATAATAGTACAAAAAAGTCCTTTTTTCGCATCGTCCAACATTCTTATAAAATCGGGACGTTGAAAGGATGTGCCCGAAAATCCGTCGTCGATATACTCCGCCACGATATCAAAGCCGTTTTTGCGGCAAAATTCTTCAAGATACATTCTCTGTCCCGAAATGCTTTCGGATTCTCCCGTCGTTTTGTCATCCCGTGACAAACGCAGATAAATTGCCGCCCTTTCCAAAACAAAAAACCTCCCCTTTGCCATATGGTAAATACTTATGGCAAAAGAGAGGTTTTAATTCTTAAAAATCAGAGCTCGACCTTGGTATAACCGTATCCAAGGGCAGGAAGTATCTTTTCGGTGAGATCAGATGTCTTTATTTTAAGGCTTGACGTGTTTTCGCAGGGGTGACAGCCGAAAAATTCGCTTTTTAGAACGTCGGCGTCAATGAGCAGGCGAACTTCCCTGTCTGTGTCGAAGATAAGACCGAGAACGCTGGCAGAGCCGGGGGTGGTGCCGATGTATTTTTCCATATTTTCGGGGCTTGCAAACGACAGGCGTGAGGAATCTATCTGTGCCGAAAGATCCTTGGTCTTAAAGGGCTTGTCGCCCGGCATCATAAGGAGATAAAACGAGGTACACTGGCGGTTACACAAGAAAAGGTTTTTGCATATCAAAGAACCGAGAGCCGCATCGATCTTTTCGCAGACCTCCATGGTCATGGCAGGCTCGTGGTCGGCGCGCTCGAAGCAAACGCCCGCCTTTTCGAGAAAATCGTACACTTTTATTTCTTTTTCGCTTCTACCCTCGTTTGTTTCGGGTCTGCCCGAAAAAAGTTTAATTTCCACTTTTGTTTTCCTCTTTCTTGCTCTCGTGTTTTTCTTTCAGTTCTTCTTTTTTGCCCTTTGCCTTTTCATAAAGCTCGTGCAGAAGGCCAAGTGTTTTTTCATCATTGGGAAAAAGCAACTTCAAAAGTACAAGAGCTATGGCGACGGTTATGATTTTTTCGGGGGTAAAGGGTATCCACAAAAGGGCGAGATATCCGCCCCCCACAGCCATCATCCATGGGATGCCGAGCCAGGTGCCCAACGCCAGCATGATATATGCCCAGCCGTTGGTTATCATCCAGCCGATGCCAAAGCAGAGAAGAAAGCGCGGATTCACGACGAGCATGATTATCTTTTTTGCCCATTCTTTTGTTTTTTTCCAAAAACTTGCCCACGTAAGTTTTTCTTTGTTTTTCAATTTATTTTCCTTTGTTTCACTTTTATCGTAAATATTACACAGTTTAATTTTATCAAATTTTGTCGGTTTGTCAAGAAGAAAAACGAAAGAACGAAAAAAAGAGGGCTTTAATTGCAAAAAATCAGCGCCCGACCTTTTGGCACGGGCGCTTTTGTATGATTACTTTTTGGGAAGGATCTTTTCCTGTCCGCCCATGTAGGGGCGCAGAGCGACGGGAATGTTTACGCTGCCGTCGGCGTTGAGGTTGTTTTCGAGGAATGCAATGAGCATTCTGGGAGGAGCAACCACGGTGTTGTTGAGGGTGTGGGCGAGATATTTGGAATCCTTGCCATTCACTCTGATCTTAAGTCTTCTTGCCTGAGCATCGCCGAGGTTAGAGCAGCTGCCGACTTCGAAATACTTCTTCTGTCTGGGCGACCATGCTTCGACGTCAACCGACTTGACCTTAAGGTCTGCAAGGTCTCCCGAGCAGCACTCGAGAGTTCTTACGGGAATATCCATCGAGCGGAAGAGATCGACTGTGTTCTGCCAGAGCTTGTCGAACCACATGGGGCTGTCCTCGGGCTTGCAGACAACGATCATTTCCTGCTTTTCAAACTGGTGGATGCGGTAAACACCGCGCTCCTCGATGCCGTGGGCACCCTTTTCCTTGCGGAAGCAGGGGGAATAGCTGGTGAGAGTCTGGGGAAGCTGTTCTTCGGGGATGATCTGATCGATGAACTTGCCTATCATCGAATGCTCGGAGGTACCGATGAGATAGAGGTCTTCGCCCTCGATCTTGTACATCATGGCTTCCATTTCCGCAAAGCTCATAACGCCTGTAACAACGTCCGAACGGATCATAAAGGGAGGTACGCAGTAGGTAAATCCGCGGTTTACCATGAAATCGCGGGCATACGATATTACCGCAGAGTGGAGTCTTGCGATGTCGCCCATGAGGTAATAAAAACCGTTGCCGGCAACGCGGCGTGCGCTGTCCAGGTCGATGCCGTCAAAGCTTTCCATGATGTCTGTGTGGTAGGGGATCTCAAAATCGGGAACAACAGGTTCGCCAAATCTTTCGACTTCGACATTTTCGCTGTCATCCTTGCCGATCGGAACTGTCTTGTCGATGATCTGGGGAATGACCATCATGATCTTCTTGATCTTTTCTTCGTATTCAGCCTCAAGAGCTTCACATTCGGCAAGGCGTACAGCCTGCTCGCCGACCTTCTTTTTCATCTCTTCGGCTTCTTCCTTTTTGCCCTGTCCCATGAGGGCGCCGATCATCTTGGAGCACTTGTTGCGCTCGGCGCGAAGGCCGTCTGCCTCGAGCTTTACGGCACGAGACTGCTTGTCGAGCTCGATAACTTCGTCCACAAGGGGAAGCTTCTGCTCCTGGAATTTGTTTTTGATGTTCTGCTTTACGATTTCGGGATTCTCTCGCAGAAATTTGATATCGATCATTTTCTTTTCCTCCGAAAAATATATAATAATATTTCTGACATAAAAAAACAGAGTCTGTTCCCTTAAAAAATGGGACGAAAGACTCCGTGTTGCCACCCAAATTGCAATGATGTCATTGCCGCTCGTTTTCGCTGTAAGGGGCGAGCCCCGGGGTTTGTGGCCCCACGCTCCGAAAGCGGAAAAGCAAACCGCGCTTACCGCTCTCACCTGCCGCGGTATCTCTGAAAAAACGCCTGTGTCTGCCGATTCTTTCATCATAGCCCTACTATTATACAACAATCTTCCGAAAAATGCAAGAGGAAATTTAAAATCCGCCGGGGTGGATCTGAAATCCGCCGAAACGCTGGGGTTCAAAACCGTGGTTGCATCGGGGCTTCCCGGAAAATACACTCCTGTTACGGCAGGAGAGATACTTTTTGAATGTATAAAGCAGGAGCTTTACGAAAGGGGTTTTGATATATGATAGGCTTTTGCATGACAGGCTCGTTCTGTTCTTTTTCAAAATCGTTGGCTGTGCTTGAAAAGCTTGCCGAAAAATACGAGATTCTCCCCATCATGTCCGAAAACGCATATTCGCTGGATACAAAATTCGGCAAAGCGGAAGAACATATAAATAAGGTGGAAGACATCTGCAAAAGGCAGATAGTACGCACCATTCCCGACGCCGAGCCGATAGGCCCTTCGGTGGTGCTCGACTGTCTTGTGGTCTGCCCCTGCACGGGAAACACCCTTTCAAAGGTCGCCCTTGGCATCACCGACACATCTGCCACCATGGCAATAAAGGCACAGCTGAGAAACTGTCGTCCGGTGCTTATTGCCCTTGCCACAAACGACGGTCTTTCGGGATCTTTTCCCAATGTTGCAAAGCTTATGCAGAGAAAAAACGTCTTTTTCGTTCCCTTTGCGCAGGATTCGCCCTTTAAAAAGAAAAACTCCATCGTCTGCGATTTTGACAAGCTGCAAGCCGCTCTTGACGCCGCCCTTGAGGGCGAACAGCTGCAGCCGATACTTGCGACGTAGCATTTTGCTTCTGTTCAACTTTTCGTAAGATGTTTGTTTACAAAATGTTGTGGAATTTGCCTATGTTCAGTGATAGAATACCTTAAAATATCTCCAAAGGAAGTGGAAAAATGCGAAGCAACAGAATAAGAAGACTCGTGATTTGCGCTCTTTTTGCGGCGCTTGCCTTTGTGGCAACCGTGATCCCCGTGCCTGTGCCGATGCTTCACGGATATGTCAACATCGGCGACAGCGTGGTGCTTTTGTGTGCATATGCGGCAGGCGGATTGTTCGGAGCTCTTGCGGCAGGTGCCGGATGCGCTATTGCGGATATAACCCTTTCGTTCGCTCTTTACGCCCCCGCCACCTTTGTCATCAAGGCGGCAATGGCTTTTTGCGCGTGTCTTTTTTTCAAAAAGGGCGGTGTGATATTCCGAGCACTCGGTTGCGTTATTGCCGAGATCATCATGGTTTTGGGATATCTTATATTTGAATATTTCATTTACGGCGCAGGCTGTCTTGCATCGGTGCCGGGAAACCTTGTTCAGGGCGGAGCAAACGCCGTGATCGGTTTTTGCCTTATCTCGGTGCTGTCAAAAGACAAGAATCTTACAAAATATCTGTCGGGTGGCAGCGACGGCAAGAAACATTGATAAAAAAATGTCATTGTTTACAAAATATTAAAAAATGTTCTGTAAAAGCTATTGCTTTTTTTGTAAAAAGGTATTAAAATAATTAAAGTATTTTATTATACCGATTTGCAAAGAACAAACAGCGAGGTAAAAATATATGGCAGACAAAAAATTCAAGAGAATAGGTGTTCTCACCTCGGGCGGCGACGCTCCCGGTATGAACGCGGCAGTAAGAAGCGTTGTGAGAACAGCCATTCAGAACGGCGTTGAAGTTATGGGTATCATCGGCGGCTACAGAGGCCTTGTCGAAAACGATATGAAGCTTCTTGACGCACGCGATGTGGCAAACATCATCAACCACGGCGGCACAATGCTTTTCACAGACAGATGCCTTGAATTCAAAGAAGAATCGGGCCTTCAGAAAGCGGTCGCCACCTGCCGCGAAAACAAGATCGATGGTCTTGTTTGCATCGGCGGCGACGGCACCTTCAGAGGAGCCCAGGATCTTACACGCCGCGGAATCCCCTGTATCGGTATCCCCGGCACCATCGACAACGATATTTCCGCAACAGACTACACCATCGGCTACGACACGGCAATGAACACCGTTGTTGACCTGGTTGACAAGCTCCGCGACACCTGCGAATCCCACGCAAGATGCAACGTCGTCGAAGTTATGGGCAGAAACGCAGGCTACATCGCCATCAACACCGGCCTTGCCACCGGAGCTGTGGGCATCGCCATCGAAGAATTTCCCTTTGACCTCGACGGCACCATCGAAAAGATGAAGGAGCTGAAAAAGGCAAAAAAGAGAAACTTCATCGTGATCGTTTCCGAAGCTTTCGGCAACGAATATTCCGAAAACCTTGCCAAGCGCATCGAAAAGGAAACCGAAATCGAAACAAAATTTGCCCGTCTTGCCCATGTTCAGCGTGGCGGACGCCCCACCCTTCGCGACCGCGAGCTTGCAAGCCTTATGGGCTACAAGGCAGTCGAGCTTCTGCTTGACGGCAAATCGAACCTCGTTGTCTGCATCCGCGACGAAGTGATCTGCGGAATCGACATCGAATACGCCCTCACCTACGACAAGCTTTGCAAGGGCAAGATCAAGGCAGAGGACATCACCGGTTATTCGCAGGAGCAGGTGGCAAAAATGGTTGCCGACGCCAAGATCCGCGAAGACAGAATGCGCACATCCTACGAGATTGCAAGCAAAATCTCTATCTGATCGAAAATATACGGGAGTATGCCGAAAGGTATACTCCCATTGGTTTTTTTAGCCACTTTTTATATTTTTTGCGCTTTTTCAATTTTTTTGAACACAAACGGAAAGTTTTAGTGCATATCTATCATATTTCCTGTTTAGTTGTAACAAACCACGGATATTTTTTAAAGAAAATCATAAAATTATATAAACTTATCGCATAAATCTATTGCTTTTTTGCTCAAAAAGTTGTATAATAATGGTACATTCTTTGTACAAAATATCGAATCGCGGTGAAAAATGCATGATAAACTTAAAAAATGACGAGATGGCGACTGTTTTTATTCCGACAGGAACGGAATTTTACGGATACCGCTATCTCGGTTTTCATATTGTCCCGGACAACCGCGGTGAGAAATACGCCGTTTTTCGCGTTTTTGCACCAAATGCAAAAAATGTCTTCCTCGTGGGAGATTTTAACGGCTGGCAAGAAACCCACCCGATGGAACGCAAAGAAAACGGCATCTTCGAGATCTTTCTTTCCGCATCGATCCTGCATCACGGGCAGAATTACAAATACAAGATAACAACCTCCGACGGAAGACAGCTTTACAAGGCAGACCCATACGCTGTCTTTTGCGAAAGCTCACCTGCCACGGCATCAAAGATTTTTCTTTCTGCGCCATATGTGTGGCAGGATGACGGATATATCAAAAACAGAAAAAGGCTTTTTGCCGAAAGAGGCAGGTATATTCCGCTGAATATCTACAAGCTCCTGCCGGCCTCGTGGAAGGGATGTGGAACATACAAAGCACTTTCCGACGAGCTTATTCCATACCTCAAGCAGATGGGCTACACCCACGTTATGCTGTCGGCGGTGACAAATAGCGCGTATGTCGACGGGCAGTATCCCGGGATTTCGTCATTTTTTGTTCCTGCCACCGGCATGGGCGATCCCGACTGTTTCCGAGGTTTTGTGGATGCGCTGCACCGGGCAGGGCTCGGAGTTATTCTTGAAGGGGCACCGTCGCACTTTTCAAAGTGCGAGCAAGGTCTTTGGCGGTTTGACGGAACTCCGATTTTTGAAGGGGAGCAGCCGGACGAAAGCGAAGATGCGCCCTTTGACCTTGGCAGCAAAAGCGTCAGAAGCTTCCTTCTTTCAAACGCGATGTTCTGGATTGATGAATACCACGTCGACGGGCTTTCGTGCGATCTTTCGCAGCATCTCGCAAGCAACCGCGAAGACGACGTTCTGTCGTTTTTTGCACAGCTTAACGACGGAATACATTCCGAATATCCGGATATCATCACCATTGCAAAGGCTCGGCTTGCCATAGACGGCATAACCGACAGTGTGCAAAGCGGAGGGCTCGGATTTTCCTTTGCGCGTGACAGACGGCTTGAAAACGAGATTCTTTCGGCATGCGACCTTGCAGGGGCAAAGCTTTCACACTCGGCAGAACACGGGATATGCGCGCTTTCGGATAACGAAAGCTTTGTGGGCAGGCTTCGGTGTGACAGCGAGGAGCGTTTTGCCATGTCGCGGCTTCTTCTCTTTTGCATGATGCTTTCCGATTCGAAAAAGCTGACCTTTTCGGGTAGCGAGATCGGCTGGCTCGGAAAGGGAGAAAACGGTGTCGATTGGGGCTGTCTTTTCGGCGATAATTCGCTTCACAAAAAGCATCAGCTTTTCGTGCGAGATATCGGCGCACTTTATCTCTCCTCCCCCGTTCTGTGGGAAGAGGGAAATGTGACGCAAAAAAGTATTTGCGGCTACGCGGCAAGCCTTTCACGAATATACAGCGTTTGCGGCGCATATAAAGAAATGATAGCCGTGATAAACTTCGGAAAACAAACCATATCCGATGCCAAGATCGAAACGGGAAGCGCGGCAGGATACAAAAAGATTTTTTCCAGCGCCCTTTCGGTTTACGGTGGCTGCGAGGAAAAAGACGACACACTGTTTTTTGCAAAAAGCGAAAACGGCAAAAACTATATAAAAACAGAACTTTCACCCTTGTCGGCATACGTTTTTGAAAACGCGGACGACGGATGAGGGCAGCAGACCTTTTACAAAGCTTTTTACCCAGGAAAAACAAATTCAAGACAACAATATATTTAAGGGGGCACGACCAAGTGTTTAAGAAAAAAGAATGCGTAGCAATGCTTCTCGCCGGAGGACAGGGAAGCAGACTTTATGCCCTTACCGAGAAGGTTGCAAAGCCGGCGGTAAGCTTTGGCGGCAAGTACAGGATCATCGACTTTCCTCTATCCAACTGTGTAAATTCGGGCATCGATACCGTCGGTGTTCTCACCCAGTATCAGCCTTTGGTACTTAACGAATATATCGGCAACGGTCAGCCGTGGGATCTTGACCGTACTTACGGCGGTGTGAAAATCTTGCCTCCCTATCAAGGCAAAAAGAAGGCAGACTGGTATTCTGGCACAGCCAACGCCATCTACCAGAACATGAACTTTATCAACCGCTACAACCCCGAATACGTTCTTATTCTTTCGGGCGACCACATATATCAGATGCAGTATGACGCCATGCTTGCATATCACAAGCAGATGAACGCAGACTGCACCATCGCGGTTATTGACGTTCCGATCGAAGAAGCAAGCAGATTCGGAATTATGAGCGCAGACGAGGAAGGCAAGATCTTCAAGTTTGCCGAAAAGCCCAAGAATCCCGACAGCACCCTTGCTTCGATGGGTATTTATATCTTCAACAGAGACAAGCTTGAAAAGTATCTTGAGGACGACGAAAACGATCCCAACTCGTCCAAGGACTTTGGCAAAAACATCATCCCCGCAATGCTTGCCGCAGGCGAAAGAATGTATGCATATCCCTTCTCGGGCTACTGGAAGGACGTCGGAACCATCGACAGCCTTTGGGAAGCAAACATGGATCTTCTGCGCGATGACTGCACCCTTTCGCTTTCCAACAAGCAGCGCCGCGTCTTCTCGCGCACAAACGCCGAGCCTCCGCAGTTTATCGGCGAGGGCGCAAAGGTTGCAAACTCACTTGTCACAGAGGGCTGCGAAATCTATGGCACAGTTGAAAACTCGGTTCTTTTCGGCGGCGTTATCGTAGAAAACGGCGCACACGTCAAGGATTCGGTGGTTATGAGCGGCGTTGTTGTCAAGAAGGGCGCAACGGTTGACTATTCGATCATCGATTCGGGTGCCACCATCGGCGCCGGCGCATCGGTCGGCAAGGACAAAGCTTCTGCCAAGGGTATCACCGTCATCGGTGCAGACCTTGACATTGCCGCAGGCACCGTTGTTGAAGACGGAGCCATGGTAAACGATGCTTATTACGAAGAAAATCTGAAAGGGGGCAACAGATAATGACAGCTTTCGGTCTTGTTTTTTCAAATATCCACGATAAGAGTATCCCCGAGCTTACCCGTCGCCGCACTATGGCGTCGGTGCCCTTTGGATGCCGCTATCGCCTTATAGACTTTACTCTTTCCAACATGGTGAACGCAGAGATCTCCAAGGTCGGCGTTATCGTTCACAACAACTACCAGTCGCTTCTTGACCATCTCGGAAACGGTAAGGACTGGGACCTTGCCCGCCGTTCGGGCGGTATAAAGGTGCTTCCGCCCTTTATCACAGCCTTCGACAGCCTTGCGGCAAGCCAGCTTTACACCACACGTCTTCAGGCGCTTATGGGTGTTTTAAGCTTTATCCAGCACTGCACAGAGGAATACGCCGTGCTTTCCGACTGCGACGTTATCTGCAACCTTGACATAAAGGACGTTCTTAAAAAGCACGAAGCATCCGGCGCTGACATCACTTTTGTCACCAAGAAGGAATTTCTCACCGAAGACAAGGCGCAAACCCGTACCTTCTATGAAACAAAAGACGGCAGAATCACCCAGGTTTATTCTCAGCCCAAGCATATGTCGGGCGAATTTGATGTGTCGCTCAATGTTTTCGTTATGAAAACAAAGCTGCTTTATGATATTCTCGTCGATGCAATGTCCCGCGATCTCAAGAGCTTCTCGCTTGACATCATCGCAAAGCACGTTGACGATATGAACTTTGCAATTTACGAGCACAACGATTTTTATGCCACAGTCGGCTCGATGGAAGAATATTTTGAATGCAACATGAAGCTGCTTGACAAAGACGTTCGCGAAGCCCTGTTTAGTGTTCCCGACAGAGCGATCTACACAAAGGTCAGAAACTCTGCCCCCACCCAGTATGCGAACACCGCAAACGTCAAAAACTCGCTGATTGCCGACGGTTGTGAGATCGAAGGCACGGTTGAAAACTGCATTATCTTCCGCGGCGCAAAGGTAAGCAAGAACGCCGTTGTGAAAAACTGCATCCTCATGCAGGACGCATATGTTGGCAAAAACGCAAAGCTCAACTGCGTTATCACCGACAAAAACGTTGTTATCAAGGACGACCGCGAGCTTTCGGGTCATCCCACCATACCCTTCTATCTCAACAAAGGAGTTACCGTCTGATGAAACTGTTATTTGTAGGCTCTGAGGTTATGCCCTTTGCCGCAACCGGCGGTTTGGGCGATGTTCTCGGTTCTCTCCCCGCTTCTCTTAAAAAGACTTCTCCCGACGATGATATCCGCCTGGTCATGCCCCTTTACGGCAGTGTGGGCAAGGTTTGGCGCGACAGCATGACCTTTGTAAAATCCTTTGAGATCCAGCTTGCCTGGAGAAAGATATACTGCGGAGTTTTCACCCTTGAAAAGGACGGGGTTATCTACTACTTCCTCGACAACGAGTATTATTTCAAACGTGACGCTTTGTACGGCAGCTTTGACGACGGAGAAAGATACGCCTTTTTCTGCACGGCGGTTTTGAGACTTATGGGCGAGATAGATTTTTATCCCGACATTCTCCACGCCCACGACTGGCAGTCGGCTCTTTCGGTCATCTATCTCAACCTCAAATACCGTCACATTGAAAAATACAGATCCATCCGCACCATCTTTACCATCCACAACATCCAGTATCAGGGTCAGTACGACTTTTCGATACTCGGCGACGTTTTTGACATCGATTACGTCGACAAGCGTTTTGTGGAATACGACGGCTGCATAAACCTTATGAAGGGCGCCATTGAATTTGCGGATTTTGTAACCACCGTTTCCCCCACCTATGCCAAGGAGATAATGACTCCGGCATACGCCCAGGGACTTGACAGTATGCTCAGACGCTGCGATTTCAAGGTGCGCGGCATACTCAACGGCATCGACTACGATTACTACAACCCCAAGACTGATGCCGACATAGCATCAAACTTTACCTGGAGAACCCTTGACAAAAAGGTTGCCAACAAGACGGCTCTGCAGGAATACTGCAACCTGCCTGTACGCGAGGACGTGCCGATCTATGCAATCATCACCCGTCTTGCCTCCCACAAGGGACTTGACCTTGTAAAGCACATTCTTGAAGAATTTGTGGCAAACAACGATGTACAGATTGTCGTGCTGGGCAAGGGTGAATATGATTACGAATGCTATTTCCGCTATCTTGCATCGAAATACAGCGACAAGGTTGCCGCTCTTCTTGTATATGACAGAGCACTCTCAAAAAGGATCTACGCCGCGGCAGACATGTTTATCATGCCATCGAAATCCGAGCCATGCGGTCTTGCCCAGATGATCTGCTCGCGCTATGGCGCGGTTCCGATCACCAGAGAAACAGGCGGACTTTACGACTCGATAAAGGGTTACTATGTCGACGGCAAGGGAAAGGTGTGCGGAAACGGCTTTACCTTTGCAAACTACAACGCCCACGAGCTTCTTGACAGAATGCAGGCCGCCCTTGCCCTTTACGGCGACAAGGAAGGCTGGGAAAAGCTGGTTCGCAAGGTAATGCGCGAGGACTTTTCTTGGGAAAAATCGGCGCAGACATACCTTGATCTTTACGCAGAGCTTGTGTAAAGCGCAAAAAATACGGTAATAATTATTTATTATAACATCATCTCGTTGCATAAGGCATGCAACACGAAAGGAAACACAGACATTGAATTACACTAACGAAGAAATCAAAGAAATGCTTTGCGGCAAGCTGTCGCGCTATTTCGGCACAACCCCTCAGGACGCTTCTCTTGAACAGATCTACAAAGCGGCCGCAGTCTCTGTGAGAGACATTCTTGCAAACAAGCGCAACAGCTACAAAAAAGAGGTAAACAAGCAGGGTGGAAAGCGCATCTACTATATGTGCATGGAATTTCTGCTTGGCAGAAGCCTCAAGATAAACCTTTTCAATCTCGGTCTTGCCGACGCTTTCAAGAGCGCTTTGTCGGAGCTTGGATTTTCGCTTGACGAGCTTTATGAGCTCGAGCCCGATGCAGGCCTTGGAAACGGCGGTCTTGGCAGACTTGCCGCGTGTTTCATGGATTCTCTTTCATCCCTTGACTATCCGGCAACAGGCTTTTCCATCTGTTATGAATACGGACTTTTCAAGCAGAGGATCGTTGACGGAACACAGGTTGAGCTTCCCGACATCTGGCTTCCCGGCGGCGAAAGCTGGCTGATTCCCCGTACCGACCGTATCTTCAAGGTTAAGCTCGGCGGCCACGTAAAGGAAAACTGGAAAGACGGAAGACTCGAAGTACAGTATGAAAACTATGAAGAAGTCGAGGCTGTCCCCTATGACATGATGATATCGGGCTACGAATCGGATGCGGTGAGCCAGCTGCGTCTTTGGAAAGCCCGCGACATCGTAAACTTCAACATGAAGCTTTTCACCCAGGGACAGTATACCCAGGCGCTTGAGGAAAGCACGAAGGCAGAAGTTATTTCCAAGGTGCTCTACCCCTCTGACAATCACAACGAAGGAAAACTTTTGCGCCTGACCCAGCAGTATTTCCTTGTTTCTGCTTCCTGTCAAAGCATCATCCGCGACCACATGGCAGTTTACGGAACCTTGCAGAACTTCCCCGACAAGGTCGCCATCCATATCAACGACACCCACCCTGCCCTTTGCATTCCCGAGCTTATGAGAATATTTATTGACGAATATTTTATGGATTGGGACACCGCGTGGGACATGGTTACAAGAACGGTTTCTTACACCAACCACACAGTTATGCCCGAAGCGCTTGAATGTTGGAACGAGGATCTCTTCCGCCTCAAGCTGCCGCGCATCCACTCGATCGTGCGCGAGATCAACGAACGTTTCTGCCGCAGCGCATGGAACGCTTTCCCCGGCAATTGGGACAAAATCTCAAATCTTGCAATCCTTTGCAACGGCCAGGTCAAAATGGCAAATCTGAGCGTTGTGGGTTCAAACTCGGTAAACGGCGTTTCAAAGCTTCACTCGGACATTCTGAAGGCTTCCACCTTCAAGGATTTTTACAAAATGTACCCTGCGAAGTTCCGCAACGTAACCAACGGTATTGCCCACAGAAGATGGCTCAACTGCTCGAACCCTGCTCTTGCTTCGCTTCTTGACGAGTGCATCGGCACCGGATATCACAAGAACCCCGAAGAACTTTCGAACTTCAAAAAGTTTGAAAAGGACAGCGCCGTTCTTGAAAGACTTTCGCTGATCAAGCGCGAAAACAAGATTGCCTTTGCCGACAAGGTTTTCAAAAAGACGGGTATCAAGCTCAATCCCGATTCGGTGTTTGACGTTCAGATCAAGCGTCTGCACGAATACAAGCGCCAGCTTTTAAACGCTCTCAACATCATCAGCGTTTACAATATGCTGAAAGAAAACCCCGACGCCGACATCGTGCCCCAGACCTATCTGTTTGGTGCAAAGGCGGCTCCCGGCTACTATATGGCAAAGCAGATCATCAAGCTGATCTACTTTATCTCCAAGGACATCGAAAGCAATCCCAAAATCCGCGAAAAGCTTCGCGTTGTTTTCCTTGAAGACTACAACGTTTCGATGGCAGAATCTCTTGTCCCTGCGGCCGAAATTTCCGAGCAGATTTCCCTTGCAGGCAAGGAAGCCAGCGGCACAGGCTGTATGAAGCTGATGATGAACGGTGCTCTTACCATCGGTACTCTTGACGGCGCAAACGTGGAAATGCTTGCGGCGGCAGGAAAAGAGAATATGTTTATTTTCGGTCTTACGGCTGACGAAGTTGAAAAGCAGTGGATCCAGGGCTACAACTCTGCCCTCTTCTGCGTGAACAACAAGCGTCTTAACGACGCCATCAACGCCCTTTACAACGGCTTTGCAGGTCAGAACTTTGCAGACATTGCAAACTATCTGCTGGCAGGTCACGGCGTTGCCGATCCTTATATGTGCCTTGCAGACTTTGATTCGTACACCCGTGTACACGACACTCTCATCCAAAACTATCGCAACAAGCCCGAATGGAACCGCATGTCGCTGTGCAACATCGCATCGTCAGGCTTCTTTGCGGCAGACCGTAGCATCGACGATTATGCAGGCGATATCTGGCATCTTAAAAAAGTAACTCTTCCCGAAACAAAATAATTTTTAAAAAACGCCGGCTGCCAAACGTTAAAGAAAACGCGGCAGTCGGCTTTTTGCACAGGAGTCGAAAACAATGTTAGCTCTTGATCCAAGAGATATTTACGATAAAAACAGCATCATCCTTAAAAACAAAAGAAACGGATGCTACACCTTCAGCAAGGCATATTCCACAAAAGACAAGGTAAGTCTTGAGCTTTTTACCGAAAGAACCCTGGGTGTTTTTGCGCCAAAGCTTAATCTTCGTGCCGACGGGCTGAATTTTGCATACACCGCCGATTTTTCGTATGACAGAACCGACGGGAAATACGACGTTTACATCCTTGAATTTGACGTTTCAGCCGTCTGCGGTGCGCCCACCCTTTTGTTTTACAAAATCTCCTATTCTGTCGGCGACAACAGGATATATTTTTGCAGCAAAAACAACGTGGACGGATATCTGACCTATGACAGAAACGCACGGGACGAGTTTAAAATGCTGATATATTCCAATGATCTTGAAACGCCAAAGTGGTTTCACGGTTGCGTTATGTACCACATCTTTGTCGACCGCTTCTGCAAGGGTTCAAAGGCAGTTCCCATACGCGACGATGCCATAATCAACGAAGACTGGTACGGCGGTGTGCCGCAATACG
Source organism: Oscillospiraceae bacterium (assembly GCA_015063785.1). Taxonomy (GTDB): domain Bacteria; phylum Bacillota; class Clostridia; order Oscillospirales; family CAG-382; genus UMGS1052. The sequence goes on from SVTM01000023.1 coordinate 27,470, forward strand.
GCAACAGACCGGGAGATTTTTGTGCCAACAATATGTTTTTTGGCGGAACGCTTTGGGGTATCATCGAAAAACTTGACTATCTGCAGTCGCTGGGGGTAAACGTCCTTTATTTGAGTCCCATATTCGAGGCATATTCCAACCACAAATACGACACAGGCGATTACTCGAAGGTGGACGAAATGTTTGGAGGCGACAAGGCACTTGATGCGCTTATTGACGAATGCAACAAGCGCGGAATGCACATAATCCTCGACGGAGTTTTCAACCACACGGGCGACGACAGTATATATTTTAACAAGCACGGACGATATGGCAAGGGCGGCGCATACCGCGACAAAAGCTCGCCCTATCTTTCATGGTACAGCTTCACGCGCTATCCCGACAGCTACGACAGCTGGTGGGGCATCGAGATCTTGCCAAGGCTTTGCACGTCAAACCCTGCCGTGGAAGAATACCTTGCAGGCGAATACGGCATTGCGGCAAAATATCTGAAAAAAGGCATTTCGGGACTGCGGCTTGATGTAGCAGACGAGCTGCCCGACAGTTTTCTTGAAAGGCTGAAAAAAACTGCCAAAGGCACACGGAAGGATGCCGTGATAATCGGCGAGGTATGGGAAAACGCCGCCGACAAATGCGCCTATGGCAAACGCAGAAAATATTTCAGGGGCTCCCAGCTTGACGGAGTTATGAACTATCCCATAAAGGATGGCATTGTTTCATACGTCAACTCGGGAGATTCACAAAGCATAAAAGATGCGGTGTGCGACATATATTCAAGCTATCCTGCCTCTTGCTCGTTATCACTTATGAACATTGTCGGCACGCATGACACAGAAAGAATACTGACGGTGCTGGGCACAGAAAGATACAAGGGAATGTGCGGCAACGAACTGAAAGACCTTGTGCTTTCGGAAGAAGAACTGAAAACAGCAGAAAAAAAGCTGAGGTGTGCTTCGGTTTTGCAGTTCACTCTGCCGGGTGTACCGTCGGTTTACTACGGCGATGAGGCAGGAGTTCAGGGTGGACGCGATCCTTTTTGCAGATTGCCCTTTCCCTGGGGACGCGAAAACAAAGAAATTACAGAACACTACAAGATGCTTTGTAAGATACGCCGCGAAGAAAAAGCCCTGTGTGCAGGCGAGATAGAAAGTATTGACGCCTGCGGCGGAGTTTTCTGCTTTTCACGTTGCTGTGACGGCGAAAAAATAACCGTCTGCGTCAACATGGGCGACAAAGAGCACTTCTTTGATGCGCACGAAAACTGCAGTTTGATCTATGGCGGAAAAATCGATGAGGACGGCAAAAAGATCACGGTTTTGCCCTGCTCTTTTGCCATTGTAAAAAACTGACACGTTATGTTTTTTCGGGCATTTTGTGCCTTTTTTCGGGTTTACTTATGATTTTTTTCGGTGTATAATCGAATAAAACCGATTGTGGGGTGAAAAAGTGACAAGAAGAGAAACAGTTTTTAAAAGCTACAACGAACAGCGCGAAATGTGCGAGGAAAGAATAAGAAGCGGCATCGAGCTTAACCGAAAGACCTATGCACATCTTTCTTTTGTGGACAAGGACAAAAAGCCTTTGAAAAACGTGAAGTTTTCGGCTTCTCTTGCCGACCACGAATACAAATTCGGCTGCAACCTTTTTATGCTTGACGAGTTTGAAAGTCAGGAAAAGAACGAAAAATACCGCAAAATCTTTGCAGATGCTTTCAACTACGCCGTCGTACCCTTTTACTGGAACACTCTTGAACCCGAAAAGGGCAAACCACGATATGAAAAATCAAGTCCCAGAGTGTACCGCAGACCGACGCCCGATCTTTGCGTGGAATACTGCAAACAAAACGGCATCCGTATGAAAGGCCACTGCCTGGTATATGATGCTTTTTCGCCCGCTTGGCTGCCCGACGATCCTGCCTTGGTATGGAAGGAATACGACAGGCATTTTGGCGAGATCGCGCAGAGATACAAAAACGACATCCACGATTGGGACATCGTGAACGAAGCCATTTCGTGGCCTGCCTACAAAAATGACAATCCCGGCATGACCGCCATATTCTGCGACCGCAGATTTGTGGAAAAATGCTTTGAGCTGGGTCGTCGCCATTTTCCGACAAACAATCTTTTTCTCAATGAAGCGGCAGGCATCTGGGAGCGTTTCAGATTTGACAGATCGTATTTTTATCTGTTGCTTGAAAGATACGCAAACGCGCAGGTTTCGTTCGACTCGATCGGTATGCAGATGCATATGTTCCAGCCGAGGGACAAAGAAATGGAATGGGGAGCACTGCGATATAACCCACAAAAAGTTTACGACGTGCTTGATACATACGGCGAATTCAACCGCCCCTTGCACATTTCGGAGATCACACTTCCCACCTACAACGGCGGACCCGAGGACGAAGAGATTCAGGCACAGCTTCTGAGCATGCTTTACAGAATCTGGTTTTCGCACAAGGCGACAGACGGCATTGTTTACTGGAACCTGGTGGACGGATATGCCCACGGTGCGCCGATCGGTGCCCTTGACAAGGGTGAAAACGTATACGGCGGCGGACTTTTGAACTTTGACCTTTCGGAAAAGCCTGCCTTTAAGGAAATGAAGCGGCTGATAAAAGAAGAATGGACAACCAAGGTGTCCGACATTTCCGACGAGGGCGGAAAGGCGACTTTCCGCGGATTCAAGGGCAAATACAAGCTCACATATTTTGTTGACGGCAAACAGTACGACACCGAGTTTTCGGTAACGGATAATGCGGCACAAACGCAAATAGTTGTGGAATAAAAGAAAAAGACGAAAGGAAGTAAAGCCTTTCGTCTTTTTTTGTTGTAAAATCCGTATTTAAAGTTTTTGCAAATAATTCAGGGCGAACCCCCGGTAAGTGTAGACCTCTTTTCAACCGTAAACCGGTTGAAAATTCACCCACTCCTGCGCTTTTGGAAGCAAAGGAATTTCGCTCTCTGCGGAGAGCGATAAGAGGCTCTGCCTCTTAACACCGAAAACTTTTTTGAAAAAAAGTTTTATCAAAAAACTTTCACAAACAAGCTTTGCGACAAAATAAGACGAAAGGACAAGGAGCCTTTCGTCTTTTGCGTTATCAATATCTCTCTTCCACCTTGCCCAAGAACAGCTCGGGGTCGATGGAGGTGCCGTCTTTTCGGATCTCAAAATGAACGTGAACTCCGGTTACTCGTCCCGACGCACCCATTTTGCCGATGACCTCTTTTTGTCCGACGCGCTGACCTTTTTTAACAGTGGCGCGGCTGAGGTGGGCATAAACCGTTTCGTATCCGTTTTCGTGGTCGATGATGACATGATTGCCATATCCCGAGGTATAGCCAACGTGCGAAACTATGCCGCCGTCCGAGGCAAGAATGTTTGCACCGTAGGGACCCGGAATATCCCAGGCGTTATGGAACTCGCGGGTGCCGAACTCTCTTACGTTTCTGATGCCGTAGCTTGACGAAAGATAGTTGTTGTACGGCATAATGAAGGTGCCTGTGGCTGTGGTGCGCATTTCTTCTTCGGTGGGAATGCGCGTGCCGATGTATATTATCTTCGGTTGTGCTTCTTTTAATATTTCCTCCGAAACAAGCTCGCGCTCTACCTCGCCGTCCTTGTCGTAGGTTACGGCATAGGTGGCGATGCGCTTGCCGTCCTTGCCGAAGGTATCGACCTTGCGGCTTCCTGCAAGGAAGTTTTCGGTTTCGATCTCGATCGTTTCGTAAGGAACGACTTCTTCTGCCGTTTCAAGTCTTGTGATGAGATATCCGAGGGTTATTTCGGACGAATCGCCGCCGTTTGTGAGGGGGACGTTTTGTCCCTGACCGTCGATGGTAACTTTGTCATCGTCGGTGACAACAACTGTTGCCGTCCGGGCTGCGATCCTGTTTTTTATTCTTGCAATATCCTGATAGTAAAGATCACGGGCAGAAATGGTTTTTACATCTTCCCCCACAGAAAGATCAAGACCCAGAATCACGCGGATCTCTTCTTCGGTCATAAAGTTTGCTACGTTGAAATTTCGAGATTCAACGGTAATATCGTTTGCCCAGGCGACGGTTATTTCATCGTCGTCGCTGACGCCCACAGTCTTTCCCGCGTGGGTTTCAAGGTCGGTCATCACGGCTTCGATCACCGAATGGTTTTCGCAGGCGGCAACAAGATGACCGTCGATATAAATGCCAAAGCCGGGACGGACGTGATCACGGGCGGCGTCGTTAAGCGCCTTTATCAGTTCGGCACGGGTGAGAAAATCCACCTTTGCTCCGCTGACAAAGCTGAAGGTTATCTGATCGGAAAAATAAAAGGGTTCGCCAAGCTCTTTTGTAAATCCGATTTCTATCTGCTCCTTTGCCTCGATAAGCTCGGCTTCGCTTTTTACCGAGCCCACAAGCTCGCCGTTTACGTATATTCCCAGCGATGCGGCGTTGTCGACCTTGTCGGTGGCATAGTTGATAAACAGCACAAAGCACGCCACGGGGATGGCGACCGACAAAAGCTTTTTGAGCACACGGAAGAAGTTTATATATACCTTGTAGGATCTGTCCATGTGGGAGGTTCCGCGGGAGATACCCTTGCGGATCTTCTTGATGCGCTTTTTGAAAATCTTTTTGACCTTGGCGGATAAAACGGGCAGCGCGCCGAGAAAAGCGCAGAGCCTTGACCAGATATTGCCCTTCCAGTCGTTGGTGGAATCACCGTACCAGCCCTTGGGGTGGGAATAGGTGTTTTCAAGCTCTTTTGAAACGGTCTTTTTTGATTGGTCAAAGCGATGCAGGCTTGAAACGTAGGCGGCGTTGTAGAAGCTGTCCTTGAACGAAAGGCCGTTTTTGCGCGAGCACTGATAAAAATATGAAAAATCCCATTCGGAAATTCCGCGGGAGAAAAGGTATTCGTCGGACACCTTTCCGCGGCGATAAAGCTTTAGAAGAGCTTTCTTTTCTTTTCTCGAAAGCTTTTGTTTTTTCGCATCGGAAGGGGCAGCAACCGCTTTGCCCGACAGGATTTCTTGCTGTTTTTCTTTGTTTTCAGTCTCGTTCAAAGCACACCGCTCCTTTCGCCGAATTTTTACACATACAAGTATATTATAGCATTTAATTGAAAAGAAGTCAAGTGCAGGAATTTTTTGATGCCGATTTTCTTGGTCATCACACAAAAAGAGGAACCCCGAAAAAGGTTCCTCGTGCGCTATCAAAGATCAGAAAAGGGGGTTCGCCCTCTGACGAAAGCGATCAAAAAATCAACGTCGGTTTTTATTCAAAATACTCCTTCTTCGGATATCCGCAAAGAAGAACAGAGTCGGTTTCGTCCACCTGCACCGTGCTTGTTTCGGGGGATGCGTACTGCGTGTAAAAACAATATTCGGCAGAACCTCCGTAGTATCCGTCCCTTTCCCACTCGGCGGTGACGTGATAGATATAGTTTTCGTTTTTGAGCTGCAGAATATAGTCACACGCATTTCTTCCGTCGGCATAATCTATCTCTATCGTGTCCACCGTCACGCTTTCTGCGTCTATCCTTCTGTCTTCAAAGGCGTCTGTCGGCCAGCACTGCGCCGTCACCTTTTTTGGCGATACGTCAAAGATAAGCTCTGCGGTGTACACGTCGTTTGACGAAACGGCGCAAGGAAGAGTTATGCAGGGCATATATTCCTTTGCATCAAGCGGATAGATACCGTCTGCGACAGTATACTGCGATTTTCCGTCGGTGCCGTCAACACGCCACGAATAAGATCCGCGCATTGCCTTGACCTTTTTGCCGTCTGCAAAAACGTACATCTGTGAAGGTTCATTTTCTTTGACTGCGGGGGGTTCCTCTATATTTTCGGTGATCACTTTTTCGGGCGGAATATCGGGACACACCGCCTTGCCGTTGTCGGTTTCTTTGTTCTTTTTTTCGCAACCCGATGCCAAAATCACGGCAAATATGGCAAGAAGCAGGCAAAATTTTCTCATAATAACAAAATCTCCTTTTCGCGTTCTGTCTGTTTGACGCAAAAAGGAGATTTTTGTTCCGTAAAAATATACTATTATTTTGCTTTTTCTTCCCTTGCCGAAAGGCGCACAATCTCGTCGCGAAGATACGCGGCACGCTCGAAATCGAGCCGTGCGGCACATTCTTTCATCTCGGAGCGCAGAGTGGCAATAAGCGTCTGCTTGTCGCGCTCGGACATGACCTTTTTTGCCTTTTTGTCAGGCTTTGCGGCAATTTCGATGATGTCGCGGACCTCTTTTTTGATAGTCTGCGGAATGATGCCGTGTTTTTCGTTGTATTCCTGCTGCTTTTTGCGGCGGCGGTTGGTTTCGGAAATGGCACGCTTCATCGAGCCTGTGACCATATCGGCATACATGATGACTTTGCCTTCGGAATTTCGCGCCGCACGTCCCACCGTCTGAATGAGAGACGTTTCGCTTCGCAAGAATCCTTCCTTGTCGGCATCAAGGATGGCAACAAGAGAAACCTCGGGGATATCAAGGCCTTCGCGCAGAAGGTTGATGCCGATGAGAACGTCAAAAACCCCCAGACGCAGATCGCGGATTATCTCCATTCTCTCGATGGTGTCGATGCCAAAGTGCATATATCGGCATTTTATTTCGTTTTCCTCGAGGTATTCTGTCAGGTCTTCTGCCATCTTTTTGGTAAGGGTGGTAACAAGAACCCTTTCGTCCTTTTCGGTGCGAGATCTTATCTCGCCGATCAGATCGTCGATCTGCCCGTCGATGGGGCGAACCTCCACCTCGGGATCCACAAGGCCGGTGGGGCGGATAAGCTGTTCGGCGACGACAAGGCTGTGGTCTTTTTCGTAGTCTCCCGGTGTCGCGCTGACAAAGATCGTCTGATTGAGCTTTTTTTCAAATTCCTCAAAGCGAAGCGGCCTGTTGTCAAAAGCCGACGGCAGGCGAAAACCGTATTCCACAAGGTTTTTCTTGCGCGAGAAATCGCCGCCGAACATTCCGCGTACCTGCGGAAGTGTTACGTGCGATTCGTCGACAAAAAGCAGAAAATCCTTGGGAAAATAGTCCATCAAGGTATGGGGCTGACTGCCGGGAGCACGCCCTTCAAGCACTCTTGAATAATTTTCTACCCCCGAGCAATATCCGATCTCCGAGATCATTTCCATGTCATAAAGGGTGCGCTCGCGGATACGCTGGGCTTCAATATATTTGTTCTGTGCCTTAAAGAAGGCTTCGCGCTCTTCCATTTCGGCACGGATCTGCGCAAGGGCGATGTCCCTTTTTTCGACAGCGGTGATATAGTGGGTGGCGGGATAAACGGCGGCGTACGACAAAGGTCTTATAACAGAGCCTGTTACGGGGTTAAATTCCGACACGGCGTCTATCTCGTCGCCGAAAAATTCTACCCTTATACCCACCGTGGTTTCGGTGGAAAGGCAGATCTCAACCGTGTCGCCGCGGATCCTGAATTTGTTTCGTTCAAAAAGAAGGTCGTTGCGCTCGTAGTGCATATCCACAAGCTTAACCACAAAATCGTCGCGTGACATTTCTGTCCCGGGGCGCAGGGCAAGCACAGAGCGCTTATATTCTTCGGGGTCACCGAGAGAGTAAATACACGAAACACTCGAAACCACAATGACGTCGCGGCGCTCAAAAAGTGATGAGGTGGCGCTGTGGCGCAGTTTGTCGATCTCGTCGTTGATCGAGCTGTCTTTTTCGATATAGGTGTCTTTGCCGGGGATATACGCCTCGGGCTGGTAATAATCGTAATAGGAAACGAAATATTCAACGGCGTTTTCGGGAAAAAATTCCTTGAATTCCGAGCAAAGCTGGGCGGCAAGTGTTTTGTTGTGGGCAAGGACAAGGGTGGGACGGTTGAGATTTGCGATGATATTTGCCATGGTAAAGGTTTTTCCCGAGCCTGTGACGCCGAGAAGTGTCTGAAACTTTTCGCCCGAAAGAACGCCCCTTGTCAGCTCCTCTATCGCCTGCGGCTGGTCACCCATCGGCGCAAAGGGTGAAACGAGCTTGAATTTATCCATTTTTCCGCCCCCTTTTTCTGTTTGTTTTTCTGCTGATATTCTACCACAAACTATCACCAATTACAAGTGGAAAGATATTTTTTGCTCTTTTTGTACAAAAAGCACTTTTTTTATGCAAAAGAAGCTTTTTTTATGGTGATTAGGTAAATTTTTTCAAAAATGAATGGCACATATTGACACTCATGAGCTTTTGTGATACTATATATATGGATTGATACAATCCCGAAAATTTTCTTTTCATGCCTTATGGGTATGATTTAAGATATACCAATATTTCTCAACAAGGAGGTACCCATTATGGTAGATTTTAAAGAATGGGCAGGCTTTGAGGGCCGTATCTGGAAGCTCGAAGTCAACGTCCGCGATTTTATTCAAAAAAATTATACTCCCTATGACGGTGATTCCTCTTTTCTTGAGGGTCCTACAGATGCCACAAACAAGCTTTGGGGCAAGCTTTACGAGCTTCAGAAGCAGGAAAGAGCCAAGGGCGGAGTGCTTGATATGGAAACAGAGGTCGTTTCCACCATCACATCCTACGGCGCCGCTTATATCGACGAAGATCTGAAAGATCTTGAAAAAGTCGTCGGCCTTCAGACCGACAAGCCATTGAAGCGTGCTTTTATGCCCTTTGGAGGCATAAAAATGGCGGTGCAGGCTTGCGAAACCTACGGATATACCCCCAACCCCGAACTTGTAAAGATATTCACCGAATATTGCCGCACTCACAATCAGGCGGTTTTTGACGTGTACACCCCCGAAATGAAAAAAGCGCGTCACAACAAGATCATCACAGGACTTCCCGATGCATATGCCCGCGGAAGGATCGTCGGCGACTACAGAAGAATCGCCCTTTACGGCATAGATTTTCTGATTGAACAGAAAGAAAAAGACCTTGTTGCCTGCGGCGAAAGCAGCATGCGTGACAATGTGCTGCGTGCACGTGAGGAAGTTTCTATGCAGCTTCGCGCCCTGCAAGATATGAAGGAAATGGCAAAAAGCTACGGCTTTGACATTTCAAAGCCCGCGGCAAACGCACGTGAGGCTGTGCAGTGGCTGTATTTTGGCTATCTTGCCGCCATCAAAACCCAAAACGGCGCCGCTATGAGCGTGGGAAGAGTTTCCACCTTCCTTGATATCTACATCAAGCGCGACATCGACGCAGGTGTGCTTACCGAAAAAGAAGCCCAGGAGCTTATTGACCACCTTGTCATGAAGCTTCGCATGGTTAAATTTGCCCGTGTGCCCAGCTACAACCAGCTTTTCTCGGGCGATCCCGTATGGGCAACCCTTTCGATCGGCGGCATCGGCATGGACGGCAGAAGCATGGTTACCAAAAACGATTTCCGCTTCCTGCGCACCCTTGAAAACATGGGGCCTGCGCCCGAACCCAACCTTACGGTGCTTTATTCTTCGTCGCTTCCCGAAAACTTCAAAAAATATGCTGGCGAGATCTCTATCCGCACAAGCTCTGTGCAGTACGAAAACGACGACGTTATGAAGCCGGTTTGGGGCGACGACTACGCCATCTGCTGCTGTGTCAGTGCCACACAGACAGGCAAAGAGATCCAATTTTTCGGCGCACGCGCAAACCTTGCAAAATGCCTGCTGTATGCTATAAACGGCGGAGTTGATGCAAAAAATCTTGAGCAGGTTGCGCCCGCATATGCTCCGATTACAAGCGAATATCTCGACTACGACGAGGTTATCAAAAAATACGTTGCAATGATGGAATGGCTGGCAAAGCTTTATGTTCACACCCTGAATGCAATCCACTATATGCACGACAAATACTACTACGAGGCCGCCGAAATGGCGCTTATCGACACCGACGTAAAGAGAAGCTTTGCCACCGGCATTGCAGGTTTCTCCCACGTTGTCGATTCGCTTTCTGCCATCAAGTATGCGCGCGTAAAAGTTATCCGCGATCCCGAAACAGGCATTGCAAAAGACTTTGAGATTGAAGGCGATTTCCCCAAGTACGGCAACGACGACGACAGAGCCGATGATATCGCTGTGTGGCTGCTTGAAACCTTTATGGCAAAAATCAAAAAGCATCACACCTACCGCGACAGCGAACCTTCGACATCGATCCTTACCATCACTTCCAACGTGGTATACGGCAAGGCAACCCCCTCGATGCCCAACGGCAGACAGGGCGGAACTCCCCTTTCGCCGGGGGCAAATCCCTCTTACGGTGCCGAAGAAAACGGACTTCTCGCCTCTTTAAACTCTGTGGCAAAGCTGCCCTATCACTGGGCGCTTGACGGCATTTCAAACACCCAGACCATAAACCCCGACGCGCTGGGTGCCGACGAGGGCGAAAGAACACGCAACCTCATCCAGATACTCGACGGATATTTCGATCAGGGTGCGCACCATCTGAACGTCAACGTTTTTGGCAAAGAAAAGCTGATTGACGCCATGGAACACCCCGAAAAGGAAGAATATGCAAACTTCACCATCCGCGTTTCGGGTTATGCGGTGAAATTCATCGACCTTACCTGTGAACAGCAGATGGACGTTATCTCCCGTACCTGCCATGGAACTCTCTGAAAAGCGCGGTTTTGTCCATTCGCTTGAAAGCTTTGGCGCGGCCGACGGACCGGGCATGAGATTTGTGGTGTTTCTGCAGGGGTGCGATATGCGCTGCAAATTTTGCCACAACCCCGAAACCTGGTCGCAGGGGTGCGAAAAATGGAAAGCACAGGAATGGAACGCAAAGGACCTTTTTGAAAAGGCTTTCAGGTACCGCAACTATTGGGGCAAAAACATGGAAAAGGGCGGAATAACCGTTTCGGGCGGAGAACCCCTTTTGCAGGCAGAATTTGTCACCGAGCTCTTTGCGCTTGCAAAATCAAAAGGCGTCCACACTGCCCTTGACACGGCAGGTCACCCTTTTACAAGCCACGGCGAAAACTTTGAAAAGATAGAAAAGCTTATCGAAGTATGCGACCTTGTGATGCTTGATATAAAGGCAATTGACGCGCAACTTCACAAAGAGCTTACCGGTTGCGACAACGAGAGCATACTCGCCTTTGCAAGATATCTTTCGCATATGAAAAAGCCCGTCTGGATACGGCGCGTGCTTGTGCCGGGAATAAACGACGGCGAAAAAGAGCTGCGCGACACCAAGGCTTTTTTGGACACCCTTTCGAACGTGCAGAAGATCGAGCTTTTGCCCTATCACACTTTGGGACTTTTTAAATGGAAAAAGCTGGGGCTTGATTATCCCCTTGACGGCGTGCGTACCCCAACCGACGAGGAAATTTCAAGGGCAAAGAGGATTTTGGGAATATAAAACACAAAGACGGCATTCTGCACAGTTTGCCGTCTCTTTTTTTGTGAAATATTCCATTGAATTATAAAAACCATTATTGTATAATATTGTTATGTTTCCACAAAAAAAGAATCGAGGGATAAAAATGAAAAGAACAAAGAAGATTCTTTGTCTCATTCTTGCCTGCGCGGCGGTTTTTTCAAGCACACTTACCGCTCTTGCGCAGATAGAGAACATTGACGGCAAAGACCACGCCTACGTTTCTTCCTTTGGCAGACTTTCGTACGGCGGCAAGCCAAAGACAGCTTTCAAAAGTTTGCCCGATGCGCTGAACGCTTTGTCAGGCGGCGGCAAGATAATCGTTCAGGGCAACTACACTATTGACAGCTTTGCACAAAAAGGCGAGCTTGAGATCGCAGGCACCGGCACCAAAGCCACCGGAAACAGGCTTTCTTTCCCGTCGGGAAAAATCGAGCTTACAGACGACCTCATCCTTTCAAACGTCTGCATTGATATGCCCGAAAACGGCGTTATCGTGACAAACGGTTATGATCTGAAAACCTGTGACGGTTTTGATTCGTGGTCGGTGGAAAAATATTCGGCAACAAGTGCCAACACCATCACCTACCCTGCTCCCATATCGGTGGAGGCAGGAAATTTTGAAAACAGCTCTGCAATCGAGCTTCTTTCGGGAAAATACAAGACAATAAGCGCAGGAAGCGGCACGGGCGACCTTGCAATAACTGCAGATTCGATCACGGCAGACAAGATAGTTATAGGCTGTGACGGCGCCAATATTACGGGCGATCTTTCGTACGAGCTTTGCGGTGTCAAAGCAGACGTGGTTTCGTCGGCAAAGGGAACTATCAACGGAAACCTTGTCGTAAGGATTGATTCAAACTGCGAGATCGCAAGCTTTGACCTTTCGACATTCCCCGAGGTTTCGGGAAAAGCCGTGCTTGTAACAGACGCGCAGACAAAGGTGGAAAAGGGCGCCTTTGATATCCACATTAAGCTTTCTTGTGGCGACGTTTCTGCCGTTTCCGAAAACGGAGCTTTTTCGGGGCTGCGTTTTGCTGACGAAAACGGACTGGGCACCAAAAAGATTCTTGTTTCGGGCGAGGAAAAAACGACCGACAACGGAATTTTTGCTCTTGCCGACGGTGTTTACAACATCTGTCCGATCGCCACAGTCGAGCTTTCTTTGAAAGCTGCATCAAACTTTGTAAACGGCTATGAGGACGGCACTTTCCTGCCCCAAAACAATATGACAAGAGCCGAGGCAATAACCACCCTTGCAAGACTTATTGCCGATGAAAGCACCTTTAAGGGCACGATCACATCTGATTTTTCCGACGTTCCCACCGATGCATGGCACACCTCGTACATCGGACTTTTTGAAAAGCTCGGTTTTCTTGACACCATTGCCGCAGACGGCAAGATTTTGCCGGGCGAAAAGATCACCCGAGGCGAATTTTGCGAGCTTATTTACAAGATCCATCCCATAATCTCCAAAAACCTGTACGGAACAAAGAAATTTTCGGACGTTTCGTCCTCTTACAAATATATCGACGCCGTGGAATTTGCAGGCTTTGCCGGCATTGTCGGCGGATACGAGGACGGCACTTTCCGTCCCGACAACCTGATCACCCGTGCCGAGGTCGTCACCATGATAAACCGCATGATCGGCAGAGTGCCTGCCGAAAACGACGTGACGGTTTTTGCCGACACCCAGGGACATTGGGCAAAGGGACAGATAAATGCGGCAGCAAATCCTGCAAAGAAGGACGGAGTTATCATGTGGACACAAAAGAACACAACAAAATTTGACGAATATATGCAGTACCGCGGAAGCCTTGCCAACACCGCCCACAAGCTGAACGTTGAAAAGAAGCTGAACGTTGCTTTCATCGGCGGCTCTGTTACGGCAGGCTCGGGAGTTCCCTCGACAATGTTCGAAACCCATTCGTGGCGTGCAAGAACCATGCAGTATTTCAGACAGGCATATCCCGATTGCAAAATCAATCAGGTCAATGCCGCCATCGGCGATTCTTACACCAAATACGCCGTTTACCGCGCGGACAACGATCTTTTCAGATACAACTTTGACCTGATCTTCATCGAATATGCCATAAACGACTCTCCCTGGTATTCGGCAAAGAATGACATGGAGACGGTGGTTTATTTCGAAACCCTTCTTCGCCGAATCTACGATCACAACCCCAATGCCGACGTCGTTATCGTATACACCATCGACGACAAGATAGACAGAACGCCCAAGTATTTCCCCACAGCCGCAGCGCAGGAGATCATTGCAAAGCACTATGACGTTCCGTCGGTAAACTTTGGACGTGCCCTTGCCGACCATATTGCAAACGGCGGATACAAATGGGCAGACTATTTCTCGGACTACGTTCACCCCAACGAAGACGGACATCTCTATTACGGTGCTGTCCTTTCGGAATACCTGACCGAGGCTTTGAAAAACAGCACGTCCGATGCGCTTAAGGCAAAAAATCTTCCCGAAAAGCACACAAAAAAGGAGCTTTGGTACGACCTGACAATGCTGGAAGCGCACGAGATCGACCTTTCGCTTTCAAAGAACTGGGCTCTTTCCCCTGACGGAAAAAAGATATACCCCACCGACGCCGACAACGAGCTTGTTATAAAGACCTACGGCAGTGACATCTGTATCGCAAGCCCGAGAGACGACATCATGTATTATTCTGTTGACGGCGGAGCCGAACAGTATATGAAGATGAACCGCAAGCCCCAGACCCTTTTTGAAAACCTTACCGACGGCGAACACACCCTTCGCATCCGCGCAGAAGATATTAAAAACCTCGAGATACAGCGCGTTATGTACAACGGCAAAGCCCCCGAAAAGGACGGCGCACCAAAGAGCGCAGGCAACCTGCTTATTCTTGGCGACAGCTATTCGACCTTTGAGGGTGTTATGCCCAAAGACCACGCCGCGTGGTACACCAAAAATCCCGATCCCCAGAACACAGACGTTTCAAAACTTACCGAGACCTGGTGGCACAAGTTTATAACCGAGACGGGATCTCTTCTCGCCCTCAATTCCAGCTGGTCGGGTTCCACCATCTGCACCACCGGTTACGGCGGAGCAGACTCTACAAATTCGGCGTTTATCACCCGAATCGACAAGCTTGCGGACGAAGGATTTTTTGAAACCAACGATCTTGACACCATCCTTATTTTCGGTGCTACCAACGACACCTGGGCAGGCTCGCCGATTGGCTGGATGAAATATTCCGACTGGACCAAGGAAGAGATGAAATACTTCCGCCCCGCCCTTTGCTATATGCTTGCAAGGCTTAAAGAGCTTGCAGGCGATGCACGCATCGTATATATGGTGAACACGGGACTTTCCGAAGCTATCAAGACCAGCATCATCGAAGCCTGCGAGCATTACGGTGTTGAAGCCTTTGTGCTTTCGGATTTTTCAAAGACCGACGGACACCCCAATATTGCAGGTATGGAAAGCATCAAAAATCAGCTGATCGAATATCTTGCAAAATAATCTGACATTTTCCCCGCCCGGGACGGCAAAATCCGCCGCCCCGGGAATTTTTCTGCTTTTTGAACGAAATGTTTTCGGCCGTTAAAACAACTTTTTTATTTATTTATAAGAAAAGAAAAAATAATACTTTACTTTTCTTCCGCTTAGTGTTATAATATAATAGATTATGCATATATTGGAGTTTTATGCCTTATGATAATTCTGGGAATAGATCCCGGATACGCCATTGTGGGCTTTGGCGTCATCGGATATTCAAACAACAAGCTCACCCCCATAGAGTACGGCGCCATCACCACGCCTGCCCACACAAAGACCGAGCTTCGCCTTTGTGAGATATACGACGGCATCTGCGAGCTGTGCGACAAATTTAAGCCCGACGCCATTTCGATCGAAGAGCTTTTTTTCAACAGCAACGCCAAAACCGCCGTAAACGTCTGCCAGGCACGCGGAGTCATCTTGCTTGCGGCAAGCCGACGGGGTATTCCCATTTTTGAATACACCCCCTTGCAGATAAAGCAATCGGTAACAGGATACGGCAGAGCCGAAAAGCATCAGATCATCGCCATGGTCACCACTCTTCTCGGCCTTAAAAATCCCCCAAAGCCCGACGACACCGCCGACGCTCTTGCCGCCGCCATATGCCACGGGTACAGCTCTTCCTCGATGTTGTTCAAACTAAAATAAACTTTACGGAGAAAAAATGTTTTACTATCTTAACGGAAAACTCACCCTCCTTCGTCCCGACCTTGCTGTCATTGACTGCTCGGGGGTGGGATATCAGCTTCTTATCAGCGCCACCACCCACGCACGCCTCAGCGCAAAGCACACTATTCTTCCCGACGGAAAATGCGACGGAAAAGAGCAGCTGCTCTTCACCCACTTTTCGGTAAAAGAGGATTCGCAGGAGCTTTTTGGCTTTTTTGACGAGGAAGAGCGCGACATCTTCCGTCTGCTGATCACCGTTTCGGGCATTGGTCCCAAGGGTGCCCTTGCCATACTTTCGGCGCTTTCGCCGTCCGAGATCGCCATTGCCTGTGCCGCAGACGATGCCAAAGCCATATCAAAAGCCAACGGCATCGGACTGAAAACGGCGCAAAAGGTCATAATCGAACTGAAGGACAAGATAGCAAAGGCTGTGACAAGCACAAGCTACGGCGATTCGGTGGATATCGACACCGGCGAGGTGCTGACCTCGGCATCTGCCGCAAACGATGCCATATCCGCGCTTGTGGTGCTCGGATATACCAAAAACGACGCCGCAAAGGCTGTGAAAGCCGCAGGAAACGGCACGGTTGAGGAGCTTATACGCAAATCGCTGGCACTTCTTATGAAGTAAAAGGAGTTTTGAATTTTGATTAAGAGTACGAGAAACGAAGAATATAGCGAAAACGAATTTGATTTTGAAAGCCGCATCATAAGCTCGCGGGAGATCAACGAGGATTCCGAAAACGAGATCTCGCTGCGCCCGAAAACCTTGTCCGAATATGTGGGACAAAAGGGCGTTAAGGAAAAGCTTGCCATTTCGATGGAGGCGGCAAAAATGCGCGGAGAGTGCCTGGACCACATTCTGCTTCACGGCCCTCCCGGACTTGGAAAAACCACCCTCTCGGCGATCATCGCCGCCGAAATGGGCGCAGGCATCCGCATAACGTCGGGGCCTGCCATTGAAAAACAGGGCGACCTTGCCGCGCTTTTGACCAACCTTAAAGAAAACGACATTCTCTTTATCGACGAGATCCACCGTCTTCCCCGTCAGGTAGAAGAAATACTTTATCCTGCCATGGAAGATTTTAACCTCGATATCATAATGGGCAAAGGTCCGTCGGCCCGAAGCATACGTCTTCCCCTGCCGCGCTTCACCCTGATCGGTGCCACCACCCGTGCAGGTCAGCTGACCTCTCCTTTGCGTGACAGATTCGGTCATCTGATGCGCCTTGAGCTTTACAACGAAAACGAGCTTTCGGACATTGTGACAAGAAGCGCAGGTATTCTTGAAATGCCAATTGAGCACGACGGAGCTCTTGAGATCGCACGCCGTTCGCGCGGTACCCCCCGTATTGCCAACCGTCTTTTGAAGCGTGTGCGCGATTACGCCCAGGTAAAGGGCGACGGTGTTATCACCAAGGAAATGGCAGACGGAGCGCTGCAGCTTCTTGAGATCGACGCCCTCGGTCTTGACAGCATTGACCGCAGAATGCTTTCCGCCATCATCAAATTTTTCGGCGGCGGCCCCGTGGGACTTGAAACCCTGTCTGCCACCATCGGAGAAGAGGCAGTTACTCTTGAGGACGTTTACGAGCCCTATCTTCTCCAGCTGGGATTTTTAAACCGCACTCCGCGCGGACGCTGTGCCACTGTGCGTGCCTATGAGCACCTGGGCATTCCCTTTGAGGAAACTCATAAATTGAAAACACAAGACAGATCGTCTCTCCCCTCGCTTTTTGACACAGAAGAATAAAATTTTGATAAGGAAATATTATGGCTGAAAAGAAACCAACCAAGAAAAAGAGCAAAACAAAAGTAACAGAAGAGATACTGCCCCCTGCACCCGCCCTTGACCAGGCGATAACCGACACTCTGCGCGTAAACTATATGCCCTACGCCATGAGCGTTATCATCTCGCGTGCCATCCCCGAGATCGACGGTTTTAAGCCGTCCCAGAGAAAGCTGCTTTACACCATGTACGACATGGGTCTTATGCACGGCGCACGCACAAAATCGGCAAACGTTGTCGGCGCCACTATGCACCTCAACCCCCACGGCGACGGCGCAATATACGAAACTCTTGTCAGACTCACAAAGGGCAACGAAACCCTGCTTCATCCTTTTATCGACTCTAAGGGTAACTTCGGCAAGCGTTTTTCCACAACGGCGTACGCCGCATCCCGTTACACCGAATGCCGTCTTGACGATTTTTGCGAGGCAATTTTCGGCGGCATCGACAAGGACGCCGTAGACTTTGTGGACAACTACGACAACACCATGAAGGAGCCCACCCTGCTTCCCACCGCTTTTCCGAACATTCTCGTTTCGGCAAACCTGGGTATTGCCGTAGGTATGGCAACCAACATCTGCTCGTTCAATCTGGGCGAGATATGCGACGCCACCATCGAGCTGATGAAAGATCCCAAGGCGGATCTTCTTGAAATAATCAAAGCTCCGGATTTTTCTACAGGCGGACTTCTGATTTACGACAAAGCCGCACTACACGAGGTTTACGAGACGGGAAGAGGTTCTTTTAAGGTAAGGGCACGCTACTCTTATGACAAGAAAGAAAACTGCATCGAAATTTCGCAGATCCCCTACACCACCACCGTCGAAGCGATCATCGCCAAGATTGCAAAGCTGATAAAAGAGGGCAAGCTGAAGGAGATATCCGACGTGCGCGACGAAACAGACCTGCAGGGTCTGAAGCTTACCATCGACCTCAAGCGCGGCGCTGACCACGAAAAGGTTATGGCAAAGCTTTTGCGCTCCACCCCCCTTGAAGACGCTTTTCCATGCAACTTCAACGTGCTTATCGGCGGCAATCCAAAAACTCTCGGTGTGCGCGACATCCTTAACGAGTGGATCGCGTGGCGTACCGACTGTGTCAGACGCGAGCTTTATTACAACCTCTGCAGAATGGAAGAAAAGCTTCATCTGCTTTACGGTCTCAAAGAGCTTTTGCTTGACATCGACAAGGCAATAAAGATCATCCGCGAAACCGAAAGCGAAAAGCAGGTTATCCCCAACCTTATGAAAGGCTTCTGTATTGACGAGGTTCAGGCAGAATATATTGCAGAAATAAAGCTGCGAAACCTCAACCGCGAATACATTCTTAAGCGCATTGCCGAAACCGAAAAGCTGGAGGCTGACATTGCCGACACCAAAGACAAGCTTTCGTCGGCAAAGAAGATCCACGCGGTCATTGCAAAGCAGCTGTCGGAC
This sequence comes from Oscillospiraceae bacterium, assembly GCA_015063785.1. Taxonomy (GTDB): domain Bacteria; phylum Bacillota; class Clostridia; order Oscillospirales; family CAG-382; genus UMGS1052. The sequence continues at coordinate 46,220 of SVTM01000023.1, forward strand.
ATCAAGAAAAAATATGCCAAGGCAAGAAAGACCCAGTTGCTCTTTACCGAGGACGAACCGATATATGAAGAGCCTGCAAAAGAGGCATATCCCGTCATCGTCGTTCTTACCAACGAGGGATACTTCAAAAAGCTTTTGCCTCACAAGGGAAATCTGCCACACAACGAAGAACAAAAGCTGAAAGAAAACGATTTTGTCGTTGTCCGCGAGGAAACAGACAGCGAATGCGAGCTGCTTTTCTTCACCGACAAGTGCCAGTGCTACAAAGCAAAACCCGACGATTTTGAAACGGTAAAAGCCTCTGCGCTCGGCGATTACATTCCTGCAAAGCTCGGTTTTGACGAGGGCGAAAACGTTGCTGCCATGCTGCTTGCACGCGATTACAAGGGAAGCGTTGCCTTCTTCTTTGAAAACGGAAAAGCGGTGGCCGTGCCCCTCAATTCTTACGCCACAAAGCTTAACAGAAAGAAGCTTACCAACGCATACAGCGAAGACAGTCCTGCCGTGGGCATCTTCTTTGTGCCCGAAAAAGAGGGCAAAAAGCCTTCGTGCGAGTTTCTTTTGCGCTCGACACAAAACAAGGCGATCATCATGAATTCCGACCAGCTGGCGGCAAAGAGCACAAGAACCGCCGCAGGCGTTTATGTTTTCACCCTGAAAAAAGGCATAAAGCTGGAGGACGTAAAGCTTTTTGCAGACGACGGCTCGGAAGAAATGAAAAAATACGCAAAATACAGAAAATCAAAGCTCCCAAGCACAGGTACTCTGCTTGAAGCTTTTGACATCAATGCTCAGCAGGTCAAATTTGACTTCTGATGCAAATCCCTAATTTGTGCACTTTTTTGGTGCACCCGGAGGAACACCTTGGAATTTTTCAAAAAACAAATCTGCCTTGACGAAGGCTTTGACGGCGACAAAAACGGCAATTTTGCCGACGGCGAAAACGGAAATATCAAAATGAAGACCATAAAGATCACCCCCTTTGACCTTTTTCTGCTTCTGCTTTCCGCCATTCTCTTTTGCACCGTCGCCATTGACAAAAGCTATCTTGCCGTAATCGCCCTTGTGCTTTCGGCACCGATATACGCGGTGTTTTCGTACAGAATCGGCAACCACTTTTCGTTTTTCATTCCGCTGGTTGCCTATATCATCGGCTTTGCTGTGACGAAGGATTCGGTGGGGCCTGCAGCCGTTATTTTTGCGGCAGGCACGTCGTTTTCAATAATGCGCGGCATAAACTACTGTCCCGACAGAGCAAAATCGAGTGCCGTTGCCGGCAGTGCCGTTTCGGCGGTGATCTGCGCGTTTGTGTCGCTTTTGGCGCTGAAACTGCAATACGGCATCTCGCCGAAAGATCTGCTTTCTCAGCTGCAAGGGTATATTGACACGGTAAAGCCACAGCTTATTGAAACGATCTCCTCGCTCGAGCCTGCGACTTTGGGATATGCGGCGTTTGAGCCGGGCGATATTCCAAAGCTTGTGGATGCTATGGCAGAGCAGACCTTATATATGCTGCCTGCGATGCTTGTTCTTTTGGCTATGACCGTGGGGTATATCTCGGCATCCCTCACCCGTCCTGCTGCAAATCTTTGCGGTGCGCCGAAAATGCTTGACGGTGTGTACTTTGAAGTAAGACTTTTGCCTATTTCGGTGTTTGTCTATTTCATCTGCTCGCTGCTTGCCATTTTTTCGGACGGTGCCTTCGGACACGCTCTTAACAACATATCCTATCTTCTCTCACCGGGACTTATGCTCTGCGGACTCAAGCAGGTGGGCGTGATATTCCGCAGGAAGAATTATTCAAAGGCAGCCCTTCCCTTTATTATGGCCGCGGCGCTTGTTATTGCCGCCCTGCTGCCGGCAGGACTTGGCACCACCGTCCTTATCATTCTCGGAGTTTTCTACTGCTCGCACAACAGAGAACCTTATTTACAATAAACTTTCGGAGGTGTAAACATCTTGAAAGAACTGCTCGAACAATTGCGGGCAATGACCTGGCGAAAAAGCGTTTTGTGCGCCATAGCAAGCCTTGTGGTTTTTACGGTGATATGCGCCTTTTTTAACCCGTGGCTGATACTTGCAGGCCTTTTGCTTACTGCAGGGTACGTGGTGTGCGCTTTTCTTCTTTTGAGAAAAGACACGAAAAGCGAAGGCTTTTTTGCACAGGACAATGCCATACTCGGCATAACCCTTGATTTCGTTTCAAAATTCAGATCGCCCGTTATCATCATGAACCCGCAGGGCTTAATAAACTGGTACAATTCCGCTTTTGTCGAGGCGTCGGGCTCGCGCCACTCGCTTTACGGCAAAAGTGCCGCCGAGACCATAAACCCAAGCTTTACCCCGGCAAGAATTGAACAGCTCAATTCGGGCGCAACCTTTTCGCTCAACTACAACGACGTGGACTATGAGGTTTCGGGATATGCCCTTAACTCCGGCAGCAAATCTTACTGCCTTGTGGTGCTGGGAGACAAATCCGAGCTTGTCAGTGCCAAAAAAGAGCTTGCCGACAAAAACGCCGTTGTTGCTTTTATCATGCTTGATAACATCAGCGATTCGGTGTCTGTCTCGCAGGATCAGTACCGCAGTGTTTCGGCACGGGTGGCACGGCTTATTTCCGAATGGACAAAGGCCCGCGGCGGCTCTGTTACCGAATACGACAGGGACAAATACATCGTCGTTTTTGAAGAAAAGCATCTTTCGGGCATTGTTGCTTCGAAATTTGATATTCTCGACAGCATCCGCGAAACCGAGGTGGACGAATCCTCCACCCCAATCACGGCATCCATCGGCGTTTCCAACATTCCCGGATCTTTTGCCGAAAAGGAAGCGGCGGCACGCTCTAAGAGCGTGCCGCCGCTT
>SVTM01000024.1 GCA_015063785.1 Oscillospiraceae bacterium
CAATGCGATAGTTATAGTCCTGGTTGTTCTGTCCCAGATTTTCAAAATTCTCACCGATATAAATAACGGTTACTGTATCGCTGTCTGCAATGGAAATTTCACCTGCAGGCTGCTCAATATCATTGATCAGAACCTTTACGCCGGTAATCTTGGGTGTGGCTTCAAGCTCAGGCTGGTCGTTCTGATCATTGTTAATAGTGTATACAATTACCTCAGCTTCATCCTTATTGGTATAGCCAATGCTGCCACTCTTCAGGGTGCTTCCGGTATACGTCTTGGTCGCAGTATGCGGTGTAGCCGTCGTGTCGATTGTAAACCAATAAAAATTACCGGTACCTGTGCCAATGCGATAGTTATAGTCCTGGTTGTTCTGTCCCAGATTTTCAAAATTCTCACCGATATAAATAACGGTTACTGTATCGCTGTCTGCAATGGAAATTTCACCTGCAGGCTGCTCAATATCATTGATTAGAACCTTTACGCCGGTAATCTTGGGTGTAGCTTCAAGCTGGTCGTTCTGATTGTTATAATTGATGGTATAACCGGAAACAGTTTCACTTTCACCTGCATTGGTGTAGGAAATTGTTGTCCACGTCGAACTGTTCAACATGGAGGCGCTGTAGGTTTTGGTTGCTGTGTTTGGTATCACAGTCGTGTCTACCTCAACCCCGTAAGCGTTTAAGCTCCCACTATATGCACCAATTTTATATTTGTGGTTATTTGTCAGCATATCAAAGTTTTCGCCCTGATAGCAAACCTCCACTGTATCGCCGTCCTTGATGTTGAGTACACCAACCGGTTGCTCAGTTCCGTTGACCCTTACAACCACGCCTGTGATTTTGGCAGCTGTGTCCGCCGCCTGCGCCGTCAAGGCAAAGCTTGGCACAAATGTCATAAGCATTGCCAACGTCAGCAGCCACGCTGTTAATTTTCGAAATCGTTTCATAAAAAATCCTCCAATCGTTTTAAATGTGAAATGAGCAATGTGAAATGTGAAATGAGCAATGTGCAATGTGAAATGAGCAATGTGAAATGAGCAATGTGAAATTATTTCTCATTTCTAATTTCTCATTTCTAATTTCTAATTTCTCATTTTTACGCTTTTGGTTATTGACATTAAAATAGCAATAATTTCTTTGATATCATTCTGAATGCTATCAAATTCATTTTCAGTTAGATATTCTGTTTTATGAAGTAGCTTTAGCCAGTATTGTGTTTCATTTGCTTCTTTTAAAGCAATGTACATTTTCGAATTAAAGTCGGGCTTGCTTTGCCCCATCTGCGCCTCTGAAACATTTGCTCCGATTGATGTCCCGCTTCTTAAAAGTTGCTTTGACAACACAAATTCTTTTTTCTCCACCGTCAGATATTTATATAGATTGACAATTCTCACCGCAAAATCAAAACTCTTTCTTTCAACCGCATTCTCTTTCATTTCTAATTTCTCATTTCTCATTTCTAATTTCTCATTTCTAATTTCTAATTTCTCATTTAATCCAGTCTTTTTACAAATTTTTCAAACATTTCCTTTGCAATTTTCTCGCAGTCAAGCGAGACAACCTTTTGGATGGTTTGCTTGCGGTCACTTTCCGGAATGTCATATATTTTCATCATCGAATCCAAAAACAAGCTGATTTTGTCATTTAGGGTGAAATATCTGTTCTTCGGAGCTGTAAATGCTGCAAGCTCGATTCCGCCCGTGACGTTTTCCACCCTTCTGAAATCTTCCTCCGACCAATCGAGTAATCGCTCTTTCAGCAGATGGTAATTTTTCTTCGCCGCCCAATCCTTTATATAATCAAAGGTGGCAGGGTGGCTGTATGCCGAATAGTACAGGTCATACGCCCTGTCATCGGTCTCGCACAAGGCAATCTGCACGGCAATTTCCATTGCATAAGAAAAAAGGCTGTCGTTTAACTTTTCCTGCGAATCGTCGATGATGTCTAAGTGGAAGTCCATGAGTTCTTCCATCAAAACACGGAGCAGATCTTCTTTTATTTTATAATGGTAGGTTATCGTTCCAAGTCCTATTCCCGACTCTTGTGCGATCTGCCTGTGGGTTGTTTTTGAAAAACCCTTTGTCAGAAACAACTTTGTCGCACTTCTTATAATTTCAATTTCGGTATCGGACAGGGGGGTGATTTTTCTGTGTCTTGCAATAATACTGTTGAGCATTCTTTATCATCTCCCATGTTTTCGTACTTGTACAATTATATACTAAACTTTTATCAATGTCAAGATAGCTTTGTTATTTTTTTATTACTTTCGTGGTTTTTTATCTATTTTTTTACCTATACAGTTATTTTTTATCAACCATGTCGGCAAAAACAACCGACGCCCCCCAAAATAAAGTTCCATATTTTACCTTTTATCACACCGCCACACACTTTTTGCGCCTGCCGAGAATTGCACCGTTGCACAACAAAAAAACAGGACCGCCCAAAAAGAGCAGTCCTGTAAAACAGTATTTGAAAACTTGTTTTCTCTTAACCAACAATACCCGAACGCTCGATACCTTCAACAAGGGCATTCTGAGCGAAGAGGAAGATGATGAAGAGGGGAAGGATAACCAGAAGACCTGCGGCGTTGAGGATTGCAGATTCATACAATTCCTGAGCAACAGTTGTTGTGGTCATCGAAGCAGGCACTTCAATAAGGCCGGGCAGAAGCTTGACGGCTGTCTGCGAGGGATACAGAAGGCTGGTGTAGAATGTATCTGTCCACGACCAAGAGAAGGCAAACATGAATATGGTTACCATCATAGGAACGGTCAGAGGAAGAATGATGCGGAAGTATGTCTTGAAGATACCCGAACCGTCAACATATGCAGCTTCTTCGAGTTCGTCGGGCACGCCCTTATAGAACTGACGGAAGATGAAGATATAAAGACCGTTCTTGAATCCGAGACCTGTAAGCGACAGCAGGAACAGCGGCCAGTGAGTATCGGTGAGCTGAAGACCTGTTGTGTTGGGACCGAATCCGATTGCACCCTTGAGAACTTCGATGATACCGTAGATATCGAAATATCTGAACTTGTTGAACATCGAAAGCATAAGTGTCTTCTGCGGGATAACCATGGTAAGGATTACGAGCATAAAGACGATTCCGCGGCCCTTAAACTTGAACTTTGCAAAGCCGTAACCGATAAGAGCTGTGATGAATGTCTGAATGACAGCTGTGAACAGCGAAAGGGTTGCGGTGTTGAACAAACGCTCAAAGTAGTCGTTGTCAAAGATGATGGCGCGGTAGGTATCAAAGGTGGGGTTCTTAGGAATAAGTTTTACAGCCGAGTCAGTGAAGTCTGTGGGGCTGAAGAAAGATGACGAGATCTTTGTAATGAAGGGGAAGATGATGATGTAGGAGATACCTACGAGGAGGACAAATCTGAAAATCTTCCAGATCACTGTGCCAAGGAAGTTTGCCGAGAAAACGCGCAGACGAAGACGAGTCCAAAAACCGATCTTCTTGTAGTCCTTCAGCTGATCTGCGTTATGAACATAAAGCTTTTTGTTAGTCTGATTATTCATTTTCGGTTCCTCCTTTCATCAGTCTCTGCGCTGGTAGAAGATGAAGGACGAAAGCAGCAGAGCCACAAGTCCAAGCAATACAACTACGAGCAAGAAGTATATCCACGACATCGCGGTCGAAATAACACGGCCGTTTGCAACTTCGAGATATACATGGTCAATATAAGACATAACTTGGTTCGATTCGGATGTGAACGAGTCGATGACGGTGTAAACGGCGTTTACAAGGATCATCGGGGAGATCATCGGGAAGGTGATCTTCCAGAAAGTTTCCCAAGGTGTTGCGCCTTCCATGGTACACGATTCGTAGATCGAGGGGTTGATCGACTGGAGACCTGCAAGGAATACCAGCAGCTGAACACCCGAACGGTTTACGATGTTGAAGATTCCGTTTACGATACCGACAACGTAATCAACAAGCTCTGTACCGATGATCATGTTGCCAAGCAGTTTTTTGACGTCCATGGCGTTGATGATATCAGACGCGGCAGACGTGGATGCACTACCTGTATCGATGGTGCCTTCCATGTAGGAAGCCATAGAGTTCGACTGGTCGATAGAATCGATGATACCTGTGGAAATAATAACAGGTACGAAGAAGATCGCTCTGAAGACCGCACGGCCAATCATCTTCTGATTGAGGACGATAGCCATAAAGAGTGCGAAGATAACGATTGCAGGAACGTCAAGTACAAGCTGACGAAGGCTTGCCGTGAGGATCTTGATAAATTCCGGGTCGTCAAAGAGCGCCTTGGAATAGTTTTCAAATCCGACGAAGGTTGTAACAATACCTGTTGCTGTCGGTCTGATGCTGTGGAAGCTGAGCTTTACCGAGTCAACAACGATAGGGAGATAGATGATTATCATACCGACAATGAAAGGAAGTACGAAAAACCAACCTGCTCTTGCTTTTTTGGAATCAAGAGCCGCCTTCTTTCTCTTCTTCGGTGCTGTTGCCGGCTTTGTTGCTGTGTTATTCATAAATTACATCCCCCTTTCTCAGTTCTTGACCACAACCGAACCGGAAGGTTCGATTGTGGTGCCATTGTATACGCTGCTTGCAGTGCCCTTGTTAAGAACGACTGCACTGGTAAGAACGTCGCCGTAGGTTGCGGATTCTGCGTTTTCATCAAGCTTGAAGCTTTCGATCTTGACAAGATCCTTGCCTGCGTCTGTAACTCTTACAAAGTCAAGAGATGCGATGTCAGCAACACCCTCATACTGATAGTTGTTTGCGCCGTAGTTGAGAATGTATGTGTAACCGTTGGAATATTCAACTCTTACGATATCTTCATCGATAAGCTCGTGATCTACGATCGTGCAAGCCTGGATATCCTTAAGAGCAGCGTTGAGCTTCTTGTATGTGCCGATAAGGTCTTCCTTCCAGATGTTGTACTTGATGGAGTAGTACTTGCTGAACATCGGGAAGTTCTTGAGTTCGGAAGTGTTGTCCACTTCATCGTCGGAATAGGAGAGAATGAAGTAGGGGTTTGCACCGTTTTCTACACACTTGAGAACACTGTAGTTGTAGTCACCGTCGAGGTTGACAGCGGTACCTGTAAATTCGATACAGCCGTGAAGCACCATTCCGAGGAAAGGAACAGCTTCGCTGGCGTAAATATTACGGCTACTGTCAAGAGGAAGGTCGGTGATAAGGTCAGCGTACTTGTAGGTAAATGCATTACCGCCGCTGACAAGGATCTTCTTGCCGTCTGCTTCGAGCTCGGAAAGAAGGGTGGAGATTGCTTCCTTGGATTCTTCACGGGTCATGATATTGTCTTCGCCGTTGTCAGAGCTGAGCTCGGAACCAAGGGTTGCAACAGAAATGCCGGGGATGCCGTAGCCGTTGTACTTTTCTCTGATCTTGTCATAGAACTTCAGCATACGGTCAGCGTTTACGATAAGAAGGTCGTCTCTTACAAAGCCCTGATAGAGAGCGTTGTAAACACGGTGAGAAGCAATCTTGTTGTCAACCGTGCGGATAGCGTCGTCCTTGTCAGAGAAGCCGTCGAAGCTTCCGTCCTTCATAACGTAGGTAAAGTCGAGGTCGGGATAGATCTCAACGTTTGCCTTAAGAGAAGCGTCCTCGCTGATGGTTGCGGCGTAGCTGTTGAGGTTCTTAAGACCCTTTTCGCCGCCGATAGCCTTCTGCACCTTGAGCTTTGAGGGAGCTGTGTGCTCCATACCGCCGTTGTACCAGCCTGTGAGCTTGAGGTTGATGTTTGTAACATCGTTTGCAATAAGCTCGTCAATCATGGTCTGGCTCTGCTCAAAGGTTGTGAGAGGAGTGTTTTCTGTAACGGGAATACCGACTACCTTCTGAGTTGTCTTGATCGAACCGAAGTTTTCAAGGAAGAGCGGGATGCTCTGGTTGTCATCGATATCGTTTTCAACAAGCTCGCCTGTGGCGATAAGATAGGTGCGAAGAGCGTTTGCCATGCCTACGTAATCGGCCTTGTCTTCCTTGAGCATAAAGATGCGGAAGGTGTAGTTGCCGGTGTAGTTACGGTCAATGTCAACTGTCCATTCGTCGCCGCTGGAGAGAGAATATGTGTCGGCAAGTTCGGGGTAAACTGTTGCATATGCCGAGTGATACTCGTGGGTAATTCCGCCGTGGTCGGTGGAGATCTGAACAAGCGAGTCACCTTCGGTCATATATGCGAGAAATGCTGTTCTACCGTCGTCATTCTTGTTTTCGGGAAGAGCAACAAGATTGTCGGGCTTTTCGAGATTGTTCTTTTCGATAGCCGCCATAAAGAGGTCCTGCTTGAGGTCGTTGGCAGGCTCTGCGTCGAGGTTACTGTCAATAAGAACAGATGTGTAATCGGATTCTTCGGGAGCGAAGACACCGTTCTGAGATGTTACGTCGATACCGTAGTTGAGCTTGAAGCTTTCGTTGGTGGTAACGTCCATCATTTCGCCGTCTACGTCTCTTGTGTCGGTATACTGAACAGTATACTCTTCGGAGTGTTCAACGATGGTGAAGTTCTGGTCACGCTTTACACCGTAAGCAGGAAGTCTCATAACTTCCTTGTTCTGACCGGATGTGGCATAGAAGCCATAGTCCTGACCGTAAACCTTACCTGTGATGACCTTGGTCTGAGTTCCGATGTCCTCAAATCTGATAAGCGCGCCGGAGCCGTCGGGATAGAAGGTGTAGCCTGTTTCGCCATGTCTGCCCGCGCCGAGATAAGGAAGGATTCTAAGCTGTGTGATGGTGAAGGTATCCTTGTTGTAGCTGATACTCTTTGCAGGAACTCTGATCTTGATTCCGTCCTCGTCAAAGTAATATTCGATCGCCATCTTGAAGAGAGGAGGATTGGTCTCGTTGCCCTGATATTCGAGCAAGAGGTGGTCCGACTGAAGGTCTTCATAGGTGTAATCGGTGTATTCCTTGATAAGAGTTTCCATCTGATACTTAGGTCTTGTGGAGCTCTGTTCGTTAAACTCGTAGAAGTCGTACTTTTCGATGATAGGATACTGGATGAGAACGTTGTCTCTTGCAGAACCCTTATATGCATCGAGGTCTCTGAGAGTGTAGTAAGCAAGGAGCTTCTTGATATCTCTTTCGACCTGATCCTCGATCTGCTCGGGGGTCATATCTGTGGTGGGAGCCTTGTTTGCAACAGTGAACTTTGCAAGGATCTCTTCTTCAAATCTTGTTCTTTCGATAAGGATAGGAAGAAGGATTCTGGTTTCCATACGACCAACGGTGTATTCAACACGAACACCTCCGCGGATGCGGTCGTAAGAAACCTGCAGGTTTTTGGCTGCATTTTCAAAGGTGTTGTAGGTGTTACCGTTCTGACCCTTGACGTAATCAAAAACGAACTGCGAAAGGAGCTTGCCCTTGGTTTCGCTGTTTGCCTTGGATGTACCGATGTCGTAAGGGTTGGTTGTAAGGATCTGACCTGTTGCCTTGTCAAGGAAAGCAGCAGCACCGGTCAGCTCATCGATAAACATGATCTGACCTGCGTTTTTGCCTTCGTTGTACTCATAAACGTATTTCATTGTTGTGGAAATATATTCATGAGGGCTTTGGAAGATGGTTGTCTTGTATCTGTCGATATAAGTTTTCATATCGTCAGCGTAGGTGGCAGAATCTTCCGAGGGGAGGTAATATGTTTCTGTAGCCTTCTGGGTGGTGAAGAGAACTTTTCCTTCGCCGCCGGGCTGTTCGGAATAAACGAAATAGATGTCGCCAAAGTTTTCGTTTTCCTTGTCTTTGATGACGTAAAGGTCAACGCCGTAGCTTGCACAGACGTATTCAAATCCGAGCTCTTTAAGCTCTGCAACTGTCTGGGGAAGTGCTGCGGCAAGCTCTGCGATGGCAGCTTTTGCTTCATCGCTTTCTGCTTTTCCTGTCTCGTCTGCCATAACGGGCATGGCAACCACACCGAGAAGCATCATGATTGAAAGGAAAAGCGATATTAATTTTTTAATATTCATAAATCACACCTCTTTCAATTAGGATACTCGGTAGGACAACTCGAGAACGATGTTGAAGATAAACGAAACAATCTTTCCGACGAGGCTGGAGAAGAGAACTGCTATAAACATGATGAACGCCATACCAACGATCGAGCCGAGGGTTGTGAGTACGTTCTTACCAAGAGTGTAATCGTGCACTGTCATCATGCCGAAGAAGAGCAGGAATCCGCACCAGAAGAATGCGATATTCGTCAGAAGCGAGAGGATCGAAACCTCGGATGCTGTTACGAAGTTGGAAGCGAAGGTGGAGATTATAATGAAGAGAGGCAGCGGGAAGAGCGCATAGCCTGTTGCAATATAAATGTCCATAAGGCTTCCTTCGCCGTCAAACAGGGTTGTGAGACACCAGTTTGCAATAACCCAAAGCATAATGGGCAAAAGCAACGAGATGGCGGTCATAAAGAAGTTTGTCGAATCCTGAGAAGGATTAACGATATATCCGCGTCCGAAGGACTGATAGATAAATGCGATTATGTTGAGAACGATGATAAGGGTTGCACCCCTTGCCGAAGCACGCTTTTCGTGCTTGATATCCCAGAAACCGTCGAACGGATGGAATATTACATAGTAGCCGTAGAGATATTCTCTCCAAAGGGTTCTCTTGACCGAAGAAGACTGACCTTCGACATTCTTCTTTGCCGCATACTTGAGGAAGAGCGAAAGGAGAACACAGACGATAACGATAACTACGGGGACGAGGACGATGTACTTGGAAAGGGCTTCTTTACGGAGTTCGTGATAAGCGTCCGACCAGTTCTGTGTGTCGTATGCATATTCATACATATCCATGGCCTGGGCAAACTTGCCTTCACGGTAGAGACACTTACCGATACCGACGTACGAGAGGTCAAAGTTTGCATTCTTCTGAAGAATGTTTGTCCAGTCCTGCTCGGCAGCGTCGTATTTACGCTGGTTGTTGTTTCTCAGCGCGCGCGAAACGTCTTCGCCGTATTCGGTTCTCTTATAGATTGTGATGTTGTTGCTCGTTTTGTCAAGAGCAAGGATGTTTGCGCCAAGGTAGTCAACTGCAACTACGGTCTGGAGGTTACCAAGCTGGTCACCCTTGTCACCGAAGATGTAAAGAAGACGGCCTTCGGAGTCGTAGGTGTAAAGCTTCTGTCTCGAGCTGTCGATGATGGTCCAGGTGCCTTCGTCCACAGGACCGAGAGCAACGTCCACGATCTTGGAGGGGCTTTCTGCGCCCTCGACCTTCGAAACGGGCTTGTATGCCGAAACACCGAGTGTTACTTCACCCGAGGGAGGATAGAAACCTGTACGCATCATAACGTCCTGTCCCGAGGGGTTAAGCATCTTTACAGGAGCCTTGTCGCCCGAGCGGGATTTGCCGTTGATGGCGTTGAGAAGGTCGGTATCCGAGATGGCGTCGGTGGTAACATAAACGAAGCCGGCGTCGTCAATGGTGATGTTGTTGTATTCAACAGAAACGTTCTTGACAGACTTTCTTCTCTGTTCAGCTGTCTGGAATCGTCTCCAAAGAAGATCCCACCAAGAAAGGCTGCCCGACTGTGCACCGAGGAATGCCTGGAACACGCCGTCAGAAGTCATGGCGATGATACCCTGGTTGGAAGCGGAAGATACAACGTAGAGTCTTCCGGAATCGTCAACTGCCACAGCGATGGGCTTAAAGGTTGTACCTTCGGCAAAAACGTCGCCTTCGGGTTCGCCGTGGGTCTTGACAAACTTGTATTCAACAAGACCGTGAACCTCGTCCATTTCGGGATTGGGGTTGTTGGGGTCAAGGTCGAATGCTACGATACGGTTGTTGGAGGTATCGCAGATATAAAGGATGTGAGTTTTGCTGACTGCAAGACCCTGGGGGTCTGCGATCTTGTCATGAACGCCCCACTCGTTGATAAAGTCGGTGATGATACCTGTTACTTCATAATCCGAGTTGACGATGATTACTCTCTTGTTGCCTGTATCAGAGATACAGATGATATAGTCGTTTTTACCTTCGTTGTTAACGAATTCGTGAACGACGAAATCCTTGGGTTCCTTAAGGCCGACCGAAAGGCCGAGCTTTTCGGAATCGATGACCGACTGGGGAACGTATGCCGCAGGAGAGGGCATATCTGTACCGTCGATGTCATGGGTGTATGTGGAATAGGGTGTGATAGCATATACCGGAAGAGCGCCGACAAGCATGATGAGGCAAGCGATAAGGGCTAACACTGATTTGATTTTTCTCATTCTGTTTAACCCTCCTTTTAGTCTTTAAGACCCGAGCTTGCCATTGTTTCGATGATGTTACTCTGCGAAACAACGAATACAAGGATCGGAACGAGCATCATGATAACTGTCGCTGCGGCAGATGCACCCGAACGGACGATACCGCCGGCAAGGATCTGCTGGATAGCGTAGTTGAATGTCTTGAGTTCTTCACTGTAAATGTAGATGGAAGTACCGCTGTTCCAAAGACCCTGGAACGAGTACACGATAAGTGTCAGCCAAGCGGGCTTAACCATCGGCATTACTATCTTCCAATAGATGGAAATTTCTCTTGCACCGTCAAGACGTGCAGATTCGAGGACAGAATCGGGAACCGAAGAGTCCATGAACTGACGCATGAGGTAAAGACCAAGGGTAGAACCGAACGCGGGGATGATGAGCGACCAGTATGTATCTACCCAACCGAGAGCCGACATGGTAATGTAGTTGGTGATCGCAGTAACCGTTGCATGGAACATGAGGGAGAGCTGGATCATCTTGAACATGGTGTGACGGCCGGGGAAATTGATCTTTGTGAGCGAATAAGCTGCCATCGAAGCAAGGAAGAGGTGACCGAAGGTACCTGCGATGGAAACGAAAGCAGTGTTGAATATGTATCTCGAGAAGGGCACATACGATGTGCTCATGAGACGGAAGAGGTCTGAAAAGTTCTTAAAGGTTGGGTTGCGCACGAAGAAGCGCGGAGGGAACATCCAAAGTTCATCAAGAGGCTTGAGTGCCTGACAGAACGCATAGAACATAGGCAGGAACATGAATGCGCCAAATACGAACAAAAGAACGTTGATACCGATATCGCCACCGGCAGAACGGTTAAGGCGGTGAGCTTTGATTTTAAATTTAAATTTCTTTGCCATCTTACTTACCTACCTTTGCCAGCATTCTGTTAACAAGCATATTTGCACCGATCATCATAAGGAAGAGAAGGGTTGCAATAGCCGAAGCATATCCGACTTCCCAACGGGCTCCGCCGTAGTCCTCCAGGTGGTGCATAAGCGTCCATGCACAATAGTCGGGAGACGGGAATCCGCAGAGAGCGGTAACGACGCCGCCGAAGCCGAACGAACCTGTGATCGACATGATAGCGGCAAACATCATCTGGTTTTTCATAACAGGAAGTGTTACATACCAGAGTTCCTGCCAACGGTTGCGGATACCGTCAACCGCAGCAGCCTCGTAGTAGCTCTTGTCAACGACCTGGAAACCGGCGATGAACGAAAGGAACGAGGTACCGAGCGAGGTCCACAGAGCAACGATGATTACAAGAGGCATGATGTAATCGGTGTCCTGGAACCACAGTATTGGTGAGTTGATAATTCCGAGATCCATGAGGATACCGTTTGCATAACCGTAAGAGTCAGACGAGAACATAACTGTCCAGATAAGGTATACCTGACCCGAAATGGAAGGTGCGTAGAAGATGAGGGTTACGAGCGAACGGATCTTGGGAGTAAGTTCGTTGATAAACCAAGCGAACATAAGACACAGTAAATAGGATACAGGACCCGTCATTACCGCGAATATAAAGGTGTTCTTGATAGCGATAAGAAAGATATCGTCGTCAAGGAAGAGTCTTACGTAGTTTTCGAAGAAAAGGATCTTCGGAGGTTCAAGCATGTTGAACGATGTAAAGCTGAGAAGCAGAGAAAGTATAACAGGAGCAACTGTAAAGGTGAGGAAGACAAGGAAGTAGGGGGCAACCATGAGATAACCGACCTTGTTGACAACCATCTGACGGCGGGTCCATTCCCACTTTGTCATATCTTTTCTCATCTTCGGAGCTGCCTGTTTTGTTTCAGCAGTTGCAGTCTTTGCAGACATTAAATTCACTCCTTAAATGTTATTATTTGGAATCGGGGGTTTTGACGTTCGCCGCTGCGGCCTCGTCCTCATCAGTGATGAGAACGTTGCCGTCTTCGTCGATGATGCCCATTTCGATGAGCTCACTTTCGATCGGGAAGTCATATTCCTTACGTTTTCTTTCGATTTCCTTATTTATTTCGTCGATGTAGTAAAGACCTGCGTCAGAAGCAGCGTCGCCGTCATCGACAACATCAAGGAATGCGAAGTTTGTATATCTGCCGACAATGTAGTTACCGGGAGTCATAGGAGTTCCCATGAGATTGTCGAACTGTTCCTGAAGATTGATCTTTTCCTGAGCGGACCAGGGCTGACCGAGAAGTGCCTTCTTGTTTGCGGTGAAGTACTTACCTGCCGAGCCGAGGATAGCAACCTGTTCCTTACCGAAACGTTCCTGTGCGGGAGCGTCTACCCACCACTTGATGTATTCCCAAGCTTCCTGATCGTTCTTTGCGTCACGCATGATCATGATGGAGGATGCACCGGAGGGAGAAACAGCGCTGAAGTTTGTGATTACGGGATTGCCGTTTTCATCGGTTACGATCTTGCCGTCTTCGTCAGTTTCGTATGTATACGAGCCGGGAAGTCTGATGAATTCCCAAAGACCCTTGATTTCGGGAGCGAAGCAGAGCAGCTGGTTACACAGCGAGTAGTCTGCAATACCAAGGGGCATTTCGCCGGTTCTGAAACGGTTTGCGAAGTCGTAGGAGATCGGCTGGCCGTAAAGCGAGAAGTATTCGCACATCTGCTGGAACGAGTCAAGCGCGATGTTGGAATCGAGGTTGGTTGCATAACCGATAGACTTGATGTTGCCTTCACCCCTGTAGTAAGGCTCGCCCTTCTGGTACATAAGGATCTGAGTCATACCCTGGGAAAGGCCGATGGTCATATTCTTATCGGAAAGCTTCTGGATGATGCCCTTGAGGTCATCCCATGTCTCGGGAACTTCAAGTCCGAGTTCAACAAAGATGTCCTTGCGGTAGAAGAGCATCGAGAAGGACTGGGTTACGGGGATACCGTAGGTTGCCTTCTGATTCATGCCGGTGGTGTCGTCGGGGTTGTAAACCTCAAGACCTGTCCATGCCGATTCAGAGAACCAGCTGTCGCCGTTTACCTCGCCGTTTTCGTCAAGGCCGCGGACAATGTCAAATCCCTTGTATTTATATTCCCATTTACCGGTTTCTTCATTATATATCTTTTCTGCGATATTCTTAACAGCGTTTCTTACACCGAAGCCTGTGGGGTCGGCGTCTGTCGAAACGTCAGGACCGATGCCTGCAAGAGTTGCGGGAAGAAGTGTACCTGCAGCAACGAGCTTGTAGTTTACGGCGATACCTGTTTCGTCTGTAAAGTCGTCAACCATCTCACGCATGATCTGCGCCTGGTCACGACCGGTGGTAAGCCAAACTTCAACATTGCCTGTGATTTCTGCGGCTTCTTTTTCTTCCTGAGGCATTTCGCCGTAGGAGTTGTAGTCTGTGAAGAAGGACATGATGAACGAGCCGATTTCAAAGCCCATGGACTGGAAGAAGTTTGCTTCTGCCTTGGGGAGCTTTTCGTCTACGCCCTGGATCACGATGTAGTCTACGTTAAGAGGCTGGTTTCTCGACTGAAGCAGCCATGTACCGATACTACCGACGTAGGACTTGAGGATCGAGAGGTTGTCTGCGATCTTTGTTTCGTCCTTACCCATAACTTCGAGAGTATAGGCAACCTTGTCAAGGATAACCGAATGTTCACCCTTTTCGCCGATGATCTCTTCGAACTGTGCAAGCACGGTTCTCAAGTTTTCGGCTTCCTCACGCATACCGCGCAGAACTTCGGGGATAAGCTTCTGGAAACCGTAGTCGGTGAACGAGCTGGGTTCGGGACCTGTGATCATAAGGATCTGTCTGTAGTAGTCGTTCATCTTTGTAAGGCTTTCGTCAACCTTACGGAGCTTGTCGGAAAGGTTACCGAGAACGCACTCGAATTCGAGAACGTAGGTCTTGCCCTTTTCGAAATAGAAGCGGAAGTTTGTGGTTCCGTCGTTAAGAGGCTTTGTTTCCCAGTCGTCAGAGTAGTTGAACTGGAGATACTTTGCTTCTTCAAAGGGATATTCGCCGTTGATCTTGAGCGAACGGGAAGCAAAAATACCTGCATATGTCGCCTGCTTTGCACGGGGGATGATGTAGTAGTAGCCCGATTCCTGACATGTAAACTCGTAGCTGATCCACTGACCGGCGATCTGCCATTTTTCACCGCCGATGTTGTTTACAAGAGTCTTGCTGGTGGAGCTGGGCTCTGTGATGGAAGAAGTCTTGTCGCTTATGGGGTAGATGACCTGATCAGAAGTAGCAAGAGGCTGTTCTGCCTGAATCTTGATGGTATGTTCGGATGTAACGTTGCTGGTCTTGCCGTCTGTCAGTTCGTAGTAGCCCTTTTCACCGTCTGTGCCATGATAGTGAATAAGCTCGTCTTCAACAAAAATTTCGATGTCGCCAAAGAGAACGGGCTCGCGAGAGCCATAGATCTCAAGGCTGTTTTCGCCCTCTTCGAAGTAGAAGAGGAAGTTGTCTGTATAGAAAGCGTTGGAGTCGCGCAGAACGTGTTCGCGCCAAGAGGGATCCTCATATTTCTTGGATCTGATCTCGTTTCCGTGTTTGTCCTGGCGGAAAGGTCTTTCCATATCGACACCGCCAAACTTGATGGTCTCGATCTTTTCGGGGATCTCGTCCTTCCATACACGGGTGAAAGCGATGTTGCGCGCTTCTGTGAAGGGAACTTCGTTGTTGATCTTTATGATACGCTCAATGGCAACCGTGTTGCCCTCTACGTGACCTTTAACTTCGGTTTCGCCGTACTTTGTATCATACGCATCTTCGCTGAGGTTCTCGAGAAGAGTACCTGTTTCTGTATCGTAGACGATGTGTACGAAGGGGTAGTACGACAAAGAGATGTTGTAAAAGCCTGCTTCGGGGACATTGACCTTGTAGATGGCCGAGTCTCCGTCGCCGGTGAGGACGTATTCGGAAACGCCGTAAGCGGGACCGTTTTTGTCTGTCTGAGCAATAATGCCCTTGGGGTCGCTGATCTTGACAGCACCCTCTGATCTTTCGGCATCAAAATCAACGGCATTGATCTTGATGGCGTCGGGTCTGTCGCTCTGCTCGAAGGGAAGAATGCCTTCGGCCGCGTACTGAGCCAGATAGTCTTCGTAGGTAGTGGCGTTCAAAAGCTCTGCCATTTCGTCAAGGGAGTTCGACGGGGTTGCGCCCCAGACGTCATCCTTTGCGAAAGCCGTAGGCGAGAACTGCAACATCGTAGCCGCAAACAACGACATCGCAATAAGCTTTTTGAAACCTCTTGCTTTCATGTTCATTCGCAAAATCCTCCTATGCTTTGCTTGTTAAGCAGCCTGCCTCGTGCCGTATGGCACCCGACGCGGAGCCTGCTGCTATAATCTTATTTTATAAAATCTTCGCAAATGCCTTGAAAACATGGCATTCTTTCCGCAAAATCCGCGTGCCAAGAGTTTATAGAATCAAGACAAGATCACGCGCTTTTCGGCGAAATTTCAGTGCCTTTTCTGCAAAAAAACACCAAAAAAACACATAAAAAGTCGAAAAAAGGGCGCAAAAATGCCTTTGTTACAGAAATAGAATACCACACAACGCCTTTTTTGTCAAGTGCGAGGGCTTCTTGCGCCCCCTGCCTGCCCTGCCCTTTTGGAAAGCTTCTTTTGCCTGTGTTTTTTGCGAAAGTGTGTTCGATGTTTTTTATCACAGAAAAAAGTTGCACAAATTCAAAATTTACAATTTAGTCAGTTTTTTAAAACTTGCCAAAAACCCTTGTTTTTCAAGGGTTTTAGCCTCTTTTGTTTTGATGTGTCAAGAGAAAATATATAATTTTGATTTTGGTTTATCATATATTCAAAATTTATAGTGCGCGCAAAATGTATTGCCGTCTTCACAATTATCTGGCATTTCGTGCCAATAATTGCAATTTTTAGTTGTGCACTTTACACAAATTTCGGCACTAAATTTCTACACCATATAAAAAATGACGAAACAGAATTTTTTGTTTCGTCATTTCGTAAATAGTGCTTTTTTGTTCTTAAAGCTCCTCAAGCTCTGCACTTGCCTTGTCCCAAAGCTCGTAAAACTCGTCGAGTTTTGCCTGCACCTCGTCCTGCTCACGATACAAAGCCTCGGTCTTCAGATAGTCCGAGCCTGCCTGTGCCATTTCAATATCTATCTGTGCCAGCCTTTCCTCGCAGTCAGCAATTCCCTTTTCGGATTCAGCAAGCTGCTTTTCGGCTTTTCTGCGGCGGCTCTTTTCAAGCTTTGCCTTTTGGTAGTCGTTTTTTTCTTCCTTGTCGGAGGACGCGACAGAAACAGCCGCCGTCTGCGCTCCCCTGTTGTTCTTGTACTCGCAAAAGTCCTCGTAGCCGCCCTTGTAGTCAAAATATCCGTCGGTTTTCAGTTCAAATATGCGCGTCGCCAGCTTTTTGATAAAATATCTGTCGTGCGATACGGCAATGACCGTGCCGTTGTAGCCAAGTATGGCGTCCTCCAGCACCTCGCGGGTGGCGGCGTCGAGATGGTTGGTCGGCTCGTCAAGAATCAGCAGGTTCAACTCATCCAGCATCATCTTTGCAAAGGTAAGCCTTGCCTTTTCTCCACCCGAAAGCACAGAGACCTCTTTGAAAACGTCCTCTGCCTTAAAAAGAAAACGGGCAAGAGCACCGCGGATCTCGGCCTGCTTCTTGTCGGGATATTCGCCCCAAAGCTCCTCGAGCACGGTGTTTTGCGGATTAAGCCCCTGGTGCTCCTGGTCGTAGTAGCCTATTTTTATTTTGTTGATGTATTCAAAGGCTCCGCTGTCCTGCGAAAGCTTGCCGCAAAGGATCTTGAGCATGGTGGATTTTCCCACGCCGTTTTCGCCGAAAAGAAACATTCTTTCCTTTGAATGGAGCACAAAAGAAACGTCGGAAAAAAGCTGTTTTTCGCCGTACGCCTTGGAAAGCGACGAAACCTCGAGAATGTTGTCGGACAAAAGCTCGCGCGAGCCTGCCGAAAAGTGCATCGAAACGCTCTCGGGCAGAGCCTTGGGCTTTTCGAGCTTGTCCATACGCTCAATGGCTTTCATTCTGCTTTCGGCGGCAATGATGTTGCGCTCGCGGTTCCATCTGCGCTGATTTTCGATAAAAGCTTCCATGCGCTCTATCTCGCGGCGCTGGTTTTTGTAGTGCCGCTCGTCGATCTCGCGGTCTTTTTCTTTCTGCTTCACAAAACCGCTATAGGGAAGATTGTAAAGCTTTGCTTCGCAATTTTCTATCTCAAGCGTCTTTGTAGTTACTTTGTCAAGAAAATATCTGTCGTGGGAGATGACAAGAAGAGTCTTTTTGTAGCCGGAAAGGAACGATTCGAGCCATTCGACCGACGGGATGTCCAGATGGTTTGTCGGCTCGTCAAGCATCAAAATATCAGGCTCGGAAAGGAGCGTGCGCGCAAGGGCAAGTCTTGTTTTTTGTCCTCCCGAAAGGGTCTCGATGGGATCCTTTTGTCTTTCCTCATCAAAGCCGAGGGCACAAAGCATGCTGCGGATGCGGCTTTTGTATTCGTATCCGCCGTTTTTGCGGAAAGATTCCTCCAGTCGGGTGTATTCCCCGGCAAGGCGCATGTGCATGGCATTGTCGTTTTCGGCGTCCATCTGCGCCTGCAGTTCTTCAAGGCGCATCTCGTCGCGCACAAGATCGGGAAAAGCCTGCAGCATTTCGGCATATATGGCACCCGTCGAGTCAAAGGATGCGTTCTGTTCGAGATACGCCACCTTCAGATCCTTCGAAAAATTGACGCTTCCGCTGTCATTTCTGACCTCGCCTGCGATTATTTTGAAAAGCAATGATTTTCCTGCGCCGTTTACCCCCACAACACCCACTCTGTCGCCGCCGTGGATGCCAAAGGTTATTTTATCCAGTATAACGTCGCCGCCAAACGCCATGCAGACGTCCGACAAATTCAAAACTATCAATTACGTTCTCCTTTTTTCAAATATTTTCTGCACTCGGCAGAAAATATCGTTCAGTTGTATCTGTATTTTACGTCGGTTATAAGAACCGTGCCGTCGGATTCGGTGACGGTTACGGCAATCGGCGCCGTGTCATAACTCATGTCGGCACGGAAATCGCCCTCGTTGCGGTAGATGTTGTATTCAACGTAAAAAACGCTTTCTGTAACACCCGTTTCGGGGTCTGTTTCTTCGCGCCAAAGCTCGATCTTTATGTTGTGAAGACGCTGGGGCGGAAAATCAAGCTCGCCCGACGCATATCGCTCGATGGGGTTTGAAAAATCAAATTTTTTCGAGAAAAGGGCGGAATACGCCTTTTCGTCCCCCTGCATTACGGCATCGATATATTTTACCCAAAAAAGTCCGCGCTCGCCATCAAGGGCAACGGCATTTTCTGCCGTCAGATGTCCACCCATGCCGTTTACCGAATAAAAAATGCTCTTGTCGCACTCGGCATAGCCCTCGAGCTGTTCGGGGGTAAGTCCGCTGTAAAACAGCTTGGTCTCCCCTTCCTCGTCATCCTCTGCTCTTTGAGTATTTGCGCTCTCCTTCACGCTCTTTTCCACCGAGGGAAGAATCACCTCTGACAGCAAAAGCAAAAGGGCAAGGACTGCGGCAAGCCCCACAATCCACGCAAGAAGTTTGCCTTTTTTTGTAAGTTTTCGGGTAACTTTTTTATTCTTTTTCATAAAAAATCCCTTTCTGCCACCGATCAGTCAATAAAGCGCGCCGCTGCCTTCACAGCTCTTCCCTCGCGGAAATCGCCGATCTTGCCGAGAGCAAAGAAAACGCCGTCGCTGTCGTATAGCCGCACAAGGTCGTCTTTTTCAAATCTGTCGGGCGAAATTCCCATTTTTTTAAGGTATATTTCGCAGCCGTTTTTGCACAGGCGCGAATAAAACGCCGAAAGCTTTATGACGGGACAATGCGAAAAGACCTTTTCGGGAGAGGCAAGCTTTTTTTCAATACCGTCGGTGTCCCCTTCTTCAAAAAGCTTTTGCAATTCCTCAAGGGTGACACAGTCTTCTTTTTTGAAATCTCCGCACGAAATCCTCTCGAGGCTGAAAAGAGTTCCGCCACAGCCAAGCGCTTCGCCGATGTCCTCGCAAAGAGTTCGGATGTATGTTCCCTTGGAACACGAAACCTCTACAAGAAAATCACATTCCGACTCCTGCGACACGATGTTTATACCGTATATCTCGATCTTTCGCGCCTTGCGCTCGACCTCAACCCCTTCGCGGGCAAGATCATAAAGCCTTTTTCCCCCGACCTTTATTGCCGAATACATGGGAGGGGTCTGCATTATCTCCCCCTTAAAATTTTCGCACACAGCACAAAGCTCGTCTTTTGATATGGCAACCTTTTTTTCGGACAAAATATTGCCCGTCACGTCGCCAGTGTCGGTGACCACGCCAAAGCGCATGCCGGCAAGATAGGTCTTGTCGTGGTTCATCAGATATTCCTGCGCCGCGGCGGCTTTTCCCACGAGAATGGGCAAAACTCCGCACGCCATCGGGTCCAAAGTTCCTGCGTGGCCCACGCGGCGAGTGTTGCAAAAGCGTTTTATCCTCGCCACGGCATCGTGGGAGGTGTATCCTTTGGGTTTGTAAAGATTGATTATTCCGTCCATTGTTTTCTTTCAAAAAATTATTTCGTTTCGTATGCAAATATCCTGTTAGTGTATATTATATATGCAAATTACGCTTTTGTCAAATGATAAACGCAAAAACCCGACGGATTCTCCGTCGGGTCTGTTTTTCTGCATATCGCCCTTTTTCGTCAAGGCGTCAGGATCAGTCCTCTGCCAGAAGAAGCTCTCTCATTTCCTCAAGGTCTGCTTCGTACTGCGAAAGCGAAGACTGATAGGTGGAGGTGAAGGTGTTGCTCTTTGACATGACAAAGTGGTTGATGTCGGGATAGAATCTGTCGTAAAGGAAGCGTGCGTTGTTTTTGATGATGGGAAGCATGGCTTCAGATTCAACGTCACGGGTGCTCTTTACGGTGAGAACTGTGTCAAAATAAAGGGGTGTGAGTTCCTTTGCGCTCTGGAACGCCATTTCTTCAAGAACGGCGCCTGTAAGCTCAAGGTCAGGGTTTGTAACGGGAATGTAGGTAAGAGCCGTCATATTCGACGATCTGTTCTGATATTCGGAATCTTCGTCCCACTTGGGATAAGGAAGGATACCGAAATCAAATTCAACTTCCGCAAAGCCCGTAACTCCGCCGAGGAAGGTATCGTAGAACATGGTTCTGCCCTCGGTAAACAGGGTTACAGATCCGCCGTAATCATCGGCTTCGGCGTGAGAATACTGGCCGTCCGCAAAAAGATCTACAACTCTCTGATACTTGTCATGAGCATCGGATATGTTCTGGTTGAGAATAGGCATATTGTCGGCGTCCTTTTCAAGAGGCGCATAGCCTGTTGAAATAAGGAGCGCGGGAGCAAGCTCCCATATCCAGCCCGAAAGTCCCCACTGGTCGTCTTCCATGGTCATAAGGCCATCGCCGTTAAGGTCTTCTGCGCCAAGCTTTACAAGCTCGGTAAATTTGTCCCATGTCCAGGTGCCGTCAAGAACGTCCTGATAAGGGTATTCAAGTCCCAGCTCGTTAAAGATGTCCTTGTTAAATAGCAGACAGTCGATTCTGTCGATATAAAGGGCATAATCACCTGTCATAACGTAGATCTTGTTGCCAAAGCAAAGATCGTTTGTAATGTTCTGGTACCACCAGTCTTCTTCGAGGTTGACGTAAGGAATTTCGTTCCAGTCAACAAAGTATCTTTCGAGTATCATCTGGGGCATACCGGTGTGCTGAACGTGGGTGAACGCGTTGTAGGTCTGATCGCCCGACTCGATGAGAGAACGGAACTGTGCTGTTGCTTCGCCCTGACCGTCTCCGCCCGATCCTGCGCCTGTATTGACAATGTTGAGAGTGATGCCAAAGCGATCTTCAACAAGCTTGTTTCTGCGGAAAACTGCGTCGTTTACAGGCTGGGAGTTTTCTTCCTCGGCATAAATGACCTGACCTGTCGAGCCGATGAGCATCGAGAAGGTCCTGCCTTCAAAGTTGCCTACGTCTTCTTCGGGAATGTTGGGGGAAAATTCGTTGTCAAGGCGGCCTATTTCTTCGTCCGCGCCCTGTTCTGCGTTCTGTTCGCTGTCAACTTTTTCGTCTTCCTTTGCTTCGTCCTTTGTGCAGGAGGCAAAAAGCGAAACTGTAGGAATAGCTGCAACAAGAAGTGCCGCAAGAAGTGTTGCTGTCTTTTTCATGTTTTTTCCTCTCTTTGTGTCAGGACCATATCTGTCCCTGATTTGTTGTAATTATTATAGCATCATCCTTTTCAAATGTCAACAAACTTTTGCACAAGTCGGGGGTATGCGGATTTGTATTGACTTTTCGGTTTTTAAATGCTATAATGTGGCGAAAACAGAAAATGGAGGGATCTTTTATGATAAATAAATACACCGTCTGCCGCGACGATAACAAATACCACGCCTGGCCCGACCTTTTACTTACCAAAAAAGGAAAGCTTATCTGCATCTTCACCGAAGTCGAGCATCACGGCGACAGAAGAAATTCGCGCATAATGCTTACCGAAAGTTGCGACCGCGGCCGCAGTTGGAGCAAGAAAAAACCTCTTACCGACTACTCTCACCCCAACACCTGCGACGGATATTTCAACAATTCAAGAATTTCCGATCTCGGCGACCGTCTTGCCATCGTCTGCGACAGGATCGTAAATGGCACAGAACGAGAAGCCCGCGTTTCAAATATTTACATCTGGTACTCGTATGATGACGGCGAAAGCTGGACAGAGCCGCAGATCCTTTACGACAGAGGTATTGTTCCCGACAAGCTTCAAAGACTTTCGAGCGGACGGCTTTTGCTTTCGGCACACAATGGCCCGAGAGACGCTCTTTCGCAATATCTCTGGTACTCGGACGACGACGGAAAAAGCTGGTCGGACAGAATAACCGTAGCAAGCGACAAGCGCTATTCTCTGTGCGAAGTTTCGATTTATGAGTGCAGTGACAAAACCCTTGTGGCATTTATGCGTGAAAACTCCTTTAAGGGTATCGAGTGCCTCAAAACCATATCGTACGACGGCGGCGAAAGCTGGAGCGAAGTGTACGGCACAAACATTCCGGGAGTACATCGTCCCGTTATCACAAAGCTTTGTACAGGCACGCTTATGATGACCTATCGCTTTATGCACGGAAAATGCCGCAACGCCTGGCTTGCACAGAATATTTTTATGGCTTTCTTTGACGAGGAAACGGCGAAAAACACCGAAAAACAGACCTGCACAAGCATTATTTCGCTCGACTATGACAGAAGCAGTCTTTCCGATTGCGGATATACGGGAGCTGTTCAGTTTGACGACGGAGAAATTTACGTCGTTTCGTATATCGTCGATGATGCACCAAAGGCGCAGATACGTGGATACAGCTTCTTTGAAAGTGATTTTGTCATAGATAACCATTAAGCATTTTGCTGAATAAAGAACAAAAAGCCCGACAAAGTCGGGCTTTCTTATTTGTTTTGCTATTGAATCAATACATTCCGCCCATGCCGGGGTTTGCAGGTGCTGCAGGAGCAACGGGTTCGGGCTTGTCGGCAACAAGAGCCTCTGTTGTGAGGATCATGGAAGCGACCGATGCGGCGTTCTGAAGAGCAGAGCGCGAAACCTTTGTGGGGTCAACGATGCCGACCTTGATCATGTCGACATACTTTTCGTTGTAAGCGTCAAAGCCATATCCAACCTTGCCGGAGGAGAGGATCTTGTTGAGGATAACAGAGCCGTCAAGACCCGCGTTGGTTGCGATCTGGCGGATGGGCTCTTCAAGAGCGCGAAGAACGATTCTTACGCCTGTTCTTTCGTCGCCCTCGGTCTTGTCAAGAAGAGCTTCTACCGCAGGGATGCAGTTTGCAAAGGCTGTTCCGCCACCTGCAACGATGCCTTCTTCAACAGCCGCCTTTGTGGCATTGAGAGCATCTTCGATGCGCAGCTTCTTTTCCTTCATTTCGGTTTCGGTTGCAGCGCCTACCTTGATAACGGCAACGCCGCCTGCAAGCTTTGCAAGTCTTTCCTGAAGCTTTTCTCTGTCAAAGTCACTTGTTGTGGTTTCAATGGCTGTCTTGATCTGACCAACTCTTGCCTTGATGGCATCAGAATCGCCTGCACCGTCAACGATGATGGTGTTTTCCTTTGTAACCTTGATCTGACGAGCGCGGCCGAGCTGAGCAACGGTTGTGTCCTTAAGCTCAAGGCCGAGGTCTGTCGAGATAACTTCGCCGCCTGTAAGGGTTGCGATGTCGGTGAGCATTTCCTTTCTTCTGTCGCCAAAGCCGGGAGCTTTCACTGCAACGCAGGTAAAGGTGCCGCGGAGCTTGTTTACGAGAAGTGTCGAGAGAGCTTCGCCTTCAACGTCTTCCGCGATGATAACAAGCTTCTTGCTTGCCTGGATGATCTGTTCGAGAAGGGGAAGAAGTTCCTGGATGTTCGAGATCTTCTTGTCTGTGATAAGAACGTAAGGATCGTCGATGACTGCTTCCATCTTGTCGGTATCTGTTACCATGTAGGGCGAGATATATCCTCTGTCGAACTGCATACCTTCAACGATCTCGCAGAAGGTTTCGGACGACTTGGATTCTTCAACTGTGATAACGCCGTCGGCGGTAACCTTTTCCATAGCGTCGGCAATGAGCTTACCGATAACTTCGTCTGCCGACGAAACGGTGCCTACTCTTGCAATGTCCTTCGAACCGTCAACAGTCTTGGAGATTTTCTTGAGCTCTGCCACTGCGGTGTCAACAGCAAGCTGGATGCCCTTTTTGAGCACCATGGGGTTTGCACCTGCGGTGACATTCTTCATACCTTCTCTGACAAATGCCTGAGCAAGAAGAGTTGCGGTGGTGGTGCCGTCACCTGCGGCGTCGTTTGTCTTGGTGGCAACTTCCTTAAGAAGCTGTGCACCCATGTTTTCCATCGGATCTTCAAGTTCAATCTCTTTTGCGATGGTAACACCGTCGTTGGTGATAAGGGGTGCGCCGTATTTCTTGTCAAGAACAACGTTTCTGCCCTTGGGGCCGAGGGTGATCTTAACTGTATCTGCAACCTTGTCAACGCCCTTCATAAGAGCGTTTCTGGCGTCAATGCCGTATGCCAATTCCTTTGCCATTGTAATTACCTCCTAAAAAAATCAGTCTTCAACGATAGCGAGAATATCAGCCTGTTTTACAACGATATATTCTTCGCCGCCGCACTTAACTTCTGTACCCGAATATTTGCTTGTGATAACCTTGTCACCCTTCTTAACGGTCATAACGACTTCCTTGCCGTCAACCATTCCGCCGGGTCCGACTTCGATAACTTCTGCGATGCTGGGCTTTTCCTGCGCGGATGCTGTGAGGATGATGCCGCTTTTTGTGGTTTCTTCAGCTTCTGTCATTTTAAGAACTACTCTGTCTGCCAAAGGCTTGAGTTTCATGTTTTTTCCCTCCTGAAAATGTATATATGTTTTTGTTTTTATATTTATTAGCACTCAAAAGTATCAAGTGCTAAATTACAATTCATATTTTATTCCTCGCGGCGCAAAAAATCAATACAAAGTAAGGGTTATTTACAATATTTTAACAATTGTTTTTCTCACTCGTGTGCCGCGAGTGACAATTTGCGACAATTGTTATTATTCTTTGCCCTTTTCGTGTCGGGCGCTGTCATCTTTCTTAAAATATTGGTAATAATTGCAGCGGATCATACCGTTGTATAGCCGTCTGACCTTGTCGGCGCGCTTGCCGTAGATGTTTTCAAAATCCTCCTCGGAGGTGATGATGTATATCTGCCAGGGCGAAAGCTTTGTGAACACCTTTCCCATCTTTTTGTAAAGAGCCTGGGCGCTCTTTACGGTGTCCATTCGCTCGCCGTAGGGCGGATTGCAGACAATAGTGGTGCGCTTGTCATCGCGGCGGATGGTCAGGGCGTCCTTGGTAAAGCAGTTGATGTAGTCCCACATTCCGGCGCGGCGGATATTGTCCCTTGCAATCTCAACAGTGTCAGGATCGATATCGCTGGCAATAGCGCGAAAAGGAGTGTCGAGCGTTCTTTCGCGGTCTGCCGCCTCGCGAGCCTCCTGCCACATCTTCTTTGGTATCCACGGGTAGTTTTCTGCGGCAAATTTGCGGTATCTGCCGGGGGCGGTGTTGGTCATGATAAGTGCCGCCTCAATAGCGATGGTACCCGAACCGCAAAAAGGATCCCACAGGGTCACCTCGGGACGCGGACGCGAAAGCTTTACAAGTCCTGCCGCGAGGGTCTCTCTTATCGGGGCAATATTTGCCTCGGGGCGGTATCCCCTTTTGTGCAAAGGCGCGCCGCTGGTGTCCATCATGATGGTGGCGCGGTTGTTGAGAATGAAAAAATCTATCTGATATTTAACTCCCGTTTCCTCAAACCATTCGGTCTTGTAGGTTTCCTTCAGTCTTTCGACCATGGCTTTCTTGACCATCTTCTGACAGTCGGGAATGCTGTAAAGATCGGATTTTATCGAATGTCCCTTTACGGGGAAAGCGTCCTTTTCGCCGATAAAGCGTTCCCACGGGATCTTTTTTACCCCGTCAAAAAGCTCGGTGAAGCTTCTTGCCTCAAAGCTTGCCATCTCAATAAGCACGCGCTCGGCGCAGCGCAGATGAATATTTGATTTTACGATCGCTTCCATCGGACCTTCAAAGTAAACTCTGCCGTCAATGGTGTCGCGCCGCTTATAGCCCAGCGCGTCTATTTCTTCGCCCACCAGCTTTTCAAGACCGAAAAGGCAGGTGGCAACAAGTCTTACGTTACCCACGTTTTGTCTCCTAAAAAATCAGTTTTCTTTCTTGACGTCCGAGAATACTCCTTCGTATTCCTTGTTTTCGGTTTCGCCGTTTTTATTTTCTGCCGAAAGTCTGCCAAAAAGCGCCGCAACCAGCGCAACCAGCGCAAATATCACGGCATACACCGTGGATATCATAAAGAAATGCGAAGGCAAAACATTCGACGCCGTGGCAGAGAGCATCTTGAACCACAAAAAGAGCGCGGCGTAAGAAAGAACAAAGTTGATGATATAGCGGAAAATGGCAGGAATTTTTTTGAATGCGCCGACCACGGCAATGCAAACTCCCGAAATTGCCGCAAAAACAAGTGAGCAATTGAGAACGCCAATATCTATCCAGTGCATATTTTCCATTCCCTGCATCATAAAAACAAGCATAAAAACGGCGGTCACCGCGGTGAAAATGGCGGTGGTGTAGAAAAATGCATTTTTCAATGTGTCAATAACCTTTTTCATTTTTTGCCTCCTATATTTTTCGCAAAATTATTTCAATATATATGTTACCACAAACCTCATTCAAAGTCAACTGTTTTTGCTTTTTGCGATTTTTGTGTTGATTTTGAAGGAAAAAAGATATATAATCAGGGTATATTTTTTTGCAAAAGAGGTGTGGTATGAAATACGTCACAGAAACGCTCGAAACTCCCATATACGGCGAATACGACGTGGTTATCGTAGGTGCGGGCCCCGCAGGCTGCGGAGCCGCCATCGGCTGTGCGCGCTCGGGGCTTCGCACCCTGCTTATTGAAAAGTTCAACTGTCTCGGCGGCGCGTGGACAACGGGATTTATGAACCCGTTCTTTGATACCGAAAACAAGGTGGGCTTTGTGAAAGAGCTGGTGGATGCCCTTAAGGAAAAGGGGCAGTGGGGCGGTTTTTGGAACATCAGCTTCAACTATGAATACATGAAGCATATCCTTGAAGAAAAACTTGCCGAAGCCGGGGTGGAGATACTTTACAACACCACCTTTTCAAGGGCGATATGCGACAAATTTCAGGTCACCGGCGTCATCGCCGAAAACATTGAGGGCAGATTTGCCGTTATGGCAAAATACGTCATCGACTGCACCGGCGACGGCAACGTGGCGGCAAGCGCAGGCTGTGCGTATGAGCTGGGCGAGAACGGCGATTACAAGGAATGCCAGGCCATGACCCTTATGTTTCTTGTAGCAAATATCCCCGAAAAATACAAAGACGGCCTCATGCTTTTTGAAAAGCTCGACGCCGTCTACAAAAAGGCAGGACTTGAACTGCCCTTTAAGGTGCCTTATCTTATTCCCGTCCCGGGCACCCATTTCGGTGTTATCCAGTTTACCCACATGTACGAATACAATCCGTTGTCGGCAAAAGCACTAACAGATGCCACCGTTGAGGGCAGACGCCAGCTGATCGAAGCCTTTGAGGCGCTGACCAAATATGACGAAGAGTTCAAGGATCTTGAGCTTGTCACCTCGTCAAGTGTTCTGGGCGTGCGCGAATCGCGAAGGATCGTGGGCGAATACACCCTGACCCTGCGTGACATTCTTGACGGCGCGCAGTTTACAGACGCCGTGGCAAAGGTTTCATTTGGCGCAGATTTGCACACAAAATCCAACAAGGGACAAAACTGCTTTTCCGTAAAGCCATATACCATTCCCCTGCGTGCGCTGATACCCGAAAATTTCTACGGCATACTCGTGGCTGGCAGATGTATCTCGGGCACACGCGAGGCTATGGCATCCTACCGCGTCACGGGCAACTGCTGTCAGATGGGCGAAAACCTTGGCAATGCCGTGGCAATGGCAATAAAGTTCGGCGTTGATATCCGCGAGGTGCGCGATGGCTTTGCCCGCTTCTGATTTTCTTATGTATTAAGCTTTATTCTGTTATTCTCCCGTTTTCTCTCGGGCAGGGTGCCGGCAGAACCCGTCGATCGTATGAGCTTGTCGACGAATTTCGGCAGATTGTTGCCCGACGCGGAATTGAAAAGAGAAATGGCATCATTCATGACCTTTCTGGTGTCGGGGTCTAGTTTTTTCACCTCGCGCAGGACGGTCATGATGTTTTTTCCGTTGAAAAATTTGCGAACGTCGTCAACTCCCGTGGCGTTTACCAAGGCAAAAATGCCGTTTACCAGCTTCTCGCGCATGCTGTCTGTCATCGACGAAAGCCATTTTGTTATGGTATCGTCAATATATACCGAGCTGTCTGTGATCCTTTCCACCTCCACATATCCGCCACGTTCGATCTCCCAGGTAAAGGGATTGTGCTGAAAGGGCAGCGAGTTGGAATAGCTTCTGATAACGACGAAACGGTCGGTGTTTTCAAATAGTATCCCCACAATCGACGAGGAAGGCACCACGTTTTCGATGCGAGATGCGATCTTTCTGAAACCTGCGCTCATCAGCACATCTTCGGGAAAACCCGGGCCGTCAAGATTGCGCACTGCGGCAATGGCATCGGAGGTGTCGCCGTCGCAAAAGGCAGCGGAATATGAGGCAAGGTTTCCGCCCTTGGAATGACCGCAGACAAAAAGCCTTTGCAAAGGATACGCCCTGTGCGCCCGTTCGAGATAGTGCACGGCATCAAGCTGTGCAGGCACCGCGCGTGAAAACGCCATGTTGAAATCCTCTTTCCACCCCACAAGGGTAGAATCTGTTCCGCGATACGCCACAACACAAGCGCAATTGCCGGGGTCCTCGTGGTCGGGGATCAGAAAAGTTACGGCAGAAAACTGCTCCTGCTTTTTTTCGCTTAATATATCGACAAAGCCGCAGATGGGAAGCTCGGAAAACCGCGGACTTCTCAACACCTCACGCAGCAAAAGCACGTTTTCAGCAAGGCTGATAACATATCTGCCGCCGCCTGCCTCGATGTTTTCAAGCACCTTTTTTGCTGCCTGCCCAAGGGTTGTTTTTGCATCAAAGCTTTCGTCCACAATGCCTTCAAAGGGAAGATACGAAAGCTGGGCAAAGACCAGATAGTCCGCCTCGCAGATGGGAAAGGCTTTGAAAGAAATGTCTCCGCGCCATTTCACATATTCTATCATATTTTGCATATCAACACTCTCCTTTCACTTATTATATGCCGCAAGAGCTTTTGGGGATAAACACAAAGCGATCCTGTCAGAACGTGCCGACGGATCGCTTTTTCGTTGTCTTTAATTATTTGCTTTATGCCGCGGCAGCTTCTTCGGAAGCTTCAGCTTCTGTTCCGGAAGATTCCTCTGCTGCATCCTCCTTGGGCTCATCAGCCTTCTCTTCGGTTGCAGGCTTTTTGGATGCAAGATATTCGTTAATGATCTCTTCGTTTATCGCTTCAAAAGAGTCGAGATATTCGATCTTTGCTTCGTCGATGGCTTTCTGAACCATTTCGCCGTAAAGCAGGTTGCAAAGGTAGATCTCTGCGCCGGATCTGATTTCTTCGTCCTCAAGAATGTGCCTGTCATCCATGGGATATTTCTTGATAATGTGATAACCGAACTGCGATTCAACGATGTCGCTGATCTCGCCCACTTCAAGGTCATAAGAAGCTTTTTCAAAAGGCTCTACCATGGTTCCGTAGGTGAAGTAGTATCCGAGCTCGGGATCCATTCCGTCCTCGCTGATCTCTTTTACAAGCTCTTCAAACGATTCGCCCGCCTTTGCTCTTTCAAGAACGCGGTCGGCGCGGCTTCTTGCCTCTGCCTTCTGGGAATCGTCAAGACCCTCGGTCTTCACAAGGATGTGCTTTACACGAACGTAGTTTTCGTGGATATAGTCAAGGATCTCCTGATCCTCGGGCTTGCATTCTTCGATGAATACAGCCGAGAACTTTTCGTTGTAGAGATAATGGGCAATTCTGTCAAGATAAACCTTTTCGGTCATGTGGAACATATCAAGCTCTTCAAAATACTGCTCAAGCTCGCCGCCGAAGTTTTCGATGGTCTGATCGCGCAGAGCGTAAACCTGCTGATAGTCGGAGTCAGAGAGAGTGACACCGTAATCTTCAAAGATTTCGATAAGAGAGTTCCAGTACTTCAGCTCGTCCTCCGCTGCCGCCTCCCATACCGAGCGGTCATCTCCGCCGAGATAGTCTGCCACCTGATAAAGCATGCAGCGATAAAGAGCGGCGGAATATTCGTTGTCGTTTACCTTTATGATATTCACCTTGTCGTAATCGGTGAGAACGATCTCGGGAGCGACAAAGTCGGATGTACCCTCACCGTTCTGTTCGGTCTGTGTGTTACCGTCGACGTTTTCGTCACCCGTGTTTTCGGTCTTTTTGCATCCTGTGATCACCGATGTGCCAAGCATCAGAAGAGCAAGCGCAAGAGCCAGTTTCTTTTTCATTATTGATACCTTTTTACCTTTCTATCTTTTTGTTTGATACGGCAAAAAGCCGTCTACAACATGGTAGTATATAACGGGAATGTGACATCCGTGTGAAATCGGACGATTTTTTTAGTATTTTTTGCTTTTTTTGCAAAAATATTTTATCTTTTTCCGAAAAATTTACCCGAAAGCTTTACAAGAGGGCAAAAAAGAGATATAATATATAATTAAACAGATACACAAATCTTCAAAGAGGTCAGAAAATGCAAGAACGAACCCCGCAGGATTCACGCTGCGAAATAACCCAGATACTTCCCCATTACGCCATAAACGGTGCGGACAGACTGCTTGGCGGATACATGCTTAATGTCATCGACGAGCTTGCCGCCGCCTGCGCAAAAAGATATTGCAGATGCACGGTGACCACTGCCCTTATCGACAGCGCCGAATTTATTGCACCACCTGCACGGCTTGGCGAGCTTTTTACCGCCACGGGGGTGGTGACACGAGCGGGAAAGACCTCGGTTGAGGTCAAAGTCGAAGGATGCGTCGAAAACACCGACGGCACAAAGCGCCCCGTTTGCCGCGGCTACGTTGTGGCGGTTGCCCTTGACGAAAACGGAAAACCCTGCGCCGTGCCTCCCCTTTTGTGCACCACCGACGAGGAAAAAGCGGAATACGAAAAAGCCTGCGAGCGCGACAAGATCCGCAAGATGCGCCGCGAAATGAATATATAAAAAACGACGAAAGGAATATACAAAAATGACATTACTCGAACTGCTTGAAAACGACAGCCGCCTCACCGCCAAGGAGCTTGCTGCAATTCTTGAAAAAGAAGTGGGCGACATAAAAAAAGAAATATCCGAGCTTGAAGAACAGGGCGTAATACTCGGTTACAAGACAATCGTCGACTGGGACAAGACCGACAGAGAATACGTGACCGCCCTTATCGAAATAAAGGTTATCCCCCAGAGAGACCGCGGATTTGACGAGATTGCGGGTAAGATCTGCCGCTATCCCGAAGTGAAAACGGTATATCTGATGTCGGGCGGATTTGACATTGCTGTGCTTGTCGAAGGCAAGACCATGCGCGAAGTTGCGCTGTTTGTTGCCGAAAAGCTGGCGCTTATCGAATCTGTCACCGCCACCGCCACTCACTTTGTGCTTCGCCGCTACAAGGACAAGGGCGTTATCTACAAGGCTCCCGACAAGGACGAAAGAGGAGAGGGCATCATATGATAGATTATTCAAAGATGCTTTCCGACAAGATCGTAAACATCAAGCCCTCGGGCATCAGAAAGTTTTTCGATCTGCTCAACGAGGCAAAGGATGTGGTCGGCCTCACCGTCGGACAGCCCGATTTTCCCACCCCCTGGCACATCAGCGAAAAAGCTATACAGAGCATCGAAAAAAACAAGACCTTTTATACCCCCAACAGCGGACTTGTACCCCTGCGCGAGGCGATATGCGCATATCTTGACAGAAGATTCAAGCTTAAATACGAGCCGTCCAACGAGGTAATCGTAACTGTCGGCGGCAGCGAGGCTCTTGACGTTTCTCTGCGCGCACTCATAAACCCCGGCGACGAGGTTATTTTGCCCCTGCCGGCGTTTGTCTGCTACGAGCCGATAATCGAGCTTTGCGGCGGAAAACCCGTTATCATCAACACCAAGGTCGAAAACAAATTCAGGCTGACAGCGGCAGAACTGAAAGCCGCCATAACCGACAAAACAAAGCTTCTCGTGCTCCCCTTCCCCAACAACCCCACAGGAGCCATCCTTGACGAGAAGGATCTTGCCGAGATCGCAGAAGTTCTTCGCCCCACCAACATAGCCGTTCTTTCGGACGAAATATACGCCGAGCTTACATACGGCAGACACCATGTCTCGATAGCATCGTTTGAGGGTATGCGCGAGCGCACCATCATTGCGTCCGGCTTTTCAAAGGCATATGCCATGACAGGCTGGCGCCTCGGATATATCGCGGCACCGCGTGAGATCACAGAGCAGATATACAAGATTCACCAGTACGGCATCATGTGCGCCCCCACTGCCAGCCAGTTTGCCGGAATCGAGGCAATGGAGGCAGGCGACGAGGATATCGAATACATGAAGTCACAGTACAACCGCCGCAGAATGATGTTGCTTGACGGACTTCGCACTTTGGGCTTTGAATGTTTTGAACCCGAGGGGGCTTTTTATCTCTTTCCCAAGGTTACAGACGAAAGAATGACCTCCGAGGTCTTCTGCGAAAAGCTTCTGCACGAGGGCGGAGTTGCCATTGTCCCCGGCACGGCTTTCGGCGATTGCGGCGAAGGCTTTGCACGCATATCCTACGCATATTCGATGCAGCACATCGAACAGGCGCTTGAAAGAATGGAAAAATTCCTGAAAAATATGTAAACACCGCATGGCAGAAAACATCCTGCAAATGCCAAACTTCAAAAAAATAACTCCCATTGTACCGCGGTACAATGGGAGTTTTGATTTTGGTTTAATTATTCCTCTGCTGTTGCGTTTTCTGCAATGATCTTCTGTGCAAGCGGTCCGGGAACTTCTTCGTATCTTTCAAAAGCGTATTCGAAGTCGCCTCTGCCCTGAGTCATGGCACGCAGAGTGATGGAATAGGTGGTCATTTCGGACTGGGGAACTTCTGCCTCGATGATGGTGATGTCAGCCTTGTCACCCTTACCTGTACCGAGAATTCTGCCGCGGCGCTTGCTTACATCGCCAATAACGTCGCCCATGTAATCATCGGGAACAGAAACGGTCAGCTTGCCGACAGGTTCAAGGATGGCAGGATTTGCGTTCTTCAGTTCCTTGTACGCAAGACCTGCTGCGAGCTTGAACGCCATTTCGGACGAGTCAACATCGTGGTACGAACCGTCAAAGAGGTCTGCGCAAAGGCCAACCATCGGGAAGCCTGCCAAAACGCCCTTGAGCATACATTCGGAAAGACCCTTTTCTACTGCGGGATGGAAGTTCTTGGGAACCGAGCCGCCAAAGGTACTTTCGGAGAATACAAGTCCGTCTTCGCCGGGAGCAAAATGGATCTTGACGTGGCCGTACTGACCTTTACCGCCCGACTGCTTCTTATGCTTACCTTCTGCGTCGATCTTCTTCTTTATTGTTTCGCGGTAGGCAATCTTGGGTTCGGAATACTGAACCGAAGTGCCAAAGCGTGTCTTGAGCTTTGCGGTTACGATGTCAAGGTGCTGTTCGCCAAGACCGTATACGAGCATCTGCTTTGTTTCGGCGTTGTTTTCATAGCGGAGAGTAAGGTCTTCTTCAAGCAACTTGGAGATACCGCCCGAGATCTTGTCTTCGTCGCCCTTGGTAGCAGGAACGATGCCCATGCCGTAGTAGGGAGTCTTGTACTTGATCTTTTTGTACTGTATGGTCGAACCCGATGTGAGGGTGTCGTTGGTGTTGGTGTTCGAAAGCTTTGCGGTCATACCGATATCGCCACAGGCAAGCTCGTCAACTTCGACCTGCTTCTTGCCCTTGAGGGTATAGATGTGTGCAAACTTTTCGTTGTCGCCTGTGGTGAGGTTCTTGAGAACCGCGTCGCGCTTGAGGGTGCCGTTCATAACCTTGAAGTAGGACATTTTTCCTACGAAGGGGTCGGCAACCGTCTTGAATACGAAGATTGCGGGGTCGCCCTCTGTATCGATCTTGACATATTCGCCGTCAAGGTCGCGCTCGTGCTTCTTGCCGAAGGGGTTCGGGAAGGAGTTGGAGATAACGTAAAGCAGGGATGTGATACCGTCAAGTGTTGCGGCAGAGCCTACCATAACGGGAGCGATGCTTCTGTCGTTGATACCCTTGCAGAGAGCTTCTGTCATTTCAGTTTCGGTAAATTCTTCTTCTGCAAAGAACTTTTCCATAAGCTCGTCGGAGGTGGAAGCAAGAGATTCCATAAGCAGAGATCTTGCCTCGGCGATGTTGTCAGAGAACTTGGGGTCGATGGCAATTTCCTTTGCCTCGGTGCCGTTGTATGCATACGCCTTGTTCTTGATGAGGTTTACGATACCCACGGTCTTTCTGTTTTCAAAGATCGGGATGGTAACGGGACAGATTGTCTTGCCGAATTTTTCACGCATGGCGTCGATGGTTGCCGAGAAGTTGGCGTTTTCGTCATCGATCTTGTTGATAAAGAATGCCTTGGGCACGGTTGCCTCTGTGGCATATTCCCATGCGATCTCGCAACCTGCGTCCACGCCGCTCTTTGCGTCCATGACGATAAGAGCACAGCCCGAAACACGCAGACCCTGCATTACTTCGCCCGAAAAATCGAGATAACCGGGAGTGTCGATAATGTTTATCTTCTTGTCGTTATAATATGCGGGAGCAATAGCTGTGGAGATAGAAAACTTGCGCTTAATTTCCTCGGGGTCATAGTCACAGATAGTTGTTCCGTCTGCTGTCTTTCCGAGTCTGTCTGTTCCTTTAGAAATATACAGCATTGCTTCGGCAACCGAAGTTTTGCCGTTTCCTCCGTGTCCCAGCAAGCATATGTTGCGGATATTTTCTGTTTTTGTAGTTGCCATTGTTGTTAGACTCCTTTCCGGAAAATGTACTTGCCCGTACAAAGCGATGTATTTATGTCAGAGATCTTTTAAAAAAATGTCCGTCACCAATTCATTTTGCGCTGTAAGGGTTTCGGCTTAAAAAAATAAAATTGCCGTTAGATATATTATAAATCACTTTGCAAAATTATGCAATATGTAATAATAATCATAATATTCTTTTTTATTTTGTGCACAATTCACAAAAATTTGTGAAAAAATCTCCATTCGCCTCAATCCAATTAACATCGGCACAGAAAAAGCCGCTTTTTCGTTGACATCCAACCTGTTTTGTGCTATAAATATGTTAACAGCAAACAAAAGGAGAACTTATTTTATGAAAAATCTGAAATACGATCTCGACGCGCTTTTTGAAAGTCGCAAACACGAGATACTGACCACAAATTCCTCCTTCTTTTCAAAGGGACCGATCTATTACGTTTCGCCCGACGGCGACGATGAAAACGACGGCAAAAGCCGCAACACCCCATGGAAAACCTTAAACAAAGTTTCGTCGACACCTCTTGTGCGCGGATCGGTGGTGCTTTTCGAGCGAAACCGCACATTCCGTGGTGTTCTTACCTGCTGCGAGGGTGTCACCTATTCCGCCTATGGCAAAGGTGCAAAGCCCCGACTTTTTGCCTCCCCCGAAAACGCGGCGTACCCTGCAGCGTGGGAAAAACTTGAGGGCACAGACAATATATGGAGATACACAAAGGAAATAACCGACTGCGGAACTTTGGTCTTTGACGGCGGAGCATACCATTCGATAAAGGAAATTCCCTCATATGTCGACGGAAAATACATCGTCCGCGGCACAGATATCCCCTTTGATGTAAAAAAGAATATACGATATGATCTCGGCATCTTCTGCGATTGTGCAAAGGTGATGCGCCGCGATATTCCCGTACCCGATATGTACAACCGCGAAAATGTCGGAACTCTCTATTTAAGATGTGACAGAGGAAACCCCGGCCTTGTCTTTTCAAGCATCGAGCTTTGTGTCAGAGAAAACGGCGTTGTCCCCAAAAACGGCGTCACGATAGACAACCTTTGCATAAGGTACGCCGGATGCCACGGCATCGGCGGCGGAAATGTGAAGGGGCTTACTGTCCGCCATTGCGAGATCGGACGCATCGGCGGTTGCGTGCAGTTTTATAACCCCGACGGACGGGTGACAAGATATGGCAACGGCGTTGAAATATACGTTTCGTGTGCCGATTATACCGTTGAAAACTGCTATCTTTACGAAATATACGATGCCGCCATCACCCATCAGTTCAAGGGAAAAAGCCCGTCTCCCTGCACAATGACAAACGTTGTATACAAAAACAACCTCATCGAAAACTGTGTTTATTCGATAGAATATTTCCTTGATCAGGACGATTGCGACGAGCAGATTATGTCAGATATCCTTATCGAAAACAACTTCATGCGTTGTGCCGGCTATGGATTTGGCACCCAGCGTCCCGACGGCACAACTCCTGCCCATATAAAGGGCTGGGATCACAAAAACCCTGCCAAAAATTTCGTGATCAAAAACAACATCTTCGACCGTTCGGGCCACATGATCGTCCACGCAGGCTTTGCCGACGCGGCGTACAAGCCGCAGTTTGTCGGCAACACCTATATCCAGAACGACGGCGGCGAATTTTTGAGAGTGGGAAAAAATCCCACCTCCATGATGTATTTTGACGACTCTGCGCAGGACAGCGTGAAAAACATTCTCGGCGACGAAAACGGCTGTGTCGCTTGCTACAAAGGAGAAAACAAATGATATACCGCATTTCCGAATTTGAAAACGCCCACAAAAGCCTTGCTGCGGCAATAAATTTTGCCGTGAAGGCCATGGACGACGGCGACACCCTTGAACTTGAGGACAAGGTATACAACATCTTCCCTGACGGCGCTTTCAAAAAATACTATTGCATTTCAAACAACGACAAGGGCGAAAAGCCGATTGCCTTCCCCATTATCGGCAAAAAGAACATAACAGTCGACGGACGGGGAGCAAAGCTTGTTTTCCACGGCGATATTCTGCCCTTTGTCATCGACAGCAGCGAAAACGTGAGCATAAAGAATTTTTCAATAGACTATTCTTCGCCAAAATATGCACAGGGAAAGGTGATCGAAGCAAGCCCCACGCGAACGGTGCTTGAATATGACGGCGATGAGTTCAACTGCCGCGTGGTCGATGGAAACCTTTCGTTTTACAGCAAGACCGACGGGTGGGAAAACACCGTCGAGCAATGTCTGACGCTGGAATTTGACGCCGACAAAAAAGCCCCCGATCCTTTTGCTCCCACCTATTTCATATATACGGGCAAGCCCAAGGATCACGGTTTTCTCGGCAGAATGTTCAAGGATATAAAGGCGCGCGAGCTTTCGGAAAACGTCATCGAGCTGTGCGGTAATTTCGGATGGGAGCACAAGATCGGCAACTATCTGATAAGCACCCACAGCGGCCGTCATTATCCCGGAATTTTCGTCACCGATTCCAAGGACGTTTCTCTTTTCGGTATTGATCTTTTGCACACCTACGCCATGGGCGTGATCTGCCAGACCAGCGAAAACATCTCGCTTGAAAAAATAATTGCGCAAGCAAAGGAAGGCACCAAAAGAATGCTTTGCGTCAACGCCGACGCCACCCATTTTGTCAACTGCCGCGGAAAAATATCCTTTAAAAACTGCAAGTTTGTGAATATGATGGACGACGCCTGCAATATCCACGGAATTTATCTGAAAGATCCCAAAAAGGTGGACGAAAACGCCTTTGTGGCAGGCTTTGGACATTTTCAGCAGGTGGGCATCAATATCTTCCGCAAGGGCGACGAGGTGCTTATCACAAATCCCAAAAATATGAAAGAAAAGCAAGTTTATACGGTTGAAAGATCGGTTCTGCTTTCGGAAAACGAAATAAAAGTTTTTGTAAAAGAGCCGCTTTGTGACATTCCCGATGGCTATGTTGCCGAAAACCTTTCGTCCGCCCCCGATATTCACGTTCTTTCGTGCGAGACGGGCAACAACCGTCCGCGAGGTTTCCTGCTTGCCACCCGCGGAAAAACTCTGGTGGAGGACAGCACTTTTTATAATATGTACGCAGGCGTTGTGGCAGGCTGTGAAATGCGCGACTG
The DNA here is from genome assembly GCA_015063785.1 of Oscillospiraceae bacterium. Taxonomy (GTDB): domain Bacteria; phylum Bacillota; class Clostridia; order Oscillospirales; family CAG-382; genus UMGS1052. The sequence goes on from SVTM01000024.1 coordinate 38,041, forward strand.
GTACGAAAGCGGCCCTGCCGCCGACATCACTGTGCGCAACTGCAATTTCAAAAACAGCGCGTACGCAGGCGGTTTTGCCATGACCGTCGTGCCAAATCTCTACTCCCCCGAAAACGCAGGCAGTTTCAACGGCAGGGTGCTTATTGAAAACAACAGATTCGAACTGCACGAAAAACGATTCCTGTGCGTTCGCAACACCGCCGAAGTCACCTTCAGAAACAACGAATATATCTGCAACACCTCGCTTCCCTCACATCCTGTCGGAAACCCCGACGGCATCGACGTTTTGTGGTGCGAAAAGACAGATATTGAAAAAATATAACAAAAAACCATTGCAAGGCCGAAAGCTTTGCAATGGTTTTCTTTTTAATTCTCTAGATTGTTTTCGTTTCCCTCTTCTTTGACAGCAGCTGTTTTTTCAACCGCATAAACAATACTGTCCGATTTTGATGCTGTTGAATCATACTTTTCAGCCTGTTGCTCTTGAACATTCCAGTTTTTCAGTTTGTTGTTTATCTGAATTATGTTTTTCACTGCCAAAATCAGCAGCATGGACATTTCAAAAGCGAGACGTGCGACAACTGTACCGCCTATCATTATCAGCAATCCAATGTATCCTCGCCATTTCCCTGTCCAAGGTTCAACATTGAACAACATAACAATTCCGTATATAAGAATCACAAGAGTAGCAAAAATATACAGAAACTGCAGTATTTTTTCAGTCACCAAGTATTTGAAATTGAAAAAGTCATGAAGCTTTTTTCCGAGTTTTCCAAGTCCTTGTCTCTTCTTTTCCGGAATCAATTCAGAAAACAGAATCATTGATACAAACAAAACAACAATAAGTAAAACAAATACCAGTATTCCGCTATTAGATCCCACAAAACCAAAAGTCAGTAAATCTGCCATATGGACACCTCCAAAAAATATTATACATCACAAAGATGTCGTCTATATTATAACACCGTTTGGTGTTATTGTCAACACCATTTGGTGTTATTATGTAAAATAATGTATATAATACTGTTTTGGTGGTGTGCAATGTATATTTACAAACGGGTAAGAGACCTACGCGAAGACAGCGATAAAACGCAAAAAGATATAGCCCTATATCTCAATATGCAGCTTACTGTCTATCAAAGATATGAACGCGGAGAACGCGAACTCCCTCTTTGGGCAGCAATCAAACTTGCCGATTATTATAACGTATCACTCGACTATCTTGTTGGTCGTAAAGAAAGATAAAAAACACATTTCGTGGCTTTCGAAATGTGTTTTTTGTTTTTCTATCTATTCAATAATCTCCCTTATGGCGCTTTCGGCGTCTTTCACTTCCTTGTGAAAGGCAGCAGCAGGCACGCGCAGCGAACCCGAGCCGAGGATTATCATCTGCTCGGCGGCGTCGGATGTGGCAACCCTTACGCGGTGTTTTTTTGAAAGCTCGTGGGATACTTTCTGGATGTACGAATCGGCAGTCTCTGCTTCTTTTGTATAAACAACGCTGATGTTGCGGAAATTTTCAATGCTTCCGGGGTTTTTCTTCACCCTGTACGCATCAAAAACAAGGATTATCTTGGTGCCGCAAAAGCCCTGGTAGTTGCACAGACGGTTGATAAGAGTTGTACGGGCAAGGTCAAGACTTTGAGATGCCTGCTTTTTCAGCTCGTCCCAGGCAAAAATGATGTTGTAGCCGTCGATGAGAAGATATTCTTCGCCGTCAAACATCTGCGGCTTTGCCTTTGGCGGTTTCGGTTTTTCGACGGCACTTTTGGGTGCTTCGTGCCGCACCTTTCCGCCGTCTCTTTTGCGTATCGGGCCGTATGTGCGCTCGAATATCGCCATAAGCTCGGTGTCGCTTGCCACGCTTGCAAGATAATTTTCGGCACGGCGCTTTATTTCAAGCTGTTGCTCAATCGCCTCGTTGTCGCGCGTCAGCACGCTTTCGATGTGCATATAGTTTTCGACCTCGTCCCATTTGACAAGAAAACCTGCCCCGTGGGCGCAAAATACCGAATCACAGGAATTTTCAAGATCGGCATCGGCATCGTAGCATATTTCTTCGATCACCCTTTGCGCATCGGCACATTCCTCGTATCCGCGAAGGGTACAGATTATCCTGCCCTTTCCGTGGGAAAAATCGGCAAGCTCAAGACCGTAATGCTGGATCTTTGAAACAGGTGCGTGCCCCGTAACCGTCGTCATTTCACCGTCCGATTCCGGGGGATTCATGGCGGCGCCAAATCGCTGCATATCGGTCATAACTCTGCCCGTCATGCCGTCGGGTACGGTTATTTCGTAGTTGTAATAAGGCTCGAGGAGCACACTTTTTGCCCGACGCAGACCGTGCCGCACGGCGCGATATGTCGCCTCGCGGAAATCTCCCCCTTCGGTGTGCTTTTTGTGGGCTCTGCCTGCCACAAGGGTTATTTTCATATCGGTTATGGGAGCACCCGTCAAAACACCCACATGGGTCTTTTCTTCAAGGTGGGTGAGTATCAACCTCTGCCACGAGCGCAAAAGTTCGTCGGTTGAGCAATCCGTGCAGAACGAAAGTCCCGTTCCGCGCTCGGCAGGCTCAAGGATCAGATGCACCTCGGCATAATGGCGCAAAGGCTCGTAATGTCCCACGCCCTCCACCGTGTCTGCAATCGTTTCGCGATATACCACCCGTCCGGCATCAAACGAAACGTCCATTAAAAGGCGTGTGCTTATGAGATTTTTTATTATTTCAAGTTGTATCTGCCCCATCAGCAGAAGCTTTATTTCCGAAAGGCGTCTGTCAAAGGTTATGCGAAGGGTCGGTTCTTCCTCCTCCAAAAGCTTAAGCTTCGAATACGCCGTCACAGGGTCTGCCTTTTCAGGCAGGATGACGCGATAGTTGAAAACAGGCTCGAGCACGGGCACGGGAAGCTCTTTTTCAAAGCCGAGGGTGTCGCCTGCCGCAGCCATAGAAAGGCCTGTTACGGCACATACCGTGCCTGCCGGCACTTCGGTTACAGATTCAAACTTTGTGCCCGAATATATTCTGATGCCGTCGATCTTTTCGTTCCATTCCTCGCCTGCCGCTGTTTTCCCCGAAAGGCTGTCGCGCACGCAAAGATTGCCGCCCGTAACCTTCAGATGTACCAGGCGTTTTCCGCTTTCGTCCCTTGAAATTTTGTATATCCTTGCGCCAAAGCTGTCGGGATATTGGGGCTGTTTCATATATTCGCAGATGCCCGAAAGAAGCTCGTCCGCCCCCTGATTTTTCAGTGCCGAGCCGAAATAGCACGGAAAAAGCTTTGCCGACGATATGGCAGACGAGATATCCTCCTGCGAAAGATGTCCCGTTTCAAGATATTTTTCCATCAAAGCTTCGTCGCACATCGAAACGTCGTCAAAACAAGAAAGCCTGTCCTCTTCGATGCAGGAGGACGAAAGCCGCTTTGTGATACCGCGCATCAGGGTTTCGCGGTCGGCCGACGGCACGTCCATTTTGTTCACGAAGATAAAGGTGGGAATAGAGTGCTTGCGCAAAAGCCGCCACAAGGTCTCGGTGTGGCTTTGCACCCCGTCAATACCGCTGATAACAAGGATGGCGGCATCAAGCACGCACAGGGTGCGCTCTGTTTCGGAGGAAAAATCCACGTGTCCCGGGGTGTCAAGCAGGGTGAACTCAAAATCGTTGCCGTAAAGCATCGCCTGTTTTGAAAAAATGGTGATGCCGCGGGCACGCTCGAGCTCGTGGGTGTCAAGAAAAGTGTCGGCGTGGTCAACTCTGCCGAATTTGCGGATATTTCCCGTGGTATAAAGAAGTGCCTCGGAAAGAGTGGTCTTTCCCGAGTCTACATGGGCAAGTATTCCCACCGTCAGCTTTTTCACGTTTTTCCTCCTTTCTTTGCGTTAAATTTTACATAATGAAAAAAAGATGCTTTCACAACGCAAGATCAAAGCTTTTGCTTTTTTGTCAGATCTTGAACAAATACATCTGACCTGCCGCCGCCCAAAGGTTGATGGTGTAGCGGTCTTTGTCGCAAAGCTCTGCGTTGTTTTCCCGTCTCGGATCGAAATTGTGGGAATCGTTGTTCGGGTAGACGTCATATACTCTCAAACTGTTACCATATCCCTTTATTTCATACGGATCACATTTTTTACGGTTAAATGTGATATTGAAATTATTGTCGTTTACAGTTGTGGAATTGTTCACCACCGCCACATATTTATCACCGTTTGCAGATGTGAAAAAGCTTACGATCATGTCGGTGTTTTTCAGAGATCTCACATCGAGAATAATATCGCTGATCCCTTGTTTGAATAGCGGATATCCTCCCCACGAGCGTCCCACGTGGTAGCATTCATCAAGTCGCAGATCTTTGAAAATGTCAGCCGTGGAGGCAAGAAAATAGCGGGAAACACTTTTGAATTTGTAAAAATGCGGAGTTTTTTCGCCGAAAATATCAATGGCGGCGCCATGGGTGTTGGTCGCAAACGGGATGTCGTCCAAGGTGAACCAGACTATACCCGTGCATCCGCCCGCAAGGGCTGTGTTGAACTGCCAGCGCACTGCCCCCTCGTCGGGGACGGCATAATCCCAGTGACCTATTGCCAAAAGGCAGGTCCAAAGCGGGATCCCGAGAGTTTGTGCAAGCTCGTTATATATACGCATATCGTGAAAATATGTGTGTATGCCTTCTTCTGTACCTCGCATCTGATTATAGCGGTCGTATGAAAGCACCGGGGCATTATATCTTTCTTTCATAAACGACAGATAGTTTTCCTGCGTTTCAAAGCCCATATACGGTGGATTTGATTCGTCCCACAGGGGAAGCAGATTCAAGAAGGGCAAAAGCTCGGGCGCTTGCTCGCGCTGTATCCTGAAAGCTGTGATCACATCCTCCATATCTTTTTTCCATGGCTCGTCACCGATGAAAAATCCAAGAGTTGCAGGATGCTTGCCAAAATCTTTGTAGACGGCGTTGAATTTTTCGCGGTATGCTTCGGGATCTTCCGATGCGCCTTTCCACAAAAGTCGTTTGTCCTGAATGATTACTTTGATATCGTGTTTGTGGCATTCGTCAAGGAGTCTTATAAAAGCGTCCTTGTTGGTTTCGTTTTCGTTCCATCCGTCGTCACAGATATTGACGGTAAGGCCGATCTCCTTCCAAAGCTTTACTTCGTCGATCTGTTTTTCGTCAAATCCTTTTACCGGCCACGCCAAGATCGGAAATTTGTTTAACATGATAAGACTCCTTTTCGCTTGTTTCTCTATATTATAACAGAAAACACCGTTTTTTCAACACCAAATTAAAAAACATTTCAAAGGTATGTGTATTTTCTTGACATTGACGACAAATGTATATATAATTTAATAAAAGAAGCGATTTGAACGAGGCACAAAATGCGTATCTATTTACATTTTGGTGCAAGGATGCGACACAAACAACCGACTTTCGGAAAAACCCCTTAAAAAACGATCGCAATATCAACCGAGCTTTTGAAAAACAATACGTTCAGAAATATAAACGATTTCCAAAAATAAGGAGGAATACAAAAATGAGTATCTATTACGTATCTGCGCAAGGATGTGACACAAACGATGGTCTTTCGCCCGAAAGCGCATGGCAGACAATCGGCAAAATGATGGAATCGGTATCGGGCGGCGATACGATAAAGCTTCATTGCGGAGACACTTTTTACGGCAACATCCACCTTCCCGCAGGTCCTTCCGAACAAGAACCCACCGTCCTCACAAGCTATGGCGAGGGTGAAAAACCCACCATCTCCCAGTACAAAATGCCCGTTCACGGCGCATGGGAAAGACACATCGACGGCGTGTGGAAGCTCGACCTTACCGATACAACAAAATTTACCGGCAACACCAAAGATATCGACACAAACGTCGGCTTTATGAAGGTCAACGGCGAGTATAAATACCGCAAGAGATTTCACCTTGCCGACCTTGCATTCCCCTGGGATTTCTATTGCGACGATCAGTATCTTTACGTTCTTTTGAACAAGTGCCCCGATGAGATCACAGACGATGTTAAGATCGCCTGCAATATCCGCTGTATCAGCATGAGCAGCAATCTGAATGTTGAAAACATCATCTGCCGCGGTGCAGGTGCCCACGGCATTTCGGGAACGTCAGTCAATTGCCATATCAACAACTGCGAATTCCACGAGCTGGGCGGTTCGCGCCTGGGCGGAATCGAACGCCGCGGAAGATTCAACACCGTCCGCTACGGCAACGGTGTTGAGTTTTGGTCCAACTCGACAAACGGCTCGGTAGAAAACTGCAGATTTTCCGAAATTTACGACGTTGCCATCACCATCCAGGGCAACCGAGTTGTAAGAAACTGGGACAACATGATCTTCCGCAACAACGTTATCTGGAACTGCACCCAGGGCTTTGAAATCTGGGCATCCACAGAGCTCGACGAGCCCGTGGGCATCACCAACAGCTATTTTGAAAACAACGTGGTCGTTGACTGCGGATATTGCTGGGGTTATGAAGCACGCCCCAACAAGGGTTGCTCGTCACATCTCATGATATATAACATCGGCGTTCCGCTCTGCGATATCACCATCCGCAACAACGTCTTCACACGCGCTCAGACATCTTTTATGTACAAGAGCGGAAAGGTGACATCTTTCCCCAAGGACTGCAAGATATACGACAATGTTATCGTCCGCCACGAGGGACAGGAGCTGGGCAACCGCGCCGCCTGCACATATGAAGAAAACATGGTGTTTGAAGAAATGATCCTCTCGCAAAACCAGGTATTCAACACTCCCAAATACAGAAACGAAGACTGACAAATGACAGAGTTTTCAAGAAGCAGACTATTGCTCGGCGACAGCATAGAAAAGCTTTATCGCGCACACGTTGCCGTTTTCGGCATCGGTGGGGTGGGCTCGTACGTTGTTGAAGCTTTGGCACGCACGGGGGTGGGAAAGCTTTCGCTTTTCGACAACGACACCGTGAGCACATCGAACATCAACCGCCAGCTCGTAGCACTTCACTCGACAGTCGGAAAGCTCAAGACAACAGTCGCAAAGGAGCGCATCGCCGATATAAACCCCAAAGCCGAAGTGATCGAATATCCGATATTCTTTACGGCAGAAAACGCAGACAGTATTGATTTTTCGCAGTTTGACTATGTGATCGACGCCATAGATACCGTTTCGTCAAAAATACTTCTTGCACAGATATGTCAGGAGAAAAATATCCCGATAATAAGCTCGATGGGCACGGGCAACAAGCTCGATCCCACCCGGTTTGAGATCTGCGATATTTCAAAAACCAGCGTCTGCCCTCTTGCACGCGTTATGCGCAGAGAATTGAAGCAGCGCGGCATCAAAAAGCTGAAGGTGCTTTATTCAAAAGAAGAGCCGATATCCCCACAATATGACGAAAACAGCGAGGAAAAGGGAAACTTGGGAAGAAAAGCTCCGGGAAGCATATCTTTCGTTCCCTCCTGCGCAGGGCTTATCATCGCGGGCGAGGTTATAAAAGACATTTGCAAGCAATAACGGGAGAAAAAATGGAACTTTGGGATATATACGACATAAACCATATTAAAAAAGGCAAAACAGTGGTGCGCGGAGACCGCATTGAAGAGGGCGATTACCGCATTATGGTGCATATCTGCATCTTCAATTCCGAGGGCAAAATGCTTATTCAGCACCGCACCTCCACAAAGGATTGCTGGCCGGGACTTTGGGACCTTTCGGCAGGCGGAAGCGCGGTTTCGGGCGATACCTCCGGCAAAGCCGCCGAAAGAGAAGCCTTTGAGGAAATAGGCGTAAAGCTTGATCTCGAAAATACTCTGCCCCGTCTGAGTGTCAACTTCAATCGCGGATTTGACGATATTTATCTTGTTGAAAAAGACATTGATATCAACAGCCTTGTGTTGCAAAAAGAAGAGGTCGCCGAGGTGAAATGGGCGGATGCCGACGAGATCTGCCGCCTTATCGACGAAAAAGTTTTTATTCCGTATCACAAAAATCTTATCCGACTCTTTTTTGATATGCGCAAAAGCTACGGCGCAATAAAACACGGGTAAGATCCTGTTTTTCATCCATATGCTCTTGACATTCCCAACTTTTTGTGATAAAATACAAGAGCTTGCTGGTGTGGCGCAGGGGTAGCGCAACTGATTCGTAATCAGTAGGCCGAGAGTTCAAATCTCTCCACCAGCTCCAACAAAAAATGCACAGCTTCTGCTGTGCGTTTTTTGTTTTAAGCGGAGATTTGAACTCCAAGGGGGCTTTTTGCGTTAAAAAAACAGCCTGGATGGCTGTTTTTAGCAAAAAGGTGCGAGCATCCCCCGATGCGAGCAGAGTGGATGCGAAACACGAAGTGTTTCGCAGACTCATCTCTCCACCAGCTCCAACAAAAAATGCACAGCTTCATGCTGTGCGTTTTTTGTTATGTGTGGAGATTTGAACTCCAAGGGGGCTTTTTCTTATTGCCAAGCGTTCCCGAAATATAACAAGAGCGGAGGATTTTCCTCCGCTCTCATCTGTTCGACAAATTGGAATTTTTCTATATGTTTTTTGTTCCAAACTTGACATAAACCACCTTCAAAAGATTTGCATCTAAACCAATATATTTAGGGAATATAGTGCTCTTCAATGTTAATGACATTACCATTTTCAATAGTAAGTATATATGGAATTAAGGCATTGCCTGTCTGTTCAAATATTTCAATAAAGTTGACAAATTCTATCTGTTGTGTTTCAAATTTCCAATCCAAAATACAAACCACACACTTATCCGCAATATCGTACTCTGTTGTAACACTTTCTTCATTATGGATGTAAAATCCGTTTGCGGCATCATCATCTGTTATGCCCAGCTCTGTTGCACGTTCACCAGGTACAGTTACCCATTCGATTTCATCAAACGACACCGTTTCATTATTAAGTTCTGCTATATAGCCGATAATGGTTTTATTACTTGTCTCCGTTTCTGTGCTACTTGGTGTTTTTTGACATCCACTAAAACTAAATACACATACCATTGCAAACACGATTGCAAACAACTTTTTCATAGTACTCCCTCCTTGATTCAAATTCCAATTTATCGAACTGTTTAAAAATTTCTTTTAACTAATTATAGCACAAAAATGTGAATAATTCAATCTGCCTTGAAATGTTCATAATCTTATGATGCAACAAATGCGTATTCAATAGCACCTAATGGCGAAATTTTCGTTCATCAATTACCGTTTCGGCGGGTGCCGACCGAGAAAAAGGTTGTAAAGACTAATAAAAGGTGTATTTAAGGGGCTTTTTCTTATTGCCAAGCGTTCCCGAAATATAATAAATATCCACCCGCATAGCGGGTGGTATTTCATTTTCGGGCAAAGCCCTAACTGATACTGGCGACGCACAAGTGCGTTTAAAATTGGCCTGCCAGCCATGCAATT
>SVTM01000062.1 GCA_015063785.1 Oscillospiraceae bacterium
CTCAAAAATACAAATTTATTATTCTATTGTTTTATCTTAATTTTTATGGGTGTTGCACTTCGTATTATAACATACCCCCCTCCCTTTAGGCAAGGGAGGCGTTTGTTGGGGTGCAAATCCCAATCATTTTTTCCTATATTCCGACGGCGACATACCCATGACCTTGCGGAACATTTTTGAAAAGGCAAACTGGTCGGGATAGCCCGACATCAGCGCCGCCTCAGACACGTTGTAGCCTGCCGCAAGAAATTCTGCTGCTTTCGACACCCGCACCGACACGATATATTCTTTTATCGTAACGCCGTATTTTGCCTTGAAAATGCGCGAAAGATAGCGGCGATTCAGGGTGAAACGGGAGGATATGCTCTCGACTGTCAGCTCCTGCATATAGTTAAGGCGGATATAATCCTTGACCTGCTTGCAGACATCAGAATTTGTGCTGCGGTCGGAAAAAAGATAATAGAATATCTCGTAGATATGCGAAAGGTATATTTCGCAGTTTGTTACTCCCATGCGTGCAAACTCGGCAACACGCAAAAAGGTTTCGGCGTGATATGGCATAACAGGCGCCAAGCTACGTATCCGCTCCGCCTCCTTGCCCGAAAAGCCAATCCACGCATAATGCCACGGATCGTCAGCATCGGCGGTATAAACCGTGACCTGCCCCGGGCAGATAATAAATATTTCGCCCTGGCCTACCTCGTGGGTTTTTCCGTTCACGCAAAAGGTGCCTTTGCCCTTAATGCAATAATGTATAAGAAAATATTCTCGGATGTACGGGCCAAAGCTGTGGGAGGGCAAACATTCCTCCTCGCCCAGCACAGTGGGTAAAAGATCTGTGCTTGTTCGTCCCGTATTGTCAGAGGTTATATCATATATTTTGTGTTTTCGCATTTTGCACCTCGGTTACATAACAACATGATTTTTGCGGAAATATGCTTTGATTTAGTTACATTTTAACATGGATTTGTTACAAAATACAATTCTTTTTTTGTCTTTTCCGTGATATAATCGGAGTATCTTAGGTTTCAGTAAAAAACCGAAAAGGAGACATTTATCATGAAAATAACCTTTATGGGTGCCGGCAGCACCGTTTTTGCCAAGAACGTTTTGGGCGACACACTGCTCACACCTGCTCTTTGCGAGTGCGAAATCGCGCTTTATGACATTGACCGCAACCGTCTTGACGAATCTTTTATCGTCATCGACGCTCTCAACAAAAAATACAACGCATCAAAGGCAAAGATCACAAAGCATCTGGGCGTGGAGCAGAGAAAAGACGCTCTGCGCGGTGCAAATTTTGTGGTGGACGCCATTCAGGTCGGCCTTTACGACCCTTGCACCAAGATAGATTTTGAGATCCCCAAAAAATACGGTCTTCGCCAGACCATCGGCGACACCCTTGGCATTGGCGGTATTTTCCGCGGTCTGCGCACCATCCACGTGCTCAAAGGTTTTGCCAAGGATATGGAAGAAGTCTGCCCCGATGCACTTTTCCTCAACTACACAAACCCCATGGCCATCCTTTCGGGCTACATGCAGAGATACACCGGCGTAAAGACGGTTGGTCTTTGCCACAGCGTTCAGGTATGCTCGAGAGGGCTTCTTGACTCGCTCGGTATGAAAGATGTGGAGATCGGCTCGGAGCTTATTGCAGGTATCAACCACATGGGTTGGCTGCTGGAGATCCGCGACAAGCAGGGTCGCGACCTTTATCCCGAGATCAAGCGCCTTGCAAGATAAAGAACGAAACCGAAAAGCACGGCGACATGGTTCGTTTTGACTATATCGACAAGCTCGGATACTACTGCACCGAAAGCTCGGAGCACAATTCGGAATACAACTGCTTCTATATCAAGCCGGGCTATCCCGAACTGATCGAAAAATTCAACATTCCGCTTGACGAATACCCCAGAAGATGCGAAAACCAGATTGCAAGATGGGCAAAGCAGAAGGAAGAGCTGATGAACGGCGGCGACATCGAGCATTCGCGCACTCACGAATATGCTTCGCACATTATGGAAGCGGTTGTTACCAACAAGCCTTTGAAGATTGGCGGAAACGTTCTGAACAACGGTCTTATCGACAACCTGCCCTCTGACGCCTGCGTTGAGGTGCCCTGTCTTGTGGACGGTCACGGTGTTAATCCTTGCCACGTCGGCAGACTTCCCGTTCAGTGTGCAGCCATGAATATGACCAACATCAACGCCCAGCTGCTTACCATCGAGGCTGCTGTTACCTGCAAGAAGGAGCATATCTACCAGGCGGCAATGCTTGATCCCCACACGGGCGCACAGCTTTCGATCGACGACATCGTGAAGATGTGCGACGAGCTTTATGAAGCCCACGAAAATGCAGGATATCCTATTTTCTGATAGATTCTGTCAATAAATGCAAAAAAAGGGGAAACCGCAGGGTTTCCCTTTTTTCTGTCAATTTTTTTTGCAAATTATTCAGGGCGAACCCCCGGCGGGGGTTCGCCCTCTTTTCAACCGTAAACGGTTGAAAATTCACCCACTCCTGCGCTTTGCGTACGCCAAAGGGGATTTCGCTCTCTGCGGAGAGCGATAAGAGGCTCCGCCTCTTAACACCGAAAACTTTTTTGAAAAAAAGTTTTATCAAAAAACTTTCTTTGTTGTCACATCGATTTTTGAAAAAAGTTTTATCAAAAAACTTTCTTTGTCGTCACATCGATTTTTGAAAAAAATTTTATCAAAAAACTTTCTTTGTCGTCACATCGATATTTCGTTTTTTGTACGATATTCACGCGGCGAAAGACCTGTTTCGCCCTTAAAAACCTTGCTGAAATAGTAGATATCCGAAAAACCGCAGATTTCCGAAATTTCCGAAACCGAAAGCTCGTTCAGACAAAGAAGCTGCTTTGCATATTCGATCTTTTGCTTTGTGACGTACCTGTTTGGGGTGATGCCAAAGGAGCTTTTGAAAAGATCGTTGAAGCGCCGCCGCGTGATACCCGAAATATCTGCGGCGTTATCTATACATCCTTCCTCGCGATAGTTGCGGTCAAGATATTCCCCTGCGCTTATCATGCGCAGGTCTTTTTTTGAGTATGCTTTTTTCCGCGCCGCTTCAAACATTCCGCAAAGGCGATAAAACAGCTCTGCCATCTTAAAATCGTTGCCTGCAACGGCGCTTTCCTTCACCATCCGCTCGAGCAGCGAAACAATTTCGGGCGTGCCTGCATCTTTAAGGCAAAAAGAGGGTGTGTCGATATCCTCATAGGTGGTAAAATGTACGCTGAGCGAGCTGCCGCGCTCAAGCACGTTTACAACGTAATCGTCCTTTTGATTAAAAAAGAGCAGGTCGTTTGCTTCAAGTGTGTATTTTTGAAATCCGAAATCGTGCACCGATTTGCCCGAAAGTTCGATGCCGATGATATGCCATTTTCGGTTTTTTGCCACCCAGTCGTCGCTTTTGGCGGTGAATCGGACGGCACAATCTATGCTTTTTATCTTCATATCTTCAAAATTCATTTTATCCCCCCTTGCTTTCATTATATCCGCAAAATCGGATCTTGTAAAGAAAAATTTCCTTATTTTACAAATTTCTTTATATTACATTGATATGTGCGCCCCTCGATGCTACAATCAAGATAACACCCACAAGGAGGTTTTGATTTATGAGATTTTCCGAGCTTCGCGAAGAGCTTAAGGCATACTACCAAACGGGAAAAGCCGACGAAAACTCGCACAGCTTTTATGACAAATGTATGCCCGAGATAGACAAAAGGGCAGGCGGAGACACCAACCCTTACCACACCAAAATGATCACCTACCGCACCATAACAGAAATGTTTGAGCCTGTGGTCTTTGCAAACTCGCCCTATTTCCACGAAACCGGCACCATCATTGCGTTAAGCGACGGATCGCGTATGTATCACGGAAACCGCCATGCAGGTGGCTGGACTTATTTCAAAAACGAGCATCTCTTTTGGGATCAGGACCCCGACCTTTGGAGATTGCGCGAAAAGCAGGGATATGAGGAGCTGTTTTATCTGATCTGCGGCCCATACAACGACGTGCACCAGCATTTTTCGATAAACTGCCGTCCTTTCCTTGAAATCGGACTTTCGGGCGTGTGCGACAAGGCAAAATGCGCCCTTGAAACAGCAGAAACCGACGAAGAAAAAGATTTTCTCAACGCCGTCATCACAGGTATGCTTTGTCTTAAGAGAATGTGCGAAAAATTCTCGGAAAAGGCAGCTTCGCTTCTTGATAGCGCGAAGAACGATGAAGAAAGAAAAAATCTTTCGCTCCTTGCTTCTTGTGCAAAGCGCGTTCCGTGGGAAGCACCGCAAAGCTTTTACGAAGCTCTTGCCACCCTTTGCTTTATCCGCCGCGGACTCGGCGCTCTCGAGGGAGTTGGCCCCAACACCTTTGGAAGGCTTGACATGGATCTTTATCCCTTTTACAAAAAAGATATTGAAGAAGGACGTTTGACAAACGACGAAGTATACGATCTTATCTGCAAATTCCTTATCACCTGGGACTGTCATTACGACCACGACATGAAGATGGTGGGATATGCCGACCACGAGCTTGAAAACACCTACACCATCGGCGGTTGTGACAAGGACGGAAATCCCCTTTGCAACGAGCTTACTATTATGTTTTTGCGTGCCACCCGCGAAGAAAAGATCATCTTTCCAAAGATAAAGTGCCGCTACTCCAAAAATTCGCCCAAGGAATACCTTGACGAGATGAACAAGGCGATCATTGCAGGCACAAGCACCGTTCTTATTCAGAACGACGATGCCTCCATTCCTGCCCTTATCAACGCAGGACGTACTGTTGACGAGGCGCGCGACTATCTTGTTTCGGGATGTTGGGGACTTACAACGCAGGCAGTGGAAAAATATGACCACGGCTCGTATATGAACCTGCTGCGCCCCTTTGAATACGGCATTTACAAGCTTTATGACAAGATGGACGAGATGAAAATGCACTTCAAGACCTTTGACGAATGCAAGGATTTTGAAGAGGTTTACGCAAACGTTGTGTACAATTCCGAGGTGCTTTTCCGCGAAAGACTTCGTGTTTCGTCTCTTGGCGGTCAGATCCGCGACAAGGTTGACCCATGGCCGATCTTTTCGAGCACCCTTTGCGACTGCATTGAAAAGAAAAAGGATTTTTCGGCAGGCGGCGCAAAGTACAACGACGATTTTCTTCTTTGCGTGGGACTTCCCAACATAGTCGACTCGCTTGTTGCCATAAAAAAGCTGTGCTTTGACACAAAAAAATATACTCTTGTCGAATTTCTTGATGCTGTCCGTGCCAACTGGGAGGGACACGAGGATATGCGCCGAGAGGCAATAAACTGCCCGGGCTGGGGCGACGGCAGCAAAGAATCGTGCGAGCTTGCCAACCGATTTAACAACGATCTTTACGAAATGTGCACACGTCTTACGGGAACCTACGGCGGAAAAGTGCACCTTGGCCATCTGACCTACACCGAGATCCGCTGGTGGGCAGAAAAAACGCGCGCCACCCCCGACGGCAGACGCAACGGCGAATATTTTTCGCAGGGGCTCACACCGTCAAGACTCAAAAAAATCCCGTCTGTTACCAGCGTTATTGAAAGCCTCGGCTGTCTTGACCCCAAAACGCTTGCTTCCAACAGCGTTGTCAACATTATTTTGCCATCTGACAAGATCACCCTTGATATCTGCGAGGCATTTCTTCGCGCCTGTGCAGGCACGGCAATGCAGTCGCTTCAGCTCAACTGTACCACAAAGGAGCAACTGCTTGACGCACAAAAACACCCCGAAAAATATCCCGATCTCATCGTCCGCGTCTGCGGCTTCTCTGCAAAATTCACCAGCCTTTCGCCCGAATGGCAGGCAGAAGTTATTTCAAGAAATTTCTACGAATAAGGTTTGTATGACAAAAAGGCGCTCTGACGAGCGCCTTTTTTTGCGCCGTATGTCCTGCCGTTTGGTGTGGGATTTAATCAATGGTTAAAGATTTGCACCCCAACAAACGCCTCCCTTGCCTAAAGGGAGGGGGACCGTCGAAGACGGTGGAGGGATTTTGGAATTTAATGATCGGCAAAAACCCAAGAATCCCCCAGTCACCTTCGGTGACAGGGCAGATTGTCAAGCAAGTGCAACACCAAAAAATGCTTCAAAAGGAGATTTCCAACCCAAGCATTTTTTAGGTC
>SVTM01000025.1 GCA_015063785.1 Oscillospiraceae bacterium
GTAGTAGTTACACTACTTCTCTTTGGAATTAACGAGTTGTTCTTTGTACTTCTCGTCTTTCGTTGTTCAATTTTCAAAGTCCGTGCCGCCGCTCTCGCGGTCAGCTTTATTAGAATACCACAAACATCTCACTTTGTCAAGTACTTTTTTTCATTTTTTTTGATTTTTTTGAAAAAATTTTTATTTTAACATTTTTCGGTTCTAAAATACGCTTTTTGAATAGTTTTTTTGCCTTTTGAAATACTAATGCAAGACCATTTCGGAAGGTGAAACAAATGACAACAATAGTTTTCAGGACAATTTTTATGTATGCGGTGATTATCTGTTCGATGAAACTTATGGGCAAGAGACAGTTGGGACAGATGCAGATATCGGAATTTGTCACTGCGATGATACTGTCTGAGCTTGCTGCTCTGCCTATCTCGGACAAGAGCTTCCCCATTCTTTATTGTCTTGTTCCGCTTATTCTGATAATTTCGTTTGAAGTGATCATGTCGTACATTACGCTGAAATCGGAAAATGCCCGATCTTTTCTTGAAAGCACGCCGACCTTGCTGATCGACAAAGGCGTGCTCAACCAAAAGGCGCTGTGTGAAACACGTATCACCATAAACGAGCTTATGGTTGAGCTACGCATTGCAGGACTTTCGTCGATAAGCGAGGCAGAATACGTTTTTCTTGAGCCCAACGGCAAATTCAGCGTGATACCCAAAGCGCAATTCAGGCAGCTGACTGTTTCGGACCTATCGCTGAACCTTCCCGAAACCGAACCTGATGTGACACTTATTTCTGACGGAACAATTGTAACCGTCGGTCTTGAGTATCTTGGAAAAGACAAAAAGCAACTTATCAAAAGTATAAAACCCCACGCCCTTTCGGACATTCTTTTGCTTTCCGAGACTGCATCCGGCAAGCGCACGATGATTATAAAGGAGAAAAGGTCTTGAAAAGTTTCGGTATATCGGTAGTTCTTCTCGTTATCGTTATAGTCGCAGTTTTCTGCAACGCATATTACGCAGATAGATTATATTTTGAAATTCTGGATTCTTTGAACGAATTTCCAGACACGGCCGATGCAAGCAGCACTCTTACGTATAAAATGATGCGCGCCAAGGAAAAATTTGAAAAGAACACGGGATACTTTTATTACATCTTATCAAGATCCGACATTCAGGAGCTTATTTGCGACTTTTCGGATATTTTTTCGTATTATCGCACCGGCGACACGGCGTCGTACACGGCAAGTCTTGAAAAGGCGAAGCTGAGGTTGACAATGATAAAAAACAGTGAAAAACTGAATTTGCGCGAGATATTCGGAAGCTGAGAAAAGTAAAAAGAGATATTTTCCGTATTTTGTACAGAAAATATCTCCCAATTCGAATTGGTTAACTCACACCGCGAAAAACGCGGAAATCACTTGTCGTGAAAAGATCAAAGAGTGTTGAGCTTAAGAGCAAAACGGCTCTTCTTTCTTGCAGCGGCATTAGCATGGATAGTACCCTTGCTAGCAGCTCTGTCAAGAACGCTTACAGCGTTGCGGTATGCAACTTCTGCAGCAGCCTTGTCACCTTCAGCAATAGCAGCTTCGAACTTCTTCAAGGTTGTCTTGTACATTGTCTTGAACATACGGTTCTTGAGAGTCTTTGTCTTTGTGACATTAACGCGCTTCTTTGCAGACTTGATATTCGGCAATATGTCCACCTCCCTGTAAAAGTTACCATACGACAGGTATACACTGTGCCGTAAGCACACCTGTATATGGTCGTATTTTCATATACCAACTTATATTACCACATTTTTTTGAATAATTCAATAGCAAAACCGATTTTTTTTGATTTTTTTTATTTTTTATTTCGGAAAGTGACGTAAACCATGGAAAATTTTGATTTTTTTACTCTGAAAACAGACCTTGCCGATGAAAACGACGAGATATTACGCACCAGAACGCCAAACCTTTGCGGGATTGAAACAAAAAAGTCGACAATAAACGGTGCTGAAATATTTGAAATGAATGTAAAAGACGAAAAAGGCGAAGAACTGACAGGAAAAAACAAAGGAAGATATATCACCGTGAACGTCGGAAGAACAGAGTTTTTTGACAGCACCACCTTTGAAAGAGTATGCGGTGTTTTGGCAGGATGCATGTCTTCCTTTACAGAAATATGTGACGGTGCGATACTTCTTGCAGGACTTGGCAATCCAGCCATCTATGCCGACTCGGTGGGGACGCAAACGGCGGAAAACTTCATCGTAACACGGCACATAAAGCAATCTTCGCCGGAACTGTTTAATAAATTTTCTTTTCGCGAGACTTGTGCCGTATTGCCGAATGTTTTTGGAAATACGGGCGTTGAAGCAGCACAGATGATAAAAGGTGTTGTAGACGACGTTCACCCGTCGTGCATTATAGCCGTGGATTCTTTGTCTTCCCGACGGTTGTCAAGGCTGTGCACCACAGTTCAGTTGTGCGACACGGGTATATGCCCCGGCTCGGGAGTGGGAAACGTGCGTGCGGAAATATCAAAAAAGACGATGGGCGTGCCTGTTATTGCCATTGGTGTACCGACGGTGGTGAACGCCGGCACCCTTGCAAGAGATCTGCTTTCAGAATGCGGTGTGGAAAAGAATCAACTTTCCGACGAAATGCGAAAGATGCTTGCACGCCAGATAGGCGACGACTGCTACGTTTCGCCAAAAAACTGTGAGAAGGACGTAAAAAGCATTTCAAGGCTTATTGGTTTTTCGCTGAATGCGGCAATTCACAAAGGAATAGAGTTTTCGCAGATGCACGACTTTCTTTGATGCTCATATTTTCCTTTGTGTTTTCATATATATTTGGAAGACTACCGTATGAGAACGAAAAGGAGGAGCCTGTGAACTGTAAAAAATTCAACGTCGGCCCGAAAACGGCGGAACACGAAACGAAAAGCAACATTCCCACAAGCCAGAAGATCGGCTCGGTATGCCAAATCGAAATAAAGCCGCAAGAAATGCCAAAACACACCGAGACTAAAAACTGCAACAGAAAACAAAAACCGACATTTCTTGCGGTCTGCTGTGCTCTTTTTTGTCTGACGGCAATACTCGGATATATGATACC
Source organism: Oscillospiraceae bacterium (assembly GCA_015063785.1). GTDB lineage: Bacteria > Bacillota > Clostridia > Oscillospirales > CAG-382 > UMGS1052. The sequence goes on from SVTM01000025.1 coordinate 3,101, forward strand.
GATGCCAAAAGAACTTGAAAAGCTTCTTGTTTCATTATCGTCTGTCATCACGGAACCTGCCGAGAGAAACACTGTGCTGATTACCGATGTCGAGCCGGAAAAAGCAGCTTCGACCACCACGATCTTCGCCCCTGCAGCATCTGACAGCAGAGCAACAGAGGAAAACAACAACATTTTTGCCGAAAAGGAAAAGGCACAATTTCCCACAAACCTTTCGACAGGGGCTATCTCCACAATCTCAAACGAAACGCAATATGATATTGATATATCGGAAATACTCGCCACAAAATACCCGATAGAAAAAACGGAATGTGCAAAGCCCTCTGATGACGCGGTGAGTGTTTTTGCAGACGGGATACAATCGCCCTCAGTTCTTATAATCCATACCCACGGCACCGAAGGATATACCGACAGTGCCGCGGGGAATTACAGAACACATGACAAAGAAAAAAACGTTGTTACCGTTGGAAAGCATCTGGCGCAAAAGCTCACAGAAAAAGGTATTTCGGTGGTACACTGCGAAAAGATGTTTGACGAGAGTTCGTACATAAAGGCATATTCCAACTCTTTTGCTGCGGTGAGTGAATATCTTGCGGAATATCCGTCAATAAAATATGTGATAGATCTGCACAGAGATGCGATACCCGACAGGGACGGCGACGGATATGCGCGGCTTTTGGCCAACATTGACGGTGTGGAATGTGCACAGCTGATGTTTGTTGTCGGCACCGACGAAGCAGGTGCTACACATCCAAACTGGCGAAATAATCTTCGTACAGTTTTTGAAATTCAGAAAAATATGTGCGAAAGCTTTCCCTCTCTTATGCGTGCGGTTAACCTGCGCCGTGCAAGCTTTAACCAACAGTTAAGCCGTGGATATTTTATTCTTGAGGCAGGCAACTGCGAAAACGAGCTTTGCGAGGTGTTGGCATCAATGGAACTTTTTGCAGACATTTTTGCCAAAACGATAACGAAATAACGGGAGAAAAAAGATGTTTAAAAACGTGATTGCTTTTTGCGGTGCGGCAGCGTTTTTTTTGGCGGTTGCCGTGGGGGCTCTTTTTATTGTCAAAAGTGAAAGAAGCGATGCTGCCGAACTATTGAGCTTGGACGGCGAAAACGGCATTGTCATTCTTGGCCAAAGCATAGAAATAGACAAAAGGATATCAGAAAATATACGCAATCATCTCAAGCTTTGCGAGACGGCTTCGGGCATGATTTTTCCGGATTGTTTTTCTGATCCCACAAAAGAAACCGCCGCGCTTGCAGGCACGACGGTTTTGGGAATGATATCTGATATATACGTTATTTTGTCAGATTTTGTCTACGGTAATATGTAGCATCAAAGCAAATGCTTGATTTTTCCGGTCATCAGTGTTTCTACGCCGTTAAATACCGTTTCGGGGCTTTCGTTGCAAATGTCAAGGGAGGCGAAAGCGTCGGTGCGGTTGTCAAAGAAGAATTTGGTTTCCATATAAGTACGATCCTTCGACTTCAACTGACAGACGACGTAATATCCCCCGTCGGCCTCCAAAAGCTCGCAAGAATATTTCTTACCGGTACAAATATATTCGAAGTGGCGCAAAGCCTTTGACACGACACCATCCAGTACTTCCTTACGCATAAAGCGGCTGCCTTGCTCGTACATGACACATCCTGCATCGGTTATGCCGCAGCAGAGCTTGCTCTCTACCGTGCAATAGCGGATTAACCCCTCCTCAGCAAGCTCGCGTTCGCACTCCTGGCAGTCGAAGGTATTTATTTCACCCGTGGAAAGAATACACTCTTGGGCGTTTGCCGCATCTATTTCGACGGCAAAGGCGGCATAAACCGCAAGCATTGCGATTTTTATTTCTGCCTTATCGGTTATCATTTTTGTCTCCGTTCTTATTTATATGCAACTGTCTTGTAATTCTTTCGTCCCGTATAGATCGAGAAAACGTCGTAAACCTCGTCGGAATATTCTCCCTCGGGGGTATACATATTCATAAAAAGACCATACTGGCGCATAACGGGATCGCCGTTTTCGTCCACAATTCCGCCGTCCTTTTCAAGCTTTATGCCATCAAAGCACACGCGGATATAGCCAAAGGAATAGCGTTCATCGTATTTCACGGCGACGATATCCTCGTACTTTTGTCCTATCGCCTTGTCTTCCCCTTCGTATTCAACAAGATACAGCTTGAAGGGGAGAAGATCCTGAGAATACTCAACTTCGCGGTTTTCGAGGATGTCGAGATTGAACTTAAGGGTGATCTGCAGACTTTCTGTTGCGGGGATATAATAAAGGTCCGAAACACTGAGCAGTTTTCCGCCGAGATTGCTGTCGTCGCCTGCGGCGTTTTTGCTGGCGTACCAATCGGTGATCTCATACTGTCTGATCTCGAAGGTATCTGGAGATGCCTCGTGCGCCGCTATGATTTCGTCGGTTTTTAAAACATCATCGACAATTTTTGAATCACAGCTGAAAAAGAAGCGTACAAAAAGCACGCCGTAAACGCCGAGGATGATGCAAACGGCGATGGCTTTGAATATTCTTTTTACCACCGACGGTTTTTTGTCCTCTTCGTCTTCGGGGATATAGCCGTGGTATTCTTTATCTTCGGGTTCTTTTGTTTCCTGTTCGTTTATATTTTTGTTTTCTTCCATGAAAAATGTGCCTCCGACATACTGTTTTTACTATTTTAACACAAATATCTCATTCTTGCAACTGATTTTTATATTTACTTTGTAAAGACTTTGTGTTATACTATTTATAATATCGGAAAAAAGGAGGCTCGGCTGTGTGAAAAACGGCTCTTACAAGTTAAAGATGAAAGAAAACGGCAAGTCCGACGCAAAAGCACAGCTTTCGTCGTCCGCCATTGCAAAAAAATACACAGTAAAGACCGGCTTGGGAAAACGCCCAAACGATCTGAAAAAAACCGTGGCAAAACAAGCCCGAAGGCTTTATTCACCCGTCGAGGCAGACCGCATCAAGCGCGACTACGGCATGGTTACCGCCGAGCCGCGAAATATGCGCAAGGCGCGCAGGTCCATGATACTGAAGCCTGCCCCCAAAGACCCGACGATACCAAAGGGCAAATTCGGCGAGAACGTTAACAAGATCGTTCTTGAAGTAAAAGAATTTATAAGCCACATCGACTATTCGCTGCTCGTCATCGTCGCAGTTCTTTCGTGCATCGGTATTCTTGCCGTACACAGTGCCACCATTACCAAGGGATCGGCGAGATTTGATTTTATGCAAATCGCCATGACAGTGATCGGTTTTTGTCTGATGCTGGGGCTTACCTATATCGACTACGACGTTTTTACAAAGCATTACAAGATAATTCTCATTCTCAACGTAATAATGCTTGTCTTTACGGTAGTGTTCGGCACAGGCGCCGACGGTGGAGGCGACACCAACCACAACTGGGTGCGCATCGGATCTTTTGGTATTCAGCCTGCCGAAATCGGAAAAGTACTTTACATAATCACCTTTGCGGCGCATCTTGACGCCGTGAAACACCGCATAAACCACATAAAGACCCTATTTGGTCTTTTGTTACACGCAGGGCTTATAATCGGTCTTGTGCTTCTTGAAAAAGACCTTGGTCAGGCAACGGTTTATATCGCCATAACAGTCGTTATGCTGTTTGCCGCAAAGCTTTCGGCATGGTATTTTGCAGGGGCAGGCATAATCGGCCTCGCCGCAGCGCCAATCATTTTCTCAAACCTGCAGGGTTATCAGAAAGAGCGAATACTCGTTGGTTTTAATCCCGAGCTCGACCCTGTTGACAAAGGTTACCAGGCGATACAAAGCAAAACCGCCATAGGTTCCGGCGGCATAACGGGAGCAGGATACAGAAAAGGATATCTCACCCAATCGGTTCCGTCGCTTTTGCCTGCCAAGCAGACCGACATGATCTTTGCCGTCATTGCCGAAGAATTCGGCTTTATCGGTGCCGCCGTCGTCATTCTTCTGCTTGCGGCGCTTGTTATCAAGATATTTATGAATTCAATCACCGCCGACAGAATGTCGGGCGCTCTGATATGTGCAGGGGTTGCCGGAATGCTGACATATCAGATCATCGAAAACATCGGAATGTGCCTTGGTATGCTTCCCGTCATCGGCATCACTCTCCCCTTTCTCAGCTACGGCGGATCGTCGATACTCGGCAACTATCTTGCCATAGGCATGGTGCTTTCGGTATATGCGAAAAACGACAGATTTTATTTCAGCAAAGGAAAAATATAGTTTTTGGAGGACAAACATATGGACTACGTACAGCTTATAATGCGTTGGGAAAACGACGGAAATGCTCCCAAAACCATAAGTCTCTCCGACGGCGTAACCATCGAAACTTTCCCCAAAAGAAAAAGTGCGCTCGATGATTGGCTTGATATAATTCAATACGGCCTTACTGACGGAAGGCTTGATACCGACTGTTACAAAAGATGTATGACCGATCTTGAAAACTACGACGACAACAAATGCTTCTTTATCGTGAAGGACGGATTTGCCGCCGCAACTATAACCGTTATATGCGATGACAAAACCAAAGAAGGATATATCCACATGGTTGCCTGTCGTCCCGAATTCCGAGGTCAGGGCTTTGGTACTCTTTTAAACGACATTGCCATGAACACTTTGAAAAGCGAGGGCATGAAAACTGCGTATCTCACCACCGACGATTTCCGCATACCTGCCATAAAAAGCTATCTGAGATGCGGTTTTGTTCCCGATCTTTCCACCGAAGATTTCAAAGAAAGATGGGCAAAGATAATGGAAGAAATTAAAAAATAAAGAAAAGGGACGAAGATCATTCTTCGTCCTTTTATCATCAATAAGTAAGGGGCGCAAACAGCACCCCTTTAATTATTATTTGGAAAGCAGCTTTTCCACAGCCGCAAGCTTTACACAGACGCAAAGCACTTCCATTGCCGAAAGCAGATCGGAAACGGGGGGAAAAGAGGGAGCGATGCGGATGTTCTTGTCCTCGGGATCAACTCCGTACGGGAAAGTCGCCCCTGCCCCTGTGAGCTTGACGCCCGCCCCCGAACAAAGCTCAACCGTCCTCTTTGCACAGCCCGCGGGAACGTCGAGGCTGATGAAATATCCGCCACGGGGCTTTGACCATGTGGCAACGCCGCAGGACGAAAGCTCTTTTTCAAGCATTTCAAGAACCGCTTCGAACTTGGGACGGAGGATATCAGCGTGCTTTTTCATATATGCGCGCATACCGTCGGCATCCTTAAAGAACTTGACGTGGCGAAGCATATTGAGCTTGTCGTGACCAATGGTCTGGAACTGCATGATGCCTCTGATGTAATCAATATTTGCCTTTGATGATGCAACAACCGAAACGCCTGCGCCGGGATAGGAAACCTTGGAGGTGGAGGTGAACTCGTACACCATATCGGGGTTACCTGCCTTGGCACATTCGTCGATAATATTAAGAAGAGGCTGACTTTCGTCGTAAAGATCGTGGATGCAATATGCATTGTCCCAGAAAATGCGGAAATCGGACGATGCAGGCGCAAGAGAGGCAAGTCTTTTGACAGTTTCGTCTGAATATACGCATCCGTCGGGGTTTGAATACTTGGGAACGCACCAGATACCGCGGACATCGGGATTTTTTACCAGCTCTTCAACCACATCCATGTCGGGACCGTCGGACGTCATGGGAACGTTTATCATTTCGATGCCAAGAGTCTCACAGATGCAGAAATGTCTGTCATAACCGGGAACGGGACAAAGGAAGATATTCTTCCCGTTGCGGCACCAAGGGGTTGCATCCTTTGACACACCGTAAAGCATACACCTTGCCACCTGATCGTACATAAGATTGAGACTGGAGTTTCCGCCGACGATGATATTTTCTGTTCCAACCTCGAGCAGATCGGCAAACAGCTTCTTTGCTTCGGGTATTCCGTCGACAATGCCGTAGTTTCTGCAGTCGGTGCCGTCTTCGGTATAGCAATCGGCGTTGGAAGAAACAGCCTTAAGAAGATCTTCTGTGATCTCAAGCTGCTGTTTTTCGGGTTTACCGCGCGACATATCAAGCGAAAGCTTTTTTTCGAGTATTTTGTCGTAGCAGCCGCAAAGTTCAGCTTGCAGAGCGGCAAGTGCGTCTTTTGACATCTGGCAATAGTTCATCGGTTTATCTCCTTAATGGATATGAAAATCATAGGTTTGAAAAAGATGTTTCGTACAATTATAATATGTTGCTTCCGAAGCGAAAGACAAACTGAGGTGACGAAAGCAATAAATGAATAATTGCGTGTTGCAAAAATTCAAAATTCTCCGAATTTTGCATTTCTTAATGATTATACAACATTTTTTTGCAAATTTCAATAGGAAAATATTCATTTTTGAAGTTTTCTGTAAAAATAAACAAAAGGGGCATGATGCCCCTTTTGAAAATGTATGATATGTTGAAAAATAATCAGACTCCGAGCATTGCAGCGCCGATGATGCCTGCGTCGTTTCCGAGTTCTGCGATTCTGACCTTGGTCTTGAGCTCTTCGGGATTGTTTCTCGAATACTGCTCGCGGTCGATGATCTCCTGCAAAGGCTTTGTGAGATATTCTTTTTCATTGCAGACGCCGCCGCCGATAACGAGAACTTCGGGCTGGAAGATATTGATCATATTGACTGTACCTGCCGCAAGATATGCGATGTACATATCAACGACTTCCTTTGCCGCCTTGTCGCCCTTACGCATTGCGTCGAAAGCAGTTCTGCCGCCGGCGTTTTCGATCTTGCCGTCGCACATTTCCCACATGATGGAATCCTTGCATTCTTCCATCTTTTCCTTTGTCATATTGATAAGACCAGTTGCCGAGCTGTATGCTTCCCAGCATCCGCGTCTTCCGCACGAGCAGGGTCTGCCGTTGTATTCAACAACTGTGTGGCCAAGCTCTGCACCCGAGAAGTTGAAGCCCGAGTAGATCTTGTTGTCGATAACGATACCGCCGCCGAGGCCTGTGCCGAGAGTGATCATAACAGAGTTTGCATGGCCCTTGGATGCGCCGCAGGCAACCTCGCCCTTGGCCGCAGCGTTTGCGTCGTTTTCGATGAGTACTTTCTTTACTCCGAGGAATTCCTGAAGCTTTGCAGCAAGAGGATAGTGAAGGAAAGGAAGGTTGTTGGCATAAACAACTTCGCCTGTGGAGCTGTCTGCCGTACCGGGAGTTGCAATACCTGCATATTCAACTTCGTCCACAGAAATGCCGTATTCGTCACAAAGCTTCTTTGCAAGGTCTGCCATGTCGCGGATGATAGCATCTGCTTCTCTGTTTGCCTTTGTGGGGACGCTTCCCTTCTTGAGGATCTTTCCGTTTTCGTCAACGATACCGATGGCAATATTTGTGCCGCCGAGATCTACACCGATATAATACATAGTTTCTTCTCCTTGTGTATTAAAAAATTATTTCTAAATGATATTATAAGTAAAACTTTTACTTTTGTCAACAGTAAAAAAGCTTATCTTTCCGCCTCGACCTGCATCTGAGCCATCAAGCGCTTGTTAAACTCTACTGCCGTGTCATAGCCCATTTTTTTCTGGCGGTTGTTCATGGCGGCGATCTCGAGAACGACAGCCATGTTTCGACCGGGATTTACGGGTATGGTAAGTGCCGGCACCTTGATGCCCATGATGTCGGTATACTCTGTTTCAAGACCGACACGCTCATAAAATTTGCCCTGCTGCCAGGGTTCGAGATTGACCACAAGGTCGATCTTTTCGGACATTTTGATCGAGCCCATACCGAAAAGTCGGCGCACGTCGACGATGCCGATGCCGCGAAGCTCGATGTAATGGCGGATAAGTTCGGGCGCCTGTCCGACGACCGTTTTGTCCGAAACGCGCTTAATTTCGACCGCATCGTCCGCCACAAGTCTGTGGCCACGCTTTACAAGCTCGATTGCGATTTCGCTTTTGCCTATGCCGCTGTCACCAAGGATCAGTATTCCCTCGCCGTAGACCTCAACAAGCACGCCGTGACGGGTGATGCGGGGAGCAAGGCTGAGATTCAAGGATGCGATAAGTGCCGCAACGAAATGGGACGTACCGATGGCGGTGCGAAGAACGGGAGTGCCCGTCTTTTTGGCACATTCGATAGCTTCATCAAAAATCTCAAGGCTTGAGGAAAAAACAACGCATACGACATTGTGATCGAAAAACTTTGAAAAGCTTTGCATTCTCTGCTCGCTTGTCATATCGAGAAGGTAGTGATATTCTGCCTTGCCGATGATCTGTATACGCGAGGGTTCGAAATGATCGAAAAATCCCGCCAGCTGAAGACCGGGACGGTTGACTTCGTTGATAGAAACTTTGATATCCTCGATATTTTCGGGAACGTAAATCTCTTCGAGAGAAAATTCTTTTATAATGGAGCGCAGATTGACAGAGTGCTTCTGACCGTCGGCTTCCATGCCCATATTAAGATCTTTTTCCATATAACCGATTTTCCTTTCAGGTAAAGTTATATTTTTTGCAGCGCAAGGTTACCCCTTGACAAACTGCACAAATCCATGTATATTATAATATATAAGTTAAGATTTTGCAAGCGTATATCGCCTTTTATTTGCTCTGCAAGGGCGTTTTTGCACGAAAAAAATAAATTTCAGCTTTTTTTCGCAAAACACTTGAATTTCGTGAAATTATGTGTTATAATAAAAGGCGTTGTTTAACAAGTATTTATTTGTTTCGGGTATTTTCGGTATCCGACCATCAAAACAGGAGGTGTGCACAATGGCAAAGTGCGAAATCTGCGGCAAGGGTGTTACTTTCGGTCATAATGTTTCCCACTCTAACAGAAAGACCAACAGAACCTGGAAGCCCAACATCAGAAAAGTAAAGGCTATCGTCGGCGGAGCCCACAAGACAGTTTATGTCTGCTCTCACTGCCTGCGTTCCAACAAGGTTACCCGCGCTGTCTGATTTTTGACCGTGCGTAACCGCGTATCTCATTTAAAAAAGATATAAAAAATAAACGAAGACTTTTGTCTTCGTTATTTTTTTGCCTTTTTTATAAAAATTCCTTTTCGTGGCAAAGACACACAGTTCAGATGGTATGACTTGCACCGAATTTTCCTCTGTATTCGCCCGGTGTCATTCCGGTTAAAGCCTTGAATTTTCTGCTGAAATAATTAATATCTCCAAAACCCACAAGACAGGCAATTTCTCCTATTGCCAAATTTTCTCTTTCAAGCAAAGAGGCGGCACGGCTTATTCTTACTTCGTTGATATAACTGATTACCGATTTGTTTGATCTTTTTTTGAACAGATGCGAAAAATACGAGTCGCTCATAAAAAATTTGCCTGCAAGAATATGAACGTTCAATTCTTCGCCAAAATGTCTGTCGATGTATTCGATGATTGAATTGAAGGTATCCAGCTTTTTAAAATTGTTTTTGTACTCTTCTTCGTCGAAAACAGAGCTTACATAAGCTTCTGCGATAACACAAAAAAATTCATACATCAACTTTTCGACCATAACAAGACTTTTGAATCCGCCTTTTTCATTTTCTTCAATTACTTTATCAAGCAGTTGCGCACAAGTAGTGTCCGAAATGATGTTTTGAAAAACCACATACTCGCGTCCTATCCGATTGCTGAAAAATCCCGTGTCTGTGTGGATACAATAATACTTTATGTCCTTGCCGCGTAGGCAGCCGGTGTGCAGTTCTTTACTGTTGATAAAAACTATATCCCCCGCCCTGACCTGACGTTCTTTCAGATCGCACGAGATTATGCCTTCACCATTGGTGAAGTACAAAATCTCTGTTTCTTCGTGCCAATGGACGTGGTCTGCCGATCGGTAATTTTCAAATTTGCTTATACGCACGGGGTATACAAAGGCTGGCAGAGATTCGTATGAAGATCGCATTTTGTTCTCCTTTTTACTAAACTAAAGCCGTTTTGTGCTATCTTTTTCTGTGTATTAATTATATAATAAAATACGTAAAAGTCAAGCGATTTTGGAGGATAAATAATGGAGAAGCAAATAAAAGTCGTTTTGGTTGGTGCCGGCAACAGAGCAGATATATACGCATCTGTGGCTTTGACCCATCCGGAAAAAATGAAGGTGGTCGGAATTGTCGACCCCGACCCGATAAGGCGCGAGTTGATGAAAAACAAATACAAAGTTTCGTCAGATAACTGTTTTACCGACGTTTCGGAATTTGTAAAAAGGGAAAAGTTTGCCGATGCGGTCATAAACGGCACAATGGATCATTTACATGTGCAGACGTCTGTGCCAGTTCTTGAAAAGGGATACGATCTACTGCTCGAAAAGCCTTTTGCAATAAATGAAAACGAGATAGATAGGCTATGTGAAACAGCCAAAAAGTATGGCAACAAGGTTGTGATTGGTCACGTGCTGAGATATACCGATTTTTACAGTGCCATCAGGCATCACGTTCTGTCCGGTGACATAGGCAGGATCATTTCGATAGAAATGAACGAGCACGTCAGCTATCATCACATGGCGGTGTCATACGTGCGCGGAAAATGGCGTTCGGAAAAGCTTTGTTTTGCGCCGATGCTGCTGGCAAAATCCTGCCATGACATAGATATTTTGCTTTGGATGATGAAAGAGACAAATCCCGTTACGGTTGCAAGCTTTGGCTCGGATTTTCAGTTTGGTACAGAAAGAAAACCCACAAACGCAGGCGACAGATGCATGACAGATTGTCCTTTGGTTGACGAGTGTATTTTTTCTGCAAAATCAAACTATCTTGCTGCCCCCAGATGGCATCAATACGTTTGGAAAACGCTGGAGAATTTGCCCGAATTGACAGAGCATGCAAAGGAAAACTCGTTGAAAACAGACAATCCGTACGGCACCTGCGTATGGAATTTTGAACGCGACGGAAACGTAGATCATCAAACTGTAATCATCAATTTTTCAAACGGTGCAACGGGATCTTTCAGTATGATAGGCGGAAGCGCCGCCTCCGAAAGAAACATTCATATCATAGGTACACGGGGCGAAATAAAAGGAACATTTGAAAGCTCACGCTATGTCGTGAGAAAAATGGCACCCGATACCCACACAGGCTATACCGAGGTCGAATACGATCTGAAGACAACGGGAGATATGGTCGGTGCCCAGGGCGGACACGGTGGCGGAGACCAAAAGCTTGCGTTGGATTTTATAGATTATCTGAACGGAAATCCCCCCTCTGTTTCCTGCGCCACCCTTGACGACTCGGTGATAAGCCACAGAACCGTATTAAGTGCCGAAAAAGCAAGAAAAACCCAAAGCATTGTCTGTCTTTAATGAGGTTTGCAACGAACACTTGATTTTTTCGCAGGCTTGTCGATCTTTCCGACTGTCAAGAATTACATTACACAAGTTTTCATTCTTTGTCCGGGCAATATAGATATTTGACCTTTCACAATAATAGATTTTTTCGTATGGCAACAAAAAAAGGCTGTGGCAAACACCACAGCCTTTTGACTTTTACGAAATTACTTTCTTCTGCCGAAGATGGAGGAATATGCATCAAGCACGTCATCCTCTGCCTTGGGAGCTTCGGTCTTTTCGGGCATTGCAACTGTTCTTGCAACAGTTGTTGCGGAAGGAACCTGTCTTGCAGGCTCTGCGTGCTCGTTGTCAAAGCCTGTGGCGATGACAGTGATGCGCATTTCGTCGTCCATGTTCTTATCGAAGGCAACACCCCAGATGATGTTTGCATCCGGATTTGCTTCGCCGGCGATGATGTTTGCGGCAAGGTCAACTTCTTCGAGTCCCATGTCAGGCGATACAGTGAAGTTGATGATGATGCCCTTTGCACCTGTGATGGAGGTTTCGAGAAGGGGGCTGGAGATGGCTGTCTTTGCAGCAGTCTCTGCCTTTTCCTGACCCTTTCCGCTGCCCACACCCATGTGTGCGAGACCGGCATTGGACATAATGGTAACAACGTCTGCAAAGTCGAGGTTGATGTGACCGACAACCTTGATGAGCTCGGAAATGCTCTGAACACCCTGACGGAGAACGTCATCAGCGATCTCAAAAGCGTTCATCATGGTGAGCTTCTTTTCTGCAACAAACTTGAGTCTTTCGTTGGGGATAACGATGAGCGAGTCAACGCTTTCCTTAAGAGCGTCGATACCGAGTTCTGCCTGCTTCATTCTGCGGCTGCCTTCGAAAGCGAAGGGCTTTGTTACAATACCGACTGTGAGGATTCCCATCTCCTTAGCAAGCTTTGCAACGATGGGAGCAGCACCTGTGCCTGTTCCACCGCCCATACCCGATGTGATAAAGAGCATGTCGGCGCCTGTGAGTGCCTTTTTAATATCGTCAATGTTCTCTTCTGCAGCCTTTGCGCCAACTTCGGGGTTTGCGCCTGCGCCGCGGCCCTTTGTGACCTTTTCGCCGATAACGATCTTATCGGGAGCAAGGGACTTTTCGAGAGCCTTGATATCTGTGTTTACGGTGATGAAATCAACACCCTGAATACCCGCCTCAACCATTCTGTTGACAGCGTTGTTGCCGGCGCCGCCGACGCCGATGACCTTAATGATCTGGTCGTTGCTGATGTTCGAATCGAAATCCATTGGCATTTTCTATTCCTCCTGATTTATACAGTAAATTTATTTTCCGGGTAATTTTGCAACTCACGGGGCGCACAAAGGCACTCCGCGCCTATGTTATAATATACTATAATATATGATAACTCTTTTTTCTGACTTTTTCAATAGGGTTTTTCAAAAAAATATTATTTTTTTATACTTTTTTAAAGAAAATCCGCAATTTTTGCTCTTTTCGGGATATCTTTTGTCAATCGTAAAGGGTAACTATTGCCTTTCGAAGATTTTTATCCGAAACGTCGATCTTTCCGCCTGCATCATCGGGTAGATCGTTCATAACCTCGCGCAGTAGGGATATCTTAAGCTCGAGATCGCGCAGATCGCCGAGAAGAACTGTGTATCTTCCAAAAACGTCGAAGCGGATATCGAATTTTGAATCGATCGTTATCGAACTGCAAAAACCAAGCATTGCTTCCTTTTCCAAAAGCCCTATCAGCTCGTCAAGCACCGCTTCCATATCGACGTCGTAAAAGGAGATCTTTTTTCCGAGAACACAGCTTGATATCTCCTTTGACTGAATACAGATGCACGCCATAAGCTCGATATCCTCGATCTTTTCGGTGCGCGCGATAACGCGCATTTCGTCGTCGAGAACATAATACTCTCCGCCTGCCGAAATATAATATCGTCCGCTTCCCTTTTCGAGAGAAAAGACTATTTTGGACGGAAAAACTTTTTTAACCTTCACACTTCCGACATAAGGGATCTTTCCGCGGATATTCTGCTCTGCCTGTGATGTATCTGTGAAAAAATAGCTGGAACCGGTTTTTATTCCCGAAGCTTCTATTACCTCGTCGGCGTAAAAATCAGTTTTGTTTGTGACTTCAAAGCTTTTTATTTTGAAACCGAAGCGAATGACGGCAAAAAACAGGGCAAAAAGCAATATTGCCGCAGCTACCACGACGATCGTTATTATTATCTCCCTTTTTACCGAGTATTTTTTCGCCTGTCCGCTTTCTATCATTTCGACGGGAGAAAAATTTCCGCTGTGACTTATTATCTCGCGTTTTCTCGCGCGAGAATATTCAAGCCTTTCGCGATCGGACATTTTTTCTTTGTCCTGTGCCATTTTCTCCCTCCTTTTTTTATCATTTCGTTAGTTTTTTTATTTCCGAATAGATCAGATCTAGGCAATCGGGCTGGGCAAATTTTCGCACCTTTTCCGCCCTTTCGCGCATGGATTTTTCATCTGACAGTATTTTTGAAACCGTGTCTGAAAGAAGCTTTGCCGAAAGATCTTTTTCTTCAATAAGCTCTGCGGCATCAGCGTTTTTCAGCACCTTCGCGTTTTTGTACTGATGATTATCGGTTACGTTTGGCGACGGAATGAATACGGCGCTTTTTCCCATCGCCGCAATTTCGGATACCGTCATCGCCCCTGCCCTGCAGATAACGGCATCTGCGCACGCCATAAGCTGGGGCATGTTGTATATGTACCTTTTAATAGTGGTCTTTTCTTTTTCAAGTGTGTTTTCGTCAGAAAGTCTGAACCCCTGCGGAACAAACTTTTCGCACGCCGCATCCCAGTATCCGTTGCCGGTGGCGTGGATGTGGCGAACGCTCTTGTCAAGCATTTCTTTTTCGATCATTTCGAAAACAGTGGCATTTACCACCTTGGCTCCAAGGCTTCCGCCGTAGGAAAGAAGGATCTTTTCGTCTTTTTCAAAACCGAGAGTTCTTCTGCATTCGTCCTTTTCAAGCTCAAACATTTCGCTCTTTACGGGGTTTCCCACAACAGATATTTCCGCCTTTGAATTTTCGAGCAGTTTTTTTGATTCTTCAAAATTAAGAAGTATCTTATCGACATACTTCGAAAGCATTTTTGTCGTGACGCCGGGATATGCGTTTGACTCGTGAACTATGGTAGGTATCTTCATCGATGCCGCCGCCTTAAGAACCGGCCAGCAGACATATCCTCCCGTGCCGATAACTATGTCGGGACGGAATTTTTTTATGATCTTTTTTGCCTGTCCCACCGAGGTTATGGCATGGAATGCCGCCTTGATGTTTTCAAGCGTGATCTTTCTTTTTATTCCCTCCACCTTTACGTAGTGGATGGTATAGCCCTCTTTGGGAACGAGCTTTGTCTCAAGTCCCTTTTCGGTGCCGACGTATTCGATGACAGACGTGCTGTCTTCTTTTTTTATTTTTCCTGCAATGGCAAGGGCGGGGTTTATGTGTCCCCCCGTGCCGCCTCCGCTGACAAGAACTCTCATTGCAATTCCTTTCGCAAAAAAATCACTTTGTGTGTACCGTGTATCTGGATATAGAAAGCACAACTCCCATTTCGGCAAGAAGTATCACAAGGGCAGAACCGCCATAGCTGAAGAATGGCAGAGAAATGCCGGTGCTGGGAATGGTGTTTGTGACGACCATCATGTTGAGAAGCGCCTGAAGTCCAACCTGGCAAACAATGCCCAATACCACCAGCGACGAAAATCTGTCGGGGGCATTGAAGGCAATTACTATGCCACGATATACAAAGAAAACAAAGGCGAGAATAACCGCCATTGCGCCGATAAAGCCAAACTCTTCGCACAGAATGGCAAAGATATAGTCGTTCATCGGCTCGGGCAGATACAGGTGCTTCTGCATACTCTGTCCCATGCCCACGCCCCAGATGCCGCCGTTTCCGATGGCATAAAGCGATTGGGCAGGCTGCCAGCCGCCGTTTAAAAGATTGTCAAAGGGGTTGTGCCAAACGTCAAGTCTGCCTTTGGAGTGAGGAAACAGTTTGAGAAGCGCAAGTATTGCACCTGCCCCCACCGCCGCACCTCCTGCGAGATATCTTCCGCTGCATCCGCCCACCGTCATCATTATGATGACGATAAGAGTCATGATGATAAGACCCGACATATGAGGCTGGAGAGCAAGAAGAACCCCCACAACGACGATGAGAATTCCAAAAGGAAGCACGCCGAAGAAGAAATCGGGAGCTTCTGATGCCATGCGCTTTTTTGCCGCCATATATACTGCAACAGCAAACAGTACAAGGCCGAGTATTGCAAGTATTGTACCTGCGGAATCAAGGAAAGATATGGCACCGAAATACGGGTTTTCGCTGCCGTCCTCGAAGGTTGCCTCTTCGCCTCCCGCAAGCTTTGCAAGAAGCATTTTCCCGAAAAAGCCGAGACCTGCAAGTCCCGCACCCGAAACCGCAAGGAGCATGACAGGCAACACTATTCTGACAAAAGATCCGGGCTGGCCCTTAAGTGTTATCTGATTGTAAAATCTGTCGATATAGTCGGCACAAAGGATTATCACCGCAAATTTCATTATTTCGGACGGTTGTATAGATACGGGACCAACCTGTATCCATCTTTGTGCACCCTTTGAGGTCGAGCCGATGAGAAAAACAAGCACCATAAGCACAAGAGCCACTCCGAAAATTGGCAAGGTCCATTTGCGTATCACCTCGTACGGAATGCGCGACACGATAAGCATAACAACGACACCGATGGCCATGAATATGAGCTGGCGGTTGAAATAATAGAGGTTGTCGCCGTATTTTGCGCCGGCATATACATAGCTTGCCGTGGCAACCATGATGATACCTGCGCACAAAAGCAGGATTATGACCGTAAGAAACGGTTTGTCGACTCCCCTGCGGAGCCGATAATTTTTCGAAGGCTCCGATGCGGCGTCAATATTCTGATTTTTTATCTTTTCGTCTGACATCTTACCTCCGCTGACATTTTGAATTTATCTGTTATTTTGAAAGCAAAAATCCGTAGCTTCCCACCGCAGAAAGTACAAGGGTGACAAGCGAGAAAACAACTACTATCTTTATCTCGTTCCATCCGCACATTTCAAAGTGATGGTGGATGGGGCTCATCTTGAATATTCTCTTTTTGAAAACCTTGAAAGAGAATACCTGAAGCACCACCGAAAGAGCCTCGACATAATAGATGAAGCCGACAAAAACGAGAATAAGGGGCATATCGAGCCATACGGCAAGAGCGCTTACCGCGCCGCCCAAAAACAGCGAACCTGTGTCGCCCATAAATACGCGTGCAGGATAGAAATTGTAAACAAGAAAACCAAGACAGCCTCCCACAACTGCGCTTGCAAGGATCAGTGCACCTGCGTTTTCGGTCTTGTAGCAGATCGCCGCAAGGAAGATAACGGCAAAGGCCGTGACGCTTGATGCAAGTCCGTCGATGCCGTCGGTGAGATTTACGCTGTTAACCGTGAACACGATGCCGACAATGAGAAGAACGTAATAGAACAGTCCAAGTTCAAGTCTTGCATCCGTGAACGGAAGCGACAGAGAAGTGTCGGCGTTTCTGCCGAAATAGAGGGCAAAAACGTACGCCGCGGCAGAACCGAACTGCAGAATAAGCTTTTGTATTGCAGAAAGTCCCTTGTTCTGCTTTTTAAGAAACTTGGTGCGATCGTCGATGATACCTGTGAGTCCGCACAGCAGAACGAAAGAATAGTTTGTGATAAGATCTCTGACGCTCTCGCCCCTTATGGCGCTGACGATGCAATATACAACAACGCAAAGAGTGACCGCGCTGATGAAGAAGATGCCGCCCATGGTGGGGGTGCCTTCTTTGGATTTGTGCCAACGTGGTCCGATATCAAGTATCTTCTGTCCCATCTTTATGCTTTTCAGCACAGGAATAAGGATCTTTCCCAATATTGCCGTGATAACAAAGCTTACCACCAATGAAATTATTGCCTCTTTTAACATAAAAAACACCACCAATTTGCAAAAATCCTTGAATTTAGTCTGTTCCGTCGAGATGCTTGAAGCTGACGGTAACGACTGTTCCGGGGGTAACTCTTTCTCCTGCCGCAGGACTTTGCGAAACGGCAACTGCCGCCGCACCGCCAACCCCTTCGCGATAGGAGCCTTCGATATAAATATTAAGGTTTGAATTGATTATCTTCTTATTTGCCGCCGACGCCGAAAGCCCGATACAATTAGGCACAGTTGCGGTTTCCGAGGGAAGCTCGCCGCCTGTGTACAGAACGATAACACCGTCACCCCAGATGGCTGTACCCGATTTGGGGAACTGCTCTGCAACCACGTCGCCCTTTCCGATGACCTTGACATCAAAGCCCTTGGCTTCGATCTTTTCGGTCGCTTCTGCCACTGTCATCGAGCGATAGTTGCTGACGGTCACTGCCATGGATTCTTTTTCCTCATCGGTAAGCTCGGGAGCAATGTTAAGATAAGGAAGAGTATCGGACAGTACCTGTGCCACCACGGGAGCCGCCACAACACCGCCATAGTACTGGCCTGCCGTGGGAGTATCTATTGCAATAAGAATTGCTATCTGCGGATCGTCCGCCGGAGCAAAGGCAACACACGAGCCAACGTAGGGAGTTATATTTCCTGCCGCCTCTTTTTCTGCGCCGTGCTTTTCGGCAGTACCTGTTTTTGCCGCCACGTTATATCCCTTTACATATGCGTTCTTGGTTGATCCGACGTTTATGCCTGCGGCGAGATATTCCATTATGGTATCAGACGTTTCCTGCGAGATTATCTGTCTTATCATTTTCGGCTCGTAGGTTTCGACGATGTTGCCGTTGTTGTCGGTAAGCGCCTTTACAACGTAAGGCTGCATCAGCTTTCCGCCGTTTGCCACAGCAGACACCGAAGCAAGCAGCCGTATGGGGGTTACCGTGAAGGTCTGACCGAAGGAATAGGTTGCAAGCTCGACCTGGTTGAAGTTTGAAAGATTGGTGTGGTAAATACCCGATGCTTCGCTGGGAAGGTCGATGCCTGTTATATCCATACATCCGAATTCTTCGAAATAACGATAAAACTTTTCCTTACCGATGCGGTCGGCAAGCTGCATGAATACGGGGTTGCAGGAATTTTGCAGTCCCTGTTCAAAACTTTCTGTGCCGTGTCCATCGCGCTTGTGGCAATAGATGGGCTTTGACCAGCCGGGTATCATCATGTTGCCCGAGCAGTAGAAAGAATCCGACGGACCGACTTTGCCTTCCTCGAGCGCGATGGCCGAGGTGACAAGCTTGAAGGTGGATCCCGGCTCGTAAAGCTCGGTGACACATTTGTTTTTCCACAGAGAGCTTAAAAGCTCCTGTCTTTTTTTTGCCTTCTCCTCGTCGGTGCCCGAAAAAGCGTCGTAGGCTTTTTGCGAGGTCTCATCGAGAATATTGGGATTGTTGGGATCGTAATCGGGTTTTACCGACATCGCAAGGATCTCAAAGGTGTTGACGTCCATAACGATTCCAAGGACTCTGTTTTTTGCCTTGGTGTCGGCAAGGGCGGAATCGAGCGCTTTTTCGAGAAATCGCTGGATCTCGCTGTCGATGGTCAGCACCACGTTGCTTCCGTTTTCGGCGCTGATATAGTCCTCGTATTCAAAGGGCATGCTCTGACCGACGCCGTCAAGGGCGGTAACTATCTTTCCGGGGGCTCCTTTCAGCACCTTGTCGTATTCAGCTTCGATGCCGTAAACGCCGTTGTTGTCATATCCTGTGAAACCGAGAACATGGCTGGCAAGGTTGCCGTAGGGGTATTCCCTTTTGGTGTTTTCTTCGAAGTGGATGCCGTCGGCAAGGTCGTTTTCTTTCATCCAGGTGCGGATGCCGTTTGTGACCTCGCGGTCGACCTTTACCTTTATCATGCGGTATTTGTTCTTTTTGTTCTGCATCCAGGTGATGATATCGTCTTTTGAAACGCCAAGGGTCGTCGAAAGATATTCGGCAATCTTTTCTTCGTTTTCGGGAGCGATCTCGTTGGGAGAGATAAATACGTTTTCGGCAGAAACACTGGCGGCAAGCACCGTCATGTTTCTGTCGTATATCGTTCCGCGCTTTGGATTTATCGACGATTCGGTGGTGTATTGCTGAACCGCCTTTTCCTGATACTTATCGGCGTCCTTTACCTGTATATTGACAAGGTTATAAAGAAGCCACGCAAGACCGAGCAGAAAAAGGATCACAACTATTGCCGTTCTTGCCGTCATCTTACGAATATATATGTGCTTGTTCTCTTTCATGCTCTTTCCTTTCTTAATTTATTGTGTATTACCAAAATGCCTTCTGACAAAAAAAGAGAAGCATTGTTCTTGCATCTCTTTTTTTCAACATCCATTCAATTTCAAGACGCAATACCGGACTTTCGCCTTGTTGTCACCACGCCTCGTCAAAAAGGCTGATAACGCCGGACATGGCAGTGCTTACCGTATAGCCCTCGTCTTCGGTTATAGGCATTTTTTCAATCTTGTAGCCGCTTGTCATATTGATATATTTGGTTTCAACGCGGTCTGCCTTTATCATTCCGCGATTTTTTGCATATTCTTCAACGGCAGTAATATCGGTGCTCTTATCGATCAGCATATCGAGCTCGGAAATGCGCTTTGTGTCCTCCGCCATTTCGCTCTCGAGACGGTTGATCTCATCGTTGAACTTCGAGATCTGGGAGAAATTGAGAAGAAGGAAGACTGCAACTATTGTCAACGCAAAAGCGATTGCCACGACACTTACGGGGAAATTGTGCTCTTTCACCGCATAGTCTTCGTAGGAAACGTCAACCTTGTTTGTTCCGCGCTCAAAAGCTTCGCGGATGACCTTGCGGTTTTCGCCTGCAAAGGCTTCCTGCTTGCGCTTCACGTATCTTCTGCGGCGGTCAACAAACTCCGAAAAAGCGCTTTTTTCCTGCTTTTTTGCAGGCTGTCTCGCAACGTAAGTGCGCTCTTTTTGCACACTTGCAGATGACTCGGGAGCACTATAATTATATTTTGCTTTTCTTGCATTTAGAATAGTTCTTGAGTCGTCTGCAAAAGATGTCATGTTTTTCCTCCGTTATATTTTTTCGAGCACGCG
The DNA here is from genome assembly GCA_015063785.1 of Oscillospiraceae bacterium. GTDB lineage: Bacteria > Bacillota > Clostridia > Oscillospirales > CAG-382 > UMGS1052. The sequence goes on from SVTM01000025.1 coordinate 23,494, forward strand.
AAGCTTTGCGCTTCTTGATCTCGGGTTCTCATCAAGCTCTTTTTTGCTTGGGAGTATCGGCTTTTTGGTTATAACGTTTGCCTGCGGACGGTTGCCGCAAACGCAAACGGGAAAATCCGGCGGACAGGTGCATCCCTTTGTGAATTCCAGAAAACCGTGCTTGACAAGCCTGTCCTCCAGCGAATGAAAGCTGATAAACGAAAGCCTTCCGCCCGATCTTAACATTGGGAAAAGACCTGTTATTGCCTTTTCTATCACGTCAAGCTCTCCGTTTACCTCGATGCGTATTGCCTGGAAGGTGCGCTTTGAGGGATGGGGGCCGTCTTTTCTGAATTTGGCAGGTATCGCCGCCTTAATTATATCGTTTAATCTGAAAGTATTTTCGATGGGAGATTGTTTTCTATCTTCCACTATGAGAGAGGCTATCTTTTTGGCAAACTTTTCTTCGCCGTAAAGAGAGATTATTCGTGCAAGATCCTTTTCGTCATAGCCGTTTACCACGTCATACGCACTTTTACCCTCACCTTTTGCCATTCGCATATCAAGAGGTGCATCGTGCATATACGAAAAACCACGCTCAGGCGTATCGAGCTGAAACGACGAAACGCCGAGGTCGGCAACAGCACCATCGATCTCGAAAACGCCGATGTCGGCAAGGAGATCGGGCGCCTGCGAAAAGTTGCCCTTTACAAAGGTTACCATGTCGGAAAAGGGTGCAAGCCTTTTTGATGCAGCAGCCAAAGCATCTGTGTCCTGGTCAATGCAGATAAGTCTTCCGCCGCCGGCTTCTTGGAGCCGTTTCAGTATTTCTTCCGAGTGTCCGCCGCCGCCTGTGGTGCAATCGACGTAAACACCGTCTTTTTTTATAGCGAGTCCGTCGACAGTTTCGTGAAGCATTACCGAATAATGCTCGAAAACTGCATCGGACAAATTCTTATCAGAATCCAACATTTTTGAGCATTTCCTTCATTTCTTCGGTGTCGGACGAATCGTTTATCTCGTTGAATATGTCGGGTCGCCAGATTTCGACGCAGTTGTTAAGACCTACGAAGGCGATCTCTTTTTCAATCTTGGCGTGGTCGCGGAGCGCCTGGGAGATAACTATTCTTCCCTGGGAGTCAAGCTCGGTGTTGAAGGCGCTGGCAAGGATGAAGCGCTTGATCTTTTTCATCTGGATCTCGCCGTAGGTTTCGAGCTTTTTGATAAAGGCATTCCACTGCTCTTCGTTGTAAAGCACGATGCAATCGTCAAGCCCTTTGACGATGACAAGATCTCCCTGGAGGTCGCCGCGGAACTTGGCAGGGACAAAAACTCTGCCCTTGGAGTCGACAGTATGGCAATATTGACCTGTGAGCACCGCGTGCACTTCCTTTCTTGAAAAAAATCAGGCGACAAAAGACGGACAAAAAGGCGGAAACGCTATCATTTTTTTGCGTTTTTTATGTGAAAACCGCGATTTTTGATCCATTAAGATTGAATTTCAATCCATTTCGCTCCACTATTGTTATAATTATATAGTTTTTTGATTGTTTTTTCAATAGGCAGACGCCTTGCGAATATGAACTTTTTGTAAATATTGCAAAAAATCGGCGTATTTTTTTTCAATTATCAGTATTTTTCTCTTTTCAACATCATAAACGGGCAAAAAAGCAAGTATAAATTGTACAAAAACACAACAAAGGAGATCCGCATGAAGACCACAACATTTTCAAATCTGTCGTGCAAAGAGGTTGTGAATTGCAGGGACGGAAGATCGATAGGTTTTGTCGACGATCTGACCATTGACACCGAAAACGGAACCATTCTTTCTCTGCTGATCAAAGAGCAGGGTAAGTTTTTTTGCTTTTCAAAAAGCAAGACAATCGAGATCGCCTACGAAAACATTCAGAAGATAGGAAAAGACATAATACTTGTGGATATGCAGTATTTCCCCGAAATATCTGAAAATCACGAAAAGAAAGAAAAAAAGAAATTCGGCTTTTTTCATTGACAAAAAGGTGACGGCGGTTTATAATTCGGGTATATACGTTTGAAAACGAGGTTTTTTAATATGAGTTTTTCAGGGAAAGTCACAAACCGCAAGGACAACACGCCCATGGCAAACATTCCCGTCAGCGACGGAAGAAACACGGTGTTTACCGATGAAAACGGAAGATTTCTTCTGCCCGGCTGGGAAAGAGCAAAGATGATAAATGTTGCGCTTCTGACCGAGCGCCACTGTGACTGGTATATGCCCATAGAAGGGCACGTGGGAGATTTTGATTTTGTAATCGATCCGTCGAAGGAGCACAGTGATTTTTGCTTTCTCCACACCAGCGATACCGAGATAGAGGGCAGATGCGAAAACGAATGGATAGCCTTTGCAAAGGATTGTGTAAAGAAGAATTCGCCTGCATTTTTTATGCACACGGGTGATCTTTGCCGCGAGGACGGGGTGAAGCGTCACTATCTTGTTATGAACCGCGAAACTGTGGGATGCCCGGTGCGCTATTGTATCGGCAACCACGATTTTATCGGCGAAAAATACGGCGAAGAAATATACGAAAAGCTGTACGGTCCCTGCTGGTATTCGTTTGACTGCGGAAAATACCACTTTGCCTGCCTTTCGATAGGTGCCGGCGACAATCCGTCGGGATATGCCCACGACGATCAGTGGATATGGCTGATGAACGACCTTGAAACAGTAGGAAAGGGCAAAAAACTCGTCATTTGCTGCCACGATCTTTGTGCATCCGACCCCACGGGATTTACAAAAAAGATAGGCGACAACACGCTTGATCTTAAAGAAAAAGGGCTTTGCGCCTGGATATACGGTCATTATCACATAAACGCCGCCCACGAATATGACGGCGTTATCAACGCCACGATTTCGCGCCCCGACAGCGGAGGAATAGATTCCTCCCCTGCAGGCTTCAGAATAGTGAAGCTTTCGGGCGAAACAATAACGACCGACGTTATTTTTAACACTCCCGAATGCGAAAAGCCCGACACCCCTGTCTGGCAGACAAAGATATCGGGCAATGCAGAGTTTTCTTCTCCCATCGCAAAAGACGGGGCTTTGTATATTGCTACAAGCGACGACGGTATTCCGAAAAAATGCGGAATTTCAAAGCTTTGTACAAAAAGCGGAGAGCTTTTGTGGTTTGTAAAAACGCGCGGCGCGGTGAAGGGAGACATTGCCATTGACGGCAAAAAACTTTACGTTCAGGACACCTACGGCACCCTTTATTGTCTTGACTGTGCCGACGGATCGCAGATATGGACCGCAAAAAGCACCCTTCCCAGAGTAAATTCGACACGAATGGGAGTTACGATTGCAAAAGACCTTGTCATTGCAGGTTTTCAGTCAATGCTTCACGCTTACGACAAAACAAGCGGAAAGCTTGTTTGGCTTACAGAAATGTCGGGTTGCGAGGGCGCACCCTCGAGAATTGTTTTTGACGAAAAGCGCGAAAGACTTATTATCAGCCGTCACTGGAAATCGCTGGCGTGCGTTGACCTTGCCGACGGCAAGCTGATATGGGAAAACTTTGACAGACGTCATTGCTGGTACAGAACCTCCACCCCGTGCCTTTTGGACGACGGCATATATCTCGGCGGAATGTACACTCTTGCAAAGCTTTGTCCAGACAGCGGAAAGACAATTATTGCAAAACCGAGCAAAGGCAGAATGGATGTGGGCGGAGCTCCTGCCTTTGACGGAAAGACATTGTTCTTCCCGACCGGAGACAAGGGAGTTATTGCGGTTGACAAAGAAACCCTTGAAGTCACGGGCATACTTTCCGCAACTGCCGCAAAAATCTTCAGTTCTCCATATATCTACGGCAACATCTGTACCGTCGAATCCACACCAATAATCACAGAAAACAAGCTGATATTTACAGCATCCGACGGATGCATCTATGTATATAACAAAGATACGGCAGAGCTTGAAAAACGCATCTGCACGGGAGAAGCCCTGCTCTCCTCCCCCGTTATTGAAGACGGCTTAATCATTGCCGCCGGATTTTATGGCAATATCTGTGCATACAAGCTTTGAAAAAAATCGCTTTGGTAGTTGACAAATCTTGTTTTTTGTAGTATAATACAATTCGGGTCGAGAATATCGGCCCGTATTACGCGGGTATGGCGGAATTGGCAGACGCGCTAGATTCAGGTTCTAGTGGGGGCAACTTCGTGGAGGTTCAAGTCCTCTTACCCGCACCAAAAATCGACAGGTTTTTTGCCTGTCGATTTTTCTATTGCCAAAGTATATTATCAGCCACATACCATATCCGATTTATTTAGAGCCGCGCCATAACCTATATGTGCAAAGTACCATTCATATGCAAAAAGCACTTGCTTTCGCAAGTGCTTTTTCCTTGTTTTTCGGTATTTACTGCAAATCCTTTGCGGTTTTTGCAAAAAGGTCGATAAGATCTTCTATTGCAGGAACAGAAAGAAAGTTGTCCTGATTATCGGATGCGCTGATCTCTTCACCCGAGGCGTAGGATATATTTATCGATGCACCGTACATATCGGGAAGTCCGCTGACGTGGCTTAAATAGCCGTTATGCTTTGCAAGATCGTGCTTTGCAACGATATTCTGCAATTTTTCCATAAAAGATACATCCGCCGCAAACACCAGAGTTTCTCTTTCGTTGTATCTGTTGTGCCAATCAAGCTTTCCCATAACCGCATCGTCTTCAAGAACGGCGGTCATTTTGTATTTTCTGCCCGATATTTCTTCTTTCAGATCACAAAGTGAAAAAAGCGAAATTTCGCAGACGAAGCTTATAATTTCTGTCGATTCGACAACTTTTGGTGCATCGTCACCCGAGGTGTACTTTTTTACACCTCCGTCAATATGGTCGGTACTTTTGTTTTTTCTGTAAGCTTCAAAATATTTCTTAAGAAATCCTACCATATCCATATCATTGTCCGCCTTCAAAACGATATAGGAAAGTCACGACCTGACCTCTCGTACAAGGCGCATCGGGGCTGAAGGTGGTGGCGGACGTTCCGCCGGTTATTCCGCGCTCGACCGCCCAAAGAACTGCATCATAATAATACGTACCGCTGTTTACATCAGAAAAAGGATTGTTTGCATTTTGCGCCTTGGGCTGACCTGCAGTACGCCAGAGGAAGGTTACAACCTGCGCTCGTGTACAGGACGTGGCAGGAGAGAAGGTGGTGTCTGTTGTGCCGCCCGTGATACTGCTTGCATACGCCCACTTGACCGGCTTATAAAAATAGTCACTTTCCTTGACATCGGTGAAAGGCAACGTTTGTGCCGCAGGCTCGGGAGATCCGATCATTCTGTGCAGGAAGGTAACCACCTGACCTCTGGTGCAGACAGCACCGGGAGAGAAAGTATCCGCGCCCGTACCCGAAGTTATGCCGTTTTCCACAGCCCACATTACGGGATCGTAATAGTATTCGGTTGCATTTACATCCGAGAAAGATGATGCCGATTCTTGTTCTAGCACAGGGAAAGTATAACTTATAACCACTGTGTTACCTGTCAGCCGCTCGACATTTTCGGGCTTTACAGAAAAACCATTGAGGGTTGCGGACATGGTTTCGGCAAAAGTGACAATGTCGTCCCAACCAACGCGGACTGCATCAACATAAAGCTTGACAGAATAGGTTTTTCCTGCTTTAAAAGTATCGGTCTTGTTCATATATTTACCGTCTTCATACCAGGTGACCGAGCCCGAATCTTTTTTGGCGTCATAGCAATACGGCATTTCGGATTCGGGGGTGCAGTCGGGGGTATTTCCGACTTCGGGATAATCTATTCCCTTCATGTCAACAGACGACAAAACCACTTCGGGGGCGTTTGCTTCGTAAAAAACTGTCATGTTGTCGCCGTCAATCTCGTATTTTGCATCCTGTCCGTTTACATACACGAACATATCGTATTCGCCCTTGTGATTTTTGCGGAAAGTATATCCCTCGTCAGCACGGAGAAAGACCTTTGCGCGGTATTTGATACCGCTTGCAATAATATCGTTCTCGCCTATACCCTGATCGTTAAACACCTTGCTCCAGCGGACGCTGTCTTTTGTAAACTCATCGCCGCCGTCGGCAAAGCTTATGCCTTCGCCGCCAAGGCTTTTATAATAATCGGGTTTTTTGCCGGTTTCGGGCTCGCCGATAACGACGTTGACATAACCGATCTCACTCTTGCCGTCATCCTGCTTGTTGTATGTATAATCACAACGCTGGCATTTATAGATTATCAGTTCTCCATCCTTTGTGCCGTCGCCAAAGTAATGTTCTTCCGACGAGATCACCTTGTCACACACCGAGCAGCGGAGAAAATGATTATCTATATCATAATGAAGGAAAGTATCTTCGTTGTACGAATGGTTACATTCAAATTCATAAACCTTGGACCAGAGAATTGCGATTCTTTTTGATCCGGAAACCTCGAATTTACTCACCTTGTCGCCCATTATTGAGAAATTGGGCGTGTCCGAGAAGGCATAACCCGAGTTAAGGATCACAGACACCTTTGCCTGGTACTTTCCTGCTATCATATATGCATCTTCGTCGGCAAGTTCGTCATTGTGATACCATTCGACAGAGATACTTCTCACTCCCTCTGTGTCACACGAAAGAATGTCAGGAGAAAGCGACATGCCGTAAGCATTTGTGCCGTTGATGTTGAGATTTGTTATCTCTTTTCTTGTATCTTTGCCCGACATACGATTTCTTCTGTCGGCGTTTGAGAAGTGATGGGTGATAACGACGGTTGACGAGCCATCGTTTGAAGTATAATTCAATCTTCCCCATTCGCTGACGGGGATGATCTCGCCGTTAAGCTCTGCGGTGTTTCGCTGCGGATCAAGCATATCTGAAGTGATTCCCACACGACCAACATCAGATGCCGGATGGTACTGATATCCGTATCTTTGTGCATGACCTATAACATAGGGTTCCCAATAACCTGTAAGAGTGACGTTTATGGTAGGAACCAGCAAAACGCGAAGGTGATTTGTGCTGAAGGTTCCGCTTTTTATCGTCAGCTTGGCATCGTTCACGGTGTTGACAACATCGGCATTGCCTCTGCCCCAGAAAGTGCCGCCGTTGATTCTGGTGGTACCGCCGAGAAGCTTGAGACACTGAGCGCGAGAATAGGCAACATCAACGTCGTTATCGTTTTCTTTGACAAAAGTTTCAAGGTTTGAAAAACCTCTGCCGAGGAAAACGCCGTTGTTTACCATGAGAGATCCGTCTTTTACGGTAATACAGTCGCCGTTGACCTGCTGCCATGCGTATCCGTCATATCTGGCGCCGATTGCCACGGCAAGAACTCCGCCTTGTAAAGCATAGTCGAGCAGATGTCTTAAATCATAGACATCTCTGCCATTATATATCCACTGCTTTTTGGAGCGTCCTGCCTCGAGAGTACCGCCGTTTACGGTTACTGTTCCGCCGTCGATCTCCAAAACGTTTCTGTATTTTACCGTATCATTGAAATATCTGGGACCCATATCGGTTCTGGGCGTTTCCATTCTGCCATAGCACCACAAACGTCCCGAATTGTCTGCACTCGTGTCGTTGATGGTAAGATCAGCACCAGTGGGCACTCGCAACATGGTGGTCTTTGCGCCCGAATCGGCATTGAGCTCAACAGAATGGCCGTTGAGATTAAAGGATTTTTTGCCGCTTCCGACAGTTATCCAATAGCTGCCGATATCCTGAGTGTTGCAGGTATAAATGATATCTTCGGTGACAACAACGTTCTTATCGCCATTACTTTCAAGAGCCTTTTTAAGATTTTCTACGCTGCTCACTTCAACATATTCCGCGTTGGCAGACACGGTCATTATTCCAACGCAGGAAAGTAGCGTCGCAAAAATGAGCAAAACACTTATGATTTTTTTCATTTCGTGTCGTTCCTTTCAGATCCGATCAGGTGGATTTTTGTCCGACGTACACTATGCTTTCAAGTATCTCTTTCACGTCGGCGTCGTCAAGAGATATTTTTTCTTCCCCGTTTTCAAGCAGAATCATAATCTGAAAAACAGTGCCCTCTTTCATCGATTCGAGCATAACGTAGGGATATCCGAGGCTAGTGCAGGTGTAACCTGTAAAATCATGATGACCGAGAGAAAAGCCATCGATATCACAAACATCATCATAAAACCATTTCGGGGAAAGATAAAAATCACTTTCCCCGAAAAAGCAGACGGTTATGCCCGTTCTTAAAAATATATCAGTTTCGATTTCGACATTTTTGTATACGAGGATCTTTTTGTGCGTTACACGTCCCTCGGAGTCTATGCCCTCGAAAGCTTTCCAGCCTTCGGGGACAAAAACTCCTATCGTACCATTGTCGAAAAAAGTTCCTGCCATTTTATGCCCAGGCATCCTTTTCGGTGGGAAGTCTGATGTCAGACAGACACTGAATATCGTTTAAAAACCACTCTCCCGTCGAGGGCTTCTGACGGAATTTCAGCGATCTCATGTTGTCTGCTCCACCGCTCTTTACCCAAAGAGTTGCCCAATGCTCGTTGTCAAACGAATAAGGATTTTCATATACAGCAATGGTCATGGGGTTTGTGGGTGTGTAGCCGTTTTGGGGAGTTGCGCCGTTGAAATACGAGAAAGGAATATACTCTCTTTCGGCAAGTCTTTCTTTGAAAAAGCCCTTTTCATAGGTAGATACGTCCTCTGGACCCTTGAGAAAATTGAGCATTTCGATAGCGTCATCGGGGCTTTCCTTGTGACGGCAAAGGGCAAGGATCGTAAGAGCCGCTGTCTTAAAAGGGGTGTCAAGCTTTGCCTCGGGGAGCTTCTTGAGCTCTTCGAGATTTGAGGGAATGCTCTGGAAAGTAAAGCTTTCGCTGCTGTTCTTTCCTTTTCCCACGTTGCTTACAGCGTTGTTTATCGCTGTTACCGCTTCTTTTCTGATTGTGCTTTTCGCTATGTTTTTCAATGCATCAAAAAGTCCCATTATTATGCCTCCTTAACAAATTTGGTTGTCATAAAATCAAAAAGTCCGTTTTCGTCAAGTGCCTTCTGCCAAGGATCTGCCTTTTCTCCAAAAACTTCACCCTCGATGCCCGTATTGTACCAAGGCTCGCCGTCGCGGATTTCCCAATCAAACGAGCTGCCATCCCAAAGCATTCCGCAACGCAAGAAGAACTCGCCGCTTTTGACAGCTTCATCGATATCTTCTTTTGTAGCTTCCTCGGGAATAGCCATGAGAGGATATATCTTGCCATCCTCGCACACTTCAAGGGCAGTACCTGCTATTCTTTTTCTTTCTCTGATCTCATCTTCCACCTCGTCGGGGTTGTTTTCGTCGACGTAGGGCATGGGAGATTTGATGTACTCCTCTGCGTCAAGATAGATCAATTCAAAATTGTCATCCCTTGCCGCGATCGAATGAAAGACCCATTTTCCAACAAATTCCATGATGTTACCTCCTGAAGTTGTATTATTGTGGTACCAAACTTTTTGGTTTGGTATAAAAATTTCTTTTGTTCAGACAGATCAGTTTACGATATCACTTGTGTCCACAACGTGATAATCCTGATATCTGATAATAGTGTCGCCTGCCACAGGAGAAACGCCAAGTGTTGTGGCAAATATCAATCCTACACGGTCGCCCTTTACGGCTTCGTCAAGGTTTTTATCAAACATTTCAATACCTGTCACCGTGCCGATGCCAACGATTTTTCCGTTTCTTTCAACAGATATCTTATCGCCTTTTTTGAGAATACCGTCAGAAAGAGTGCCAACGACCACCATGCCCTTACCTTCTTCAAAAGTGCGCTGTTCAACCTTCATGAAGAAAGGTCCATAGACCGATGCGGCAGTTGAATTAACGGATGTTCCGTTTGCATCAGAGATCACACAGTACAAAGGCTTGCCCACAAGTTTTCCTGTGGGAGTTACAAGGATCGAAAGCTTGCTTGTGTTGGCGCCGAGAATGTTGAAGCCATCGTCAACGACATCAAATGTTTCTCTGCCGTCGCGGTATTTCCACTGATAGGTGTATACTCCTGTTCCGTCCTGCGCTTCGGCAACAAGTGTCGCTGTGGCAGAATAGCCTTCAACCTCAACGCTTGTGGGATTGGTCAGCATTCTTACAGGGGTCTTTGTACTGTCAATCGTGAGGTCGTTGCCAGTATTGATATCAATGTCGGGTATGTCTACGGTGGGAATAATAACGCCGACAAAATCGTTTCCGTCAGGAAGTTTGACATCGTTGCCTGTTGTGATATTATCTGACAGCGACATATCAAATCTTACTCTTCTCGAAGGATCCATCATACGCACGAGGATGGTTGCAACCTCGCTTCTCTTGATATTTGCGGTGGGGTTGCAGTTGTGGAAAGAGTCAACACCTGTGACGATGCCTGCGCGATAAAGCTTGTATACCGCCCATGCATAAGGTGCTTCGGCAGGAACGTCTGGGATGGCACCGTCGGGGATGTTGTTGATGACGGGAAGAGCCTCGTCGGGAAGAGCGCGAGCAAAGATGTACATATATCCTGCTCTTGTGGTGTAATCGGTGTAAGGATAGTTCTGATCAATAATATTGTTTTTGAAGCAATAGTCCGCGTAAGGCATGTACCAGGGATCGCCGTTGGCAAGAGTCACCTCGCCTGTGAGGTATTTCTGGTTCATGCAGGCTGCAAGCTTGATCGCCTCGGCATAGGTGAGATAGTCATCGGGCTTAAACTCGGTTGCACTCTTGCCGTTGATAAGTCCCATTTCTGCAGCAGCCGCAACGTCATTTGTATACCATGCATCAGCAGCCACATCTTCGAAAGGGTTGATAAGCTCGGGGTGACCGCAAACAGAGCATTTGCCGTCTACAAATGTGTGATCGCCAACATTGAAAAGCTCGAAGCAGACCTGACATTCCTCATAATGGCATACCATGTTTGCCATGTTCATAAGGATGTGTTCGTGCTCGCCCTCGCCGATGATGGCGTTTCTCGAATCTTCGTTAGGATAGTTGCAGACGGTACAAACACCGTTTTCCATGGTGTGATCGCCAACATTAAAGAGCTCATAGCAGACGGTACATTCGGAATAGTGGGAGGCGGCGTTTCTCATATGCATGAGGGTGTGCTCGTGATCGCCCACTTCCGCCTTGTCGTATCTCGGATCTTCGTTGGGATAGTTGCAGACTGTGCAGACACCGTTTTCCATGGTGTGGTCGCCAACATTAAAGAGTTCAAAGCATATGGTGCATTCGGAATAGTGGCTGGCGTCATTTCTCATATGTATGAGGTTGTGTTCGTGTTCATCCGCCACTACGAAAAACGCCCCTGCTGTGAGCAGCATTGCCAATGTAATGAGGACAGATATAATTCGCTTCATTTTGTTTACTCCTTTTTTATATTTACTTGCGATCAATTACTGTAAATGTTCCGACAGACGCACCGGTTGCATCGGTCACGGTACAACCTATATCTCTGCGCACAGCATAGTCTCCGGAGGTTGAAATATAGGATGTTATATTCGTCACGGTGAGAGTGTCTGTGCCCTGACCGCTACAGCCAGTACCATTTTCGAAATGACTGACCGTGATTCCGCCGTCAAGGGAATTGACACTTCTGGAACACCAGTTGTAAGTGTAGGGAGCCTTGCCGCCTTTCGGTTTTACGGTAAAGGTGAGTGTAGAACCGGGGCTTGCATAGGTCACTTCGGAAAGCTTTTGTTCAAATTCAAGGCTTGCCGTTATAAGAGTTATGGTACTGCTTATTGCCTTGTTTCCGTAAGCGTCTGTGAGAACGCATCTGACTTTAAGCTCTTCGGGTTTATCGGCACCACGATAAACATACTGATTGAGTCCTTCCTTGGGAGTATATTCATACTTGTCAAAATAGACCCACTCGTCGCTCACAAGCTTTTGCAACTCGATGGATTTATAAGGAGTCTTGCCGCCCGAGGCGTAGATATTGACATGGGTGTAGGCTCCTTTGACGGTGGTGTAAATGTCATCCTTGGTTGATATACTCAGCGCCTGCGGAAGAACCTCGAAAGCAAGGTTCTGATGCTTGTATGCTGGATCTCCGATAAGTGGTTTCAGATCTTGCTGGCTACCGTGATTTATAACATTCTTCAGCACAATGCCGACGCGGTCGCCGTAGATCGCTTTATCAAGGTTTTTGCCAAACATTATGATCTTGTCAACTGTTCCTTGCGTGTATTCATATTTTCCGTCAAAAGAGCCGTAGAAAGCAATTTTGTCGCCGGAGGTAAGTTCGCCGCTTTTGATGGTTCCGACATAATGTGTTACGCCTGCGTCTTCGATGCGATCTTCAAGTGCGATCATTACAAAGTCGGGACAGACGGCTATCTTTTCGGAAGTGACCTTTGTGCCGTTTGCATCTGTTACAACGCAGTATATTTCCTTGCCGAGAATCGGATTGTCCTCGCGCACGGTGATGTCAAGCTCGGATTTGTATCTTCTGACCTGAGTCTGGGGATAATCGTTGAGAGAAGTGGTGGTTGTGCCGCCCTTGCCTCTTGTGTCGTAAAACCATTCGTAGGTGTACAGTTCTTTTCCGCCCATCACCTCAATATTAAATTTCATTGTAGCACCGTAGGCGGGTTTTGAAACTCTGTAAGGCTGCACTGCGATGGAAAGCTCTGTGTTTTTTGGTGTTACATCGACTATCGTTGTGGAAGTCTGGGCCTTGCTTCCCTCGGCATCGGTGATGACACAAGAGTAGCTTGTTATCATGTTTATCGATTTGGGAAGATGGTTGGAGGTGACAGTGATATTCGCTGTATCGCCATCGTACTTTAAGGGAGTCATGGTATATGACATGGTCGACTGAATATATTCAGCTATGTACCACTCGTATTTATAGGGTTCTTTTCCACCCGATGCCTTGACAGAAAGCTGAACATTGTCGCCCAAAGCAACTTCTGTTTTTTCTGCAAGTCCTTTTTCAAGGGCAAAATCGGAAGTTGTGATGGTGACTATATCGCTTTCGCCGGTGTAGCCTTCGCTGTCCTTGACAACACATTTTATTCTGAAAGTCTCGCCGGGAGTTTTGATATAATCCTTATACATCACAAATGTGGGATCGTAGCCTTTTGTGGGATGGATCGAACCGCCGGCAAGATAGACCCACTTTCCGTCGACTTCTCTGTACCATCTGTAAGAGTAATAAGGTGTTGTGCCGCCTGTGGCTTCGACCTTTACTGAAACGTAACCGCCCTCAAGATAGCTGAACTGCGTACCCGAAACGCTGACTGTTATGGGGCTTTGGGGGTTTGCACCTCTTGATTCGTCCGGGTTATTAAGGTAATACTCTGCACCTTTGTCATCGGCAGTTTTTTCTTCTTCCTTTTTCACATCAGAAATATATGAGATTGGCTCTGTTGTCAGCTTGTTGCCTATGGCGTCGCTGATGACGCATTTCACAGCAATTGCTTCTTGTGCCTTTGATGGTGGGACAAAGATCGTGAAGGTATCTGTATTGTAGCCTGCCATTGTCCCATCAAACTCAGATTCGAAGGCAGCAACCAATCCGATATCGTACCAGACTCCTTTGTCAAGGTACATCCAGGAGTATTTGTAAGGTGCAACACCGCCGGTCACCTTGACCGAAAAGCTGATCTTATCGTCACTTTCGGGGATGATGACCGCAGGTTTTTGTGCAAAAGCAAGGGGATCATATGCCACGGGTGTGCCCATATCAAACCTTACCCTCTTGGTCTTGTCCATCATACGGGTGAGAATGGCGGCAACTTCGCTTCGCTTTATGTTGTCAAAAGGTTTGCAGTTGTGAAGCTCATCCGAGCCCTGAAGGATGCCTGCTCTGTAGAGCTTGTAAACCCCGTCGGCGTAATTTACCGACATCGGAACGTCGGGGATGGCAGATTCGGGAATGTAATTTATCACGGGGAGCATTTCGTCGGGCAAAGCTTTTGAAAAAAGCTTCATGTAGCCTGAGCGGGTGATCTTGGTGTTGGGATCAAAATTATCGCCCATGTATTCAAGATCGTGCACATCGAAGATCCCGTTCATCATGCAGTACTCGAAGTAGGTGGAATACCATACCTCCTCGCCGTTTTTGAGAGTTACCGAGCCATTCAGCGCCAGCTGGTTCATACAGGCGGCGAGTTTGTATGCCTCGGCATAGGTGAGGTTGTCATCAGGACAATAGGTCGTGTCGGTTTTGCCATTGATAAGCCCCATCGCCACGGCGTTGTTGACATCAGCATAATACCATGCGGTTGAGGGAACGTCGGTGAATTTTGATCCGTCGGCAAAAACCAAACTTGCCATTCCCGCACACAAAAACACACACAAAAGCAAAGACAGTATTCTTTTCATATTTCCTCCTTGGTACGTGTATCCTATCAATTTTTTTAAAAAAATATTGACCGAAACAATCGTTTGTGTTACAATAGAAAAAGGGTGATGGGGCGACATCTGTTTTTCGTTGGCGCGTCGACAGATGTTTTGTTAAGTATTTATACTTAACAAAGGGGTGCCCCGGCAAAAACACCCATGCGACAAGATACTATACCCTCCTTACATATCCTGCAATCTATATTATACGGATTTCTGCCGTTTTGTCCCCGTCAAAAACCCTCAAATTGATAGGTAAAATATCAAAATGTGTGCTTTTTTTGACAGGCATACGCAATTATGACCAGCGGCAGAGTCTTTGGTGGAAAAACCACCAAGGAGGTCTTTTATGAAAAAAATCATATTTCTCGTTGCGGCCGCACTGGTATTTGTTGCATCTCTTGCAGGCTGCGCGCACAAACCGGAACTGTCACCCAACGACCCCGTAACCCTTACCATCTGGCACGTTTACGGAAGTCAAACAGAATCGCCCCTGAACGACAGTATTGACGAATTTAACAAAACCGTCGGAAAGGAAAAAGGCATTGTTATAAGCGTGGTGTCGGTAAGCTCTTCTTCCGCCATCGACGAGGCGCTGACCGCATCCGCAAACAACACGCCCGGCGTGCCTGCCCTGCCTGATCTTTTTACGGCATATCCCAGGGTTGCCGCCATTGTCGGTTATGATAAGCTTCTTGACTGGAGCGAATATTTTTCGCAGGAAGAGCTTTCTTCTTTCGTGGACGAATTCGTTGCAGAGGGATATTTTGACAAGAAGCTTCTGATGCTGCCTGTGGCAAAATCCACCGAACTTGTATTTTTGAACTCCACCCTTTTCGACGAGTTTGCAAAACAGGCAGGCACAGACGTATCCACCCCTTCCACCTATCAGGATCTTTTTGACACCTGCGAAAAGTACTATGATGTGACAGGCAAGGACATGTTCCAAATCAACGATTTCTATCACTATACTCTCACCGGTCTTACGGCGTATGGTGAAGAAATTATACGCGACGGTAAACCGGACCTTTCGGGAGAAGCATTTGAAAAGGTTTGGACGCCGCTTGCCCACACAGCAATATACGGCGGACTCTGCCTTGGCGACGGGTATGCATCCGACCGCTGGAAGACGGGCGAGGTGATCTGCAACGTCGGTTCTACAGCAGGTATACTGTATCTGCGCGACTATGTGACCTATCCCGACAATACCACGAAGGATATTGAAACTTCCATAACAGCATATCCCCGTTTTGAAAACACAAACCCCATCGTCGTTCATCGCGGAGGAGGACTCTTTGCTGTGAGAAGCGAGGACGAGCGCAAAAACGAAGCCGCCGCCATCTTTGCAAAATGGCTTACAGAAAGCGAAAACAACCTGAATTTTGTTACAAAAGCAGGATATCTGCCTGTAACAGACAGCGCTTTTGAACTGCTTTTTGAAAACACAAACAAGGTTGAAAACAAAAAATACCGCATGCTGTACGATGCGGTGAAAGGAATGTCGGGCGAATACACTTTTTGCGCGATTCCCGTGTTTGACAATGCTTCAAAAGTGCAGACGGATTTCGAAAAAAATGTAAAACTGGTTCTTAAAAGCGCGCGGGCGGAATACCTTGATCGCACATCAAACGGCGAGGACAAGGACTTTGTTTTGTCCGAGCTCACCCGTGCCTCTCTCTCCAAAATACGCAGTCTTTACGAGGACTGACGTCTGAAAGGAGAGAAAATATGAAAATACTGCAAATGCAGTTTTTTGACAAAATGAAAAACGGCGGTTGGTCCATGCGAGGTCGTTTTCTGCTTTATGCTGTCTCTGCCATCGTAACTTTGGTAATGCTTTTACTTTTGTTATTGAGCATTTTCGGAGTTCTTAACCCTGCCGACAGCCGTATACGTGCATATCTTGACGATCAGCTCGACAACCACGCCGCCCGTACCGAGCACGATTTTGACAAACTTGCCGCCTACACCCTGTCGTTTTCCGAACAGATGGAAAAGATCATAGGCGATCAGCTTGACAAATCGGGCATGACCTTTGACGATCTGACAAACGACATAGACGCCCTTACCATTTTGCAGGAGCAGAGCTATTCCACGGTGTACACCAACATCCGCGTGGCCCCCTGCAGCGGTGCTTTCTATATCCTCGATACCACCGTTAACGATGCAACCGACACACCCATGAAAAACGGTCTGTATATCAAATTTGCAAATCTTTATACAGAAAACACCATAAACACAAAGGTGGCGCTGTGGCGCGGCTCATCGGAAGTTGCAAGAAAAAACGGCATAAACCTTTCGAGCAGCTGGCAAAACGAAATGAAGACCAATGTCTTTGCCAACACCGCTGTATTTGGTGAAAAAAGCTTTGCCATAAGTCGGGTTTCGGAAATTCCCGACACCTGGAAAAGAGCAAGGTACATCTACTCCCCCATCCGTCTGCGTGACGGAAGGATCGTGGGTATATGCGGTTTTGAACTGAGTGATCTATATCTGAGGCTTTCGTATAATACCACAGACAAGCAAAGCAAGCACGCAGTCTGCGCGATTTTTGACAAGAACAACGGGAAATATTCGGGGCAGTTCATTTCGAATCGATCGGGTTATCTCCCCCCTGAATACAGTGAAATATCGTCCGAAAAGCACGGGGTTTACAATATCTACCGTTGCGGAAATCGCGAATATATAGGAAAAGAATCCGAAATCGACATCGGTGGAAACGCCCTTGCTGTTGCCGCAATGCTTCCAAAAAGACAATATAACGACGCGGTTTTTTGCGGAAAGCTGAAAATTGCCTGCATTTTCTTTGTAATTGCCGCGGCAGCTTTCTGCGTTTGCCTGTGGCTGAGCAAAAAATATATAAACCCAATAAGAAAAAGCATATCACAGTTTATAACCAACAAGAAGGAATATTCTCCGTCGGGCATGACCGAGATCGACGACCTCTTTGTTTTTCTTGCCGATAAAGACCGCAAGATAGAAGAATCAATTGCTGAAATGAAACAGCAAAACACCCAGATACGCAATACCCTTGAGCAGGTTATAAACGAGCACAGCCTTGCAAAGCAGGAGATAGCACGGCTTGCATATTCCCGAAAAAATGAAGTGGATCCCGATGATTACAAGCAATTTCTTGAGGGAGTCAAAACGCTTACCCCCACAGAAAAAGCTGTTTTTGACCTGTACCTTGCAGGCAAAAACGTGAAAGAAATAGTTGAAACTCTTGATATAAAAGAATCGACCGTCCGCTTCCACAACCGAAACATATATTCAAAGCTCGGTGTAAACTCCCTGAAACAGCTTCTGCTGTTTGCGGCGATTATGAAACGGGAATAATAGGAGGAACGAAAAATGAGAAAAAATTTTGGCGCACAGGCAATGCTTTACCCAATGCCGGTGCTTATAATCGGAAGTTTTGATGAAAACGGAAACCCCGACGCCATGAACGCCGCGTGGGGCGGAATAAGCGAAGAAACGCAGATATCGATCTGCATCGACTGCGGACACAAAACGGCGAAGAACATTGTCGCACGCGGTGCATTTACCGTTAGTATTGCCGACGGAAAAAACGTGGTTGCCTGCGATTACGTGGGTATCGTTTCGGCAAACAATCTACCCGACAAGATCAAAAAAACGGGCTGGCACGTGACCAAAAGCGAATTTGTGGATGCTCCCCTTTTTGACGAGCTGCCTATGGCGCTTGAATGTAAGCTTATCGGCTACGACGAAGAGTCCTGCCGTCTGGTGGGCGAGATCGTGAACGTCTGTGCCGACGAGAACATTCTCGGCGATGACGGCAAGATTGACCTTAAAAAGTTCTGCCCTATCACCTTTGACCCGGCACACCACACATATGTAAAACTCGGCGACACGGTGGGCAAGGCGTTTTCTGACGGTTTGAAGCTGAAATAACAAAAAAACTCCGCCAAAGTGCGGAGTTTTTTGCTTGTATCAGGTTATTATTCTTCTTCCATGGCGAGAAATTTTACGTTGTAGAAATCGGATTTTTTCTGAAGCTCAAGATCGAGCTGTTCAAATCCGTATTCTTCGCACAGGGTGGGCTTTTGCGAAAAAAGGTTTGTTCCAAGGCCCAATCTTTCACCCTCGATCTCAGCTCCAAGCGCCGCAAGGGTTGTGGGGAACATATCGAAGGTGCCGTAGCTTCTGTTTTTCTCGTTTGTGGGGGAAACGACTGAATTTATGATGCATGAATATACAGTTCGAACGTAGTTTTCGTCGATGTCCTCGAGAAAATTGGCATCCATCGAAAGATGGTCGCCGCAGATGACTATCGTGGTGTTCTCGTAAAAAGGCTGATCCTTTATCCAGTCGACAAAATCGTACACCTGCTTTGACGAGCACGAAAGAACGTTGGCATACTGCTCCTCGTTTTCATCGCCGCAAAGTCGGCATTCGTAACCGTCGGGAAAGTGGGTGTCGGCGGTGAGAAGAGTGAGATTGAAGGGTTCATCTTCTTTTGAAAGACGCAGGAGCTCTTCTTTGGCAAAGCTGAAAAGCTTTTCATCCTCAAATCCCCACCATTCACGATAGTCCGGGTCAAGGCGTCCTTTTTCCTTGAGCGATTCGGTGTCGAGAATATCGTAGTTTCCGTGCATATCAAAATATGGTGCTCTGCCGTGAAAATCTGCATCCGAGCCGACAAGCAAAGTTTGGGTATAACCCTCTTTTTTCAAAATATCGCCTATCGAAACGGCACCCGGCAGATATTCGCCGTCCTTGCCATAGGCATCGGCAGTTATCATGACCTTGACGGGGATTCCCGAGGTCTGGGCGACCATGGCGGCGGCAGTCCAGGTGGTTCCCGAAAAAGAAAGGGCGCCTCCAATACCTTCATCGTTTGAAAAATTGATGTTTTCACGCGAAAGCCGTGAAAGCTCGGGGATAAAATCCGCCGTCACCTTGCCTCCTGCCGCAGGCTCGGCAAAGGTGTTTTCCATAGATTCAAGAAATATGTAAACGAGGTTGCGCTTTTCTTTCGGAAACGAAATATTTACATTGTCGGGATCGGCATAGTTTTCTTCGATAAAATCCGATTCCTCATAATGTATTTCGGCATACCCCACAACGTCAAGATTGACGGTGAAACAGCACAGTCCCGTCATAAGTACGAGAAGAGAAAGGCTCAGTCCCCTGCCCTTAAAGAAGCTGCAGGCAGAGCTTTTGCAATAGTTTTCGTATTTTTTGTATTTTCCAAAGTGCTTCAAAAGATCCCCAGAAATCAAGCGATAGAGAAAGATCTCGGCACACATGGCAAGAGCACTGAAAACACCCACGTGGATGACGGCGCTGCCGGCTATCGAGCGATACACCCCTTCGGTCGACGCTTTCATCTGATAAAGTACCTGATCGAGATAAACCTTGTCATATTTTTGCAAAAGCCACAGGGTGAGAAAGAACATCGCGTTTCCTCCGGCAAGCATCAGAAGCGAGATGACAAGCCTTTTGCGCGGCTTTTTTTCGTTTTTAATCAATTTAATACCTCACACAACAAATGGATATGACGCATAGATTATATTTTATCCTTTTAAAACCCTCGTGTCAAGCGTTATTGAAGAATTTTGTCGGAATTTAATTGTAACCCGGCAAAAAACAAAAATAAAAGGTTGTTTTTTTACAGTAGATATTGATTTTCGCAGTGGAAATGGTATAATAGTATTTTGAAATACATATTTGAGGTGGAAACAAATGGAAAGAATAGAGATATACATAAAACAGCTGGTAAACTACGGCGCAGATATGGGGCTGATCGAGGATTGCGACAGAGCATACGCCACCAACAGACTGCTTGAGCTCCTTGGTCTTGACGGCATAGCCGACGAAAAGGTTTGCGAAAAAGCAGAGCTTGAGGAAATACTCGACGGGATTTGCGATTACGCTTTTGAAAAGGGGCTTTTCGAAAGCAATTCTGTCGTTTACCGAGACCTTTTTGACACCAAGATCATGGGTGCCCTTATTCCCATGCCCTCTGCGGTTATTTCAAAGTTCAACGCCCTTTATGCGCAGTCTCCCGAAAAGGCGACCGATTTTTACTATCACTTTTCAAAGGCATCCAACTATATTCGCGATTACCGCGTAAAAAAGGACCTTAAATGGCAGACCGAAAGCGTATACGGCGATATCGACATAACCATAAACCTTTCGAAGCCCGAAAAAGACCCAAAGGCTATTGCAGCAGCAAAACTTTTGCCCCAAAGCGGATATCCGAAATGCCTTCTGTGCCTTGAAAACGAAGGCTATGCAGGCAGAGTCAACTCCCCTGCCCGTCAAAACCACAGAATAATTCCCCTTGATCTCGGCGGCGACGACTGGTTTTTGCAGTATTCGCCCTATGTTTACTACAACGAGCATTGCAT
The DNA here is from genome assembly GCA_015063785.1 of Oscillospiraceae bacterium. Lineage (GTDB taxonomy): Bacteria > Bacillota > Clostridia > Oscillospirales > CAG-382 > UMGS1052. The sequence goes on from SVTM01000025.1 coordinate 44,191, forward strand.
CGCCTTTTCAAAAGAGCACACACCCATGAAGATCGACCGCGGAACTTTTGAAAAACAGCTGGATTTTGTTGGTGTGCTCCCCCACTATTTCATCGGTTCGAACGCAGATCTTCCCATTGTTGGCGGATCCATCCTTTCTCACAACCATATGCAGGGGGGAAGATACACCTTTGCCATGGAAAGAGCAGGCGACGAAGTGACACTCTGCTTTGAAGGATATGAAAACGTAAAGGCTTCGATCGTTTCGTGGCCCATGTCTGTTATCCGCATAAATTCCGACGACAAGGCCGCTTTGTGCTCTCTTGCAGACAAGATACTCTGCGCATGGAGAAAATATACCGACAAAGGCGCTTTTGTCTTTGCCAACACCGACGGCGAGGACCACAACACCATAACCCCCATCGCACGCCGCAGGGGCGAAAAATATGAGATAGATCTTGTTCTTCGCAACAACATCACCACAGAAGAGCATCCCCTGGGAGTATATCACCCCCACGCCGAGCTTCACAACATCAAAAAGGAAAACATCGGTCTTATTGAGGTTATGGGACTTGCCGTGCTGCCTGCACGCCTTAAAGACGAGATAGCCATTATGAAAGACGCCATTCTCTCGGGCAAGGATTTTGCAGAGATTGCCGAGATCGAAAAGCACAAGGCGTGGTTTGAAGCCTTTAGAAATGACTACAGCTTCACCGAAGAGAATACCGAAGAAATTCTTAAGAAAGAGATCGGAAAGACCTTTGTTAAGGTGCTTGAAGACGCAGGTGTTTACAAGTGTACCCCCGACGGAAGAGATGCTTTTATGCGCTTTGTCGCATCGGTCGGCGGAAAGAGAATATAAAAAATAAATATCCACCCGCATAGCGGGTGGTATTTCATTTTCGGGCAAAGCCCTAACTGATACTGGCGACGCACAAGTGCGTTTAAAATTGGCCTGCCAGCCATGCAATTGTTACTTACTACCCA
>SVTM01000063.1 GCA_015063785.1 Oscillospiraceae bacterium
ATGGGTAGTAAGTAACAATTGCATGGCTGGCAGGCCAATTTTAAACGCACTTGTGCGTCGCCAGTATCAGTTAGGGCTTTGCCCGAAAATGAAATACCACCCGCTATGCGGGTGGATATTTATTTATTTGTGATATTTGCTTCCTGCGTTGATGGTGAATGCGCGATATATCTGCTCGAGCAGCATCACGCGGAAAAGCTTGTGGGGAAAGGTCATTTTTGAAACCGAAAGGCGCAGATCGCAGGATTTTTTCACCTTTTCGGCAAGTCCGCAGGAACTTCCGATGACAAAAGAAATGCCCGAATATCCCCTTGATGGCAGAGAGTCGAAAAGCTGCGCAAGCTCCTCGGACGACATCTGCTTTCCCTCGACGCACATGGCTATCTTATAGGATCGGTCGGGGAGAGCCTCAAAGATCTTTTTGCTTTCTTTTTCAAGGGCGGCGTTTATCTCATTTTGAGACGGCTCATTTGAAAGTCTTTCGTCTTTGATATTCTTTTGCTTGAAAGAGCAGTACGCCGACAGGCGCTTTATGTATTCGTCAGCTGCTTCGTTGTAGTATTTTTCCTTTTCGTTGCCGAGATAGACGAGGTCGACAGAAAGCATTTGCGTTCTCCTTTATGAAAAATAGTGCTCGAGTATATATTTTGCCACGTGTTCTTCATTCGAACAGATCACGTCGTCTGCCACGGCTTTAAGCGAATCAAAAGCGTTGGACATGGCAAGGCCAAGACCTGCCGTTTGTGTTATGCTGATATCGTTTCCGCTGTCACCAAGGCTTATAGTCTGCGAAATATCAATATCAAGAAGCTCGCACAGGGAGATAAGGGCGTTTCCCTTGCCTGCCGTCGAGCAAACCACCTCTATGTTGTTTTCGTCAAGCTCAACCACGTGAATACGAGGTTCTTTTTTCAGTTTTTCGATGCAAGAAAGCTTTTCTTCGTGATCGTGGAAAAACGAGACCAAAACCTCAACGTTGTCGGCACCATAGCTTTTTTCGTTAAAATCTTCAAGATATATGGCGTAATTGCGCACCACAGTGCGGTGAGCCTCGCAGACGTTGTAAAAATCCCAGGATGCCGCATCCTGAAAACGTGCATCCACGTAACATTCGCCGTTCATACGGAAGGTCACGTGGGTTTTGTAAGAATTCAAAACGTCAAGCAACTTTCGGCAAAGCTCGTTGGATAGGCAGTTCAGTATTCTTTTTCCGGTTTTTGCATCGAGCACCACGGCACCGTTGGAGTGGATGACGTAGCGGATGTTTTCGTTTTCTTTCAGCACCTCCGGAAGCTCCGAAAAAGTTCTGCCCGAGCAGGGGACAAAATGAACGCCCATTTTTGAAAGCGCCGCTATGGCATCGAGATTTTCGCGGCTCACACAGGCGTGGTTGTCAAGCAGAGTGCCGTCGAGATCCGAGGCGATAAGTTTGTATGTATGCATGCATTTTCCTCTTGGATTTAATGAATTTTAATAAGATTATAGCACAAATTGCGCAAAAATACAATAAATGCATAAACTTTGTGATAAAAAAGTCAAAAACACTTGAAAAATCAAAAGTATTGGTATATAATAAATTATTATTGTAAATTCAGAGAGGTATATCCAAATGAAAAACACAGATAAATCAATGGAAAAAATCGTAGCTTTCTGCAAAGGCAGAGGTTACGTATATGCAGGCAGCGAAATCTACGGCGGCCTTGCAAACACATGGGACTACGGTCCTCTCGGTGTTGAATTCAAGAACAACATCAAAAAGGCATGGTGGAAAAAGTTCGTTCAGGAAAACCCCTACAACGTAGGTCTTGACGCCGCCATCCTTATGAACCCCCAGACATGGGTGGCATCCGGACATCTCGGCGGATTTTCCGATCCTCTTATGGACTGCCGCGAATGTCACGAGCGTTTCCGTGCAGACAAGCTTATCGAAGACTGGTGCGCACAGAACGGCACAACACTCGAAAAGCCCATCGACGCTTTTTCTCAGCAGGAAATGAAGGATTTTGTTGAAGCAAACAACATTCCCTGTCCCACCTGCGGCAAGCACAACTTCACAGATATCCGTCAGTTCAACCTTATGTTCAAGACCTTCCAGGGCGTAACAGAGGACGCAAAGAACACGGTTTATCTCCGCCCCGAAACAGCTCAGGGTATTTTTGTAAACTTTGTTAACGTCCAGCGTACATCCAGAAGAAAGCTTCCCTTCGGTATTGCTCAGATCGGTAAGTCTTTCCGTAACGAGATCACTCCCGGCAACTTCATCTTCCGTGTGCGTGAATTCGAACAGATGGAGCTTGAATTCTTCTGCAAACCCGACACCGACCTTGAATGGTTTGAATATTGGAGAGGCTTCTGCCGCGATTGGCTGCTTTCGCTTGGCATGAAGGAAGAAAACCTTCGTCTTCGTGACCACGATCCCGAAGAGCTCTGCTTCTATTCCAAGGCAACAACAGACTTCGAATTCCTCTTCCCCTTCGGATGGGGCGAGCTTTGGGGTGTTGCTGACAGAACAGATTACGACCTTACCCAGCATCAGAACACATCCGGCAAGGACATGACATATTTCGACCAGGAAACAAACTCTCACTACATTCCTTACGTAGTTGAGCCGTCCCTTGGCGTTGAAAGATCCTTCCTCGCGTTCCTTTGCGATGCATACGATGAAGAAGAGATTGCAGAAGGCGACGTAAGAACGGTTCTTCGTCTCCATCCTTTCCTTGCTCCTTACAAGGCTGCGGTTCTTCCCCTTTCCAAGAAGCTTTCCGAAAAGGCAACAGAGATCTACCACGATCTTCAGAAGTACTTCAACGTCGACTTTGACGATGCAGGAAGTATCGGAAAGAGATATCGCCGTGAAGACGAGATCGGCACACCTCTTTGCATCACCTACGACTTCGAATCCGAAGAAGACGGCTGTGTAACAGTCCGCGACCGTGACACCATGGAACAGGTTCGTATCAAGATCGAAGATCTCAAGGCATACATCGAAGAAAGAGTTGCATTCTGATAAAACACAATTTCCTCTGCTCCGCGCAAACGGGGCAGGGGAATTTTTTTCATTTCACCATGTTTTTAATGCAAAAATCGGGTGAAAAAACGCCAGAACTTTGCTTTTTTTGTACAAAACAGCAAAAGATATGGGCGATATTTGTTTACTATTGTAAAAAATGTGTAAATCTCCGAAATTTATAAAAATACTATGGAAAAATGGAAATTTTTGTGGTATAATAATTGTTGCGAAATTATGCAAAATTTTAAACGGAGGAAAAATACATGAGCAAAAAGTATGTATATCTCTTTTCTGAGGGTAATGCAGACATGCGTGAACTCCTCGGCGGTAAGGGTGCTAACCTTGCTGAAATGACAAAGATCGGTCTTCCCGTTCCTCAGGGCTTCACTGTTTCTACAGAAGCTTGTACAAAGTACTATGAAGACGGACGCCAGATCAACCCCGAAATCCAGGCCGAAATCAACGAATACATCGCAAAGATGGAAGAAGTTTGCGGCAAGAAGTTCGGCGATAAGGAAAACCCCCTTCTCGTATCGGTTCGTTCCGGTGCGCGCGCTTCGATGCCCGGTATGATGGACACAATCCTCAACCTCGGTATCAACGAAGAAGTTGTTGAATATATGGCAAAGAGCTCCAACAACCCCAGATGGGCTTGGGACTGCTACAGAAGATTTATCCAGATGTACTCCGACGTCGTTATGGAAGTCGGCAAGAAGTACTTCGAAGAACTCATCGATAAGATGAAGGAAGAAAAGGGCGTAACTCAGGACGTTGAGCTTACCGCTGACGATCTTAAGGAACTTGCAAACCAGTTTAAGGCTGAATACAAGTCCAAGATCGGCGAAGACTTCCCCTCTGATCCTAAGGAACAGCTTATGGGCGCTATCAAGGCAGTATTCCGTTCTTGGGACAACCCCAGAGCAAACGTTTACCGCCGCGACAACGATATCCCTTACTCCTGGGGTACCGCTGTTAACGTACAGATGATGGCATTCGGTAACATGGGCGACGACTGTGGTACAGGTGTTGCGTTCACACGTGACCCCGCAACTGGCGAAAAGAAGCTCATGGGCGAATTCCTCACAAACGCACAGGGTGAAGACGTTGTTGCAGGCGTTCGTACTCCTATGCCCATCGCTCAGATGGAAGAAAAGTTCCCCGAAGCATTCACTCAGTTCAAGAACGTTTGCAAGACTCTCGAAGATCACTACAGAGATATGCAGGACATGGAATTTACCGTTGAACACGGCAAGCTCTTCATGCTCCAGACACGTAACGGTAAGAGAACAGCTCAGGCTGCTCTTAAGATCGCTTGTGACCTCGTTGACGAGGGCATGAGAACAGAACAGGAAGCTGTTCTTATGATCGACCCCAGAAACCTTGACACCCTTCTCCATCCTCAGTTTGACGCAAAGGCACTCAAGGCTGCAACTCCCATGGGCAAGGGCCTTGGTGCTTCTCCCGGAGCTGCTTGCGGTAAGATCGTATTTACTGCTGATGACGCAGTTGCTTGGAAGGAAAAGGGCGAAAAGGTTGTTCTTGTTCGTCTCGAAACCTCTCCCGAAGATATCACCGGTATGAAGGCTGCTCAGGGTATCCTTACAGTTCGTGGCGGTATGACATCTCACGCAGCCGTTGTTGCTCGTGGTATGGGTACTTGCTGTGTATCCGGTTGCGGCGACATCAAGATGGACGAAGAAAACAAGAAGTTTACTCTCGCAGGCAAGACCTTCGTTGAAGGCGACTGCATCTCCATCGACGGTACAACAGGTAACATCTACGACGGTCTTATCCCCACAGTTGATGCTACAATCGCAGGCGAGTTCGGCAGAATCATGGCTTGGGCTGACAAGTACAGAAGACTCAAGGTAAGAACAAACGCTGATACTCCCGCTGACGCTAAGAAGGCAAGAGAACTCGGCGCAGAAGGTATCGGTCTCTGCCGTACAGAGCATATGTTCTTCGAAGCAGAAAGAATTGCTGCATTCAGAGAAATGATCTGTGCTGACACTGTTGAAGAAAGAGAAGCTGCTCTTGCAAAGATTCTTCCTTACCAGCAGAGCGACTTCGAAGCTCTTTATGAAGCTCTCGAAGGCACACCTGTTTGCATCAGATTCCTCGATCCCCCTCTCCACGAATTTGTTCCCACAGAAGAAGCTGACATCAAGGCTCTTGCAAATGCACAGGGCAAGACAGTTGAGGATATCAAGAACCTCATCGCTTCTCTCCACGAGTTCAACCCCATGATGGGTCACAGAGGATGCCGTCTTGCAGTAACATATCCTGAAATTGCAAAGATGCAGACATCTGCTGTTATCCGCGCTGCTATCAACGTTCAGAAGAAGCACGCTGATTGGACAGTTAAGCCCGAAATCATGATTCCCCTTGTTGGCGAAATCAAGGAACTCAAGTTCGTTAAGGACGTTGTAGTTGCAACAGCTGATGCCGAAATCGCAAATGCCGGCGTTAAGCTTGACTACGAAGTTGGTACAATGATCGAAATTCCCAGAGCTTGTGTAACTGCTGACGCCATCGCTAAGGAAGCTGACTTCTTCTGCTTCGGTACAAACGACCTTACACAGATGACATATGGCTTCTCCAGAGACGACGCAGGTAAGTTCCTCAACGCTTACTACGATACAAAGATCTTCGAAAACGATCCCTTCGCAAAACTTGACCAGGTTGGCGTTGGCGGTCTTATGAAGACAGCTCTCGCACTTGGCAGACCCGCAAACAAGGATCTCCATGTTGGTATCTGCGGCGAACACGGCGGCGACCCCACATCGGTAGAATTCTGCCACACCATCGGCCTTGATTACGTTTCCTGCTCGCCTTTCCGCGTTCCGATCGCAAGACTCGCAGCGGCTCAGGCAGCTCTTAAGGACTAATCACAGTTCGGTTTTGAAGCAATAATAATATTAAAGGCCTCGCAGAAATGCGAGGTCTTTTTTGTTGTCTACAAGAAAACCACGCGATAGTCGCGTGGTTCAAAAGAGGTTAACCGATGAGAAAAAATCCTCCTAATGTGATATAATATGGAAGACCTGCCAGTCGAACATAAAAACACATT
>SVTM01000064.1 GCA_015063785.1 Oscillospiraceae bacterium
GGATATGCCGGTAAAAAGCATTTCTTTGGATAACGGTTCGGAGTTCTCTGAATTTAGAGAGTTAGAACAAAATCTAAATACAGAAGTGTACTTTGCAGAACCGCATAAGCCTTGGCAACGTGGCACAAACGAAAACACCAATGATATTTTAAGATTTTTCTTTCCCAAAGGCTACAATTTTCATTCCTTGGATAATGAAACTTTGCAAAATATTGTTTTATCTATTAACTTAAGACCTAAAAAATGTTTGGGGTGGAAATCTCCTTTTGAAGCATTTTTTAGTGTTGCACTTGCTTGACAATTTGCCGACCGAAACTTTATTATTTGGTGTGGAATTTTACCGATGGCAAAAAAACTTTCCTAAACGGACATTTTTGGAGAAAAAATGTCCGTTTAGTTCATTGACAGCACCCACGATAACGATTAAAATATAATTATAAAAACTTTCTAAAAACGGGGGTAAAAATTATGAAGATCACAAAGCTCGGAGAGCTCCAAACGGTAATGAGCAATCCACAGAGCGTCCACAATTATTTCGGCTGGCCCACTGTTTGCAGGCTTCAAAACGGCAAGATCGCCGTTGTGGCATCGGGTAATCGCCTGTCCCACGTTTGCCCTTTTGGAAAGGCTGTCATTTCCTACAGCGAGGACGAGGGAAAAAGCTATACATATCCCGCCCCCGTCATCGACACGGTGCTTGACGACCGCGACGGCGGCATTGCCACCTTTGGCGACAAGGGCGTAATCATCACCTCCTTTAACAATACTGCGGAGTTTCAAAAGTATTGTCTTGATCTGCGCGAATGTATTCCCGACGAAAAGCTGAACGCCTATGCCGGTGCGTATATCAACTCGATCGACCCTGACGAGCAAGATAAGGTGCTGGGCGCAACCTTTAAGCTGAGCCATGATTGTGGTGTGACATTCGGCGAGCTGAAGAAAAGTCCCATCACCTCACCCCACGGTCCTTGCGAGCTTGCCGACGGCACACTTTTGTGGGTGGGCACGGTTTATGACACCGACAGCGCCATAAAAAACGGCGAAAATACCATAAGGGCATACAAAATAAATACCACAGACGGCAGTATGGAATATGTGGGCGAGATCGAAAACATTGACCTTGACGGCACAGTTCCCCACTCGTGCGAGCCCCATGCGGTGCAGGTGGCAGACGGCACGATAATTGCCCACATCAGAGTTGAAATGCCGCGTGTTTTCACGGTTTACCAATCCGAATCAAACGATCTCGGAAAGACCTGGACGGCTCCCCACGCCGTGCTTGATATCCTGGGCGGCTCGCCTCCACATCTTTTTCTCGCGTCAAGCGGCGCTCTTATCTGCACCTACGGCTACCGCAAACAAGATCCGTACGGCGTGAAGGCGATGATAAGCTTTGACAACGGCAAGACATGGGACATCGACCACTATCTTTATGAAAACCACGTGGGATACGATCTCGGCTATCCTTCCACCGTCGAGCTTTCGGACGGAAGCTTTTTGACAGTTTTTTATGCCGTCACCGAAAAGGGCGGCCCTGCCACCATTTTGCAACAGAAATGGAAGATCGAAGAATAATTCTTTTGCGCGAGAGGTACGATGCCGTATCTCTCGCGTTTTATCATTTGATTTTATTCAATACATACGGGGGAGTCGGAATTTCACAGGCGGCAAAAACCAACAACATCGTAGGGCAGGGGCTTGCTCCTGCCGTTTTGTGTCGAATTACATCAATGGCAAAAACAACAACATCGTAGGGCAGGGGCTTGCTCCTGCCGTTTGGTGTGGGGGTTTACCGATGGCAAAACGGGCGAACACAGTTCGCCCCTACGATTGGATTTGTTATCATTGATTTGGAATTTTCGCCCCAACAAACGCCTCCCTTGCCTAAAGGGAGGGGGACCGTCGAAGACGGTGGAGGGATTTTGGAATTTTATCAATGCTTGAAAAAGGGAAACCCCCGGCGAGGGTTTCCCTCTTGCACTTCGTGCAATTCACCCATCCTGCGCTCTTGGGTGCAAAGGAATGTTTCGCTCTCTGCGGAGAGCGACCAAAGGCGCTGCCTTTGGAATCCGCCACCCTTTGAAAAGGGTGGACCGAAACTTTATCTTTTGGTGTGGCGTTTTACGGGCGGCAAAACGGACGAACACACCTCGCACAAAAAACAAAAAATCCGCAGATCATTCTGCGGATTTTTTATGTCATATTGTGCTGTTATACAAATACTGTTCCGTATTTTTTATAGTTTTCCCTTGCCATATTCAGGGTCAGCCCTCTGTTTTCGCTACTTGGTTCGTCGTCCGAGCTAATAAAAACATCGTTTTCCCAACGGCATTCGGGGCAGATGTAAGCGATCGCTTTTTCTGCCGGAACGGGCAGAGTTTCGCATTTACAGCATAAGCATTTATACATATCGCAGTGTCACATTGCTTACGGTTGCGACACAAAACCGTGTGAATTTGCAATTAAAGCTTGATCTCTTCCGAAACCTTTGCCGACTGATAAAGGCTGTCAAGCAGCTTCATGCTTTCAAGGATGTTCTCAATATTGTTCTTGTCCTTGATGCCTGTTTCGTAGGAGGAAAGGAATGCGCGGTCTTCGCACTCGTACATATTGGGGATGTCGTATTCGGGATTGATGGTCTCGAGGGTCTTTGCATCATAAACCTCGAATTTTCCGCAGTATGTAAGGCGTGCGCCGCATTTATCACCAAGAAAATCAATGAACATTTCGTCCTTGTTGATATTCTGTGCCCATGCGCCGTTGAAGGATATGGTTGCCTTGTCGGTGCGGACGTAACCTGTAACGAAATCTTCAACGTCGTTGACGCCGTTTTCGATATCTGCTGTGTCCTCTGCCCACATCGAGTTGTATTTGTATTCCTTCATATCCTTTGCGGTGCCGTTGTAGGTATCGCAGGTAACGTTCTTTATCTTTGCTCCGCCGAGAATATAGAGGATAAGGTCAAGAAAATGAATACCCCAGTCGATAAGAACGCCGCCGCCCGAATGGCGCGAATCTGTGAAAGGACCGCCAAGGCCGGGGATGGAACGGAAGTTTCTGAACGAGCAATAGATGTGATAAAGATTGCCGAATTTACCCTCGCGGTTCATCTGTTCGAGCATTTCGACCGACTTGTGATATCTGTTGCAAACGCCGATGTTAAGGATAAGTTCCTTTTCCTGCGCCTTGTCTGCCATTTCTTTTGCAAGGGCATAGGTTGTGGCAATCGGCTTTTCACAGAAAACGTGCTTGCCTGCATTAAGGGCATCCATTGTAACCGTGTAGTGTGCAAAGTTGGGGGTCAGCACGTAAACCGCCTCGACCTCGGGATCGGCAAGGGCAATGTTGTAATCTGTAATAACGTTTTCGACAAAGGAGTATTTTTCTTTCATCGCCTGTGCTTTTTCTTCAATAAGGTCGCAGGCGTATTTTACTCTTAAACCTTCGATTTTTTCAAAAGCGGGGAAGTGTGCATTCTGTGCTATTCTTCCGCAACCGATAACGGCAATTGTTTTCATTTTTCTACCTCTTTCATTATGTTGTAAATTTAAGAAGATTTTACTGCGTTTTTGTGTGTTTGTATTTGCACTTTCTGTCAGAAAATGTGCATTGTTATTCCGGATCGCAAAGCTCTCCGTTTTCGATATGTACCTTCTTTTCAAAAATAGGGGTCAGAAGCTGGGCGTCAAAGGTGATGTTGCGTGCCGTCTTTGCCGGCGAAAGTCTGAAACTTTCAAATCCCGGCGCTGTGGGCTCGAAGCCGACATAGTATTTGTAGAAAAGATAAACAGGCACCGCCGACCACGCGTGGCAAAGGCTGCCTGCGTTGGCAAAGGCGTCGGCACCGTCGGACGTTTCCCACAGCGAGCTTGCGCCCGAGAAGAGCATATCTCCCCAAACGCGAGCTATCTCGTCGGTCATGCGGTCGATGTATTTTTCTCTCTGTGTCATAAGAGCGTCGTATTTGAAAATCGAGGTGCTGAGGGTTGCAGGGATAAGGCGCGCATCCTGCGAGATAAGGCAATCGAGAATTTTTTCATCGTTCGTTGCCCCTGCAAGAAAAGCCAGCGACTGGGTGAGCTCGTGGAAAAGTCCGCTTTCAAGCACCGTTTTGTAAAGTCCCTCTTTTTCGTCAAAAAAGGTCTTGTGTGCCGTTTTTACAATAGTGTCGGTGTCGATGCCGCAACCATCGACGCCAAGATATGCGCAAAGTCTGTCGTATGCGCGGCAGGCGAGAACATAATAGAAGTTGGTGCAGGCGTCGGCACGGATGGCGTGATCCATTTCTTCAAGCACAGGGGTCCATTCAAAGAAATGCCAGTATATTTCGTCGGGATCGTTGACAACAAGCCCGTCTTTTATTTCAAAGGACGAAAGAATGTCGCGGCAGGCCGAAAGACGCTCTTTTCCAAAGGCGATATCGCCGCTGTAAAGCACGTATTTTTCGAGCGAAAGGATAAACGCCAGCGAGAAAGAGGGGATGGTGCGTTTCGATTCGCCGGGGGCGGTCAGATGCAAAAATCCCTTGCAACGTCTGTTGTCCGAAAGAAGGGTAAGGGATGCTTTTGCAAATTCGTATTCGCCAAAGGCATAATATCCGCACAGCATTTGTACCAAAGAATCATAGGCGTAAAGCGACTGCTCGCGCCAGGGACAATCCTCATAGTGCTCGTGCATACAAAGCTTCAGGGTGTCGCACGATACGGCATACAGCTTTTCGAAAAGATAGTCCGAGCACGAAAAGTCCGCCTTGCGCGAAAGGGGATAGTCGACAGGGATAAGACCGTGATTTTCAATCTTCACGTCGCCCGTCATGTTGGTGATGTGAATCTGCAGATATCTGCCTGCAAAGCGGCGGAAATAGCAGACAAAGCTGTCTTTTCCGCAGGCGGTGTAGCGGTTGGCAAAGTTTCTGTGGCCGACAGACGCGCGCACGCGCAGATCGTCCAGATGCTCGCCATATCCGATATCAAGGATAGTGCCTTCGGGGGCGTCGATGTCCATGGCAAAGTGTCCTGCAATTTCTCTGCCGAGATCCACCACAAAGTATACTCCGCCCTCCTGCTTTTTGATGACATTGCCGTCAAAAATCTCGTTTTTTTCTCTGAACGAGAGAAAATCTTTTTGCATTATCTGGGCAAAGGTGCCGCGGTTTTCGCGCTTTATCACGCCCTGCGTCGTGATTTTTCCGGTTTCAAGAGGAAGAATGTCAAGCTTTTTTATGGGGCGTTTTACATATTCGGGACAAAAATCCGAAACAAGGCTTGCCGAGCGGAAGGGATGCTCTTCGCCCCCTGAGTTGTAGTCAAAAACATAGCCCAGCTGTACCGTAACAAGCTCGATATCGCCGCTTTTGTATCGGGGATGGGGACGGACAAGGGTGTTTGTGTCGGACGTCACACAGCCGTCATTCATAATGATTGCAAACGAAAGGTTGGGATGATCGGCGGTGTAGCAGGATGTGGTTCTGCCCTGATGATAAGCCTCGATCTCAAGCAGGTTTTCACCCTTTACAAGAAGATCGGAAACATCATATTCGTCATAGTATTTTTTGTCGGTTTCGGTCAGTTCA
>SVTM01000026.1 GCA_015063785.1 Oscillospiraceae bacterium
TTTGCCATGATGGACTCTCTGTTCATGGCATATCTTACAATCCATTATGACCGATGTATAAGCAATATCAACAAAACATACGAAATAAGTGAAGGTTTGAAAACTTAATATACCCTTTAACCTAAAACGCTCGCCTGAAGTTCAGACGAGCATTCATTTTATTTAATTTTCTCTGCTTCCGACAGCATATTTTCAATGAATATTCCATAACCCCTCGTCGGATCGTTTACCATTACGTGGGTGACGGCGCCGACGAGTTTGCCGTTTTGGATTATGGGGCTGCCTGACACGAGCGATGGCAACAGGGGGCAACGGGGTTTAATATGGATTTGTGGGAGCAATATCCCATGCTTCCAAAGACACAACGTTATCTTTTGTACCAATCAGTTTGATTCCGGTTGCTTCAGATGGATTCTTGGGATATACTCTGCGACATATTGCTTGTTTTTCGTTTGCATAAACTTCAATTACAGATTTATCTGTAAATATATCAAGCATAAGATTTTCGCCATCATTAAGAACAAGCGGTGCCTCTTCATTGATTTTCCAACCGTATTGTCCGCTATTGGTCGCATCAAAAACAAGGAGTTGTTTTTCCTTACTATAATATATATCGGTATGAACACCTTCTGCATCATCAATGCGTACACTGAAACCGATTTTCTCCTGACCTGTAACGTTGATCTCAGCTCTAAGTCTGAAAATTTCACCATTATTTACTTTAATCTGACCATCATCCGAAATTCGAGGTTGTTGTTTGTTATACTGAATCGAATCTAATTCAGCTGCAGGTGCCATATGAAGCTGATTGTTTTCCCACCACACTGTTCTTGGAAAACTGTAAACACCACTCCATCCATATTGTTGAAAATCATCTTCCATATTATCTCTCAGCCATGTCCATATAATATGCCTGTTTCTGTCGTCAATAAGTCCTTCGGGCGCAAAATATGCGCTATCCTTCCACGACATTCTTCCGTGATATTCAGGAATAAATATTTCTTTGTCAAGTGTTCCGACGTAATATTGACAGCCCTTATTGTGCGCTATAAACAGCTGCAGCCATTTGTCGGTTCTGTTTCCATTTTCTTTCGCATCATAAAGAGGCAAAAAGCTTGGACACATATCGTCTTCCGTTTTGTCGGGCCAATCATCGTTTGTGTGCAGATTGTTGTAAAAACGGTGCACGAAGGACCATTGTTTCATATCCTTTGATTTGAACAGGTCGGTCCAGTCTCCTTGATAATGGGGATCTGACTCGGCTTCTCTTCCGTAAGCGTTGAGGACCCATAGGTTACCCGTTTGCATATAGAACGTTCCGTTTGATTTCCATATATTACTCGGATCGGCACAAGAAATATGCTCGGTTTTACCGTTTGTTTTGATATCCACCGTACCCCATTTTTCGCGGCTTCCTTCAATTGCGATAGGCTTGATGCGCTCCCATTTATCGTACGGTGGCTTTGAAAACGCGATGCCGATTCCGCCGTTGTCCCCGCCGTCAACCTTTGATGGAAACTTCCAAAAGGTAAGATATGCGGTTTTGTCATCGTCCACAAATCCCCCGCCGCTGAAGCAGCCTTCGTCATCCTCGCACACAAGTGCATCCGGGTGATGTCTCCAGTGAAGAAGATCGACAGAGGAAATATGACCCCAATGATAACCGCCCGTAAGAGAGCTTTGATACAGATACATCAAATGATAAACGCCGTCAACAAAAAATGCTCCGTTTGGATCTCCCGGAACGCCGTTGTCATCGGGTGGGGTAATATGGTATGTGGGGCGGTACGGATCTGATAAGAGTTTTTCTCTGTATGCTCTTACCGCGGTTATTTTGTCTTTCATATTACTTTTTCCTTTGCACAATTATATTGCTATTAAAATCAATTCTGTTATGATACATTATTATTCTGATATCAATATATCACAAAAAAACAACCTTGTCAACAAACCTTGTGAACTGAGTGTTCGACAGAATAAAAATGCCCGCATATCCTTTGATAAGCGAGCATTTTTGCTATTTAATCTTCTCTGACTCAGCTAACATATTTTGAATAAATATGCCATATCCGCGTGTCGGATCATTCACCATAACGTGAGTAACTGCACCAACTAATTTTCCATCCTGAATAATCGGACTACCTGACATTCCGCGGACGATGCCGCCGGTTTTTTCAAGTAGTTCGCTGTCTGTCACTTCGATGACGAAGTTTTTGGTTTCCTCATTTCCCGAATATATTTTTACAATCTCAATGTCATATTCCTTCACACCAAGTCCGTCTACATTCGACAGAATCGTTGCTTTGCCTTTCTGCAACTCGCCCTTTAAGGCGCAGGGAAGCTTTTGGCTTATGGTTTTCGGCTCTTTTGCAAGAGCTCCGTACACTCCGCAGGCGGTGTTTCCGAAAAGAGAGCCGACCTTTTCTTCTCCAAATTCGCCCTTGAGCTCGCCGGGATGTCCGTTTCTTCCTTTTATAATGTCGTTAAGGGATATATCCACCACGGCTCCGCGCAAAAGGGGCAGAAGCAGCTGGGTCTCGCCGTCGTATATTCCGTGACCGAGCCCTGCAAAGCTTCCATCATCGGGATCATAGTAAGTTATGGTGCCGATACCTGCCGTGCTGTCACGCACCCACATACCTGCCTTGTAGCCGTTGTCCGCGCTTGCCTTTACAGGCAAAAGCTTTGCTTTATAATTTTTTCCGTCGCGGACAAATTCTGCCACCAACTCTTTGCCGCCCGACGAGGATATCGCCTTTGTGGTGTCCTCGGAAGTATTTACTTCTTTGCCGTCAAGCGAAAGTATCACGTCGCCCTTTTTAAGTCCTGCCTTGCCTGCCGGGCTGATTATGCCATCTTCGGTCTCGACCTCCGAAATATCGGTTATCACGACGCCTTTTGTAAAAAACTTCACTCCAAAAACATCTCCGCAGGGTACGAGCGAAAGATCAGTCGGAATACTGCTTTTGACACTTTTTGTGGGGATAACCCCAAAAAGTTTTGCGGTGTATTCGTTTTCGGGCGAAAGTGTGGCGTTTATCCCTGCCGTCTGCTGCGATGCCGCAACCGACGAAGACGGAGGAGCGTATATCTCACCCGGGATCGCTTTTTCGGCCGCGCCCAAAACAAGTATTGACAAAAACAGCAAAAAGGGTATAAAATATATTAGTCTGTTTTTGTTGCAAAACTTCGGACGAAGCTTCTTTTCTTTTGATTTTTTCTGCATTTTATTGACCATTCCTTTTTTCATCGCACTTCACACATAACCGCAAAAGCGCAAAGAGCTTTTTGCGGCAATATATAATATTTGTTTTGCGGCGTACAATATGTAATGAAAAAAATATAAAAAATGGGGTGATTTTTTGAAAGTAGCCATCATCGGTTCGCGCAACATTCCCGATCCCGAGGCGGTTTATAAATTGATATGCGAAAAAGTTCCGATCAACTGCACCGAGATTGTCAGCGGAGGTGCCGAGGGTGTGGATCGGCTTGCCGAGCGGTATGCAAGCGAGCACGGGCTTCCCGTCAAAATATTTTATCCTCAATATGAAAAATACGGAAGAAACGCCACTCTTTTGCGAAACACCGAAATTGTGAAGTACGCTGATCATGTTTTGGCGTTCGTCCACGGGGATCATCCGAGGGGAACTGCCGACACGGCGAAAAAATGTCTTGAATTTAACAGATCTCTTAAGGTGTTTAACGTATAGAGTAAAAAATGATAGATCGCGGGTCGAAAGACCCGCTTTTTTGCGTTTTATTGCCCGACGCTTTGATTTTGTCCGTTTTTGGGCGTTTTATGCATTTTCAAACGAATTTGGTGAACAAAATGTAAATAAAATCAAAAATTCAAAAAAATCCCAAAAAATCCCTTGACAAATCGCAAAATCAATGCTATATTATTATACTGCATTATAATTGAGTAGTTGTCTGCGTTTTTGACCCAACAGACATCGAAATTCCACATAATGACCGGAAAAATGAATGGAGTGATTGCTTAATATGGTTGAACCTTCAAAGCTTCAGAAGCTCGTTGACAGCGGTATAGTTAAGCGCAAATATCTTGGTAAAAATCTGAGATACAGCTTTTCCAAAATCAACGAAGATCTCTGTGAAATGCCCAATTTTATCGAGGTGCAGAAAAAATCATACCAGTGGTTCCTTGATAAAGGTCTGCGCGAGGTTCTTGACGACGTGTCCCCGCTCGTCGATTATTCCGGAAACCTCAATATCGATTTCATCGACTATTCGCTGGAGTACAAGCCCAAGTATTCTGTTGAAGAGTGCAAAGAGAGAGACGTAAACTTTGCCGCTCCCCTGAAGGTCAAGGTCAGACTTTCCAACAAACAGACCGGCGAGATCAAGGATGCTGAGGTTTTCATGGGTGATTTTCCGCTGATGACCGAAACAGGTACTTTTGTCATCAACGGTGCGGAGCGTGTTATCGTTTCCCAGCTCGTCCGTTCGCCCGGTATCTATTACGATTCCACCATGGACAAGTCGGATAAGAGAATTTTCACCGCAACGGTTATTCCTTATCGCGGCGCATGGCTCGAATATGAAACCGACGCCAACGATGTTTTCTACGTAAGAATTGACAAAAACCGCAAGCTTCCCATCACAGTGCTCATCAGAGCCCTTGACGAGAGACTTTCTACCAACGATCAGATCATCGAATTCTTCGGCGACAACGAAAAGCTTCGCGCTACCTTCGAAAAGGATTCCAGCGAATCCGATGCCGTGAAGAACGAATCGAGTGCCCACCACGAAGCTCTTAAGGAAATCTACCGCAAGCTTCGTCCCGGCGATCCTGCCATCGTTGATAGCGCCCTCATTCTTATCAACAATCTCTTCTTTGATTCAAAGCGTTACGACATTTCCGCCGTCGGAAGATACAAGTTTAACAAAAAACTTGCTCTCTCCCGCCGTATTGCAGGTTTTGAACTTGCCCGCGACGTTGTAAACACCTTTACTGGTGAGATTCTTTTTGAAGCAGGCACAGTTCTCAACCGTTCCATGGCAGAAGAGATCGAAAACGCAGGTGTCAATGAAGTTTACCTTCTTTCCAACGCTATCACACCTTCGACTCCCAGAGTTGAATTTAAGGTGTTCGGAAACAAGACCGCTTTCATCGACAAGCTCGGCATCGTTCCCGAAGAATATTACAAAGATCTTAACCTCACTGAAAGAGTCAACACAGAAGTCCTTTCGGAGATTCTTGACGGAGTTTCTAACGCCGCAGAGTTTAAGGAGCAGTTCCTTATGCGCCGTGATGAGCTTATTGCAAAGCACATCACTCGCGAGGACATTTTCGCATCCATCAACTATCTGCTCTGTCTCACACACATGTGTGGCACAACAGACGATATTGACCACCTTGGCAACCGCCGCCTGCGCTCGGTTGGAGAACTTCTCCAGAACCAGCTGCGTATCGGATTTGCCCGCATGGACAAGATCGTCAAGGAGCGCATGACAATCCAGGATTCCGAAAACCTCACTCCTCAGAACCTTATCAACATCAGACCCATCGTCTCCTCTATCAAGGAGTTCTTTGGTTCGTCGCCTCTTTCGCAGTTCATGGACCAGTCGAACCCCCTTGCAGAGCTTACACACAAGCGCCGTCTTTCGGCTCTCGGTCCCGGCGGTCTTTCGCGTGACCGCGCTTCCTTCGAAGTTCGTGACGTTCACTACACCCATTACGGCAGAATGTGTCCTATCGAGACCCCCGAAGGTCCTAACATCGGTCTTATCTCCTACCTTTCGACCTATGCAAAGATCAATGACTTCGGCTTTATCGAAGCTCCTTACCGCAAGGTCGATAAGGAAACGGGTATCGTCACCGACGAAGTTGTCTATATGACAGCCGACATGGAGGACGAATACATCGTTGCTCAGGCAAATGAAGTACTCACCGAAGAAGGCAAGTTTGCAAAAGAGCGCGTTACGGCAAGATATCGCGAAGAGATTCTTGAAGTTGATGCAAACCGCATAGACTACATGGACGTTTCGCCTAAGATGGTGGTTTCTGTTGCCACCGCCCACATCCCCTTCCTTGAAAACGACGACAACTCCCGTGCACTCATGGGTTCGAACATGCAGAAGCAGGCAGTGCCTCTTATGATGACCGACAGCCCCATAGTTGCCACAGGTATGGAATACAAGGCAGCAGTTGACTCCGGTGTCGTATCTGTCGCAAAGGAAGCAGGTACCGTTCTCAAGGCTGATTCCGACACCATCCGCATTCTCGAGGATGACGGCAACCAAAGAGAATATCACCTCATCAAGTTCAAGCGCTCCAACCAGGGCACTTGTGTAAATATGCGTCCCATCGTTATGGCTGGCGAGCGTGTTGAAAAGGGACAGGTTATTGCCGACGGTCCCGCAACCTCCAACGGCGAAATCGCCCTTGGTAAGAATGCTCTTATCGGCTTTATGACATGGGAAGGTTACAACTACGAGGACGCCGTTCTTCTTAACGAGCGCCTTGTAAGAGAAGACATCTACACATCCATCCATATCGAAGAATATTCCCACGAAGCAAGAGATACAAAGCTCGGCCCCGAAGAGATCACTCGCGATATCCCCAACGTTGGTGATGACGCGCTCAAGAATCTTACCGCCGACGGTATCATCTGCCGCGGTGCCGAAGTTCACGCAGGCGATATCCTTGTCGGTAAGGTTACACCCAAGGGTGAAACAGAGCTTACCCCCGAAGAAAGACTTCTGCGTGCCATCTTTGGCGAAAAAGCACGCGAAGTGCGTGACACGTCTCTGCGCCTGCCTCACGGCGAAAGCGGTATTGTTGTCGACGTTCGCACCTTCTCGCGTGACAACTCCGACGAGCTTCCTCCCGGAGTAAACAAAGTGGTAAGAGTGTACATTGCACAGAAGAGAAAGATTTCTGTCGGTGACAAGATGGCCGGCCGTCACGGTAACAAGGGTGTCGTTTCGCGCATCCTGCCCTCTGAAGACATGCCCTTCCTCCCCGACGGCACTCCTCTTGATATCGTGCTTAATCCTCTGGGCGTTCCTTCCCGAATGAACATCGGTCAGGTACTCGAGGTACACCTCGGTATCGCTGCAAGAAAGCTTGGATGCAAGATCATGACTCCCGTATTCGACGGTGCAGACGAAAAGGGCATTGCCGAATTTATGAAGGAAGCGGGTATGCGCCCCGACGGAAAGACCATTCTTTACGACGGACGTACAGGCGAACAGTTTGACAACCCCGTAACCGTTGGTATCATGTACTACCTCAAGCTTCACCATCTCGTTGACGATAAGATCCATGCCCGTTCGACAGGTCCTTATTCACTGGTTACCCAGCAGCCGCTCGGCGGTAAGGCGCAGTTTGGCGGACAGAGATTTGGAGAAATGGAAGTCTGGGCTCTTGAAGCATACGGTGCTGCCTATACTCTCCAGGAAATTCTTACCGTCAAGTCCGACGATGTCATCGGCCGTGTAAAGGCATACGAAGCCATCGTCAAGGGACACAACATCCCCACTCCCGGCGTTCCCGAATCGTTCAAGGTGCTTATCCGCGAGCTCAAGTCTCTTGCGCTCGATGTCAAGGTGCTTGACGCAGACGGAAACGAAGTCAAGATCAAGGACAGCTCGGCCGAAGAGACCGAAAAGGTCAAGAGAGTCGCTCCCACCATCGACGAGGACGGCAATGCCACAAACACAGAAGTTTCGGGCATTGAGGATTTCCTTAATTTCGATGATGCCGAAAACGACGCAGAGGACGAGCTTGACGAGGACTTCGATGAGGATTTCGATCCCGAATCCGACCTCGGCTTCGACGAAGAATAAACCCCGCCCGATACACTTTTTATTATGTTTTTGAAAAGGAGCGGCAATTTATAAATGAATCAAATGGAACACAACGAATTTGATAAAATCAAAATCGGTCTTGCTTCCCCCGAAATGATCAGATCCTGGTCGTACGGCGAAGTCAAGAAGCCCGAAACCATAAATTACAGAACCTTAAAGCCCGAGCGCGACGGTCTTTACTGCGAACGCATCTTTGGCCCTACAAAGGACTGGGAGTGCCACTGCGGTAAGTACAAGAGAGTCCGCTACAAGGGCAAGGTCTGCGAAAAGTGTCACGTTGAGATCACCACAAACAAGGTAAGACGCGAAAGAATGGGTCACATCGAGCTTGCAGCTCCCGTCTCCCACATCTGGTATTTCCGCGCAATTCCTTCGAGAATGGGTCTTCTGCTTGACATTTCGCCCAGACTTCTCGAAAAGGTGCTCTATTTTGCACAGTACATCGTTGTAGATCCCGGCGAAGACACAGTGCTTTCCAAAAAGCAGCTTTTGACCGACCGCGAATACAACGAATACCGCGAAAAGTACGAGGACGATTTCTGTGCCGAAATGGGTGCAGAGGCTGTCAAGGAGCTTCTTTCGGAATTCGACTTTGAGCGTTATGACGAGTTTATGCGCGTTAACGCCGACGATTTCGCAAGAGTAACAGGCCTTTCCAGAAGCAAGATCATCGATTACCTCGCAAAGAGAATTTATTTCATCGAAGACCCTGCAGAGTGTGAAAACTTCGCCGCAGGCGAGGTTATCTCTCGCACAGTTTTCAAGACAAAGGTCGCAAGATACAACCTTGAGCATCCCAACGCAAAGATCGTTGCAAAGACAGGCTCGAAGTATATCGAAGAGCTTTATGACGCATACTGCGAAGAAAACGACGTGGATACTCTTCCCGTTGTTATCGCGGGCAAGGAAAAGTGGATCAACAACCTCGAATGGTTCGACAATCAGCTTAAAGTTGAGCTTGAAAACGCATCGGGCCAGAAGAAGGTCAAGATCGTAAAGCGTCTTGAAGTTATCGAATCGTTCAAGAATTCCGGCAACAAGCCCGAATGGATGATCCTTGACGTTATTCCGATCATTCCTCCGGATATCCGTCCTCTTATCCAGCTCGATGGCGGCAGATTTGCCACAAGTGACCTCAACGACCTTTACAGACGTGTTATCAACCGTAACAACCGTCTCAAGAGACTCATGGAGCTCCAGGCGCCCGATATCATCATCCGCAACGAAAAGCGTATGCTTCAGGAAGCTGTTGACGCCCTTATCGACAACGGCCGTCGCGGAAGAGCAGTAACAGGCCCCAGCAACAGAGCGCTTAAGTCGCTGTCCGAAATGCTCCGCGGTAAGCAGGGACGCTTCCGTCAGAACCTTCTCGGTAAGCGTGTTGACTACTCGGGTCGTTCGGTTATCGTCGTAGGTCCTAACCTTAAAATTTACCAGTGCGGTCTTCCCAAGGAAATGGCTCTTGAGCTTTTCAAGCCCTTTGTTATGAAGCGCCTTGTGGAAACAGGAAAATCCGCAAATATCAAGGATGCAAAGAAAAAGGTTGAGCGCGTTAACACAGAAGTTTGGGACGCTCTTGAATATGTTATCAAAGACCATCCTGTTCTTCTTAACCGTGCGCCTACACTTCACAGACTTTCTATCCAGGCATTCGAGCCGGTGCTTGTCGAGGGACGTGCTATCAAGCTTCATCCCCTTGTATGTACCGCGTTTAACGCCGACTTTGACGGCGACCAGATGCCTGTTCACGTTCCCCTTTCTGCAGAAGCCCAGGCGGAGGCTCGTTTCCTCATGCTTTCGGCAAACAACCTGCTCAAGCCTGTTAACGGTCACGCCGTTACCGTTCCTACTCAGGACATGGTTCTCGGTTCTTACTACCTCACCATCGTAAAGCACGATGAAAAGGGCGAGGGAATGTGTTTCCGCAACTTTGACGAAGCCATGATGGCATATGCCAACGGCGAGCTTGGTCTGCACGCACCCATCCGCGTAAGAATGACCAAGACTCTCGATGATGGCACCGTCAAGAGCGGCATTATCGATGCGACGCTCGGTCGTCTCATCTTTAACCAGTCGATCCCTCAGGACCTCCACTTCATCGAAAGAAACGAAGACAACATGCTTGATCTTGAGATCAACCGAGTTGTGACAAAGGATGAGCTCGGAAAGATCATCGATAACTGTATCAAGTATCACGGTATTTCCAAAACCGCCGAAGTTCTTGACTTTATCAAGGACACAGGTTACAAATATTCGACTCGTGCTGCAATTTCGATCTCTGTCTCGGATATGACCGTTCCTCCTCAGAAGAAGGTCATCATCGAAGAGGGCGAAAAGCAGGTTGCAATCATCTCCAAACTTTATAACAAGGGTCTTCTCACCGATGAAGAAAGAAGACAGCGCGTTATCAAGATCTGGGAAGTTGCAACCAACGATGTTGCAAATGCTCTTACCGCAAACCTCGACGAATTCAATAACATTCGTATGATGGCGGTATCCGGTGCCCGTGGTTCGATCAAGCAGATCAGACAGCTTGCCGGTATGCGTGGACTTATGGCTTCCACCTCCGGTCAGACAATCGAACTCCCCATCAAGGCTAACTTCCGTGAAGGTCTTAACATCCTCGAATACTTCATTGCTGCCCGTGGTGCCCGTAAGGGTCTTGCCGACACGGCTCTTCGTACCGCTGACTCGGGTTACCTTACAAGACGTCTCGTTGACGTTTCGCAGGACGTTATCATCCGCGAAGTCGACTGTGGTGCCACCGATGGTCTTTGGGTTTCCGAGATCGCAGAAGGTAAGGAAAAGATCGAGGCTCTTGACCTCCGTCTTATCGGCCGTTTCGTCATTGGCGATGTTGTTGACCCGATGACCGGCGAGGTTATCGTTCCCGATAACACCATGATCTCTGAAGATCAGGCAAAGGCGATCGTTGATACACAGTCTCGTGAGAATCCCGATCACCGCATCATGAAGGTAAACATCCGCTCTGTTCTCAACTGTCAGTCGAAGCACGGCGTTTGTGTACACTGCTATGGTTCCGACCTTTCTTCGGGCAAGCCCGTAAACGTTGGTGAAGCAGTTGGTATCATCGCGGCTCAGTCTATCGGCGAACCCGGTACACAGCTTACCATGAGAACCTTCCATACCGGTGGTATCGCCGGAGGCGATATTACCCAGGGTCTTCCCCGAGTTGAAGAACTCTTCGAAGCACGCCGTCCCAAGAAGACCAGCGTTGTTTCGGACTGCGACGGTGTCGTTTCTTCGATCACAGAAGACAAGAAGTTCCGCCGTGTTGTTATCAACCGAGTTCTCTCGGATCTCGAAAAGCAGACTCTTCCCGCAGACGTTCAGGCAGAAGTTGAGGGCAAGAAGTTTGAATACAACATTCCTCTCGGAACAAGAGTCATCATTCAGGAAGGTGACGAAGTATATCGCGGTCAGTCGATCACAGAAGGTCTTATGAGCCCTGCTGATATCGTTCGTATCAACGGTCTTGACGCTGTTTACGAATATATTATCAAGGAAGTTCAGAAGGTTTACGCTCTCCAGGGCGTTGAGATCAACGACAAGCATATCGAAACCATCACCCGTCAGATGACAAGAAAGGTAAAGGTCGAAACATCGGGAAGCACAGATCTTCTCGTCGGCTCGATCATCAGCCGCACCGAGCTTAAGGAAGCAAACGAGCCCATCGAAAAGCGCATCGCCGCAGGCGAAACAGGTATTGCACCTGCCACAGCTTCTCCCATGCTTCTCGGTATTACAAAGGCGTCCCTTTCCACAGAGTCGTTCCTTTCTGCAGCGTCCTTCCAGGAAACCACCAAGGTTCTCACAGAGGCCGCTATTAAGGGCAAGATCGACCCGCTGCTCGGTCTGAAAGAAAACGTTCTTATCGGTAAGCTCATTCCTGCAGGTACAGGTATGCAGATCTACCGTGACATCGAGATTACAGACAAGAACAACGAAATCCTCTTTGCCCCTGAATTTGAGGACAAGGAAGAACCTGCGGTTGTCGTTCAGAAGAAGCCCGAGCCCGAAGAGGATCAGGCAGACGAGTATGACGCAGACGAAGCGATGGAAGACCTTTTTGAAAACCTCTTTGAGGATGCCGAAGGCGATCCCGAGTCGGACGAAGGAATTGTTTTTGATGCAGAATAATTAAGTACAGTTGAGGCATGGCCATAGGTCATGCCTCAGATTTTTATTGAAATGATTTTTGGATAATATTTGTATGCACATCTTTATATGCTACGAAAGCCGGCTGTTTTGCCATTTATATAAAAAAATCTCTTGTGTTTACCAATTATATGTGTTATACTAAAAGAAAAAGGAGAATACCATGACAACGCACAATTCTGCTCTTTTAGCTCGCATTATCACCGTTTTTCTCGCATTATCAATGATCTTTTCGACACAAATCTTTTGCATGGCGCAAGAAACCGTCGGCGACAATGCCGTGATCTACGTAAGCCCCGACGGAAATGATGAAAACGGCGACGGAAGCGCTTCTTCTCCCTTTGCCACCATCAAAAAAGCTTTTTCCGTTATCAAAGGTGATGTAGGTGCGACTGTGGTCCTTATGGGTGACGTTGAAAGCGAAAACCCCGAAGCCTGGAACAAGGCATATGACTTTATCGACGGGCACAGTGAGCTTATCACAATTACAGGCAAAGACCCCGACACGGGAAAGCTTTATGAAAACGCAAAGCTGAGATATGACACCCCGGGATTTGAAGGTCCTGTGAAGGTAGAACACCTGACACTTGTGCCCAAAAGAGATTATGCCTTCATCGACACCCACGGATATCCTTTTACGGTGGGTGACGGAGTATCGCACGAAAACCATATCTTTTGCATCCACGACGGTATAAATCCGGTATCCAAAATAACGAATGTTGAAAAAACCGCAAGCGTTATTGAAAGCGGAGATATCAACGTTATATATATTGGCGGTGCGTACGCCGAAAAAACCACTAACGGTGTCAAAGACGATTGCAAGCTCACCGTAAACGGCGGCAATATAGGCACAGTAACCGTCGGATTTGACAGCTACAGCGCGTCGCATACCACAGCAACCATTGCAGGCGATGTTATTATAACCCTCAATGGCGGAAGTGTAAGAAATCTCATTTCAAGCAAGCTCAACGACGGCGCGATCGGCGGAGCTTTCGTGCTGATACTGAACAATTCAACACCTTCCCCTTCGCTTGATTTGCCGCGAGCTGAAAAGGGAACTTATATCTTGAATGTTGGCGTTGGCGGCAGCATTTCTGTCACAGACGAGCCCGGCGTCTTCAGTTTCAAATGTATAAAAAAGAACGCCTGCTTTGTTAACGGTGAAAAGGTTGAGGGCTCAACTTTCAAGGTCGAACCCGGCACGCACTTCGTCACCTTCAAACGTGAAAGAACCGAGGACGGTGCGCTGGCGTATATAAACGGTTTCCCGGACAACACTTTCCGTCCCGATGAAAAGCTTACCCGTGCCCAGGCGGCGCAGATAGCCGTGAAAGCGGCCGACAAGGACGGCTTTGAAAGCTTTGACTTTGTTTCGAAGTTTTCTGATGTAAAAAAGAGCGATTGGTACTATCCTGCCATTGCGTATCTTGAAGAAAACGAGATTTTACCCAAAGAATGGCAAAACGAGTTTTTGCCCAACAATGAGATAACACGTGGAGAATACCTTTATATTCTCGACGGAATGCTTGTCAAATACAATGACTCAATAAAGCTTGTCAGCTTTTCCGATGTGACGGAAGAATCCACTCCGTACTATTCTGCCATAATGTCTGCTTTTGCGGCAGGGTGTGTAGTGGGTTATGAGGACGGAACTTTCCGCCCCGAAAATGCACTTACCCGTGCCGAGGCAGTTACCTTTGTCAACAGATATCTCGAAAGGAGACCAAACGAAAATATGAGTTCTGATTTTTCCGATATGAAAGGCCACTGGGCGGACGGTGAAGTGCTTGCGGCATCAACAGATAAATCCGAAAACAAGTGGACTGTGGGCAAAGATGAAAATACCGCAAGCTTTGTAATGCCCGAATCGGCGGACAGCGCAAAGGATTATATCACCGCTCTTTACGATCAGGCGGGAAATCTTTCGGGCAAAGCTATCCGAGAAGGTTCTGCTGAGATTGCCGAAAGAATGAAAGCCGATATTCTTAATTCTCCCAACACTCTCGAACTTTATGGCGACAGAGTGACGGGAACTGCGTATCATATTTCCGAAAGTGGAGACGATGTAAACGGCAACGGCTCGGAAGAAAAGCCTTTCCGTTCGATTGCGGGGCTTAAAGCAAAAATTAGCCTTAAAAAAGGAGACGCCGTGTTGTTTGAAAGAGGCGGAATCTACCGTTGCACCTTCTCGGTTTCCGCAGGCGTTGTATATGGCGCATACGGCAAGGGCAACAAACCGATAATAATGCAATCCAAAAAGAACTATGCTTCTCCCGAGCTCTGGAAAGAAACCGAATGGGAAAACGTCTGGGTTTGTACCGAGCTTTTGAAAAACGTCGGAATCATCGGTTTTGACCACGATCTGCAGGATTATTCCGAAAACTCCTACAACGAGCTTTACGGTGTGATCATGAATAAAAACCTTTTCGGCTTCAAAGACGCAAGCCAGCTTTGCGGCGATCTGCAGTTCTATTCCGAGCTTTATGGCGGAACAGATAAATATGGTGAGCTTTATGTTTATAGCAAGAACGGCAACCCCGGAGAGCGTTTCAAATCGATTGAGATCGGCGAAAAGATCGATATAGTAACGGGAAGCGCAAGAGACGTTGTTATCGACAACATTTCATTCAAATTCACGGGCGCTCACGGCATGGGCGGTGCAGGCGGAGCGGTTAACAGAACGGTTACAAACTGCATCTATTCATGGCTCGGAGGTTCCGTTCTTTCATTGAACTTTGAGGGCGGCAGACCCGTAAACTACGGCAACGCTGTCGAGATATACGGCGGTTGCAACGGATATTACGTTGAAAACAACTGGATGTATCAGATCTACGACACGGCGGTTACTCACCAAAGAAACTCAAGCCTTGGCGACTGTATGCAGGAAAACATAAGATATTCGGGCAACCTTATGGAATACGTTTACTGGGGAATCGAGTTTTATAACCGCAAGCCCTCTGCATCTCAGCTTGGAGGCAAAGAGGACACATACACAAGAATCACGCGAAATGTTACTTCGGAATATAATCTTCTGCGCCTTGGCGGATATGGTTGGGGATCGATCACAAGGCACAGAACCTGCAAGCTGTATTGCGGCTATCTGCTTTCCGAAAATTATGATTGTTACACAAGATACAACATCTTTGACAGAGCCTATGGCGACCTTATGTATATCGAGAAGGAGTCGAATGAGCTCGACGACAAGAATATATACATCCAGCATATCGGACAACCGCTCGGCAAACTCAAAAAGGATGAGATTGTGACCTGTGACTACGATGCGGCTTTGTGCATTGCCAAAGACCTTGGCGACAAAAATGCCGTTGTGGTACTTATCGATCCCGAAAAAGACCCCATTGTACGCAATATTCCCGAAGGACTTATCGCACCCGATGCACTCGGATAAAAACGTCAAAATCACCCCGTCATCGGGGTGATTTTCCTACTCACAGATTTGAGCTTGTTAGGGTTTCGATCTGTGAGCATCACTTTTTGTTTGTATTTGGTTTTTATGCAAAAAAGAGGACATTTGTTGCCATCTCATAAAAATTTAACCAAAGCTATTGACTTTTTGTCATTTTTCCTATACAATATAATGTAATGGATAATATAATTTCGATAGCTATGTCGGTGCTTGGTCGGGCAAAAATGAGTTTGTTTTCCCTGCTCGAAAGCAAAAACCTCCGACGATCAGAAAGGAACGGTCTTGATTATGAAAAAGATAGCACTTATTCTGGCCCTTGCTCTTGCGGTTTCTCTTGCTGCTTGTTCCAAGAAAGCAGAGGAAGCTCCCGAAGAAATCCCTGCAGATGGTGAACAGCAGGAAGAAGTTACTCCTGAAGTGAAGGACGAAACTCCCACCCAGGTTGCTCCCACCATCGGAACACTTACAGTTCCCAACATCTACAAGAACGAATACCTCGGCATCACAGCCAAGTTCCCCAACGCAGGCGACAACAAGTGGGACTGCGAAACCAACGAAGAAAACCTTGCTGCTAACGGCTTTACAAAGAAGGCTGACGGAAACTACGAAGCTCAGATGAAAAAGGCTGATTCCATCCAGGATTTCTATGCAAAGAGCAACAAAAACGCTGTTGCATCGGTTGTTCTTGACAATGTCGCGGTTCCTGCAACAGACGACAAGATGAGCCAAAGCGATTACATTGCAGCGACTATTGCCGCTCTTCCCACATCTCTTGCAAAGCAGGGTGTTTTTGATGCAGAAATCGACACCGCAGAAGTTAACTTCGCCGGTCAGCAGCGCGAAGCTATTACAGTTACCGGTTCGAGAAACGGCATCAAGATGTATCAGAAGCAGGTTATTTACAAGCAGGATGATTACATGGTTGTCGTAACGGTTACCACATCCACCAACGACGATACAACCTCTATCCTCAACCTCTTCTCGGCTATCAAGTAATTTAAAAATCAAACGCCTGCAGTCGAAAGATTGCAGGCGTTTTTTGTATTAACAAAAAATTTTTAATTTTTTTCAAAAAAAGGCTAACGTTTTTTGCGTTTCTGCGGTTTATATATATAAGCGTAGAAATACGCAAATCATGTCGACATTTGAGCAAATGATGTAAAATAATCCTTGCGTGCTATGTAAATGATGTGATTATCCTGCAGACTGTTTTGAAAAAACTGTCTACGCAAGGAATTGCCGAGGTGGCGTTCGGTTATCTGATCTCTTGTTCGAGATCGTCAAAAACTTCTGATTGGAAGAAATCGACGATGGAGATCTCAAGCCCGTCACAGATCTTTTTGACGGTGGACACGGTGGTGCTGTTGTTGCGTCCGCCGACAATGTTGTTCAGTGTCGATTGGGTTATGCCGCAGATGTTGGACAGCTTGTTTAAGGTTATGCCTCTTTCTTCGCAAAGTTCTGTTATTCTAAGCCTTGTTGCATTTCCGATGGTCATAAAAAGTCCTCCTTTATTTCCAAAAAATACCTCACTTTGATTTTAACTTTATTGGGATATAAAGGCTAACTCTTTGGGGTTGACTTGGCAAAAATCGTATGCTATAATATAAATAAAGAGAGTCGAAATCTGAATATTTACGCAACTTTTACGCATGTTTAAACATTTGGTATATTTTGCAAAAACCGATATTATAAGGAAAGGGATGAATTATTTGAAGAATATTCGCAAGGTTTTGTGTCTTTGTCTTGTTATCGTGGCGGTATTTCTCGCAGGGACTGTATATGCCCAGCGCACCGTCCGCGTTTATGTAAACGGAATGCGTGTTGAAGAGGAAACTCTTTTGCACAACGATCGCACTTTCATTCCCCTGCGCGCCGTCAGCGAGGCGCTGGGCGCCGAGGTGACATGGGATGGCGACACTTACAGCGCATTTATCAACTTTACTGAGGACGATGCCATAGCCAAGGTGGTTGAAACCGTCAGCCCTTCTGTTGTCACCATCATCGGAAACGCCCAGGGCAATTCGGTATCGACACAGTACAACACCCCCACCGCCCACGGTAGTGGAGTTATCTACAAAAGTAACGGCCATATCCTCACCAACGCCCACGTTGTGAAGGATATCAAAAACATAACTGCCGTTTTGAGCAACGGCGAAAGCTATCCTGCAAAGGTTCTTTTTTCCGACGAGCTTGCTGACATTGCCATTGTCAAGATCGAAAAGCTTGGTCTTACACCCATAAGTTTTGCGGATCCTGCCACCGTTATTTCGGGAAAAACTGTTATTGCCATTGGCACCCCCATATCCCTTTCGATGAGAAATTCGGTAACAAAGGGAATAATCAGCGGTGTAGACGTTTCGCTCGAGGGTTCGCACTACAAAATATTGCAGACAGACGCTTCAATAAACCCCGGAAATTCCGGTGGACCGTTGCTTAACGTCAGAGGCGAGCTTGTGGGACTTAATTCAAGCAAATACGCTTCTGTTATGATAGACAACATGAGCTTTTCTATCCCTGTAGAAACATTGAAATTTGCCATCAGCCAGTTCGAGACCTATGGCGGGATTATCCGCCCTGCCATTGATTTCACCCTCGAGCAGAGCTGGGAGGCAAAAATAGGACTTCCCACCTCAAAGGGACTGACCGTCAGATCTTCCACAAACGCTTCTATCCTTGCGGGCGACGTTATAACGGCGCTTGGCGGCATCGAGGTACATTCGATCGCCGATTGGAACGAAGCTGTTAAGAAGACATATAACCCATCCACAAAAGCGCTTGACATCGCCTATATCCGAAACGGCACGGCGGCAAGCACCACCATTTACAAATAAGGAGGACAAAAAATGAAAAAGTTAACAGCCTTTCTTCTTTCGCTCATAATGCTTGTTGCGATGGTTCCCGTTTGTGCTGACGAAGCGGCTACACAGCAGCAGATACCTGCAAGAGTAGAGATCAGCTTCCGCGTGGGCGACGAAACACTTATGATAAACGGTGCACCTGTTACCGTTGAGAAGCCCTACGTTGTTGGCGTTGGTGTAACTCTTGTACCCCTGCGCGTTATCACCGAAGCTTTTGGCGCAAAGGTAGAATGGATCGCCGAAACCAAGAGTATAACCCTTGAATATCCCGATGTTGACATTCTTCTTCAGATAAACAACCCCATCGCCGAGGTAAACGGCAAGGCGCAGGAGCTTCTTTCTGCCCCCGAGCTTACCCCCACAGGCTTTACCATGGTTCCTCTGCGCTTCATCTCCGAAACCTTTGGTGCCACAGTATCTTATGACGACGCCACAAAGAGTATCGTTGTTATCAAGGAAGCCCCCACAGGCGAGGGTGAGATCGTTTCGGGTGGTATTTCCGAAAAGTATATCGGCGACAGCTTTTATGGCTGGTCGATGGAGAATTCTTCCGATCTTGTGATGGACGATCGCGAATTTGACGGATCGTTGACCACTTTCGGATACAAAGAAAATATAATAGAAGTATACGTCGATCCCGTTGACGACGAATACGACTTTGAAAAGGATTTTATTGAATACAAGACATCCTATTCCGCCGGCAACACCCTTGTAAAGGCAGACAAAAATTCCGAAGCAAAAACAATGCATTTCCAGTTCAGAAATGACAAGGGATTTTTTGAAGACAAGATCTATGTAACTGATAAATACATATACTCTATCTATTCGGTATGCGGTACAGATGCCGCAATCCGCGACGAGATTCTTGCTCTCACCTCGTCTTTCACTCTCACATATCCTGCCGATGACGTGTACGATCTTTCTAACATCAAAGACGGTATGAGAATCTATACCTCTGAAACCCTTAATTACGAGGTTGCGGTGCCCGATTCGTTCGCACTTGCCAAAGAGGACGGCATCGGAAACGCCATTGTTTTCAACGATCCCGAAAGCGACGGCCTTGAAGGCATGAACGTCAGCGTTTATTCTAAGAGCGATGTGGGTTCGGCAAAGGAATTTTGCGAAACCATTTATAAGCAGGGCGAATACTTTAACGAAAACATCTTCTCGCCCGACAAGATCTCTGAAAAGACTTATGGCGACCGTGTGGTATATGAATTCAACTATACCATCGACTCGTCGTTTATGTCGATATTTGGCAAGGACGTGTGCTTTGAGATCGGTGATTACGTTTACAACATCGGAATTATGGTCGAAAACAATGCTGATGCAAACCCGACCATGGAAAAGGTGATCGCAAGCTTCAAGGCAGAGCCCCTTGACCCCATGGAAGTGGGCATACTCATGTATGATACAGGCTCTGACAGCGAAGAAAAGTTTACCGTCAAGGGTACGGGCTGGAGTATCCAGGCTCCCTATTCCTATATCGAAGCAACAAAGAATGATATGGGCGCTACTCTTATAAACCGAACCACAGCAGTTATCTACCAGCTTTCTATATCGACTCCCCCCGTTTACTCCCAGGGAAGCCTTACACTCAGCGATTTCAGCCAGAATCTACAGGATTCTTTTACCAACTCGGGTTACGAGCTTGAATCGACGGATTTTGTGACCATCGGTGGCAAAAAGTTTGCAGATATGGTATTCTCTTATGAAGAAGACGGCGAAATGAAGATCTATCAGCAGTGTCTTGTGGCATACGACGGTTCGAAGCTTTACGTTATGTACGCAGTCTACACTGAAGTATATTATTCCGAATATTCAAGAAACGAAGTGCGCGAGATCATAAACTCCTTTAAGCCTGAATAAGCAGTAAAACAACACATTCGGTTTTTCCCGGATGTGTTGTTGTTTTATAAAGTTAAATTTGCAAAATACGGTTGACAATAAAAACATATTTTGCTATACTAAATTTGTCGGCGAGAGCCGCAAAACATGAAAATTGAAAGCTGAGGTATAAAGCTATGGCAAGAACAGAATACGGACTGCAGATGTACTCACTGCGCGACATCACCGAAAACACCATGAAGCTGGCACTTAAAAAGGTTGCCGAAATGGGATATAAGTACGTTGAGTTTGCAGGTTTCTTTGATTATCTTCCCGAACAGATAAAGGTTTGGCTCGACGAATTCGGACTTGTTTGTTCCGGCACACACACGGGACTCCATGCCCTTACCCCTGAAACCATCGACGAGACTATCAGATATCACAAGATCATCGGTTGCGAAAACCTGATTGTTCCCGGATGCAATTGGTCGAACCTCGACGCTACTCTCGATGCTCTTAAGGCTGCTCAGAAGAAGCTTGCTGAAAACGGCATCAGACTCGGTTATCATAATCATTCCAAAGAGTTCTTCCCCGATGAAAACGGCACAATTTTTGAAAACGAAATTATTGCACAGACCTCCATCGAGCTCGAAATCGACACATTCTGGGCTTTCAACGCAGGTCTTGATGTAATCGGTTACCTCGAAGCAAACAAGGGCAGAATCCGCGTTATCCACCTTAAGGACGGTTTCCCCTCGCCCGCCGAAAACAAGAATTTTGACCACGTTCACGATGGCGCAAAGGGTTGCTCGGTAGGTTCGGGTGCAAACATTATTCCCCAGATCGTTGAATGGGCAAAGAAGAACGACGTTCGCATGGTTATCGAATCCGAAAGCCTTGATCCCACAGGTCTTGAAGAGGTAGAACGCTGCATCAAATATCTGCGCACTCTTGACTGATAGAACAAAGGTATATAAAAAAGCTCCCTTTTCGGGAGCTTTTTGATTTGTTGTTATTTTTCTACAGAATGATGATAATATGCATCATCAGATCTATCTTTTTCCGATGCTGTTGCAATCTTATTCAGCTTGCTTGTATACGGATCTTTTTCGGTTAAATTTGTTAATTCAACTATCCTATTATTGTACATATCAAAGCTGATATTGCTGTTTGGAAGGGTTCTGGAGTGAGCATACGCCACTATCTCAGCAAAACCGCATAAAAGGGCTGAAGACAAGGCTGTTCCCATGAGTTCAACAATCAGTAGCAGAATTTGACACACAATATCCAATATTAATGTGAATATGAAAAAGCGGCGACCGTAGGATACTGTGTCGATTATTGCTGCAATATTATGGATTGTGATATATATGCAGCATGTGCCTGCAAAAATACCAAGACCAACCGATAATTTTTGAATAATTGATTTTATACGCATGATGCCTCCAAAAGTTTATAACGCAAACGGGCTATTTATAGCCTAATTGTATCATATATAGCCCATTTTGTCAAGAGTAAAAGACTATAATTAGCCTATAATACTTTTGGAGGCGAATTATGGATACCTATACCACGGTTAAGAATAGACTGTTGAAGCTTTGTGAGGAGAAAAATATGGCAATACACAAACTTGCAACCGAATCAGCGGTACCGCCGTCTACTATTAAAAATATACTTTACGGAAAAAGCAAGAACCCGGGAATAGTTACAATAAAAATGCTTTGTGATGGAATGAATATATCTTTGATAGAGTTTTTTGACACTCCCGAATTTCGCGAACTTGAACAAGAAATAAAATGAAAACGAGGTCCGTTTTTCCAAACGGACCTCGTTTTGTCAAGTAATTGATGTTTTATATTCTGTCGAGTTCGAGCGTGACCACCTGCTCATAGCTTTGCGGTCCGTCGTTATAGAAAGTCTCGGGCTTTTTGCCAAAGTGTTCCATTGTGTATTCGGCGGTGATATAGTCGTATTCAAAGATAACGCAGAAGGGCTTTTTTTCAAGAGCAAGAAGCTTTTCGGCAACGGCAAATCTGTCGTCCATGGTGAGATAAGTCATTGAATCTCCGCCAAACTCCAGCGATCTTCCTTCGACATCAAGCTTTGATATAAAATCCGCGATGTAACCTGCAATTTCCTCTTTTGTAACATCGTTTCGCAAGGGCGCCTCAAGGTCGATGAAAACCCCTGCAGGAACTGTGAAAATTTTTTCTTCAAGAAAAAGCCTTCCGTACGCTCCGCACAGCTTTTCATCAAACGAAATTGCGTCGGTGTTTTCGGAAATATATACTCTTGCTCCGTCGGTTATGTTGTCGGCGCCAAGAGTTCGTGCAATAATCTTTTGTGTTTGTGTCATATTCAGTCTCCGCTTTCCACGATAAGTGCGCATCCGCGCTCCACCGTAACCTTTGCCCCGTCCTTTTGCACCTCGTTGGAGATAGTGACGAACCGACTGCGGCGCACGGCATCTGCGCTGTACGGATATTTGAATCCCTCCATGGTGACTCCTTCGAGGGTGTCGTCAAGCGGGATAAGCGACAGATATTTTCTGCCCGATGCCGTGAAAGTGTTTTCTTTTTCGGCAAGATATGCTCTGTTTTTTCCGTCGGTAATAATTCCCTTTGCACCCGATCTGCGGATATCCTCGAGAAGAAAAACGTTGGCGAGGGTGTGGTCAAGCCTTCCGCCAAGACCTCCTGCAATAATTATTTCGCGGCAACCGAAGCTTTTTGCAACGTCGACGGCAAGACCTGTGTCGGTGTCGTCCTTTTCGGGAGGAAAGGGCAAAAAGACCGCATCGGGATAGTCGGACATCGAAAAGTTTTTGCACGAATCCATATCACCAAGGATAATGTCGGGGCATATTTTCTTAACTTTTGCCGAAAACTGCTCCAACGTTTCGCATCCAGAATCGGCGGCGATGATGAGATCGCAGTCTTTGGGGATGTCTGTTATTTTTTCTGCGCAAAAAGCCTTGCCGCCCGTGAAAATAAAGGCGCGGCAGGGCTTTTTTTCTGCAATTTTTTTAAGGTCAATCCCATTCATTTTTGTTTTTCAGCTCCTCAAAAAGCAATCGGTAGCTTTCGTGGCGGCTTTTTTTGATGGTTCCGTCGGAAAGCGCCGTCACAACTCCGCATCCGTCCTCACAGAGATGACTGCAATCGGTGTAGCGGCAGGAAAGCGAGAATTTTTCGATGTCGGGAAAAGCGTTCACAAGGCTGTCCTTGGGGATCATATTGTACTGTGCGATCTCAAGCATCGAAAAACCGGGAGTGTCGGCGATGTATGTATCCTCCGAAAGTCTGAAAAGCTCGGTCTTTCGGGTGGTGTGTTTTCCGCGTTCGATCTTTTCGCTCAGCGTTCCTGTTTCAAGCTCTTTGCCAAGCTCGGGGAAAACAGCATTGATGGTACTGCTTTTTCCCACCCCGGAAGCTCCTGCAAAAAAGCATATTTTGCCGCAAACGGCGTTTCTTATATATTCGATCGTTTCTTTGTCGGGGTTGCTTGCACAAAAATCCACCACGTCAAAACCCGATGCGCGATATGTGTCGCACAGCTCTGCGGCATCGGCAAGGTCGGTTTTGTTAACGATCATCAGAACGTCAATATCGTTGTGGCAGGCAACAGCAAGCATTTTGTCAATAAGAAAAAGGTCGGGGTCGGGCTTGGCGGCGGCGATGACAAAGAGGATCAGGTCGATGTTGGCGCTGGCAGGACGGATAAGAGAATTTTTGCGCGGACAGATCTCTGTGATAAATCCGCTGCCGTCTTTTTGCCGCTCAAACTCGATGATATCTCCCGGCAGGGGCTTTATTCCGTCGCGGCGGAAAGCTCCCTTTGCACGGCAGGAAACATATCTGTCGTCACAGTTTTTGTCGCAAAGCTCGGCGGTGTAAAGCCCGCCTACCCCTTTGATTATTCTTGCTTTTTCAGTCATTTTTTAGCTGTTTTAAACCTCGGTTGGGTTTTCGTCTGTATTTTGGTTTTCGTTTGCGTTTTCATTTTCGGGATCTTCAGAAGGATCGTCGGCTTCTTCTGTGTCGGACGATGAAGATCCTTCGTCGGAGATCTCGCCTGCGTTGCCGTCAGGGACAGTCTCTTGGGCTGTGCCCTCGGGGGTGTTTTCTTCGGTGGTGTTGATTGTTGCATCTTCGCCATCGGTGCCGATATCGGTATTAGTATCGGAAGGAAGCTCTGCTTCGCCTGCGTCTTCGGTGTTTTCGCCCTCGGGGGCGTCAGACGAAGTGTCTTCTTCCGGCTGTATGGGCAACGGGATAACAACACGTCCCATGCTTACGATAAGTTCGATCTCGCTGATATATTTATAAACCTTTTCGCCCTCGGCAAGACTCTGGGAAACAACAGTTCCCTCGGGGGCGTCGGATTCTTCATAGCTTACGGTGCCGATGCTGATGCGTTTTTTTTGCAGTTCTCGGACAGCATCCTCGTAGGTCTTGCCCAAAACGTTGGGAACGGTGGTTTCTTCAACCGGGGCGCCGTTGCTGACATAAAGAGTTATACTGTCACCCTTGTTGAGTACAGTTCCGGGGGCAGGATCGGTTTTGATAACGTATCCTTTGATAACTGTGTCGTGATCCTCGGATTTGAGATTCCAGACGATGTCGTTTCGGCGAAGGATGGTGGTTACCTCTTGGGCGTTGGCATTGGTGTAATCGTCAAGAACAAAAACCTTTGCAGGGGGATTAAGGGTGACGGTGATGGTCTGAAGTGCGGAAGCATTGTATTTTTTTCTTGTGCCGCTCGACGGAGTTTGCTTTATGATCTCGCCCACGGGTTTTTCGGGATCGTGTTCGATCTCCTTGGTGCTGATTTTTATATCGTATCCGTCTGCTTTGAATTTTTCTACAAGCTTTTCGCTGTGCATCTGACCGAGCAGCGAGGGGATTACGATTTCTTTTCCTGTGTCGGTAAAGCTTGCGCTGCACTGCTTTAAGAACATAACGGCAAAAACTATGAGAACGATGAAGAAAGCCGCCGTAACGCCCGAAATGATGGCAAGAAAGGAAGCACGTTTTTTGGATTTTTCGTTTTCTTTTTTCTTTTCGGGGGATTTGCGATGGACGGTGAAAACGGTGGCAGGATCAGAGGCTATGATGCCCAGAGCCTTTTCCATGGTGGCACACGACGAAAATCTTTCGTCGGGCTCTTTGTTCATTGCCTTCAAGATTATCTGTTCGAGTCCGCGGGGAATAGCAGAGTTTATTTGTGTTGGTGGCTGGGGCTCGTCCTGAATCTGCATCATCGCCACAGCCATTGAGTTTTCGGCAACAAAGGGCAGCTTTCCCGTGGTCATTTCGTAAAGCATTACGCCCACCGAATATATGTCGGAATAAAAACCGATTTCTTTTCCGCTGGCCTGCTCGGGACTGATATAATCAACAGTGCCAAGAGCCATATCAGTCATGGTGATAGATTCCGATTTCAACATCTTTGCGATGCCGAAGTCCATCACCTTAACAACGCCTTCCCGGGTTATCATGATGTTTTGCGGTTTGACGTCGCGGTGGATAATGCCCATCTGATGTGCATGGCCAAGGGCTCGAAGGATCTG
Source organism: Oscillospiraceae bacterium (assembly GCA_015063785.1). Lineage (GTDB taxonomy): Bacteria > Bacillota > Clostridia > Oscillospirales > CAG-382 > UMGS1052. The sequence continues at coordinate 25,697 of SVTM01000026.1, forward strand.
TGAAACGTAATAAACCGCTTCACCCCATTCGACCGTCTTTTTAAAGTCTATATAGTCCTTCATGGTTATGCCTTCGACATATTCCATGACGAGGTAATTGATATCTTTTTCAAACACAACGTCGTAGATCTTTACGATGTTGGGGTGGGAGAGCATGGCAACAGCTTTTGATTCATTCAGAAAGCGGCGGACAGATTTTTCGTCCTTGCTCGATTCCTCGTTCAGTATCTTGACAGACACAACCTTGTCGGAGCCTTCAACAGTCGCCTTGAAAACGTATGCCATTCCTCCGGCGCCAAGGAGTTCTTTTATGGTATATTTGCCGTTAAGGGTCTTGCCGATATACTGCTCGTAACGTTCCATATCCGTTCCTCCGTGTGTTTAAAATCTGACGAGAATTGCGGTGATGTTGTCGCCGCCGCCTGCGGTGTTTGCCTTTTCGATAAGGGTGTTCACGGCCTCTCTGACGCTGTCGCTTTCGACGATGATCTTTTCCATGGAGATATCGTCGACAAAGTTGGATAGACCGTCAGAACAGAGAAGAAAGCTCTTTCTGTCGGGCAGGATCTTAAAGAAATCTGCCGCAACCTCGGCATCTGTTCCGACCGCACGCATGATGACGTTTTTGTTGGGATGCACTTTTGCCTCTGCTTCCGAGATCTTGCCCTGATCTACCAGCGCCTGAACGTACGAATGGTCACGCGTGAGCTTGCACATACCGTCTTCGGCAAGAACGTAAAGACGGCTGTCACCGATATTGAGGGCGTAAACAGTGTTTCTGAAAACCATCATACCCACAAGAGTGGTGCCCATTCCGTGAAGCTCGGAATTGCTTTGTGCCGCGTTGTAAACGGCACTGTTGGCGCATTTTGCCGCATACGACAAAAGAAGCTCGCAGGAATCGATTGAAAGTTTTTCTTCAGATACGTTTTTCAAACCGGCACAAAGCTCGCTGACAAAAGTTTTGATAGCAAGCGAGCTCGCAAAACTTCCGCCGCTTGCTCCACCCATGCCGTCGCAGACCACGGCAAGAAAAACCTGTTCGTCGATACCGCAATCGAGGTAATCGGCAAAAAAGTTGTCCTGGTTGGTATCTCTGACAGAGCCTATGTCGGTTTTTCCGAAAAATTGAATTGGCATTGCTTTTGTACCTGTGTCCTTCGGACTGTCCTTTCCGAAAAATGTTTTTGGTAATTATATGTTGTAAGACGTATTTTAAGTTTGAAAGTTTCGTGTTTTATGTGTTTTTTGCTTCTATTTTTGAGGCTCTCAGCTGGCCGCACGAAGCATCGATGTCGGATCCCAGCCTTCTTCTGACGGTGGCGGGAAAACCGTGTTTTTCTAAGATCGAAACAAAGTTTGCAATGGCCTCTTTGCCGCTTTTTCTGTAATCCCTGCCCGAAACGGTGTTGAGGGGAATAAGATTTACGTGGCAAAGCATTCCCGAAAGCAGCTTTGCCAGGCGCATGGCGTCCTCGCGAGAGTCGTTTTCGCCTTCGATCATGGTGTATTCAAAAGAAATGCGCTTTCCGCCGCCCTCGAGATATTTGCGGCAGGCACCAAGAAGTTCGTCGATGCTGTATTTTTTTGCAATCGGCATAAGGTTTTCGCGCTCTTTCTGATTTGTGGCATGAAGCGAGATCGAAAGGGTTATGGGGAGCTTTTTTTCCGAAAGCTCAAGAATTTTCGGCACTATTCCGCAGGTCGAAAGAGAAATGTGGCGGTACCCGATGTTTAAGCCTTCCTCGCAATTGACAAGCTCCAAAAATTTCATCACGTTGTCAAAATTGTCAAGCGGCTCTCCGATTCCCATCATAACGATGTTTGAAACGCGCTCTCCGGTGTCTTTTGATGCGGCGATGACCTGGCCAAGTATTTCGGAGGGAGTGAGATTTCTTGTAAAGCCTGCGATGGTCGAGGCACAAAATCTGCAACCCATGCGACAACCTGCCTGGGTGGAGATGCAGACGGTGTTGCCGTGCTCGTAGCGCATGAAAACGCTTTCCACACATTCGCCGTCGAAAAGTTTGAAAAGGTATTTCACCGTGCCGTCGATTTTTGAAACGTATTTCTTTTCAACGGCAGGCAGGGCGATGTAGCAATTTTCGGAAAGCACGGTTCTTTGCGCCTTTGAAACGTTCGTCATTTCATCAAACGAGTAAACGCCCTTGTTCAGCCACGAAAAAACCTGCTTTGCACGGAATTTTTCGAGCTTCACACCGCTTTTTTCCGAAAGTTCTTCGAAAAGTGCTGCGATTTCGGGAATATCAAGACTTGATATGTCGATTTTTTTATTATCCATTAGCTTTACTCTTTGTTTTTGATTATTTTTGCAATGAAAAATCCGTCGGTGGAATATTCCTGCGGGAAAATGGTTGCCATTCCGCGTTTTTCGCCGATGATAACATCGTCTGACAACGAAAAGGTGTTGTTTTCTTCAAGAAAAGCGTTTACGATGTCTTCGTTTTCACTCTTGTTGAGGGTGCAGGTGGAGTAGATGAGCACGCCTCCGTTTTTCAGATATTTTGATGCCGACGAAAGAATGTCCTTTTGAATGCCCGGCAGGCGTTCTGATTCCGAAACGGGCTTGTAGCGGATGTCGGGCTTTTTGGCAATAACTCCAAGCCCCGAGCAGGGTACGTCGCAGATAACGGCGTCTGCTTTTCCGATAAGTGTTTCATCATTCGTCCGCGCATCGCGCGATGATACAGAAATGTTTGTGATGCCGAGGCGCTGTGCGCCCTTTTCGATGAGCGAAAGCTTGTTGGCGTGCAGATCAAAAGAATATATGTGTGCCTTGTCACCAAGGTTTATTGCCGCCGAAAAGCTTTTTCCGCCGGGGCAGGCGCAAACGTCAACGACAATTCCGCCCTCGGGCACGACAGTATTGTTTATAAAAGATGCCGCAAGCTGGCTTGCCTCGTCCTGAACGAAGAAAAGCCCTTCGTTAAAGCCGTAGATATCTTCCACCGGGAAAGATCCCGAAAGGCGGATTGCCGACGGCGTGACAGCAGAAGCCGCGGCGATGTTGCCAAGCGAATCGAGCATACGCTCGCGAGTTATCTTAAGAGTGTTTGTGCGCAGGGTGACATAGGGAGATGCCGACATGAAATGGGCGGCGATATCAACGGCGCATTTTCTGCCGTAGGAGCGTTCCCATACCTCAAGAATGTCCTGCGGAATGCTTGACATAACCGACACGCCGAAAAGGCCTTTTTCGGACTGCATTTTTTCAAAAAGCGTTTGTTTTGATCTGGAAGCCGAACGAAGCACGGCGTTTACATAGCCGACAGAGCTTTTTGGGCAATATCTTTTTGCCAGCTCCACCGATTCGTTGACTGCTGCGGAATCGGGAACTCTGTCCATAAAAAGGATTTGATAAAGTCCCGTGCGCAACAGGCACATAACCATGCTGTCGATCTTTTCGGTCTTTATTGAAGAAAGGGCGGCGATGCAGTAGTCAAGGGTGAGCATTTTTTCGATCGTGCCATAAAAAAGCGCTGTAAAAAAGCTTTTGTCCAAGCCTTCGAAGCTGTATTTTTTTATAACCGACGAAAGCTCAAGGTTTGTATATTTTCCGTTGCCGATGCACGAATTCACCGACAAAAGGGCTGCTTGTCTTGGAGTCAAAATCTGTTCCTCTTTTTTCAGTCTCTGTTGTTGCGGTTGAGCATGGCGATTATTCTTAAAAGGTTGAGAATCGACACCGCAAGGGCGGCAAGATAGGTGAGAGCCGCGGCGGTGAGAGTTTTTTTAGCGGCGGAAAGATCATCATGTCCCATTCTGCCGCTTTCTTTGAGGGCCGCAAGGGCACGGGAGCTTGCATTGAATTCGCAGGGGAGAGTTACAAGCTGAAAAACAGTTGCCGCCGAGAAGAGGATAACGCCGATAAACGAAAGCTCGGGAATGGTTGTGAGAATACCGAGTATTATAAGCGGCCACGCGAGATACGAGCCGATGTTGCACACAGGTATTATTGCCGTGCGAATCTTGATAGGACCATAGCCTACGGCGTGCTGGACGGCGTGGCCTGCTTCGTGTGCCGCAACGCCGACGGCGGCGGCAGAGGTGTTTGCAAAAACTCCGTCCGAAAGCCTTATCACGTTGGCCTTGGGATCATAATGGTCGGTCAGATTTCCAGAAACACGCTCGACGCGCACGTTTGAAAGCCCGTTTCGGTCGAGTATCATGCGGGCGGCTTCAAAGCCTGTCATTCCTGCCATGTTTTTTACCTTAGAGTATTTGCTGAAGGTGGTCTGCACGTTGAACTGCGCCCACATGGAAAAAATCATGGCGGCAATCAGAAGCAGGTAGATATAAGTTTCGTTGAGATTGCTGAAAAAATATTCGATATATTCCATATAAAACTCCTTTCGCAAGGGATCATTCAAAAATACTGTCTGCAGATATCTTTCTTCCGTTTATCATGTCGGAGATCTTCAGCAGCTTTGAGCCCTCGGGCTTGAGCGCCTGTATCTTAACAGAGCCTTTGCCGCAGGCGACGACAACGCCGTCGGCGCCGAGTGACAGAATTTTTCCGGGTGTGTTTTCGCTTTCAAGCTCGTTTATGCTTGAATCAAAAAGCTTTGTGGGAATACCGTCAAGAATGGCGTGTGCCGAGGGCGACGGCTGCATTCCGCGGATCTTGTTGTGAACCGAAAGTGCGTCAAGCGAAAGATCCACTTTTCTTTCGTCCTTGTCGATCTTTGGGGCGTGGGTGGCTTTTTCGTCGTCCTGGGAAATACGGGGAGCAACACCTTTTTCGATGTCGTTTATCGTTTTCACAAGAAGATTTCCGCCAAGTAAGGCAAGTCTGTCCCAGACCTCGCCCACAGTTTCGTTTTCGCCGATCCGGATTTTTTCGGCGTATATGATATCGCCGGTGTCAAGTCCTTGCGCCATATACATGGTGGTAACGCCGGTCTCGCGCTTGCCGTCAAGAACAGCTCTTTGTATGGGGGCCGCACCGCGATATTCGGGAAGCAGCGATCCGTGTACGTTGATACATCCGTACTTTGGAAAATCAAGAACGTATTTTGGCAGAAGCTTTCCGTATGCCACGACGATGATGATATCGGGGCAAAGCTCGGAAAGAAGCTCTGCGATGGCTCCGTCCTTTAAGGTCTGGGGTTGAAAAACGGGAATGTTTTGGGACAAAGCATAGGTCTTTACTTCGGAAAACGCCATTTTCATGCCGCGACCCTTCATTTTGTCCTCGCCCGTGACAACACCCACAACATTTTCGCCTGCCTCGCAAAGAGCTTTCAGCGAGCATTCGGCAAAATCGGGAGTGCCCATGAAAAGTATTTTAAGTGCGCTCATTTTATCACCTGCAAAAAATCATTCTTCCTCAAGATCCTCGGGATCGAGCATTTCGAGGGCATTGTCGATATAAAGGGTACCATCAAGATGGTCGTTTTCGTGGCAAAGGCATCTGCCGTAAAGACCCGTGCCGGTGTAGCGGAAGGTTTTTCCGTTTCTGTCGGTGGCTTCAACCGTCACTGTCATGGGGCGGCTGGTAACACCGTATTTTCCGGGAACCGAAAGGCAACCTTCAACCTCTTCCTGGTGTCCTTTTGTTTCGACGATCTTGGGGTTGATAAATTCGACGATCTCGTGGTTTTCGCCGTCGGTGCAGGTGTCGATGATGAACAGGCGGCGGAGAATTCCCACCTGTGGCGCCGCAAGACCAACTCCATTTGCTTTGATGAGAGTGTCCTTCATATCGTCGAGCAGGGTGATGATCTTGGGGGTGATCTCAGTTACCTCGCGACATTTTTTGCGAAGTATCTCATCGCCTATTTCAACTATTTTAAGAATTGCCATGGTATCTTGTTCCTTTCAAAAAAATTATAACGATGACGGATTGACATCCGCCGAAAGGTGGATTCTGTCGTCCGCACACGAAAACTCGCGGAAAAGCTTTTTGAAAAGCTCCTTGGTCTGCTTGTCATAGCGGCACTTGATGATATATCTTATTCTGTATTTTCCGTTCAATTTATATACCGACGCTTCAAACGGGCCGAAAACGATAAGGCGTGTGCCCTTGTACTCTCCCTTGGCATAAAGGTCAAGCTGTTTTCCAAAGGCGGATGCCGCGTTTTTTACAGCCTGTTCATCCTCGGACGAGAAAAGAAAGGTCACAATGTCACAGAAGGGGGGAAAAATTGACGCCTTGCGCAGAGCTATTTCGCCGTCAAAAAAACTGTCGTAATCCTGCTTTGCGCAAAGTCTGATGGTAGCATTTTCGGGAGAATAGGTCTGAATGACCGCGCGTCCGGGCTTTTCGCCTCTGCCTGCTCTTCCCAGCACCTGAGTCATCAGCGAAAAGGTTTTTTCGCATGCTCTGTAATCGTTCAGATAAAGGGAGGTGTCGGCAAGGATGACTCCAACGAGGGTGACTTTTGGAAAATCGTGGCCTTTTGTGACCATTTGTGTGCCGAGTAGAATGTCGGCGTCTCCCTTGCGGAATTTATCAAGAATTTCGTCGTGCGCCAGCTTTCCCGATGTGGTGTCGGTGTCCATGCGCAGTATGCGAGCATTCGGGTACAGTTTTTCCAGATTTTCTTCAAGGGTTTGGGTTCCCGTGCCCAAAAAAGCAATGTGGGCACTGCCGCAGGTCGGGCAGATTTTTGGAACGTTTGCCGTGTGGCCACAATAGTGACAAACCATCTCTCCCCCTTTGGAATACCGTCCGCCGCCTCGCTTGTATTTGTGATAAGTGAGACTTACCGAGCAGTTGGGACAGGTCATAGGGGTGCCGCACGAGCGGCAGGTCATAAAAGCGTGGTATCCGCGCCTGTTGATGAAAAGAATGGTTTGTTCGCTTTTTTCAAGATTTTCGCGGATGTGGCGGTCGAGCACGCTTCCTATCATGCAGGGGGTTGCGCCTTCGCCTGTGTCGCCCATGTAGGCAGGCTCGGGCTTCATGTCATGTATGATAACTTCGGGAAGGCGCGCCTTTCCGAAGCGGTTTTTCATGGTTACAAGGGTGTATCGCTCTTCCTTTGCGCGATAAAAGCTTTCGACCGACGGAGTTGCCGAAGCGAGAAGCATCATGGCGTTTTTCTTCGCACATCTGAAACGGGCGACGTCGCGGGCGTGGAATTTTGGGGACATATCCGATTTGAAAGAGCTTTCCTGTTCTTCGTCAATGACCACAAGACCAAGGTCGTTGGTCGGGGCAAAGATGGCGGATCTTGTTCCGATGACTATGCGGGCGTCTCCCTCGTCGATCCTTTTCCATGCATCGAGTTTTTCGCCGACAGAAAGGGCGGAATGTAAAACCGCGATGCGGTCGCCGAAACGTCCGGCAAAAATGGCGATGTTCTGGCTGGTAAGAGCAATTTCTGGGACGAGATAGATGACCTGTTTTCCGTCGGCAAGAACCTTGTCGATAAGCTTGAGAATAACGTTTGTTTTGCCGCTTCCCGTAACGCCGTAAAGCAGAGCCGCCTTGGGCTCGCGTGCAAAATAAAGCTCTGACAGAGTTTCAAGAGCGCAAGTTTGCTCGTCCGAGAGAGCAAAGTCTTCTTTTTTCGGTATTTCGCAGTAGTTGTACGGCGAGCGGTAATCTTTTACTGCCACGTATTCCACGGCATTTTTCTTTTTCAGCTCGCGTATCACAGATTCTCCGCACGAGCAGAGCACAAGCAGATCTTCCAGCGGATTTATTCCTCCGCATTCCAAAAGAACTCTTAAAACCTTCTGCTGCTTCGGGGTGAAAAGGCGGGAGCCTGATTCGAGAATATCTGCGATTTCCTCATCAGACAAAGCAAGGCGGACATAGCGAGATATTTTTGTGTTTTCGTGAAAAGACGAGTCGGTTACTTTTTCAAGATAGCCAAGGCGCACAAGTTCGGACGTGCATTTTTTTGCACCCGTGCCGAATTTTTCGCAAAGCTCGCGCATGGTCGCTCTGCCTGTGCCCGAAACGGTGCTCAGAATATCGCAGGCGGCGCTGTTGAGCTTTGAATAGATGTGTTCGTTTAGGGTCACGCCGTTTTTAAGGGTGTAGTACTCGTCAATCTTGACGGCAATCCCGGTGGGCATAACGGTGCGCACCGCCTCGCCAAAGGTGCAAAAGCAGTTTTCGCGCAGGAACACACAGATGTCAAGCAGGTCTTTTTTCAGATAAAAATTGCTTTCGGGAATGCCCAGCACTGGCTTTGTTTTTTCAAAAGAACTGGTGTCGGATAATGACACGATAACGGCGGTCTTTGATATGTTTCCACCACCAAAGGGAACAACGGCAAGCTTGCCCACCAAGGCTTTGTCCTGCAGCCTTTCGGGCAACGAATATTCATAGAGCATATCTGTGGCGCTGACGGCGTCAAGAATATAAACTCCGACAAATTTCGACATAGCCTTTTCCCTTTCCATGCGTGAAAAAACCGATTTTTCCGCATATTTTTTGCGTTTTTTTCAAAAACCGCGCCTTTTCAAAACTTCCCGAAAAAACACACATAAGGCTGCAAGATGATTTTTAAAAAAATCCCCCACAACCTTCGTGCGACAAAATTATTTCAAAAAAGAAGCTCAGTTAACGCCTTCAATACCGTTAAGACCTGCGTGAAGAGCTCTGTCAAGAGTTTCTTCGTCAAGCTTGATATCGCCCGAGTGCAGCTTGTTGATGGCGATTTTCACAGATTTGTCCTCAAGAGATTCTTTTTTGGAAACGATGCCGTTATCGCTGACTCTGTCGAGATCGTCAGCATCCATGGCACCTGTCACGTTGGTGATGTAACGTGCGCTCTTTGCCGCGGCAATAACAAGAATGTAGCGGTTGAATTTTCCGTTTGTGAGTTCGTCGATAGACGGTTTTACCATGATATTTCTCTCCTTAAAAAATGGGTTGGTTGATTAAAAATATGTTTTAAGAATGTCGTATTGACTTTTTGGGGTAAGGGAAGCGGCTCTTACTGCCGAGAAGAAATCTTCAACGGCGCATTGCTGCTTTCCGCGTTCGTTTATGATGATGTAGTCATAAAGGAAGGACGCGGGGATCTCGCGGTCGGCAATGGCAAGGCGGCGGTTGATGACCTCTTCCTCCTCGGTTCCGCGCGAATGGAGTCTGTCAGACAGCTCGGCGCGGCTTTCGGGGGTGACAAAGATAAAGAGTGCGTCTGCAAAACGCTTTTTGATCTGCATTGCTCCCTGAACCTCGATCTCGAGGATCACGTTTTTGCCTTCTGAAAGATTTTTGTTTACAAAATCGTAGGGTGTGCCGTAATAGTTGTCATTGTATTCGGCGTATTCGATAAATCCGCCGTTTTCAATGCCCTTTTCGAAATCGGCTTTGTCGATGAAGAAATAGTGCTTTCCGTGAACCTCGCCGTCGCGGGGCTTTCGGGTGGTGGCAGAGACCGAATATACATAGTCGGGACTTCTTAAAACCTCGGAAAGGATAGTTCCCTTGCCCGAGCCGGATGGGCCTGAAACCACAATAAGTCTGCCTTTTCTTATATTACTCATCGTCATCCTCCTCACCGTCGTCGGTTTCATCGCCTGCAATACGGTTCGAAACGGTTTCGGGCTGGATCGCAGAAAGAATGATGTGTTCGCTGTCGGTGATGATGACCGAACGTGTGCGTCTGCCGCAGGTCACGTCGATAAGCATTCCCGTGTCGCGAGTATCCTGGATGAGTCTTTTAACCGGTGCAGAGTCCGGGCTGACAAGAGCAACAACTCTGTCTGCGCAGACCATGTTTCCGAATCCGATATTGATCAGTTTCATAATGTATCACTCCGTTTTGATCTGGGTTATTCTATGTTTTGTACCTGTTCGCGGATTTTTTCGGCTTCGCTTTTGGCGTCGACCACAAGTGAAGCAACAGCGGCGTCTGTGACCTTTGAGCCCGTGGTGTTGATCTCGCGGTTGATCTCCTGCAGGAGGAAATCGAGCTTTCTGCCCACCTGGTTTTTGTCCTTGGAGTTGTCGCCGCACAGTATCTCGCGGAAAAGCGAGAAATGACTGGCAAGGCGAACAGTTTCCTCGTCGACCGCCACCTTGTCCGAGAAGATGGCAACCTCGGTGATTATGCGGCTTTCGGCGATCTCGATATCCTGCGAAACGAGATTTTCGAGACTTTCGCGGATTTTTGCCGTCAGGCGTTCGCGGTAGGCCTCCACAACTGCAGGAAGACGTTCCTTGATCTTTTCGATTATAGCCTCGAGGTTCGAAAGCTTTTCAAGCAGGTCGGCTTTCATCTTTTCGCCCTCGATTTGCTTCATTTCGTAGAACACCGAAAGGGCGGATCTGAGCACCGGTTCAAGACGTGACCAGATCACCTCGTCTTCTTCTTCGTCTGCCTTTGTTATAACAAAAACGTCGCGGTTGGCTGCGACCGACGAAACAGTTATGTCATCGCGCAGGCCAAACTCGTCGCGCATGGCATAAAGGCATTCGAGGTAGTTCTTGAGATAGCCTTTATTAAGGGCGATCTGCTGGTCGTCATCCTCGGTGAAATTGTCGAAGCTTATGAAAAGCTCGATCTTTCCGCGTCCGGCATATTCGCGAATAAGCTGCTTTATGCGTTCTTCGAAGCGGATGTATATTTTAGGCATCTTGCAGGTAATGTCAAGATATCTGGAATTAACCGATTTAAGTTCAACGGTGAGAGTTTTTCCGGGGATAGACTCGGATGCTCTGCCGTGGCCTGTCATACTTAAAATCATCTGAAAATCATGCGGAATAACCGCAGGCCTCCGATCGTGTTTTTTTGTTGCCAGCGTGGACAACGGGTAATACTTCACTCTATATTATAAACCATCACTTTCCTTTTGTCAAGAAAATGGAAGCTTCATTTTTTATTTTTGCCCAAAAAAACGAAAAACTACTTGACAAAGATATTTTTTTGTTATATAATTCCCCCATAAATACAGGAAAGGTCAAAAAAATGTCTGCTACAAAGAACATTTACGGCACATACTATTACGGCTTTGCGTATTATTACGGCAAGGTCTTTTGTTGTTGTTCTTTGTGTGACGGAATTTGATTTTTCCGATTATCAAAGTAATTTATAACAACAAAAGACCGCGAAAATCTTCGCGGTCTTATTTTTTCAAAAAACGGAGGAAAAGAAAAATGAACGTTGGAATTATCGGACTCGGACTTATCGGCGGAAGCTTTGCAAAGGCTTTTAAGGAAAACAGCGATGCCATTGTTTTTGGACACGACACAGACAAGGCAACCGTGTCCTACGCATGGCTCTCGGAAATGATTGATGAAACACTTACCGACGAGAATATCGGCGAATGCGGACTTCTCATTATCGCGCTTTACCCCGGAGACGCCGTGAATTTCATTAAGGAAAAAGCACATCTCATCTCCAAAAACACACTTGTCATCGACGCCTGCGGCACAAAGAGAAAGGTCTGCGAGGCGGGTTTTGCGGCGGCGCGCAAGTACGGATTTACCTTTGTGGGCGGTCACCCTATGGCAGGCATACAGTTTTCGGGCATCAAGCATTCGAGAGGCGACCTTTTTAAGGGCGCATCAATGATAATCATTCCGCCGTCTTACGACGACATAACTCTTTTCGAGCGTATCAAGAACGCTCTTGCGCCTGCAAGATTTGGCAAGCTTACTATTTCGGATGCTGAAAAGCACGATAAGATCATTGCATACACTTCTCAGCTTGCCCACGTGGTTTCAAGCGCATACATCAAGAGCGAGAGCGCCGAGGTACACCACGGATATTCCGCAGGATCTTACAAGGATATGACCCGCGTTGCCACCCTTAACGAGACTATGTGGACTCAGCTTTTCCTTGAAAACCGCGAAAATCTTTCGGACGAGCTTGGAAAACTAATCACCGAGCTTTCGAAGTACAAGAGTGCCCTTGATGCAAACGATCACGACACCCTCAAGGATCTTTTGCGCGAGGGCCGCGAGTGCAAGGCAAAAGTCGAGCAGAATATCTGATCGGCTGAAGAAAAGCTGTGCTAAAATCTGTTTATCCGCGCCTTGCGATCACATCGTTTTCATGTATCCGAGCGAGGAGGAAAGGGTGTTTGTAAATTCCGCATCGTTCGAAAAAGTGATGTCCTGTGCCTCGACCGAGACGTTTTGCGCCGCATAGCCCGAATTGCGCAAAAAGGCGAAAAATTCCCGATAATCGTCGCCGTCAAAGGGGCGGGGAAAAGCAAATCTGTTTGAAAAGCTTGCAATATGAACGTGGTTTATATATTTTCCCATATCGGAATATTCGTCAAGCTTTTCATGGTTGTAGCTTATGTGAAAAAAGTCGGCAAGCACCGAAAGACGGGGATTTGCCACAGCCTTTATCACACGCACGGCATCGGGCAGGGTGTTGATTACGTTGGTGATATAGTAGCTGAGCGGTTCGATTACGATGTTTTTGCAAAACCTTTCGGCAACAGGCATTATCGTTTCGGCAAGAAGCTCGGCAAATTCGCCGTATGCACGGTCTATGGGATATCCGTCGGGCACTTTTCTTGATCTTCCGCTGCCGAGAACGCAAACGTCAAAGCCGAGAGCTTGCGTTTTTTCAAAGGCGGAACAAAGGTATTCCGATATCTCGCATTTGTCGGCGCTTTCACCAAGAAGAGCAATTCTCTTCGGAAACATTCCGTTGGCGGCAATACAGGGCATGCCGATGCTTTTTATCTGCTCTGCCATTGCATCAATGCTTTCTTTGGAAAAATCGTCGTACAGGGCAGAAAGACTGCTTTCGATAAACTCATATCCCAGCTTTTTTGCCATGCCGATGCGCTGCTCGCTTCCCGGCAAAAAGCCTGCAATTCCGAATTTCATTTTGCCACCTCCGATTTTGTTTATTTTATTATAAATCCGCATGATAAAATTGTCAACATATAGAGTTGACAAAATCGCGTATATGCTATACAATCGAGGGAGAAAGCAAAAACAAAAAAGGAAGGTGCCGACCATGAGCAGATTAAAACTTTCAGCGTCAAAAACCCATTTTGAACTTGATTCAAAGCCGATTTTTCTCTTGTCCGACACAGAATGGGCGGCTTTTCAAAAGCTGGAGCCCGAAGATTTTGAAGAATTCGTTATTCGCCGTTCGCAACAGGGCTTTAACGCCATTCAGTTCATTGTGCTTCCCTGTACCCACGACAACAGCCCCGGCGAAAAGGATATGCATCCGTTTCATTTCAAAGACGGAAAATATGATTTTTACAACATAAACGACGCTTATTTTGACCGTGCCGAAAAAATGCTTTCCATCATGAAGAAATATGACATGATTCCGTTTCTTCATTTGTTCTGGGTAAACTATATTCCCGATACCTGGGGCGAAAAATCAAGCCCCAACACGGTCATGCCCTATGAATGTGTTGAACCTATTGCAAAATATATGATAAACAGATTTAAAAAGTATGAGCCGATCTATTCTGTTACGGGCGATACGTATTTTGAAACCGAGCTTGTGGTAAAGTATTACAAGAAAATCCTCGACGTTCTTTACGAGCTCGATCCCGAAGGGCTTACCACCCTGCATATCGGCCCTGACGCTATTCCTCCCGAAGAGCTGTGCGCCCATCCGCAGTATCATTTTTATGCCTATCAGTCGGGACACAACAACAATCTTGCCGATCCTTCGATCGGTCAGGAAAACATATTCCGTTTTTCAAAAATGTTTCTCGAAAATCCCCACAAAAAGCCGGTTATGAACACCGAGCCCTGCTACGAAGGACTTTCGTTTGCCTTTGAATATGGACGTTTTGGCGCATTCCATGTGAGAAAAGCCATCTGGCAAAGCCTTCTCACAGGGGCAACCCTTGGCATCAGCTACGGCGCCCACGGCGTGTGGCAGATGCACCGCCACGGGGAAAAATACAACAACGCAGTTTTTG
>SVTM01000027.1 GCA_015063785.1 Oscillospiraceae bacterium
TACAGTAAAATAAAGAGGGAAAAATGGACAAAACAACAGCCAAAAATCGAATTGAAGAGTTGAGAAAACTCCTTGAATACCACAGAAACAAGTACTATCTCGAAGATTCGCCCGAAATATCCGACTTTGAGTTCGATGCCCTCATGCGCGAGCTTGAGGTGCTTGAGACGGAATTTCCCGAATTCGACTCGGCGGATTCACCGTCGAAAACGGTTGGCGGAAAAGCTTCGGAAAAATTCGAAAAGGTTCGCCACGTCGTTCCCATGGGAAGTCTTACCGACGTTTTTTCGAAAGAAGAACTGTTTGCTTTCCTTGAAAGATGCAACAAAGAGCTTGATGGCAAGGTGGAGTACGTTGTGGAATGCAAGATCGACGGACTATCTGTCGAGCTTGAATACGAAAACGGAAAGCTCGTGCGCGGAGCAACTCGAGGTGACGGAATCGTGGGTGAAAACATCACCGAAAACCTCTTTGTTATCGACGATGTTCCAAAGACTCTTTCTGAGAATATTCCCTATCTTTGTGTGCGCGGCGAAGTGTATATGCCCAAAACCGAGTTTTTGCGCATCAACGCCGAGCGCGAGGAAAAGGGCGAGAACTGCTTCGCCAACCCAAGAAATGCGGCGGCAGGTTCTCTCCGCCAGCTCGATGCAAGAATAACGGCATCCAGAAAGCTTAGCATATTCGTTTTCAATGTTCAAAAGGCTGAAGGAATGAAAACTCTTTTGTCTCACCGCGAAAGTCTTAATTATCTTTCGTCTCTCGGGTTTAAGGTTTCGCCTTTCTGCAACAGTTTTACTGATGCTGACGATATTTATTCCGAGATCTTGAGCTTCAACGAAAATAGATCCTCCTTCGATTTTGATATTGACGGTGCCGTTGTAAAGGTGGACGATTTTTCGCAGCGTGAGGTGCTGGGTGAAATTGCAAACGCCCCCAAATGGGCGGCAGCATACAAATATCCACCCGAAGAAAAGGTTACCAGACTTTTGAAAATCGATATAAACGTCGGCAGAACAGGGGTACTCACTCCATTTGCCATTCTTGAACCCGTTCATCTCGCAGGCACCGTCGTGACAAAGGCAACATTACACAACGAGGATTTTATCCGCGAGCGCGACGTGCGTCAGGGCGATTTCGTCGTTGTCAGAAAAGCGGGGGATATAATACCCGAAATAGTTCGATCCTGCCCCGAAAAGCGTGAGAACGGTTTGGAATACGCAGAGTTTTCAATGCCGCGGGTTTGCCCCGATTGCGGCGAGCAGGTCACAAGAAAAGCAGGTGAGGCGGCATATCGCTGTACCAACGAAAACTGCCCTGCACGAATTGTCCGTCGACTCATTCACTTCGTCTCGCGTGATGCTATGAACATTGAAGGCTTGGGAGAGGCTCAGGTGGCATCTCTTGTGGGACTTGGGCTTGTAAACGATCTTCCGGATATATACACTCTTACAAAAGAACAGCTTATGACAGTTGACAAGGTTGCCGACAAGTCGGCAGAAAATCTGCTTGCTTCTATTGCGGGTTCAAAATCCGCAGGTCTTGCGCGGCTTATTTTTGCCCTTGGTATACGCCACGTGGGAAAACAGACAGCAATTGCCCTTGCCGAACGCTTCGAAACTGTCGAAAACCTCATGGATGCCGACGCCGACACCTTGTGTTCGGTCGACGACATCGGCAAGATCGTTGCGGAATCGATCGTTTCGTATTTCTCTTCGGATTACAACCGACTTGCCATTGCAAAGCTGAAAGAGTTGGGAGTTGACACTACGGCACACATCGAGAAAAAAGGAAGCTCGCTTGAGGGCAAAACTTTTGTTATCACGGGAACTCTTTCGGGAATGTCAAGACGCGAAGCAGGGGAGTACATCACCTCGCACGGCGGAAAAGTATCATCATCGGTTTCCAAAAACACAAGCTTTTTGCTTGCCGGCGCCGACGGTGGAAGCAAGCTTCAAAAGGCAGAAAAACTCGGAGTTCCGATAATTTCTCTTGACGATCTTAACGCAATGATAGCAGAATAAGACAAGCGCACGGCTTTTTTGCCGTGCGCTTTTCCTTTTTTCTTTGTTAAATGATGCCCATGATAAAGGCTGCGATGTACGGAACCGCAATACCGATTATTGCTCCGACAAAAACCTCAAGAGGCTCGTGACCCACGTATTCTTTCAGATCTTTTGCAAGGTATTTGGTGGTCTTTTCCTCAAAAAGGTCGTGGGCAATCTTGTTTATAACCTTTGCGTTTCGTCCTGTGGCTCTGCGCACACCCAAAGCGTCAATGATAACGACCATGGCAAGCACAAAGGATATTGCCGTAACGGGCGAATCAAAGCCAAGCACTATGCCGAGAGAAAAGGCAAGAGCGCATACGGTGGACGTGTGCGAGCTTGGCATTCCTCCGTTTTCAAAAAGCTTTTTCAGATCAAGCTTTTTGGCGCAAATAAGTGTTATGATAAGCTTTACGACCTGAGCCGTGATGAATCCGAAAAACGGACATATAATGTGATAATTTGTAAAAAGGTCAAGAAAATTTCCCATATATTCGTTTACTCCCCAAAATCAGTTGTCGCGGTTGACGATGAAATCTGCAAGCTCACAAAGGAACTCACTTCCTTCATATTTCCCGATAACTTCCTTTGCCTCGTTGCAAAGTGAAAGAGCCATGCTTTTTGCTTTGTCAATACCAAATAGTGTGACGTAGGTGTTTTTTTCTTCCTTCTCGTCGCTGCCGCACTTTTTGCCGAGCTTTGCCTCGTCTCCAGATACGTCAAGGATGTCGTCGGCGATCTGGAAAGCAAGCCCTATTTTTTCTGCATAAGTGCAGGCATCCTCATATTCACGGCATCCCTGCAGTTTTCCTGCTGCAATGCATCCAAGAATGCAGGCGCATTTGATAAGAGCGCCTGTTTTCTTTGCGTGAAGTGTTTCGAGGGTTTCAACGTCGATTTTCAGCCCTTCGCTCTGCAGATCTATCTGCTGGCCTGCGCACATTCCGCAAACACCTGTATGGCGCGAAAGAGCTTTTGAGGCAAGAAGATTTTGTCTGTCCGAAAGCATTTCGCCCTCGATCGTTTCAAAGGCGTAAGCAATAAGAGCATCGCCTGCAAGAAGGGCGGTGGCATCGCCGAAAACAATATGATTTGTCGGCTTTCCGCGACGCAGCTCATCATTGTCCATGCAGGGCATATCGTCGTGTATAAGAGAAAAGGTGTGTATCATTTCGATCGAGCAGGCATAGTCAAGACAAGCGTTGTCGGGTGCTCCAAAAAGCTTTGCAAACTCGATAACAAGGCAGGGACGAAGTCTTTTTCCACCTGCCATAAGGCTGTATCGCATCGATTCCTCGAGCACCGAATATTTTTCGTACGCTCCATCGGATTTTATAAGGTCGAGCTTTTCGGAAAGCTTTGTTTCGACGGTTTTTGCGTTTTTCGAGATAGTTTCATAAAAGGACATATTATTCATCCTTTGCATCCTCCGTCGCGGGGGCAAGAACTTTTATCTTCGCTTCGGCTTCGGATATAAGTCTGTTTGATTCTTTTATCAATCCAACGCCTTCTTCGTAAAGTGCCAAAGCTTCGTCAAGGGGCAGGTCGCTGTCAAGCTTAACTGCTATTTCATCAAGCCTTTCAAGCATTTTTTCAAGGGGCATATCTGTATTTTTCTTTGCAGGCATCAGTTTTTGTCTCCTTTTGTGATTTGTGTGATCTCTGCTTTTGCGCTACCGTCGCAAAAACGAAGATCAAGAGTTTCTCCCTTGTTCAGTTGATTAACCGACGTTACGGCGTGCCCGTCGTCTTTGCTTATAATAGAATAACCGCGCGCCATGACCGAAAGGGGGCTCAACGCCGCAATTTTTGCGGTTTTTTCCGAAAGAGAGCTTTTCTTTTCGCTGCAAATTTTGCTTATGGAAGACAAAAGCTTTTGGGAAAGGTTTGCGGTTTTTTCGTTCAGTCTTTCTGTGTAGAAAAGGGGAGAGGTGAACATTTTGCTTTTCGAAAGCATTGCAAGTTCGTTTTTGAGACTGCGTATTTTTGCTTCCGACAGTGTTTTGAACATCGAGGCATATCCTGCGATGGTCGAGAGTATCTCGCTCGATTCGGGCACGGCAAGTTCCGCTGCGGCAGAGGGAGTGGGGGCGCGCAGATCTGCCACAAAATCGCATATGGTAAAATCTGTTTCGTGGCCCACCGCAGAAATGACAGGAATGTGCGAATTGTATATCTCGTGGGCAAGCATTTCGCTGTTGAAAGCCCAAAGATCTTCGATCGATCCGCCGCCGCGACCGATTATTATCGTATCGACGGGAAACTTTTCGTTGAAAAATCTTATTCCCTCGCAAAGCTCTTTTGGCGCTCCGCTTCCCTGAACGAGGGAAGGGTAGATATATATTTCGGAAACGGGATATCTGCGTGTCAGAATGTTTTTCATATCCGCTACAGCTGCTCCCGTGTCCGCCGTTATGATTCCGATTTTTGAAGGATAACGGGGAATGGGCTTTTTGTGTGCTTCGTCAAAAAGTCCCATGGAGTATAGCTTTTCTTTCAGTTGTTCGTATGCCAGATAAAGCGAGCCTATGCCGTCGGGTTGTATCTCCTTTGCATATATCTGATAAACGCCGTCTCTTGGAAAGACAGAAACGCTTCCGCGTACGATGACTTTCATGCCGTTTTCCGGTTCGAACTTCAATGTTGAGGCGTAGGACCTGAACATAACAGCCTTTACAACAGATTCTGAATCTTTTACCGAAAAATAAAGATGTCCCGATTTGTAATGGTTGGTGAAATTGGAGATTTCACCCTTGATGTATATATCACCCAGAAGATCCTGCGAATCAAGTAGGGCTTTTATGTATTCATTCAGTTGCGAAACTGTGAGGGTGATGGCTTTTGACATCTGTTATTTCTCCGTATTGTATTTTTCGCATGCGATAAGAGCACAACCGCAGGCGTTGTCGGACGACAGCTCGCGGCGTGCAAAATAGACGTTTGGTAACTTTAAAAGGTTTTGCCTGATTCTTGTATTTGACATTACGCCCCCTGCGAAGAGAAGGGGGACATCTTTGTATTCTTCTCTGATGTTGTGGCACAGTTTGGTGAGAACACAGCTTAAATACTCAAAAAGAAAAGCGGCAATATCTTCCTTTTGTGTGCCTTTGGCGATAAGGTCCCGAGTCTTGTTTTCAAGTCCTGACAAAGAACAGGTAAGACCGGCAACACTCACTTTTATCTTTCCGAAATCGATGCTTGAAGAAGCAGAAAGCTCGTCTAGAGCTTTGCCGCAGGGAAATTGCAATCCAAGCAAAACGCCTGTCCTGTCAATTGCCTGTCCTGCGTTCAGATCGCTTGTGCCGCCGATCCTGTCGCAAACGATGCATCCATCTTGTTTGCGGCAAAGAATGATGTCGGTGGTTCCGCCCGAAACGTGAAAAGAAATAAAGTCTTCGCCGTCGCGTGGGCAAAGTCCGCTTTCATATAACGCGGCGGCGATATGTCCTTGCTGATGCGAAAGCTCGTAAAGCGGCAGATTCATTGATGATGCCACCGCCTGCGCAAAACTAACTCCTGCAAGAAAACAAGGCATATAAGAGCCTTGTGCATCCCTGGGTTTTGCCGAAACGCCGACTGCACATAGCTTTTCGGGCGAATATTCCTTTTCGTCAAAAAGTTCGCGGCAAAGCTCGGGTAAAGCTTTTGTATGATGAAAAAGAGCATCGCTTTGGCGAAGTCCGCGCTCGTTTTCGGCAACAGGCAGAAGACGACGGGTGTTTTTAATGATCTCACCATTTTTTACCAACGAAAGGCTGGTGGTGTAGTTGCTGGTGTCAACCCCGAGAAAAAAGAGGTCCTTCTGCATGATTATTCTTCGGAGCCTTCGGGGTCTTCTGCCTCGACTTGGGCAGATTCTGCAATACCGTTTATCTCAAGTTGCTTTGCAACAGCGCCGAGAACGCCGTTTATAAAGGTGTAGCTGTCGTCGTTGTCGTATTTCTTTGCAAGCTCAACAGCTTCATTTATCGAAACTTCGGTGGGGATAGAGTCAATGTAAAGAAGCTCGTACACCGCAAGTCTGAGGATCGAAACAGAAACTCTTGACATTCTTTCGAGCTTCCATTTGAGCGAGCAATTTTTGATGGTCTTGTCAAGCGCGTCGATCTTTTCGGCAACGCCGAAATATACCTTCGAGATGTAGTCGTCGTTTTTTATTTCCTCGGTAATGTGGGCATCGTCTGCCTCGGGGAAATAGCGTACATAAAGGTCAAGGAGCTCCTCGGGCTTTTCTTCGGAATTGAAGCCGAAATCAAAAACGAGGCAAAGGGTTATTTCGCGTGCTTGTCTTCTTGTTATTTTCATAATAAATCTCCGCATTGTATAAATTTCCATAATATGCTATTATATAATTATAAAATATTTTGCATTTGTTGTCAACATCAAAAAGCAAAAAGTTTGTACTTGCAACAATTTATATTTCGGGTTAAGCTTTTCTTAAAAATCTATTGACAAAATCCATCCAATCCTGTATAATTGTTTTCGTAGTGGGCACTGTGAAATACCCGTTTTTCGCAGTGGCTTTATTTATTTCGGAGGTAATTTATGAGCCACATCACCGACATTTTCGGAAGTCTTGTTTTTGACGATAGAGTAATGCGCGAGCGCCTTCCCAAGGAAACCTATAAAGCGCTTAGAAAAACAAGAGAAAACGGAAAAAGTCTTGATATTCGTATAGCAAACGTCGTTGCCAGTGCCATGAAGGACTGGGCGGTCGAAAAGGGGGCAACCCATTTCACCCATTGGTTCCAGCCCATGACGGGCATTACCGCCGAAAAACACGACAGCTTCATCTCGCCCCTCGGCGACGGAAGCGTTATTCTTGAGTTT
This sequence comes from Oscillospiraceae bacterium, assembly GCA_015063785.1. Taxonomy (GTDB): domain Bacteria; phylum Bacillota; class Clostridia; order Oscillospirales; family CAG-382; genus UMGS1052. The sequence goes on from SVTM01000027.1 coordinate 6,879, forward strand.
TCAGGCAAAGAGCTTGTAAAGGGCGAATCAGACGCCTCCAGCTTCCCGTCGGGCGGTCTTCGAGCCACTTTTGAAGCTCGCGGATATACCGCATGGGATCCCACGGCCTATGCTTTTATCAAGGACAGAACGCTTTGCATTCCCACTGTTTTCTATTCGTACAGCGGCGACGCTCTTGACAAGAAAACTCCTCTTCTGCGATCAAACGAAGTTCTCAACAAGCAGGCTCTGCGTATACTGCGCCTTTTCGGTGACACCACGACCACACGCGTCATCGCTACCGTCGGCGCCGAGCAGGAATATTTTATGGTCGACAAGAAGCTTTATGACAAGCGCCCCGACCTTATATTTTGCGGCAGAACTCTTTTTGGTGCAAAGCCTCCCAAAAGCCAGGATATGGAAGCTCACTATTACGGTGCCATCAAGCCCCGTATTTCCGCATTTATGAAAGAGCTTGATGAAGAACTATGGAAACTCGGGATTCTTGCAAAAACCGAACACAATGAGGCGGCTCCTGCACAGCACGAGCTTGCTCCCATCTTTACATCCAATAACATCGCCACCGACCACAATCAGCTCATGATGGAGATGATGAAGACGGTTGCTCACCGCCACGGTCTTGAATGTCTTCTCCACGAAAAGCCCTTTGCAGGTGTCAACGGTAGCGGCAAGCACAACAACTGGGCTCTTTCCACAAACGAGGGTGTAAACCTTCTTGAACCCGGCGATTCGCCCATCGAAAATGCTCAGTTCCTTCTCTTCCTTGTGGCAATGATAAAGGCGGTGGACGAGCATCAGGATGCATTGCGTGCATCTGTTGCCACCCCCGGAAACGATCACAGACTCGGTGCCCATGAGGCTCCTCCTGCCATCATTTCCATGTTCCTGGGCGATGAGCTTACGGAAATACTTGAAAGCATCGAGAGCGGAAAGTCGTACTGTCAGAAAGAAAAGGTCGATATGCGTATCGGCGTGCACGTTCTTCCCCGTTTCCCGAGAGACACCACCGACCGCAACCGTACAAGCCCCTTTGCTTTCACGGGTAACAAGTTCGAATTCCGTTCGGTAGGCTCTTCTGCTTCTATTGCAACGCCCAACGTGGTTCTCAACACTATCGTTGCAAAGACTCTTTGCGAATTTGCAGATGTTCTTGAAGCTGCGGATGATTTCACCCACGCCCTCAACGAACTTATCGTAAAAACCATTAAAGAGCACAAAAGGATTATCTTCAACGGCAACAATTACAGCGAAGAATGGGTGCACGAGGCAGAGAAGAGAGGCCTTCTCAATGTCAAGACCTCTGTTGATGCTTTCCCTCTATTCATAAACGAAAACAACGTCGAGCTTTACACCAGCTTCGGCATTTATTCTCAGGCAGAAATGCACTCGAGATACGAGATAAATCTCGAAAACTATGTTAAGACTCTTAACATCGAAGCGCTGACCATGATCGATATGATAAAGAAGCAGATCGTTCCTGCAGTCGGCACTTACATAAATGAGCTTTGTTCAACGGTATCTCTTAAGGTATCGGCTCTTCCGGGAGTAACCTGTGAGCTTGAAACCGAGCTTGCAAAGGATCTTTCGGAGCACAATCTTGCGCTCTATCGCAAATCCGAAGAGATCGAAAAAAAGCTTTCCGAGCTTAAGGAACTTTGCGACATGAAGGAAAAGGCAGAATATATCCGCGATGTTCTTATTCCCGTTATGAACGCGGCAAGAAAGATTTCCGATGATATGGAAAGCCGCGTTGCATCAAAATACTGGCCTTTCCCCACATACAGCGAGCTTTTGTTTGATATCTGATTTTTGGAGGTTAATATGAGCTGTAAAATTGGCTTTGACAAGGATTATTATATTGCAAAGCAGTCAGAACAGATTCAAAACAGGATAAATCAGTTTGGCGGAAAACTTTACCTCGAATTCGGCGGCAAGCTTTTCGACGATTATCACGCTTCCCGCGTTCTTCCCGGATTTTTGCCTGATATAAAGGTGCAGATGCTCAAGAAGATGGCGGATAAAGTCGAAATAGTCATGGTCATCAATGCATCCGATATCGAAAAGAATAAGATGCGCAGCGATCTCGGTATCACCTACGACGCAGATGTTCTTCGCCTTTACGATGCTTTCACAGGTATCGGACTTTACGTCGGAAGTGTTGTTATCGCCCAGTTCGACGGTCAGCCTGCAGCAAAGACCTTTAAGCGCAAGCTCGAAGCTCTTGGTATCCGCGTTTTCACCCATTACAACATCGAGGGCTATCCTCTTAACGTAAAGCATATCGTCAGCGAAGACGGACTTGGAAAGAACGATTATATCGAAACCACCCGTCCTCTGGTTGTCATCACTGCTCCCGGCCCCGGAAGCGGAAAAATGGCAACCTGCCTTTCTCAGCTTTATCACGAGCACAAGCGTGGGATTTCGGCAGGTTATGCCAAGTTCGAGACTTTCCCGATCTGGAACATTCCGCTCAAGCACCCCGTAAATCTTGCCTATGAAGCTGCAACAGCAGATCTCAATGACGTAAATATGATAGATCCGTTCCACCTCGAAGCTTATGGCGAAACTGCCGTAAACTACAACCGCGACGTGGAAATTTTCCCCGTGCTCAACGCTATTTTCGAAAAGATCTCGGGCAAGAGCCCATATAAATCACCTACAGACATGGGCGTAAACATGGCAGGATACGCCATCATCGATAACGACGTTGTCTGCAAAGCTGCGCGTGAGGAGATTCTTCGCCGCTATTATGCTGCACTGTGTAATCGCCGCATGGGCATTGACTCGGATGACACGGTGAACGAGATAGAGCTTCTTATGAAGCAGGCAGAAATAACCCCAGAGGACAGAAAGTGTGCATCGGTTGCCCTTGCAAAGAGCGAGGCAACAGGTGGACAGCCTGCAGTTGCAATTGAGCTTCCCGACGGAACAATCGTCACGGGAAAGACAAGCCAGCTTTTTGGTGCATCGTCTGCCGCTCTTCTGAATGCCGCAAAGGCGATTGCCGGAATCGACAAGGAAACCCCTGTCATCCGTCGCGAGATTATAGAGCCGGTTCAGTCGTTAAAGACTGATCTTCTCGGAAACCACAACCCCCGTCTTCATTCTGACGAAACGCTCGTTGCCCTTTCCATCAGCGCCGAGGGAAGCCAGAATGCACGAAAAGCGTTTGACGCTTTGTCAAAGCTTCGCGGATGCGAGGCGCACTCCACCGTCATTCTCGCTCAGATCGACCAGGATACATACCGCAAGCTTGGAATTCGTCTCACCTGCGAGCCCAAGTATCAGACAAAGAAGCTTTTCCACGGAAGATAAAATTTTCGGCGTACCTTTTTGGTGCGCCGATTTTGATACTTGAAATTTTAGTTTCTATGTATTACAATGTAAATAGAAAGCGAGGATTGCATAATGATCTACAAGGACTATAAAGGCAAAAAACTTTCCATGCTCGGCATGGGAACCATGCGTCTTCCCACCGATGACAAGGAAAATATAGATAAAACTCAGGTACGCGAAATGGTGGCATACGCCATGGAAAAGGGTATCAACTATTACGACACCGCATGGGGATACCATATGGGAATGTCCGAGCCCTGCATGGGCGAAATTCTTTCGGAGTATCCGAGAGAAAGCTATTATCTTGCCACAAAGTTTCCGGGTTACGACCTTTCAAATATGAATAGCGTCGAGGAAATATTTGCAAAGCAACAGCAAAGATTGAAGACCGACTATTTCGATTTTTATCTTGTTCACAACGTTTGTGATCTCAATATCAATCAGTATGTAGATCCCAAGTATCGCGTTTATGATTATCTCACCCGCATGCAGGACGAGGGAAAGATCCGCCATCTCGGTTTTTCGGTTCACGGAAATATCGATGTTATGAAGCGTTTCCTTGAGGTGTACGGCGACAGAATGGAATTCTGTCAGATCCAGCTCAACTGGCTCGACTATTCTTTCCAGGACGCTCGCGCAAAGCTTGAACTCCTGAAAGAAATAAATTGCCCCGTTTGGGTAATGGAGCCTCTACGCGGCGGAATGCTCTGCTCGTTCGAAAAAGGGGAGGCACAAGAGCTTCTTGCGGCAAGACCCAACGAAAATGCTGTGTCGCTGGCTTTCAGATATCTTCAAAGCTTCGATAACATAAAGGTTGTGCTTTCGGGTATGTCAAATTTCGAACAGCTTAAAGATAACATAAAGACTTTTGAGACCGACGAGCCTTTGACAAAAGAAGAAATATCGGTGCTTTATGACGTAGCAAAGGCTCGCACCGAAAAAATAGCTCTCCCTTGTACCTCCTGCCGTTATTGCACCGAGCATTGTCCGATGGAGCTTGATATTCCGAAACTTATATCGCTTTACAACGAGCACGCCTTCACGGGAGGCGGGTTCATCGCTCCCATGGCTCTCCAGGCAATTCCCGAGGAAAAGCACCCGTCAGCCTGCATAGGTTGTCGCAGCTGCGAAACTGTTTGCCCTCAGATGATAAAAATTTCGGAAGCTATGGAAGATTTTGCGAAGAAACTCAAATAACATATAAAACATTACAAAAAACTCCGCCATAGCGGAGTTTTTTGTAATGTAATATCATATTTTAATGTTTACCCATTTGCCGCCTGAAAAACGTATGGCGGCAAGGATGAATCTTGCGCACTGATCGGCAATAACACCAATCCAGATACCGTGGATACCAAAGCCGAGGTTGTAGCAGGCAATATATGAAACGACGGTTCGGATAACAGTTACACACACCGCAGATACCACCGCGGTGAAAAGTGTGTCGCCCGCACCGCGCAGACAGCCCATGTATATGACCTGACGCAACTGGAAAAGCACCGATACGATAATGAGATATATGATGATTATACCGATGTCGACAATTTCGGGATCTTTCGGGAAAAACAACTCCATAAGAAAACGGGCACCGATAAAGTACACTATTGCAAGCACAACCGAAATACATCCGCCGACAAACTGGCAAGTTCTTCCGTAAAGCTTTGCTTTGTCAGGATCTTTTTCGCCGAGCGACCGCCCGATCAGCGCAACCGCCGCAGCCTGCAGACCGTCGCCGAAGGCAAATGAAAGCCCCATAATGTTCATGCCGACCTGGTGTGCTGCCATGGGGTCGGATCCTTGGTCGGCTGCCATAAGTGCCGTGGCAAGAAAACCGATACGCAGTAGAATTTGTTCAAAAAAAACGCTGTAACCAACCTTGACAATGCCAAGAAAAGCATCCACAGTGGGTTTTATGTGTTGCTTGAATATGTAGGGAAAGCTTACGAATACTTTTGTGTTCGAAACAGAAAGAATGCTCATGATTGAAGCTATAAACGAGCCAAAAACCGTTGCGATTGCCGCGCCGTGGATCCCAAGGCGAGGAAAACCAAAATTTCCTTCAATGAGCAGGTAGTTGAAGATCATGTTTATAATGTTGGAAACCACGTTTGTTCGCATGGTTATCTTGGTGTTTCCAGCGCCTCTTTGCGCGGCGTTTATCGTAATTTGTATGCAGTTAAAGATTATTCCGCCCATGATAATGCGAAGATAACTGACCGCATAATTGTGCGTTTCTTCTTCCGAACCGCACATTCTGATAATATCGTCGGCAAAAACAACAAACGCAAGGCTTATGATTATTGCAAGAATGATAACGATGCCAAAGGCGGTTAAGAAAATTTCGTTTGCGCTGTCGCGGCGTTTTTCGCCTACCCGTCGTGCAACAAGAGCCGACAACGAAACGCTGATGGCGATGAATATGGCAAGGCCGATAAATTTCGGCTGGGTCGTAAGCCCCACCGCCGCCACAGCATCAGATCCCAGTCCGCTTACCATCAGAGAGTCCACAAGTCCCGCAAAGGCTACAAAGAACGATTCGATGATCGAAGGGATTGCCATTTTCAGGACAGTACTGAAGGCATCGCGACTGTATTTTTGCTTTATCATTTATTTTTGCGCCCTCTTTCGGAAGTAAAAGTTTGTGTCCCAGCAAGGAATGTGCCTGAAGTGTCTGAAAAAGATATCGTATTTTTCGTTCAATTCCATAACCTTTTCTGGTATGGTAAAGTAGTCTTCTGTTCTGTGATATGCTGCAATGCACACGGTTGGACTGTGCTCGGAAATAACCCTTTTTGCACCTATAACAGCGTTAAGATCTGCACCTTCCGCATCAATTTTTATATAATCCGCTTTTTCTACGATACTGTCTATGTCAACAGCTTGAATTTCTGTCGCCTTTGCGCCGACGTGGGAGGTGGTGTTTGCGCTGTTTCTGCCCGAACGTGAATAAAAGGTGAGCGTTTCGTGTTTGTCCCAAGCGGCAAGATTGTGCACGGTGATGTCAGAAATGTCACACTCGGCGGCGTATTTTTCAAGCTTTCTGTAATTTCGTGCATCAGGCTCGAAAGCGATAACCTTGATGCCGTTTCCGGAATATGAGGTGAATTCTCTTACTGTGTCTCCATTGTAGGCACCGATATCTACGTAGATGCAGGGACTTTTTGGTTTTAATATGTTTTTATAACTCTCATCCACCGTCGTTTCGCATTGAAAAAGGTATTCTATATTTCCCGTCAGGCGGTATTTGATCGAGTTTGTAAAGGCTTTTTTGGACGTGTTATCGCAAAGCTTGTTGTAAACACTTTCAAGACGGAAAAAGTTTTCTTCAAAGTACAGCATATCAAAAATTCCGCCACCAAAAACAGGCACGTCGGGGGCATAAAGTTCGCACTCGGCAGATATTATTCTGACGTTTTCAATGACTTCGTCAATCTTTGTGCCGAATGCCACCAGAACCACCATGTCAGAAAGCCGATGCTTTGCCGAAGCAAAGGTTTCGACCTTGTGCCCGTGAAAAATCTTTTCCCGTACAAATCCGTCGCTGGCAAAAACGCCCGAAATTTCCATTCCGCGTTTTTCAAGCTCTGCGATAATCTTGTCTGCACCATCGCCCATGCCGTATAAAACAATTGGCTTTTTGCATTCTTTCAGATGCTGCCACAGATCGCATTTTATATTTTCAAATTCTTTTCTGAAATCCATTTTATCTCCGAGGTCGTTATTTTTGCAATACATGACTATTCTACTACTTTTTTGTCGGAATGTAAACAGAATTTGCAAATTCTCTGAAAAAATTTACTGCTCGTGCACTAATTGTAATTGCATATCGTCGTGATATATGGTACAATATATATCAGAATTTGATAAAGGGAGGATGATAAAGTTGTTCAGAAAATTTATTTCGCTTCTCGTTGCTCTGTGCTGCGCGGCACATTTTACCGCATTTGCCATTCCTTACGATACCTATATGGCAGGACGACACGAGTATACTTCTGCCACCTACAAGATATCACCCGGACTTACATATACCGAATATCTCACCGAAAACGAAAAATACGGATATGAGCGTTCGTTTGTTTATGAATACACCCCGATGAAGGGAACGCATGTCGTTCCGTCAAGCGGCAATTATGTTTACGGCACAACATCTCTCGGCACCATAACAAAAGAGCTTGAAAAAGAAGGCGTCAGAGTTGTCGGCGGTATAAATGGAGATTTTTACAGCACAGCAACGGGAGTTCCGATTGGCGGCATGATAATCGACCGTGAAATATACTCTTCAGATAACGATAGAACTGCCATGGGCTTTGACAGCGATGGAAAAGCTTTTATTTCAAAGCCACAAATAAGAGCACTCCTTTCTGACGGAGAAAATGATATTACCCTTGAGCATATCAACAAATATCCACTCGAATACAGCCTGTATCTTCTTACAGACCGTTTTTATCCCACCACTAAAACCACCCTTGCATCTACCGAGATAGTTTTGTTGCCATACACAGAGGTTGTGGTGTATGAAACCGAAGATGACTACAAAATGGCGATTGATGCTGCCGAAGAAAACAAAGCTCCGCCTGAAGAAACAGAAGAGCCTCTCGAGCACTCCGACGAAAAAACGGAAGATGCTGAAACAACCGAAGATGCTGAAATAATTGAAGATACAAAAACGTCCGAAGATACAGAAACGTCTGAAGATACAGAAACAGCCGAAGGTGCTGAAAACACAGAAGAACCTGATGCCGAACCTCAAAAAGAACCTGTTTACTTCTGGCTGTTTGCTTCCGATAACGGTGAGAAATCGGACACCGATGTTCCGCTTGAAGAAGATGCAATCGATCTGGAAAAAGAAGCTGAAAAAACAGAAAGCGAACAGGGCACGGATCAAGAAGTACAGCAAAAGGATGCGCAAACCGAAGAACCTGATACAAACCCAGAAACAAATACCGAGCAACCCGAAAACGATGAAGAAATAATAACAGAGAAAACAGAAACTTCCGACGACGCTCCCGATGCTGAAAAAACGGAGGACGAAATAACCGAAGACCCCGGCAATATCGAAGAAACCGACAATGCTGATGGAGAAAACACTGAGGAGAAAAAGAACTTTTTCGCAAAGCGTTATACAGTTTCTGACGAAAAGCTTACAATCGGTTGCTCTCTTAATGTCGCCGCCATCGAGATACGCCGTGATTCTATAAACTCAGAAATTCCGGCAGGTTGCTTTGTTATCTGCGCCGAAAACGTAAACCAGTTGCCAAATGTCTCGCATATCGAAAAAGGTGACGATTTTACCCTTTCGGTAAGCGCCAACGAAGAATGGTACGATGTCGTTCATGCCATCGGCAACGCAGGTGGATTGATTCTTAAGGACGGAGAATACTGTGACGACGTTGAAATAGATCATTATCCCTATGCCCACCCGAGAACGGCAGCAGGCATTACAGCCGATGGAAAGGTGATATTCTACTGTGTGGATGGCAGACAAAAATCCAGCGGAGGACTGCGCATCGACCAGCTTTCGCATGAAATGAAAGAGCTGGGCTGCGTCATCGCCATGAACCTTGACGGCGGCGGATCTACCACTGCATACGCTGCACTTCCCGGCGAATCGTTTTCAACACTCAAAAATTCTCCGTCCGGAATCGTCGAGCGTAAGACGGCAAATTCTCTTGTTTTCATAAACACCACCGAAAGGGTGGGGGGAGCATCACGCTTTACCTTCTATCCCGAAAGACCATATGTGGTTTGCGGCGGAAGCGAATATCTGCTTCCGAAGCCTTGTGCCACGGATATCAATTTTCATCCCGTCGATTTGCCCGATGATCTGACATACAGCTACTATACTTCCCCCATACAGACCGATTCTGTCGTTCTTGATGGCAACAGATTCGTATCGGGCGAAAAATGCGGTCCCGTAAAAGTGTACGTGCACATCGAACAGGACGGCAACACACTTGAATATATGGCAGGCACCGTATTTGTGCTTTCGGATATTTCAGACTTTTCGTTTGATGTTGAAGAAACAGAGCTTTATCCCTTCGAACCCTTTGAACTTTCGTTCAAGGCAGGCTATCACACAGCTCCGTTGTTTTATGACAAAAACTCTCTTCGTTTTTCGCTTCCCGAGGCAATAGAGGAAAAGACAGAAGTGAATGTTGACGAAGAAGCTAAAGAACAGACAGATGAGGACTTACAAGAAAATGGCGAGGAGCTCCCCGAGACTTCGGTCGAGGCTGAATTTGTCGGCGTGGAAGAGATAAAGGAAAAAGAGTTTTTCGAAATTCCCGAAGACGACCTTCTTGGCAACGAAAAGGGAAATATAACGAAGGATCTCGTTTTCACCTCCACAACACAGAACGAAACAGTGATCTTTTCGGCAAAGCTTGGCGATCTTGTCCGCGACATAACTGTACGGGTGAAAAAGTTCCCGTTTGTCGACAGTTTTTCGCATTGGTCGGCAAAAAATCTTGTTGAAATATACAAGCTCAATCTGATGCAGGGCGAACTTTTGGGCGAAGAGCTTGTCTTTGTGCCGCAAAGAAACATGACAAAGTCCGAATTCATAACTGTTCTTGCTCGAATGCTTTATCCGAATATTGATAAGGAAGTATCAAACGAACAAACAGATGACGTGCAAACCGTCCCGTCTGATGATGTTAATACAGCTACTGACGTCCACGAAAAAGTGCTCGACGAGACAGTAACGCAAATCGATAGCGAAACAGACACTGAAACTTCAGTCGAGGTAACAGAAGAAACGGAAGTCGTCGAAGAAACATTGCCCACACAAAAGTCCGAAACAGAAGAAGTCGAGACGATAGTATATCCTTTCACAGATTTTGCAGATATTCCCGAATGGGCACAGAAATACTATGCAGCCATGAACGAGAGCGGGCTTTTGGAACTTCTTGTAAAGAGTGACGAAAACGGTGAAGCAAGGATATATCCTACAGAGTATATCACGCGTTACGACGTTCTTGTTATGCTGGGTGCCCTTTGCGAGAATGCAGACGAAGAGCTTCTCGGTGAGTACACCGATTCGTATATTTTCGATGCCAGTCCACACAAGCAGCTTATAAACAATGCCGTCAAGGCAGGTATTTTCGAGGGTTACGAGGACAAGACCTTAAGACCTGCAAACCTTCTGACAAGAGCAGAGGCGGCAACCGTTATACTGAGATTTTACAACAAGGAATTTTTGACAATATCTGAATAAAAAAACGCCTTCGGCAGATAATACTGTCGGAGGCGATTTTTATGTTTTCGCAAAACGCCGTTTTTTTGTGGCTTGCGCTGTTTTTCGCCTTGTTTGTCTGCGAAATGTTTGTTCCATATCGGGAAAAGCTTGTTTTTTCATTAGCGGCAGGATGTGTTGCCACAATGTTTTTTTGCGAGCTACAAAAAAGTTTGTTTTTTCAGTGCGTTTTCTGCATTTTGTCTGCTCTTTTTGTATATCTGTCGGTTATTATGTCAGAAATACTCAAGATCAGATTACAAAGAAGAAAAAAAGAATCTTTTGCCGACGTGATTGTTCTTTGCGATATTCCCGATAGAGAATACGGTTTTGTTTACAGACAAGGAAAACGCCACACGATCAGAAATGACAGCGGAAAAAAGCTTAAGAAAGGCGAGGTCCTGCAGATGGCAAAAAAGGAGCTCGATGGGGAAGATAATGTTTGATAAAAAATACGTTTCATCTCGCGAACCGATCGTTTTCAAAACACCCATACGGGTTCTTTCGCACGCGGCTGTGGGTGGAAAAAATGAAAAGAAAGGACCGCTTGGAGAATATATTGATGTATATTGCGATGACGAAAAACTATCGTGCGATACCTGGGAGAACGCCGAAAGCGAAATGTGTCGCATAGCGCTAGATATTGCGCTTTCCAAGGCAAAAATCAAGGAGAGCACCGTAGATTATCTTATTGCAGGCGATTTGATGAATCAATGCACCGGGGCAGGGTACGGACTTTCTTCGTTTGATATCCCGTATTTTGGGCTTTACGGCGCTTGCTCCACCTTTGCAGAAGGCATCACCATCGGCGGCATGATGATAGAATCCGGCGCGGCTAACTGCGTTGCGATAGTTGTGTCGTCCCATTTTTGCACAGCGGAAAGACAGTACAGATTTCCCCTTGAATACGGTTCTTTTGCCGAAGAAACAGCCCAGACCACCGTCACAGGCGCAGGCTGTGTAATCCTTTGCAAAGATTCTGAAAAGGGTGTTTTTCTTACTTCCGCACTTCCCGGTATCGTATGCGACAGAGGAATAAAAGATGCCGCAAATATGGGAGCTGCCATGTGTACTGCGGCGGCAGACACGCTTATTCGTTATTTTGAAAAAAGTGAACTTTCCACAAAAGATTTTGACCTTGTTGCAACAGGCGATCTTGGACACGAAGGCTTTTTGATGGCGCGGGAAATGCTGATCCCGAAAATCGCAGGTATTGAAAAAGTATATAACGATTGCGGAATAATGATATTTGATACAAAAACACAGGACGTGGGCTCGGGCGGCTCAGGATGCGGATGCTCTGCCGTTGTTACCGCAGGGTATATCATGAGTCAGCTTGAAGAAAAGAAAATGAAAAGAGTGGCACTGGCGGGCACCGGAGCAATGATGAGCCCCCAAAGTCTTTTGCAGGGAAGATCTATCCCTGCAGTTGCACATCTTGTAACTTTTGAAAGCAGGTGATGGCTTGACTTATATATACGCTTTTTTGTGTGGCGGCGCAATTTGTGCCATTGCACAGATTTTGATAGATAAAACAAAATTGACACCGGGCAGAATACTCGTATCATTTGTGGTTTTGGGAGTTGTTCTTTCAGGTATCGGTGTTTATGAGCCTTTTGCCGAGTTTGCGGGCGCAGGGGCCAGTGTGCCTATCATTGGTTTTGGTCATTTGCTTGCACAAGGGGTTAAGGATGCTGTTGACACAGGCGGCGTCATGGGCATTCTCCGCGGCGGTTTTGAGGGTGCGGCGGCAGGTCTTTGCGCAGTAATAATTTTTTCGCTTGTTGCGGCAGTGTTTTTTAAGGGAAAAAGAAAATGAGGACAGAAAAATATTTTTCTGTCCCTTTTGTTTTATAAAAAGCTTCTTTCTTGTTTTACGGAACTTCCTTGTTGCCGAAATATTCGTTGTAGCATAACCCCGTCACCTTTTTGAAAAGTCTGCTCATATAGGCAGGCTCGTTTATACCCACGTTGTATGCCGCCTCTTTCAGCGAAAGGTGTTGGTTGTTGATAAGATCGATGGCCACAGAAACGCGGCGCTTGTTTATGTATTCAAGAACCCCCATATTTTTCACTTGCCTGAACATTCTGTGCAGATATCCTTCGGAAATGTTCAGATGTTCTGCAATTTCCGAAACTGTGATTTTTTGGGCGTAAAACCTGTCGATGTATCTGCATGCTTTTGAAATATAAAGATGCTCGGACGGAGAAACCGCAGGGTCAACGTCGATTTTTTTCATAACGAAGTCGGTCATCATCCCTGCAAGGACAAACCATTGACCCAGGGCAGAAAGCTTTCCGCGTGCATCGTGTGCAAGGTTCAGAGATGATATCTTGCGAATAATGTTGACCACGTCGTCAAATATTCCATCGATCGTTTCGTGATATGGGAGAAGGATAGTACCGTTATCTCTTGTCTTTTTTCTGAAATATTCAATGTCAAGCCCATCTTCCGAATCATATCGACGCAAAGTGTAGCTTGCTCTCACACCAACCGTAGTGTGGCGTTGTCTTCCCGGTCCGCAAAAATACGTGTTGCATGCCATGTCAGAAAGAATAGGTGTTGTCATTCTGATAGAAGCAGTTTCTTTTCTGCCATCGTCATGATCAAAAATTATATTTCCATTTTCGATAACTGAAATTTCCAAAAAATCCTTCTCTTTGTCGAAGCGATTTTTGTATCTGTCTGTATCGACACTGCAGGCGTGCGATATTTTAGGAATAGACAACAGCTCAATTTCATAAAAAATCATTGAAAACCCCCATCAAATCGGCGAAAAACCGACTTTTGAAAAAACATATTGCCATGATTATACCATATAATTTCAGTTTTGTACATACCGACGAATAAATTTTTGTTCAGTTTTGAACACAAAAATCAGAAACGGCTATTTAATATTTTCATCTATGAGTTATAATTGAGTACGAAGGGGGAATTATTTTGAAAATTTACGATAAACTTACTAGATTTCCGCTGGGTGCAATACACTCCGAAGGTTTTCTCAAAGAGCAGATGGAACGAGGAAAAGACGGAATCTGCGGTCATCTTCACGAACTTGAACCCGGTATGATAAACGATCCGTATATAAACAAAAGCCATGTGAAAGCCTGGAGCGACGGTAATCAGTCGGGCTGGGGAGGGGAAATATCCGGAAACTACTGGACGGGATATATCCAGTTTGCCTTCACTCTCAACGATCCCGAAATGATAAAGACTGCCACCTGGTGGGTCGATACTATGATGAAAAAACAACGCTCAGACGGATATCTCGGCACCTACTACGAAGAAGATGCGGCATTCTATGAGGATTATAACGCCTGGGGCACCGCTTGTGCAATGAGGGGGCTTCTTGCATTCTATGAAGCTACCGGAAGGCAAGATGTGTTTGAAGCAGTATATCGCTGTATGCTGTGGTTTTGTGAAACTTGGTCGGGTGATAAAAAGACAAGCTATGCCGGCCCGTATATTGTTGAACCGATGATCTATGTCTATAAGATCACCGAAGATGCCCGTATTCTTGATTTCTGTGAGGACTATCTTGATTACCTTTGCCGTCACGACCTTTTTGCCACCTCATATAAGTCGATGCTTGAAGGTGATTTTCACTACAATTCCAATCATACCGCAGGTCTTGGCTGTCAGGTCCGCATTCCTGCAATAGTCTATTCGGCAACCGGAAAAGAGGATTATCTCAAAGCGACAGAAAGACGTGTCGGTCAGGTGATCGAAAAATCAATGCACCTGACAGGCGCCCCCGTGTCTATATCCGAATTTCTCGGACCGGTAAGCGCCACCGCCGAAAGCGAATATTGCAACTTTGCTTTTTTCAATGCCACATATTCAGCACTTTCCTGCATCACCGGCAAAGCAAAATACGGCGAGCTTATGGAGAGAATGTTCTATAATGCAGCTCAGGGGGCAAGAAAAAAGGATGAAAAAGCAATAGCATATCTTTCTGCTCCCAATCAGCTTTATGCCACCGATATCTCGTCAAGCGCCATGTTTGATATGCAGGTCTATGCACCTTGCTATCCGACCGCCTGTTGTCCCGTAAACGCCGTGGCGGTAGTTCCCGAATTTATCCGCGGAATGTTGCTTCGCGATAGCGACAAAAACGTGTATGTCATGGCGTACGGCCCGTGCAGCCTCGAATACGATAATATAAAACTTAAAGTCGACACATTTTATCCTTTCAGAAATTCCGTAAAGATTGTGCTTTCGTGCGGTGGCTCTTTTGCGCTCAACCTGAGAATACCCGAGTGGAGCAGGGGATACACCGTTAAAGTAAACGGGGTGTCGTTTGACGTTTCTGAAAAGGACGGTTTTGCCGTCATCGAAAAAGCGTGGATCGAAGGCGATGAGGTTGAAATAGATTTTGAGGCAAAAGTAGAAATAGTAAAGATAGACGACACAGACGCTTCAAAAAAATATCCAATTGCCATAAAGTACGGTCCGCTTGTGTATTCATATCATCCGCAGGAAAACTGGATACCCATCAAGGGCAGCCCCATGACGGCACTTCCCGAAGGTTGGAGCTGGTACAATGTGATGCCCGTTCACGTAGAAGCGGATTTGCACGATCCCCACGACCGAATGGGCGTGCGAAAGTATCAGATATCCTGGAATCTCGCTCTTGACGAGCATCTTTCTCCCGACGATGTTGAAATAGAACTTGTTGACAAAAACGGCTACCCCTGGGAAAATCCGATGATAAAGCTACATACCCATTGCTATAAGGCACCAAATCTTGTTGCACCCTATCCTACAAAGACCTTTGAACCTTTCGGCGATTATCAGGAGGTCACAGATAAGCTTGATCTTGAACTTGTGCCATACGGTTGCACAAACCTCAGAGTGACCTATTTTCCAAAAGCAAAGTTGAAATAAGGAGAAAAAACATGAAACTTGCTACCACAACGGGTGATTTCGGAAACTATTGCAAAACTCATAAGGAAATGTTAAAGTGTGTTTATGAAGCAGGTTTCCGCTATGCGGATCTCAGCCTTTACAATCTTGATATCAAAAACGGCAACCCTTTTATGGAAGACGGCTGGAAAGAATACACCTGCGACCTTGCTGAATATGCCAAAAAGCTTGGCGTAACCTTCGTTCAGGCGCATTCTCCCGGTATGCGCGGAAACGTGCTCGATCATAACGAGCATTATGATTATTTTCTTGATGCCACATGCAGATCCATCGAGATATGCTCTCTGCTCGGTATAAAAAACACAGTTTTTCACACGGGCTTTATGGAGGGTGTTTCGAAGGAGGAATATTTCAGAGAAAATGCCGATTTTGTCCGTAAACTTATTCCGACGATGGAAAAATGCGGTGTAACACTTTGTATCGAAAACAGCACAAAGGTGAATATGGGCACAAAGTATTTCTTCCTCGAAGGTTGCGAGATGAACGAGTTTATCGACTATGTCGGTCATCCTTTGCTCAAGTGCTGCTGGGACGTGGGACACGCAAACCTGGAGGGACACAATTACAAAGATATCGTCGATATGAAAGACAATCTTGTCGCACTTCATATTCACGATAATTTCAATTTCGATTCACATCAGATGCCTTTTACGGGAAATATCAATATGGACGAAGTTATGCAGGCGCTTATGGAGATAGACTACAAAGGATATTTCACCATGGAGGCAGAATGGACGTTCAGCCCCGGCAGAGTACGCAAAAACCCACGCGACAACGAAAGACTTCGCGATATTCCGCTTGAAATAAAGCTTGATGCAGAAAAGCTTCTCTTCAAGGTTGGAAAATGGATACTTGAATCCTACGATTGTTACGAGGAATAAAACAAAAAACGCCGCTGATACTCAGCGGCGTTTTTTTATAATACGGTTACCTTTGCCATTTTCTGTTCTTCTCTGGGACGGTCGTTTCTGCCTGTCGAGCAGGTTGCAATCTCGTCGAGAGTATCAAAACCGTCGGTCATCTTGCCGAATGCTGCGTACTGTCCGTCAAGATGGGGAGCATCCTCGTGCATGATGAAGAATTGTGAGCCTGCAGAGTCGGGCATCATCGAGCGCGCCATAGAGATAACGCCACGTGTGTGCTTGAGATCGTTTTTGATTCCGTTAGATGCAAACTCGCCTTTGATAGAGTAGCCGGGGCCGCCGCAACCGGTTCCGTCGGGATCACCGCCCTGAATCATAAAGCCTTCGATAACTCTGTGGAATATGAGCCCGTCATAAAACCCTTCGCTTGCGAGCTTTACAAAGTTTTCAACAGTGATGGGAGCGATGTCGGGGTAAAGCTCAAGAGTCATTTTCTTTCCGCTTTCCATTTCGATAATAACAGTTTTTGTGTTCATTCAGAAATAATCCTTTCTATGTTTTTCGTCTTATATTGTATCATGCATTTGTGTTAAAGTAAAGAGCTTTGTATCAAAAAAAGCGTGATTGATGAAAAAAACAAGGTCAAAACAAAAACCGAAAGCCTTTTCAATACATATTGTTTTGCATCAAAAAGCGCATCTCCTGCGCAAAATCTTACCTGAAACCCCACCGAAAGCCCTCCGAAACTGCAAAAAAAGCAAACGACAAAAAGCTTTGCAAAGTATGGTAGATTTGCCGCCTTTGAAACGCCGGACACAGCTTCGAAAATGCCTGATGTGAGTATGCTCGCACCTTCCGAAGCGCCGAGTCTTTTAAAAACCGCACATGCAAGATCGCCTGCCAACGAGAAAAATATAACAAATCCGCAAATCTCCACAAAGCTTTTTGCCGATCTCGCAACGCTTGAAGACAAACTCTCGTAAGGTGGATTTTTTGGAAGTTCAATACTGCAATCCTGCTTTGTTTTCATAAAATGTGCGCATAACACCACCGCAAGCATCTGACTCAAGTACAAAACAACCCCAGCTGTTTGCGATGAAAAGATACATCTGCCCACGAAGAAGATAAGAAAAGCGGGACTTGCATTGTTGCATAAAACCACCGTTTTTTTTGCTTCGCTTGCTGTAATGTTTCCATTTTCATACAAATCTTTTGCAACGACAGACGGAATTGGATATCCACACAAAAGCCCTATGAGAAACACGGGTACTGTTTTTTTTGAGAAACCTGAAATACTGTCTATGTTTTTATGTTTATTACTGTTGTTTATACGAATGTACTGACTGATCTGCTTTGACAAAACTGACATGGGAAAAAGTGACGGCAGAAGGTTTGCGGTACACTTTTCAAAGGAGCTTGAAACACTTTCAAAAATCACCTCCGGAAACAAAAACATAAGTGCCGTCATCAATATTGCTCCGCCGCCTGCCGCCCATTTGCGATTTTCTGACATAAAGAACGCTCCGCTTCAATAAAGTTTATTATGATCAAAATTATTATACGAGGGCAGAGCTTGAAGAATTACAGAAAAAATGTTGTGGAAAAAACATCAGTCGCCCAAAAGCTTTCGAAAAAAAGCGAACTTCCCTTCGACGTCCTTGCCGGTTTTCCGCAAATCAAGATTAGATCGGGCAGGGAACTGATCGTCGAGGGCAAATGCAGATTGACCGAATATTCTTGTGAGAAGATCGGTGTTTTATGCTTGGGAACAGAAATGACGGTTACCGGTAGGGGACTTAATGTGTGCCACATGGATTCAAAAGCCTTGGTGATTTCCGGAATAATATGCGCGGTGTTTTTCGAGGAATGAGTTATGATTGGGAAAATAGTTGATTTTATTATCGGCAGAGCATCTTTTGTCATAACCGCAAAGAATTCCCACGACGTGGCAGTGCTAAATATTTTGCGCGAGAGCGGTTTTTACGGCTGCCGTGTGTCGCAAGGAAAGATAACCTTTTCGTGCGATTGTGAAAAGGCAAGGGGAATATCAAAAAAACTCGATGCTCTCGGCGTGCCGTACGATCTTGACATGGTCGGCATTGTGTATTATGCAAAAAGGTTGCTTTCAAGAGTCGGCGTTCTTGCAGGTGTTATTGTTGCCGTTCTTCTCAACGGATTTTTTTCGGATATCATCTGGCACATAGACGTTCGCGGAAACAAAAACATTTCTGACGATGATATCTTGCGCAGACTGTACGGCTTTGGCGTGTACGAGGGATGCAGGAAAAGCGATATAGATATCAAAAGTCTGACCCGTGATTATATGCTGTCTGACGACAGAGTGTCTTTTATGCATATGAATGTAAACGGTACAAACGCTGTGGTTGAAGTGGCGGAGGGAGTGAAAAAAGGCAAAACCGAAAATGACAAAAAAGCTCCCTGCAACATCATTGCAAAATGCGATGGTATCGTAACGAGAATTGATGTTTACAGCGGCGGTAGGGAGGTGGAAAACGGTCAAAGCGTTGTAAAAGGTCAGCTTCTTATCTCGTCTTTTTTCGAAACTCGCACAGTGGGGCATCTTTTGCGCAGGGCAAAGGGAACTGTTTTTGCAAACACAGAGCCTGTTTTTGAAATGCGTATACCAAAATACAAGTACGAGGCTTGTTCAACATGGCAAGAGAAGAAAAGAAGCGTTTCTTTTCTCGATTATTCTTTGCCGATAGACGGCGGAACGCTTGTGATGAGAGAAGAAAAGACACAACTTGAAACCCATAGAAAGCCTGTCTTTCTCATCGGAAACCTCCTTTTACCGCTGACTCTTGAAGAGGAAAACTACACCCTTCAAGAATACGAGCAAAAAGAGCGCACTCTTTCTGAGGCACAAAAGATTTTTGATAATGAGTATAAAAGCTGGAAAAGTGAATTTTTGAAGAATGGTCAGATACTTTCTGACGAGATAGAAGAATACGAACAAGACGGATTTTACGTCTTTGTCTGCCGCCTTTCGTGTATTGAAAACATCGGAATTGATAAACCGTTTGAAATAAGGGAAAACTAAATTGCAAAACTACTTGAAAATATATATAGTTTGTGATAAAATATATAAGGAAAATTATGATCGAAGGGACATCTTATGGCAGAAAAAATCCTTGAAAATCTCACCCATGAAAAAATATCGGCTCTTTTTGGTTCTTATGATGCAAACGCCCAAATAATCGAAGAAGAATGTGCTGTTTCGCTTTTTGCGGCAGACGGCAGCATCAAGATAGTCGGGACAGATGAGGCGTGTGTCAGCAAAGCGCACGCAGTGCTCGAAAGTCTGTCGCTTCTTCTCAACACCGCAGGCAGCATCACAGAACAGAATATAAGATATGCGATATCCTCGATTAACCGAGAAAATACCGAAGAGCTTTCAAAGCTTGACGGCGATTGCGTATGTATTACCAGCCGCGGAAAACCGATAAAAGCCAAAACCATCGGCCAGAAAAAATATGTCGAAGCAATATCCAAAAATACGGTGGTGTTGGGAATCGGCCCCGCAGGTACGGGAAAAACCTTCCTTGCCGTTGCCATGGCGGTAAACGCGCTTCGAAAAAAAGAGGTCAGCAGAATAGTCCTTACCCGTCCTGCGGTTGAAGCAGGTGAAAAGCTCGGATTCTTGCCGGGTGATCTTCAAAACAAGATAGACCCGTACCTTCGCCCTCTGCACGATGCCCTGTATGAAATGCTCGGTGCCGAAGGATATGCGCGAAATCTCGAAAAAGGCGCCATCGAGATCGCCCCCCTTGCATACATGCGCGGACGAACCCTTGACGATTCTTTTATAATACTCGATGAGGCGCAGAACACCACCCCTGAACAGATGAAAATGTTTCTCACCCGTCTCGGTTTTGGATCAAAGATAGTTGTAACAGGGGATATAACCCAGATCGACCTTCCCGACGGTCACCGCTCGGGACTTATTGAGGCTGCAAAGATTATATCAGATGTCGACGGAGTAAGCGTTCACAGGCTTTCTGATCGCGATATCGTCCGTCATGCTCTCGTTCAGAAAATAATCCTTGCCTACGACAGGTACGAACAACACAGAAAGGTACAAAAAACAGACAATGAAAAACAGGATATATATCAATAACGATCAAAAACTCATACCCGTTACCGAAGAATATAAGAAAATTATAAAAAAGACTGTAAACGCCGCGTTGCGCTATGAAAAAGCCGCTTTTTCCGCAGAGGTATCGGTGACTTTTGTCGATAACGAAAAAATTCACGAGCTCAATCTTGCCCATCGCGGCAAGGACAGCGCCACAGATGTTCTTTCGTTTCCCCTTTTTGAAAAGGATTCTTTTCCCACAGAAGGCAGCGAACAGGAGTATATCCCCATCGGCGACGTTGTTATTTCTCTTGAAAAAGCACGCGAGCAGGCTCAGGAATATGGACACTCCTTCGAACGAGAGATTGCTTTTCTCACGGTTCACTCCATCCTTCACCTTGTGGGATACGATCACGAAGTGAACGTAGAGGACGAAAAATACATGAACGAAACCTGCGAGGCTGTTCTTGAAAAGCTCGGTCTTACCCGCGATTATCTTCCCGAAGAAGAGCAGGATGAAGAAGAGGAGGACGAGGAAGAGGATGCCGTTGTGATCTCGCGCGAGGATATGAAGACCGGATTTATCTGCATTCTCGGCAGACCGAACGTCGGAAAAAGTACCCTTATGAACACAATACTCGGCGAAAAAGTCGCCATCGTTTCCAAAAAACCCCAGACCACAAGAAATAAGATCACGGGAGTATACACAAAGGGCTGCGAACAGTTTGTTTTCATCGACACTCCCGGTATCCACAAGCCCAAGAACAAGCTTGGCGAATACATGATGAAAGAGGCAGGCGATTCTGTTGTCGGCACCGATGCCGTCGTGTTTATTGTCGAGCCCACCGAAAAGCCTTCTAAGGTAGAGCAGGAGATCGCGCAGAAGATCAATTCCATGAAGGTTCCTGCAATACTCGTAATCAACAAGGCAGACGCTTTCAAGAAAACGAAGATACTCACAACCATCGACAATTTCTCAAAGCTTTGCGATTTCAGCTCGATCGTTCCTATCTCAGCTCTTGAAAACGATGGTGTAGATATTGTTCTCGAAGAATTAAGACCTTATCTCAAAAACGAACCATGGTTTTTCGAAGCTGATATGATAACCGACCAGCCCATTCGCCAGATAGCCGCAGAGGTTATCCGCGAAAAACTTTTGCGTACGCTTGACGACGAAATTCCCCACGGTGTTGCCGTTGTTATCGAAGAATTCGAAGAAAAACCGAAGATAATCAATATCCGTGCCGAACTTTTCTGTGAAAAAGAAGCGCACAAGAGGATCATCATCGGCAAAAACGGTGAGGCTCTTAAAAAGGTCGGAAGTTTTGCCAGAGAAGATCTCGAAAAGCTTTTTGAAAAGAAAATATATCTCGACCTTTGGGTAAAGGTGCGCGAGAATTGGCGCGACAGCATGCTCAATCTCAATCGCCTCGGCTTTAAGGGCGATAACTGATAAAAAGGACAAGTCTTTTCTGATGGATATTACCTGTGACGGCGTTGTTATACGCGAAACCGAATACGGAGAAGCTGACAAGATTGTCACCTTTCTTTGCGCCGAATACGGTAAAATAACCGTTATGGCAAAGGGGGTTCGCTCGATAAAGAGCAAAAACTCTTCGGCTGTCCAGCTGTTTTGCGCTTCAACCTTTGAAATGGTTGAAAAAAACGGCAGATATACCTTAAAGACCGCCAGCGTCAACGACAGTTTTTATTCTGTGCGCGACAATATCGAGCGGTTTGCGCTTGCTTCGTATTTTGCCGATATCTGCAACACCGTCTGTTTGGAAAACAACGACGAGCGTGAAATGCTGCGGCTTCTTCTCAACAGCTTTTACGCTATGGCGCATTTCAAGGATATTCCGTTGTGGCGAATTAAATGTGCTTTCGAAATGAAATGTATGCAGGCAAGCGGTCTTGCACCCGATCTTTCTGAATGTACGGGTTGTGCAAAACCCGCGGTAGATTCGACAAGCGATGAGGGAGATTATCTCTTTTCTCCTGCCGACGGCGGATTTATCTGCCCTGCGTGCCTTGCGGAATATGGCGAAAAGCCGATAATTCCCGTGGGGGTGCACACTGTTGATGCACTTTTGTATCTTTTGTCCTCCCCCCAAAGCAGAATGCTTCGTTTTCCTTTGCCCGACGATCCGTCGGCTGTGTATGAGCTTTGCAATCTGTGCGAAAGATATCTTTCGGTGCAGGCACAGAAAAGATTTGAAACGCTTTCTTTTTACAAGAGCGTTTGTGTAATGTGAGATTTTTTGAAAAAACAAGGAGATTTATATATGCAGGTGGAAAACACCGTAAATTCAAGCGGAGTTTTTGTTACCGACAGCTTTGACGAATATACCCGAAAGGGCTTTGAAAAAGCTTTCGTTTCGCTTGAATTTGATAAAATACGGCAGATGCTTTGCGATTGCACCTCTGTTGACGGTGCAAAGAAGATCCTGTCTGCGCTGCAGCCTTCGGTTTCTCTTGAAAACATAAGGTATATGCAAAAACAGACCACCGAGGCAAAGCAGATGTCTGCCACAAAAGGGGCGCCGTCGTTTGGGGGAGTGCGTGACATATCCAATTCGCTCGAACGTTGCGAGAAGGGCGCGCCGCTGAATATGGGCGAACTTTTGCAGATCGCGGACGTCCTGCGCTCGGCGCGCAGTGTTGCAGAATATTTCGGCTCTTACAAGGGAGCAGAGAGTTTCTGTCTCAACGACGTTGCAGGCAAGCTTACGTCAAATAAATTTCTTGAGGAACTTATCACCACCTCCATCGTGTCAGAGGACGTGATGGCAGACAACGCATCTCCCGAACTATACGATATTCGCAGAAAGATCCGTTCGGCATCCAACCGTATCCGCGAAAATCTGCAGAAGTACGTGGCAGGCGGCGGATCAAAATTTCTTCAGGAAAACATTGTTACCACCCGTAACGGCAGATTTGTTATTCCCGTAAAATCCGAATACAGAAATGAAATCAAGGGTCTCGTGCACGATACCTCGGCAACCGGTTCCACTCTTTTTGTCGAGCCGATGAGCGTTGTTGAGGCAAACAACGAAATTCGCGTTCTCGGAGCGAAGGAAGAGGCCGAGATTGAAAGGATCTTATACAATATATCGGGCGAATGCTCGCGCTTTTCGGGTGCGCTTCGCGCAAACTATGAAAATCTGTGCTTGCTTGCGGCGGTTTTTGCCAAGGCTGAGCTTTCCTATCGTATGGAAGCCGAAGAGCCTGTTATGTCAAAAAAACCATACGTCGAGCTTTTGCGCGCCCGTCATCCTCTGCTTGACAAGGAAAAGGTGGTGCCGATAGACGTTGTTCTCGGCAAAAAATATACTCTTCTCGTGATTACGGGACCGAATACAGGCGGAAAGACCGTCACTCTTAAAACAGTAGGACTTCTTGCCATGATGGCACAATGTGGTCTGCATATTCCTGCAAAGGACGGATCTACTCTTCCGGTGTTTGACTCTATTCTTGCCGATATCGGTGATGAGCAGAGCATCGAGCAGTCGCTTTCGACCTTCTCGGCCCACATGGTCAATATCGTTTCTATTTTGAAGAAAATTACCGCCGATTCGCTTGTTCTTTTTGACGAGCTGGGTGCAGGCACAGACCCTCTTGAGGGTGCGGCTCTTGCAGAATCTATTCTCGAAACAGTCAGAAAAAAAGGCTGTCTTTGCGCGGCGACGACCCATTATGCCGAGCTTAAGGCGTATGCTCTTTCGACCGAAGGGGTATCCAACGCTTCCTGCGAATTTGATGTTGAAACTCTGCGTCCCACCTATCGTCTTATGATAGGTCTGCCCGGAAAATCAAATGCTTTTGCTATTGCCGAGAGGCTTGGCATACCGCCCGAAATTATCACAGACGCAAAAGAGAATATGACGGGCGAGACATTACGCTTCGAAAGCCTGATTGATGAACTCGAGACTCAGAAGTCGTATTACGAAAACGAAAAGCAGAAGGCAGTAAAACTTCGCGCAGAGCTTTCGGAGATGCACAAAAAGACGAGGGAAGAGCGCGAGCGCTTTAACAAACGTCTTGAGGCCGAAAGCGAGCGTGCCCAAAAGCAGGCTCGTTCCCTTGTGGAACAGGCGAGAGCATCGGCAGACTATATTTTTGCCGAGCTTGAAAAGGTGAAAAAGCAAAAGGACAGCGAAAAATTTGCCGAGGCCCTTGCCCAAACGCGACAGGATGTCAGATCAAAGCTTAAGGAAGCAGGCGGCAAGCTATCTGTTGTTCCTGAAAGAATAGAGGAAGAATACGTTCTTCCAAGACCTTTGAAAAAAGGTGACACCGTCACCCTTAAGGATATCAGAAAAACAGGAACTGTTCTTTCTGTCGACGGCGACAACGTGACGGTGCAGGCAGGAATCATAAAGACAAAAACAAAAGCGTCGAATCTCATTCTTGAAGAGATCGCTGCCACTCCCGAAAAGAACGTTAAAATGACAAAAGCTCCTCGCACCGCCATGAACGTCAGTACCGAGATAGATGTACGCGGTATGATAGGCGACGACGCATGGTTTGCGGTGGACAAATATCTTGACGAGGCTGTACTTGCAAATCTTTCGCAGGTGACAATAATCCATGGCAAAGGCACGGGCGCTTTGCGTGCCGCCCTTTCGGGATTTTTACGCAAGGACAAGCGTGTCAAATCCATGCGTTCGGGAATGTTTGGAGAAGGGGACAGCGGAGTAACCGTTGTTACCTTAAAATGACTTCCTGCTTGCAAAATACGATTTTTTTGATAAAAGTGTCAGTGTTTTTGCAAAAATGGTATTTACAAAAATATAAAGCTTTGGTATAATAATATAAATAAGGTATTTTTGTTATCATTACAATGAGAGGTAGCGGAATGGAAAAGTTAAAGCTCGGCGCTCAGTTCTTTACTCTGCGCGATTTCACAAAAACCCCCGGCGATTTTATGCGTACAATGCACAGAATCGCGGATATCGGATATAAATATGTTCAGGTTTCGGGGGTTGGTCCCGATGTCAAGGCCGACGTGATAAAAAAAGCCTGCGACGAAACAGGCCTTTCGTGCTATATCACCCACACACCCTTCGCGCGCATTATCGACGACACGGATGCCGTTATTGAAGAACACAAAAAGTTCGGCTGCAATATCATCGGTCTCGGCTCGGCAGGCGACTATTCAAAGTCTTACGACGGTTTTGCACGCCTTGCTCAGGATCTTGCTCCTGCTGTCGAAAAAATCAAAAAAGCAGGAATGTTTTTCAGCTATCACAACCACTGGATGGAATTTGAAAAGCTTGACGGCAAGCATTATCTGAGCGCTTTCATCGAAAATTCCGATATGGAAGCGGTCAAGCTCACTGCCGATGTATACTGGCTCCATTTTTCAGGTCTTAACGAATGCAAATGGCTTGAAGAAAATGCAAAATATATTTCCTGCACCCACTTCAAGGATCTTGGCGTTTATCAGGGCAAGCAGACTATAGTTGAAGTTATGACAGGCAATCTCGATTACCCCGCAATTCTTGAATCCTGCAAAAAAGCGGGAATTGAATATAACTTCGTAGAGCTCGACACCACCACCATGGATCCCTTCAAGGCGATGAAATTAAGCTACGACAACCTTATGGCTACAGGCTATTTCGAATAATATAAGTATTAACATACGGAGGAAACAATAATGGCAACATTGAAAATGCTTGCGATCGACCTTGGCGCTTCCAGCGGCAGAGGTATGGTCGGTAAGTTTGATGGAAACAAGATCTCTCTCGAAGAAATCCATCGTTTTCCCAACGGTCCCGTTAATCTCAACGGCTCTCTTTATTGGGACATTTTGCGCACTTTCGGCGAAATAAAAACCGCCCTTCACAACTGTGCCATGTCCGACAACCGCGACATCAAGACCATGGCGATCGACACATGGGGTGTTGACTACGGTCTTCTCGATAAGAACGGAAAGCTTCTTGAAAACCCCTATTGCTACCGCGACGAGAGAACCACAAAGGGCATCATGGAAGAGCTTTACAATGTTATTCCCAAGGAAGAACTTTATAAGATCACAGGTACTCAGGCTCTCAACTTCAACACCATCTATCAGCTTTACACCCTTGTCAAGGAAAGACCCGAAGCGCTCACAAACGCAAAGGATATGCTTTTTATCCCCGACCTTCTCAAGTATTTCCTCACGGGAGTAAAGCAGACTGAATACACCATCGCCTCCACCGCTCAGATGCTTGATGCAAAAGAGCGCAACTGGGCGTTTGACGTCACCGACAAGCTTGGTATTCCCCGTCACATTCTCGGCGATATCGTTGCTCCCGGTACCGTCTGCGGAAAGCTTCTTCCCCAAATCGTCGAAGAGATCGGTGGCATAGATCCCACCGTCATAAACACAGCTTCCCACGATACAGCGGCGGCAGTTGTTGCCGTTCCTTCGCAGAAGGAAGATTTTGTTTATATTTCCAGCGGCACTTGGTCTCTTATGGGTAAGGAGCTTGCAGAACCTTCCACAGGCGATCTTTCGTTCAAGTATGACATTACAAACGAGGGCGGCGCAGAACGCAAGATTCGTTTTCTCAAGAATATCATGGGCCTTTGGATCGAGCAGGAATCCCGTCGTCAGTGGCAGAGACAGGGAGAGGACGTTTCGTTCAACGAGCTTTCGGACGCAGCTGTTGCTTCCCAGCCCCTCAAGTGCCTTATCAATCCCGACGACCTTTCTTTCCAGACCCCCGGTAATATGCCCCGCAGAATCCAGGAATACTGCGAAAAGACCGGTCAGTACGTTCCCCAGACAAAGGGTGAGATCGTAAGATGTATTTTCGATAGCCTTGCACTTTGCTATCGCCGCACAGTTGAAATGCTCGACGATATCACAGGCAAGAAGACTCCCTTCATCAACATCGTCGGCGGCGGAACCAAGGAAGAACCCCTTTGCAAATTCACAGCAGACGCTTGCGGACGTCCCGTTTACACAGGTCCCGTTGAAGCAACAGCTCTCGGAAATATCGCTATCCAGGCTATCGCCTGCGGCGAGATCAAGAATGTTGCCGAAGCTCGTCAGGTCATTGCAAACTCCTTCGAGATCAAGTATTTCGAGCCCAAGGACACCGCAATGTGGGACGAAGGATACGCAAAGTTCTTAAAGCTTCTTGAAAAATAAAAAAATAAATACATAAAGGAGAACAAAAATGTCTATTTTAAAGTCTTACGAGCTTGCTCGTGAACAGTATGCTCAGATTGGCGTTGATACAGACAAGGCCATCGAAAGATTGAAGAGCATTCCGATTTCCATCCATTGCTGGCAGGGCGACGACGTTGCAGGTTTTGAAAGCCTTGACGGCTCTCTTGACGGCGGTCTTGCAGTTACCGGCAACTATCCCGGCAAGGCAAAGACTCCCGATCAGCTCAGAGCTGACATGAGCTTTGCGTTCTCGCTTATTCCCGGACCCAAGAAGGCTAACATCCACGCTTTCTATAGCGAGCCCAAGAGCCTCAAGGTTGACAGAGATGCCATCACTCCCGAATGCTTCGATAACTGGGCAGACTGGGCTATCGAGCAGAAGATCGGTCTTGACTTCAATCCCACATGCTTCTCTCATCCCAAGAGCTCTGACGGTCTCACACTTTCTCACCCCGATGAAGGTATCCGTAACTTCTGGATCGAACATTGCATCCGTAGCCGCGAAATTTCCGAATACCTCGGCAAGCGCACAGGCGTACGTTCTGTAAACAACATTTGGGTTCCCGACGGATACAAGGACAACTGCTTTGACAAGGTTGCCCCCCGTGAAAGACTTCTTGACTCTCTCAACAAGATCGAAGCAAAGAAGCTTGATGCAAAGTACACAAGAGACGCTGTTGAATCCAAGGTGTTTGCAGTGGGCGTAGAAGCATTTACAGTAGGTTCTCACGAATTCTACATGGGCTATGCCATGAAGCATCCTGAAGTTATGCTTTGTCTTGATGCAGGCCACTTCCATCCCACCGAAGTTATCTCCAACAAGGTTTCTTCTGCTCTTCTTTTTGCAGACGAGATTCTTCTTCACGTTTCCCGTCCTATGCGTTGGGACTCTGACCACGTTGTTATTCTTGACGACGAGCTTATGGCGATTGGTCAGGAAATTATTCGCAACGACTTTGAAAAGCGCGTTAACATTGCACTTGACTTCTTTGATGCAAGTATCAACCGTATCGCTGCATGGGTTATCGGTACCAGAAACACCCAGAAGGCTCTTCTTAAGGCAATGCTCGAACCCATCGATCTTCTCAAGAAGGCTGAATACGAGTTTGACTACACCACAAGACTTGCTCTCACAGAAGAATACAAGTCCTATCCCTTTGGTGCAGTTTGGGATTATTACTGCGAGCAGATGGGCGTTCCTACACGTGATTCTTGGTTCGAAAAGGTTCGCGCATACGAAAGAGATGTTCTTATTAAGAGATAATCATCACATGTATATAACAAGATCTCGCTCTTTTCGAGCGAGATCTTGTTTTTTTCATCATCGGTCCAATCTGTAGCTTTTGGGAGATAATCCTGTTTCTTTTTTGAAAAAACGACTGAAATAGTTGGGATCATCAAATCCGCAGGCAAAGGATATTTCGGAGACAGAATAAAAACCTTGAAGAAGCATATCTTTTGCATGCAGCACACGCAGGTTGTTTCGGTATTCTGTCGGCGAAGCGTTGAAGGCTTTGATAAAAAGATGCCTGAAATATGACGTGCTGAGACAACAAAGCGAAGCGAGATGAGGGATCGAAATTTCTTTTGCCCAGTTTTGATCGATGTATTCTTTTGCAGGTAATATTTTTGCGTATATCATACGTAGCTCTTTTGGGGTTGTGCTTTTTATAAAATGAAGCAGAAGTTCGTATAGTTTTGACATTGCAAGCACTATGTAACCAGTGTCTTTACGTTCCCACACCGCCAGCAGATTTTCAAAAAAAACTCTCATGGAAAGTGGAGGCTGATTAAGTAGAATCATGCTGTCTTTTTCGAAAATATTCTGTGTTGTCTGTCCTATTGTCGCCGAACTGTCAAGGGTAAAATTGACCGTGTAGTGGCGACATTGTTTCGTACACTTTGCAGTATATGCACATTCGGGTGTCAAAAGAAAAGTATCTCCTTTGCATACTTTTGTCACGTTGCCCGTAGAAAAAGTGTATTCGATTTCGCCGTCAATAACGTAAACCAGCCCAAAAAGCTTTCTTTTGTCCGAAAAATCATATACCGCACCGTCTTTAAAAGTATAATCATGTACCATGACGATGCTGTTTATCAAAAAGCTGAAATTATCATAAATATTCATCATGCTTCTAATATAACATTATTAAACAATATTGTCAACAAAAAAGTTGAATTGTGCTAAAAAATAGCTGTTTCTTGGATGGAAAACAAGCTTACAATGGGGCATAATGTACTTAAAAAAGAAAGAGGTGTCAGCTTTGAAGGACGTTGTTCTAACTACAGATCTGTATCACAAGCACGCGGATCCAAACGATCATTGGAATCTTGCCTCAATGTTTTCTCTTGCATACCAGGGGTATATACATTTTGCAGGCATAATGTGTGACGACGATCGCTCGATAAAAGAAGATGGATCGTTTTTGCATTTTGGAGATCCTTCTGTTCAGTCGGTGGCACAGATGAATTTTATAACAGGTATGGCAGTTCCCGTCGGTTTCGGTTCGCGGCGCCCGATAAAAACAAGACGAGATCTTGATGAGGTTCTTAAAGAAAGAAATAGAATATCTTCTGTAACTCTTCTTCTTGATACTTTGCAAAGATCCGAAAACAAAGTGGATATTCACATGTGCGGATCATGCAAGGACGTGGTTATTGCATATAATTATGCCCCGGAGCTCTTCGAAAAAAAGTGCGATTGCATATACCTAAACGCAGGAACCTATGATAAGCAGGAGCCTCTTGAATACAATGTATCTCTCGAACCTTACGCTTTTTCGCAGATTTTTTCTATTCCCTGTACCATTCGTTGGTCTCCGTGTTTTGACAGTCTGAAATTCCCGTTCGCACCTGCGCCACGGGCAAGCTATTATGATATAGAACAGGGCGAAATGGCTCTTGTTATGTCACAGGCAGTAAAAAAGTATTTTAATTTTATGTATGGCAAGGTCTTTGATGTAAACTGGTTGCATTATCTGCGCTCGCCGCTTGATGAGATGCTTTTTGCCGAATGGTCTTCAAAGATCAGACAGATGTGGAGCACCCCGGGATTTATTCTTTCAGCAGGAAAAACAGTTACTCTTGATGGTGATATTGTTGATGTTTCATCAGACTCGCCCTCGGTTTTTTCGTATCGCCCAGTGTCGGTAAATGTTTCGGAAGACGGTCTTCTTTCATGGCAAGACACTGAAAGTTCAAATGTGCAAATGTTTGTAAACGCAGGACCGGATATATATCCAAAAGCGATGAGAAGGGTTGTTAAAACCCTGCTTCAGGTTCTTCCGGATATCGAATAAAACAAACGACAGAACACCTTTTGGCGTTCTGTCGTTTTTGTCTACAAGAAAACCACGCGATAGTCGCGTGGTTCAAAAGAGGTTAACCGATGAGAAAAAATCCTCCTAATGTGATATAATATGGAAGACCTGCCAGTCGAACATAAAA
>SVTM01000028.1 GCA_015063785.1 Oscillospiraceae bacterium
ACCACGAAAGGACATTGGCGGAAAATACGTTCTTGAAGCTGTTTACCGCAACGTCTTTCTTTTCATAGTTCGTGCCGTTTCCGAAATAATCAAGCTGAACGTTTTCAAGCTCGTCTATATTCGGTATTTCGCCGTTGACAAATTTTTCCAGTCTCTTTGTACAGTGTGCAACCCTTGCGATCATTCCGCCGATGCGGATATCCTGAACGTCAAAGCCGACTGCCTTGTTTTCTGTCATCCACTGCTTTTCGTAGCGGTCATAAAAGATTTCCATAAGCTTTTTAAGCTTCTTGCAATCGGATATAACAAGCTTTAATTCGTCAATGTTTTTTGCATCATACGCCTTGCGTATTCTTACGCCAAGATCCGCCTTAAGGGCAACAACGTCGCAAAGCGCCTTCATTGTTTCGAAAAGATATCCGTAGTTTTCGTCTTTTGTAAGAAGCGAAAGCTTTCTCGAAAGAGCCTTGTGATCATCTGCCAGATTGTCGGTGATGGTCTTGTCCATCAGTCCGTTGAAAAGGTCGTTGTACAATACGTATTTGCTCGGGTTTACGCATCTTCCGTCGTCTGTAAGATCCAAAAGCATAAATCTGTCAAAGGAAATTCCGAATTTCTGCTTGAACTTTTCTTTTATGGACTTTGTGCTTTTGTTGCCCTTCATATACTCGGAAATATAGAAAAGCGACGGTATGCAGGCAAATTTTGAGCATTCGCCCGAATCGTCTCCCCACATTGTGAAAAAGATGTTGGAGGTATTGTTTTTCTGACATCCGTAAAGCGCCGCTTTGGTTGCTTCTATGCTGAATTTGTTGTTGGGGGCAAAGCCTGTCCATGTCCACACGCCGCCGCCGAACCATGTGCCCTCTTTCAGCTTGTTGTGAGCTTTCATCATGTTGTCATAGTGCTTCTTGTCTTTGGAATAATAGTCCCAGTATATCAGCTCCACGTTGTCAGGGATAAGAGCCTTTATATCATCCGAGATCTCGATATCCGAATTGTAATACTGACCGTTGGATGCAATTCTGAAAAACATATCAGACCACATGGCAAGGGTGAAACCGTACTTTTTGCCGATCTGCGAAACTCTTATTATATGATCCACAAGTATTTTTGTTCTGTCACAATCTCCGTGCAGATCATAATATTTTCCGCGGCAGATCATGTGCGCTTCGTCCATGCCGATATTGATGCGTCTTGTGGTGAGCGCCTCGGCAAGGCTTGCAAACATATTGTCCACAAGCTCGTACGTTCTTTCGTCTCCCACAAGCAAAATGTCGTTGCAGTCTACAAAATCTCTGTATGCAGGCCAATTGACTATGGCGTTAAGATGCGCAAGGGTCTGTATGCACGGAATTATTTCAATTCCCTTTGCGCTCGCATAGCTGTCGATCTCTTTAAGCTCGTTTATCGTATAGCAGCCTCTGCCATAACCGAAATAGGGGTTGTCTTTTACCTCGTAGGTATCTTCCATATAGAGCATGACCGTGTTATAGTCCATGCTTGCCATAAGATCGATCCATCTTTTAAGTGACGGAATATTCATCACACCGTTTCGGGAACAGTCGATCATCGTGCCGATTATCGGTCTTGTCTCTTGATTTTTCATTTTGCAATCTCCTTGTTGTTTATTTTACCTAATTGTATTCGAATGCTCGCCTCAAAGGCGCACCGTTGCCGTATGAGGCCTGTGGTCAGACACAACAACTGCGGGAATATCCGCCGCAATCACTTCCACATCGGGACTTACAAAAATATAATCGATCTTTCTGTCGGGTTTGTCAGACGGAAAACTGAGTTGCGGTTCACCAAACAGCTCGGCAGTATCCTTCATGCGCTTTCTGATCGGATCTAAAACGTCATTTTCGGGAGTGACATTAAAATCGCCCATAAGGATACACTTTTCGTTTTCAATATGGTCAAGCACTGTTGCCACCGCGTTTTTTTGCTCGTCGCAGTTTAGTCCGAAATGTATCACCAAAACTGTTATTCCGCCCTCAAATTTTGCTTTTAACAAACAGCGCGTTTCGTAATATTCGTTTCCCTCCCGCGGGTCGGGATCGGGTACGAGTATGGTTTCAGCACTTAATATGGTACATTTTGAAATAATTGCATTTCCGTACGGATTCTCGCCGCCAAAGTCTATCGCTTTTGCAAAGTAATAATGTTTCATACCCGTAAGTTCGGACAAAATTGCCGTCTGATCTTCATAATCAGCGAGTATTCCTTTGCCGCGCATCTCATTTAATCCGACGATGTCCGGATCCATGCTTTTTATCGCATCGGCAATGCTTTGAAAATCTATTTCTTGCTCGATGTAATTAAGACAGTGCTGCGTGTTAAAGGACATGATCTTCATTTCGTTCACCTCCGCACTCAAATCAAAAAACTGTAGTTATATCCTTTCATTCAAAAAATCCCTGCAGAAATTCTTTCATCGTGCCTTCATAACACGCCTCTGCAAGAAATTCGTGTCCCAGCTGATCGCCCCAGCTGTAATAAATGATGGTTCTGCCCAAAAATTCGCAGATCTCCATGTCGCTGTTGTTTATATCAAGAGCCGCATCGATAAGCGCGCGGTCTTTTTCATTAAGAAAGGGGGAGGCGATCTTCTTGTCCTCGTATTCGTCGTACATAAGAACGGGGTTCAGCAGACTGTATTCCCAGTTTACAAGATCCTTAGAGCGGGCAATACAGTCTGCATAACAGCACATCGGGTATGCTTCGAGATATAAAACGTAATAGTAGGGATCATCGTCCAATGTGTAAAGCGCGGGAGAACCTGCATAACGGTCTTTTTGGAACACACATTCCTTTGGGGTAAGAGTCCAGTTTGTCATATCGCAGGACTGCAAGAAGCGGAAGGTATAAGGATGTGTTCCGCACTCGTCGGCAGGCTCGCTTATCTCTATCATAAGGGTGTACTTGCCGTCTTTTTTCGCAATATTCATGTTGTAGATCTTAAATCCCGGCAGGGTAAGCTCGTGATAGGTCTCCCAGTCAACAAGGTTATCCGAGCGCATAAACGTCAGGGTATCTGCGCCCCATTCCTTGCTTTTTCCCGTCACAACGTACATGGTGTCGTCTACAACGATGGGAAAACCAAAGGTGTGATCCTCGGCAAACAAGGGAGTGGCGGTGTTGGTTCTTACGTTTACAAAACGAAGACACGGGCTGTCATCAACGTCCTGCCACGATACCGTGGTTTCGGAAGTGAAGCTTTTTCTGCGCACCACCTCAAAACGGTAAAGCTCTCCGCGATAAACGATCGGGGTCGTTTCGACGATACAGTTGCAGGATATCGTTCCCAGCTTTCTTATAACCGGTTTTTGGGGATATACTTTTTTGCTCAATATTTCTTCAATGCGATCCATGTAAGTTCTCCTTTTTAAACATTTTTTGTGTATCAGGCTTATGTATCAGTACTTTTTTGCGCATTCCGCAAAAGGGGTTATATCAAAGCTTCCGTGAAGCTCTTCGTAATCATCCCCCAAAAAGCAGGCAAAGGTACAAACAACGTCAAAGCCGATTTCGCGATACTCGGCCATATCTTTTTCCATCGCGCAAACATCGGGAACAAATTTTGACGGCGGCTTTTTCCAGCCCGAAAAAAGCGAGTTGTCATACCAATATTCAAGCACCTTTTTCGGTCGGCTTTCAAAATATTCCATCAACGGTGAGATCATTTGCTTCTCGCGTTCGATAAGGCTTCGGGCGTTCTCCCCTTTTGCCGTATATTTTTCAAAGGGAGCGTATTCAAGAAAAACTCCGTCGCAGGGTTTTATCTTTTTTGGAGGCACTACCGTGTCCATATATGCAAGGTACGCCATCTGCGCATTTGGGATATGTTTTCGTATTTCAAAAAGCATTCTGTTTATGACAATAAGCTGGCGGTCGGATGCCGAAAGCTTTTGACATTCGGGACAAAAACATCCGAGATCATGCCCGTCGTCCATCCAAAAGTAAAACCTTCCGCAGCTTTTGTACAGCGAAAGAGCAAGCTCTGCCGCGTTGCGGGCAAAAATATCAAGGGCTTCCCCGTTTGAAACACAAAAATTGCTGTCATCCGTCCTTTTTCCGTCGGCGTTCATCCTGAAATATTCGGGGTGGGTATCAAAAAGCTCTCTCGGCATAAGATAGCCTGCCGCGTGCAGTTCGTATTCTATTTCAAGTCCGCGGCTCTCTGCATAATCAATAAGCTTTCGAAACCTCTCTGTTTTTGCAAGCTCCACCAGCTTTTTCAGGCAATCCGCCGCTTCCGCGCCACCACACGGATGAATACCCAAAACTTCAATTCCCGCATCCGCCAGTCTGTCGATCCATCTTTTTGACAGCTCGTCGGGATGGATCACCATGTTGCTCTTCATTTTCATCTGCGCCTCCGCGACAAAGTAGATTTTTCTTGATTATATCATTCCGTACAAAAAAAGTCAAGCAGGCTACTGCTTTCGACCTTTTTCTTACAAAGCGCACCATATAATATAGCCATAGAGCGATTTACCAATTTTTACCAAATTGAAGAATGCAGCAAAGGAAGTGTAAAATCAATGCCGTCCCCGATCATCACAAAGGCACAAAAAAGCATAAAAAGCTCTTTGTCAGGCAAATATATTCCCCCACGGGACGGAATGACCCGTGAAAAAAAGCTCTCGCGAAGAGCTGCGTTTTTTTCGGCAATCTTCCATGCTGTTTGCGGATTTATTCTCGGCTGCGCAAGGCTTCCTTTCGGTATATACCCCTGCGGCACCGCCCTTGTCTTTGCCTCGGGAAAAAACTGCTTTTTTTCATATCTCGGCGCAAGCTTTGCCTGTGTGACCTATCCCTTTGGCATAGCTCCTGCCTTTGCGGTAAACACCATTGCTTTTTTTGCACGGGCGTTTTCAAGCTCGTACAATTTCAACGAAAAAAGGCATCGAAAGCTGTTTTTTTCGTCGGCTCTTTCTCTGCTTTGCGCTCTGGTGACGGCAAGCATCGGCGGATTTGAAAAAGAATACGTTTTAGCAGGCGTTTTTTATTCGGTCTGTCTTCCTGCCGTAACCTTTGCCCTTTCCTCGGTGCTTTCGTTGCCGTTGTCTAAGGGAGGTGCTCTTTCGGTCAACGGCTCTTTCTGCGCCACCGCCTTTATATTCGTTTTTGCCCTGTCGTTTGCCGACCTTGCGTTTTTTTCGACATCCATGTTTTTTTCGACCGTCATAACACTTTTTTCTGCCATCATGGGCGGCAGTGTGCACGGACTTTTGCTGGGGATGATCTGCGGTGTTGCCTGTACGGGAAATGCCTTAAGCGCCGCTCTCGCGCTGCCCTTGGGAATTGCGGCGTTTGCCTCGGGAATGTGCGACAAAAGAAAAAAAGCGCAGTGCATATCCTGCTTTTTTGCGCTTTTTTCGGTCATCTGTCTTTTGCTTTTTCAAAGCGGCTTTGAAAAGTATTTTTTCGGCGCCCTTTTGGGGTGTGTCGTGTTTTATCCTATCTCCGCCCTTATGCCCCGAATATTCGAAAACAGTTCTCCCCTTTTTCCGACGGCATCTTATAAAAACACAAAATACGAAAAGATCTCCCACGCCTTTTCTTCCATTTCGGATATGGTATACAACGTTTCGGACAAGCTGAAATACCCCACCGAATACGAAACGCGAAAAGAGGTGCAAAAAATATTCCTTTCGGTCTGCGGCGGCTGTTCGATGTACGAAAAATGTTACAGCAGACGGCTTTACGAAAAAGAAAGCGTCGAAGATATCATCTGCGAACGCCTTTTGTCGGGCGGACTTAAAAAAAGCGACCTGCCCGACAGATTTTCCGACAGCTGCATAAAGCTGTCGTTTGCCGTCGAAAAGCTTAATGACGGCTATGCACAGATGATAAGCGACCGCTTTCGCGATAACAAAACAGAAATTCTCGCATCGGAGTACAGCAGTATGGCAAGACTTATAAAATACACGTCCCAAAAAGAAAAGACCGACACAACAAAGGACACGATACTTGAAGAAAAAGCAAGGTGCGCCCTTGCAGCAATCGGTATC
This sequence comes from Oscillospiraceae bacterium, assembly GCA_015063785.1. GTDB lineage: Bacteria > Bacillota > Clostridia > Oscillospirales > CAG-382 > UMGS1052. The sequence goes on from SVTM01000028.1 coordinate 6,021, forward strand.
AGATTTTCGTCGGTAAAGGCATACGGCACGCGGATGAAAACAGTCGACGTAACCGGCGTTGTGCTTGACAAATTTCCCTGCACATCAGCCGAGCTTGCACGGTATATGAGCGAAAAATGCGGCTACTTTTTCGGCGAGCCCGAATACATCGCCTGCGGCGACGGAATGACCATGCGTATGAAGCGTGCGCGCAAGATAAGGCTGGAATACGCCCGATGCGCCTGTGCCAAGGGTGGACAGGGGGTAAACGGCGACAGCGTTAATTTTTTTGAAAGCGACGAGGATTTCTTTTATGCCCTTATTTCCGACGGCATGGGAAGCGGCAGAAGCGCCGCCCTGACCTCGCGCCTTACGTCTATTTTTCTCGAAAAGCTTCTGACCACCGGCACCCACAAAACCGTTACCCTTGAGATGCTGAACAATCTGCTTTTGTCCAAAAATGACGAAAGCTTTGCAACAGTTGATCTTCTCGAGATCGACCTGCTTTCGGGGGATGCCGCCTTTATCAAGGCAGGCGCCGCCCCTGCATATATCGTCCGTGCTTCAAAGCTTTATAAAATCGCCTCGTGTACTCCGCCCGCAGGCATTGTTCGGTCTTTCTGCGCCGAAAGCACAAAATTTTCGCTTGAAAAGGGCGATACCGTGCTGATGCTGTCCGACGGCATAGTCCAATCGTCAGACGATGCCCCCTGGCTGTGCGAAATGCTGGCGCAGGATACAAACGACGACCCGTCGCGGCTTTGCGACAGAATCGTTTCCAAGGCAAAAAAGATAAATCTTCGCGAGGACGATATGACCTGCGCAGCGGTGAAGGTGGTGTGACACGCCATTATCTCAGATGTGTAAAAACCTCATATCCGCGCTCTATCTTTCCCAGCATTTCGGTGTCGCACAGCGAAAGGGCGTTGGTCGATATTTTTGAAAATCCAAACCGTCCGCGTATGCGGTCGACCGTTGAATCAATAACGTCCTTTCTGCCCGAATCCTCGGGAAAAAGCGACATCTGACACAATCCGTCGGCAGGGGCAAGGTTTATGGCGCACACGCCTATCGACCGCAGTGGCGTTTTGGTAAGATCCACGCTTTTTGCAAGAAGCATGCACGAAAAAGCCAGCATATCCCGTGCACTGCTGGTGCAAAAACCCAGCGGCATCTGCCGCTCGAACGATTGCAGATCTGTCAGGCGAAAATGCATTTTTATTCCTCGACATTTCAACTTTTCGGCACGCAGGCGCGAACACACCGTGTCGCACAACGACGAAAGAATAAGCTTTGCCTCAAGAAAGCTTGCGATATCCTTTGGCGGCGTGGTGGAGTTTCCCACAGATTTTGCATCGGGGGCGCATCCGAAATATGCCACAGGCGACGTGTCCTCCCCCCTGCAAAAGTTTCGCAGGGTAAGTCCGTTTTTGCCGAGTATCGCCTTCATAAAATATTCGTCCTTGTCCGCCGCCTGCCCTATTGTCGTGATGCCGTAGCTGCGAAGACGGGCGCAGGTGCTGCGCCCTGCAAAAAGAATGTCCGAAAGGGGAAGCTTTGATATCACCCTTTCGTACTCGGCAGGTGAAAAAACAGTGGTGGCATCGGGTTTTTTATAGTCCGAACCAAGCTTTGCAAAAACCTTGTTGTCCGAGACCCCCACCGATACCGTTACGCCAAGCTCTTTTTTTATGGCGGTTCGTATCTCGTCGGCAATGCGTGCACCGTCGGCAATACTTCTTACCTCACGGCAGTCGGAAAGCTCTAGCCATGCCTCGTCCATTCCAAAGGGCTCGACCCTGTCGGTATAGCGCAGGTATATATCGCGTGCCGCCCGAGAATATTGCATATAAAGGTCGTAGTGGGCAGAAAGTATCACGAGCGACGGACATTTTTTCAGAGCGTTCGATATAGTCTCGCCGGTTTTCACGCCGTAAAATTTTGCTTTTTCATTTTTTGCCAGCACGATGCCGTGGCGCAGTTCTCTGCTTCCGCAGACCGCCACGGGCTTTTGCAAAAGCGATCTGTCGGGCGAATTTGCACATTCCACCGAAGCAAAAAAGTTGTTGAGATCAGCGTGTAAAACCACGCGACCCGAATTTATTCCCCTGCCCGATGCATAATCAACAGACGGCGTATATTTTTCAGAAATCATTTTGTTCCTCCATATCGCAAGCCTTGCGAAATTTTGTTCGATAACATAATAGCACGTTATCGAACGTTTGTCAAGAATAAATGTTCTGTTTTCCAGGTATTTTTGTGTTCGATCTGTGCTTTTTGTACATTTTCGGCACTTTTTTCTAACTTTTGTTCGCGTTTTGCGTAAACTTCAGTTCGTTTTTTGCGGTGATTTGTAAAAAATTTCTCAAAATCCGCAATAAAAATTTATAAAAGGCAATTGACAAAAAGCCATAAAAGTATTATTCTTATAGGGTAAAAATCAATAGGAGTGATATGAATGATAAAGATAGGACTTTATGGATACGGAAACCTTGCACGCGGTGCTGAATGTGCCATAAAGCAGAATTCTGACATGACCCTTTCATGCGTTTTCACCCGTCGCGATCCTGCAAGCGTCAAGACCGTTTTCGGAGATACTCCCGTTTACCACGCAGACACAGTGCTTGAACACAAGGACGAGATTGACGTGCTTATCATGTGCGGAGGCAGCGCCACCGATCTTCCCGTACAAACCCCTGCCATGGCAGAACATTTTAACGTAATAGACAGCTTCGACACCCACAAAAACATCCCCGATCACCTTGCAAACGTTGACAAAGCTGCAAAAGCAGGCGGAAAGATCGGTATAATCTCTGTGGGCTGGGACCCCGGAATGTTCTCGCTCAACCGACTTTATGCCGAAAGCATCCTCAGGAACGGCGCAAGCTATACCTTTTGGGGCAAGGGCGTAAGCCAGGGACATTCGGACGCCATCAGACGCATCGACGGCGTGCTTGACGCCAAGCAATACACCATTCCCGTGCAGTCTGCTCTTGATTCTGTCCGCCGCGGCGAAGCTCCCGACCTTTCGGCACGCGGGAAGCACACCCGTGAATGTTTTGTTGTGGCAAAAGAGGGCGCCGACAAGGCAAGGATCGAAAAAGAGATCGTCACCATGAAAAACTATTTTGACGAATACGACACCACAGTACATTTCATCAGCATGGAAGAGCTGAAGCGCGACCACGCAGGCATTCCCCACGGCGGTTTTGTTATTCGCAGCGGAAAAACAGGCAAAGATCTCGAAAACACCCACGTCATCGAATACAGCTTAAAGCTTGATTCCAACCCCGAATTTACTGCCAGCGTTCTTGTGGCATACGCCCGTGCCGCCTACCGCATGAACTGCGAGGGTATGTGCGGAGGCAAGACGGTTTTTGACGTTCCGCCCGTTTACCTTTCGGACAAGCCGAGAGAAGAGATCATTAAAAATCTGCTTTGATATAAAAAATACCACCCGAAAAGGGTGGTATTTTTTCGTTTATTCTTCGTAAAGTGCATTGAACAAAAGCTTGAAGGTGCTGTCGTTCTGATTGCGGAATTCGGGGTTGAAGCTATAAAGGATTATCTCGCCCTCTCCCCTTGCGGCACGCAGAACACAGGGGGTTCCGCAAAGCCGATCTTCCCCTCTGACATAACCGTTTACAAAAGGTTTTTCACCGTCAAGCCGTGCTATCACCTGAACCGCTCCGTTTCTGTCGGTAGGCAAAAGCATCGGGCCGTCATTGTGGGTAAGGTTGAACTTTTTCGGCATTCCGCGGGTGAGTTTGTCGGCTTTTATCTCGCCCTTCAGCACCGAACCGTTGGTGGAAAGCTCGGCACGGGAACAGTTTGGAATATTTATACCAAGGCCGAAAATGCGGTTGACGTACGAGCAGGTTTTTTCCCACGCCACAAGCCGTCCGCCGCCGTTTACAAATTTTTGCAAAGCGGCAGCTCCCGCGCTTCCGAGCCCCGAGTGAAACTCGATCGGCATTTTCATATTGCGCACGTCCCCCGCCGAAAGCGAGCCGTCGTCGTCCCCCGGGATTATCACAACGTCGATATCCTGCGGCACGCCGTTTTCGCGGATATCCTTGTCAAGCAATATTCTGAAATCAAACGAATACATTTTCAGAAGGCTTCTTGTAAAGCCCTCTTCCTCGTTCCAGGTGGCACTCTTTTTCAAGAGTCCGATGCGCGATCTGCGCACAGAAGTTCCCTCGTTTTCGGTGAAATCTCCCGCCTCGTTTCTGAAAAGCTTTTTGCCCGAGGCAAGCAAAAGGTTTGCGTGCTTATAGCTGAGGTTTTCGCAAGCCGAAAGCGGAAGGGTTATATTGTCACGTGTGCCGTCATATCCGAAGGGCGACATGATACATTCCACGCGGTCATCGGGAAGAAATTTTTCAAGTATCGCCTTGTCAATATCCTCACCGCACGTCAAAACCTCAACCCCCATGCAAAGGGCAAAGCTGACGTTTGCCGAATCAGAGATCCTCTGCGAGCCGTCGGGACGAAGCCTTGACGGAATAACCGCGTAGGGATTTTTGTGAAGATACGCCATCACCGCCGCATATTTCGGCTGTGCCGCGGGCACCACCACCGTGCCCTTTGGAAAATACGCGCTTCCTGCGCGGAACATTTCGGTCGATGCATACATTTTTATGCCCTGCTTGTGCAAAAGCTTCAAAAGCACCTCTGCCGCCGAGCGATCGTGCTGATCGGGTGGGATTATATAGAACTTGTCGGCGCTGTTCTTTCCTCTTTCGGTCTGAAGCTTTGCCTTCTGCGCCATACACGCAAGAGTTTCCCTGCGGTGCATCGAAAGATATTCGAGCAGAGCCACAGAAGCAATGTGCATCTGATCCACAATGTCCGAAAGGTGCCATTCGCCGCCCTCCCATGGGTCGGGGCAGTGGACGCTGGGCTTCAGATAACAACCCGAAAGAAGCTCTTTTCCTATGGTAACGGGGGTTGCTATGCTTACGTCGGCGTTTTCTGTGAGCATTCCCGTGGTGTTGTGTATCTTGGCAAATTCGGAATAGGAAGAAATGTTGAAGCCGTCAAAAAAATCTCCGCCCGTAACAACTCCCTTTCTTCCCGCCGTCGACAAAGCCTGCGCCATATATGCGCCGTAAAGTCCCGCCTCTCTGATAACAAGCGGACAGATGGGGTCAAAATACGGGTCGGTGTTGGGAGCAATGGTCATGCGGTCTTCCCACGGACATTGGTGATGATGATCCTGGAACACCTGCGGATGCCATCTGCGCACAAGAACGTCGTTTATGTGTTGCGATTCGCGCACTATCTCGCGGACGCCGTCGCGGTTGTTGGAATGTCCTGCCCAGTTGTGGCGAAGAAAAGGCGAAACCGTGCCCTCATACTCTGTGCCGAGATGTTTGTTGTAATAATCGGTAAAAAGTATCTCGCCGTCAGGCTCACTGCAAGGGGCGATGATAAAGATAACATTGTCAAGTATCCTCTTTATTTTTTCGGATTCGCCCGCAACAAGCTCGTGCAACATTATCGGCACCATCTGCGGTCCGCCAACCTCATTGGAATGAAGCCCGTACTGTTGCATACAAACGGCTTTTCCCTCGTCGCAAAGAGCCGATATCTCGTCTTCCGAAAGTCCTTCGGGGTCGGCAAGCTTTTCGGAGATCTCACGGTATTTTTCGAGATTTTTTATATTTTCGGGAGAAGAAACGTAGATAAAAATAAATCTGTTTTCCTCGCTCGAAAGGCCTGCTTCTTCAATAGCCATTCTGTCGGACAAGGAATTTAAGGTGTCATAATATTCACAAAGCCTGTCCCAGCGGATCATTTTTCTGTCGGTGCCGGGAACAAAGCCAAAAAAGCTTTCGGGAGTAGGAATTTTTGAAATCATTCGATTTATCTCCAGTCTCTTTTGTTTTATTCAATTATATTTCAACACGCAAGGCTTGTCAAGCGCAAAAGTCACAAATAATTCAGCAAAATTTCAGCAAAAACGCCAATCGCCTTTTGGTCGAAAAATGCTAAAAAAGGACAAATTCTCTCTTTACAATACACCTTACGCAGAGTATAATAAAAGTAGAATTATGATGGTGCAATGTTTGCACCGCAATGAAAGGACAGCTTTTTTATGAACATTATCGTATGCGTAAAGCAGGTCCCCGGCACAAACAAGGTTGCCGTCGATCCCGTCACAGGTGTGCTTATTCGCGACGGAGTTGACAGCAAGATAAATCCTTACGATCTTTTTGCCCTTGAAGAAGGTTTTGCCCTTGCCGAAAAATACGGCGGACAGGTAAAAACTCTTTCGATGGGTCCCCCCATGGCAAAGGAAGCCTTGAAAGAAACGATATATATGGGCGCAAGCGAAGCAGTGCTTCTTTCGGACAGAAAATTCGGCGGTGCCGACGTTGCCGCCACCAGCTGCGCTCTCAGTCTTGGCGTAGGCAAAATGGGCGAATACGACCTTATTATCTGCGGCAAGCAGACCACCGACGGAGACACGGCACAGGTGGGTCCCGAGCTTGCCGAAAAGCTCGGCATCGAGCATATTGCAAACGTAACAGAAATACTTGAATGTGACGGAAAGACCGTAACAGTCGTCTGCGATCTTGACAAGGTGCACCAGACCGCCCGTCTTTCGCTCCCCTGCCTTATCACGGTGGAAAAGGATGCCAACACTCCCCGTCTGCCCTCCTACAACCGCAAAAAGAGCATGAACTGCGACGAGCTTATAAAAGTTTATTCGGTTGCCGACATTCCCGAGGCGGACGAAAAAAAGCTTGGTCTTTCGGGCTCGCCCACCCAGGTTGAAAGGATTTTCCCGCCCGAAAAAAACACCGACAGGACCATGCTTGAAGGATCTGCAAACGAGCTTTCGGACAGCCTTTACGCTCTCCTGAAAGAGCGCAAATTCGTATAAGGAGGAGCTTTTTATGGGACTTATCATACATAACGAAAAAATCGACGGGTCGGTTGCGGCAAAGCTTATTGACATCTGCCCCTTCAAGGCTCTTTCTTTTGAAAACGGAAAGCTTTCGGTAAACGCCGCCTGCAAGGCGTGCAAGCTTTGTGTCAAAAAAGGTCCTGCAGGTGCCATCACCTGGGAGGACGAAGAAAAAAAGGAAACGGTAGACAAATCGCTCTGGCGCGGTGTCTGCGTTTTCTGCGAAATTTCCGATGGAAAAATTCACCCCGTAACCCTCGAGCTCCTCGGCAAAGCGCGCGAGCTTGCCGACAGCATTTCTCACCCCGTCTACGGCATCCTTATCGGCAAGAACGTAAAAGACCACGCCGCAGAGCTTTGCCACTACGGCGCAGACAAGATATTCGTCTATGACGATGCCGCCTTCGAGCAGTTCAGAATCTCCCCCTACACCGCCGCTTTTTATGACTTTATCGAAAGAATAAAGCCCTCGTCGATCCTTGTGGGTGCGACAAACATGGGCAGATCGCTTGCTCCCAGGGTTGCGGCACGTTGTGGCGCAGGACTCACAGCCGATTGCACCGTTCTTAAAATGAAAGAAAATACAGATCTCGTGCAGATACGTCCTGCCTTTGGCGGAAATATCATGGCACAGATCGTCACTCCCAACGCCCGTCCCCAGTTCTGCACCGTCAGATACAAAATATTCTCTGCCCCCGTCCGCTCGGATATTTCGTCGGGCGAGGTAGTGAAGATGGATATAACCGACGATATGAGAAGATCCGGCACAGAAATTCTTTCTGTCACCGAAAAACCGCGTGAGATCGACATTTCGGACGCCGACGTCATCGTCGCCTGCGGAAGAGGATTTGCAAAAGAAGCCGATCTTGAAATGGCACGCGAGCTGGCCGAGCTTCTCGGCGGTCAGCTGGCAGGCACCCGCCCACTGATCGAGGCAGGATGGCTTTCACCAAAACGTCAGATTGGTCTTTCGGGCAGAACAGTGAAACCAAAGATCATCATTTGCCTTGGCATTTCAGGTTCTGTTCAGTTTGCCGCAGGCATGAAGGGCGCAGATCTTATCGTAGCCGTAAACAAGGCAGCGGATGCGTCGATATTTGATATATGCCACGTGGGACTTGTGGGCGATATTTACGAGATCGTGCCACAGCTTATTGAAAAGATAAAGGGAGGTAAAGCAAATGTATAACCGAGTATCGCAAAAAGACATCGAAGCGCTCACCTCTTTTTTGTCGCCCGACAGAGTCATCACAGGTGACAACATCAGTCACGATTACAGCCACGACGAGCTGGGCGGCATTTCGCAGATGCCCGAAGTGCTCGTAAAGGCAGGCTCGACCGAAGAAATATCAAAAGTGATGAGATATGCAAGCGAAAACAAGATCCCCGTTGTGGTCCGCGGCAGCGGAACGGGACTTGTGGGCGCATCTGTAGCTCTGCACGGCGGCATCATGCTTGAAACGGTGGGCATGAACAAGATCCTCGAGCTTGACGAAGAAAACCTTACCGTCACGGTACAACCCGGCGTGCTTTTGATGGAGCTTGCGGCTTTCTGCGAGGAGCACGATTTTCTCTATCCCCCCGATCCCGGCGAAAAAAGCGCCACCATCGGCGGTAACATCAGCACCAATGCAGGCGGAATGCGCGCCGTTAAATACGGTGTCACCCGTGACTATGTGCGCGGACTCACCGCCGTTCTTCCCTCGGGAAAGATCATGCATCTCGGCGGAAAAACGGTAAAAAACAGCTCGGGTTATTCTCTGAAGGATCTTATCGTAGGCTCTGAGGGTACTCTTGCCGTAATCACCGAAGCGGTGCTGAAGCTTGTGCCCCTGCCCAAGATCACAGTTTCGCTTCTCATCCCCTATGATTCAATAGAAAAAGCAATAGGCACCGTGCCAAAACTGATAAAAAGCCGCGCTTCTCTCACCGCCATCGAATTTATGGAACAGGGAACGATACTTTTCAGCGAAGAATATCTGGGCAAAAATTTCCCCGACAAAAAATCTCCTGCCTACCTTATCCTTACCGTCGACGGCAACGACAAAAAGGTGGTTGAAGACGAGATAGACAAGGTGGCATCCCTCTGCATCGAAAACGGAGCAAAAGACGCGCTCATCGTCGACACCGACGAGCGCAAGACTTCTGTCTGGTCGGCACGCGGCGCATTTCTTGAAGCCATAAAAGCCTCCACCACCGAAATGGACGAATGTGACGTTGTAGTCCCCAGAAACAAGGTTGCCGAATTTGTACTTTACACCCACGAGGTGTCAAAAGAACTCGGCGTGCGCATTCCATCTTTTGGCCACGCAGGCGACGGAAACCTTCATGTTTACGTCTGCCGCGACGATCTTTGCGATGCGGAATGGAACGAAAAACTTGAAAAAGCCTTCGAGCTTCTTTACAAAAAAGCCCGTGAGCTTTGTGGACTTGTTTCGGGCGAGCACGGCATTGGCTATGCCAAAAAAGACTTCCTGCGCGAAGATTACGGCGAAGGTCAGCTGGAGCTTATGCGCGGCATCAAAAAAGCCTTTGACCCCGACAACATTCTCAACCCCGACAAAATATTCTGATGCAAAACGGGCAGCCCTTTCGGACTGCCCGTTTTACATCATTTTTTCCAAAGATTCGCAATTCTTTTTTGAAAATTTCTCTCGCGGAAAGCGAGATCTCCGCAGATAACCTCAATATCCATATCCTTTGCCCTTGCAAGAAGATATTTTCCGTTGTCACAATCTACGTCAAGATCGGCGGCAACAAGCGCTTTTTTTGCAAAAGGTCCGCCAAACCGCTCTGCCACAGCCGAAAGCTTGTACAGCTCGTCCATCGAAACATAGCCGTTCTTGCACGAAACAAAAACAGGGACTATTCCGTGCATCAAAAGCACATCTATCTCGTTTTTCGTATCGTAAAGCATATTCTTTCCGTCCCAATCGATGATAACGCCGGTGGCGGCGTCGTTGTAGACGGGCGTTCCGTCCTTTTCTCGGCATTCCTTTGCCGCAAGGTACACAGAAAGCTCAAGAACAATGCCTGCCTTTGTCAGGCAGTTTTTGATTTGTGCGTTTTTGTATTTTATCACAAGTCCCTGCGCGTCGGCGCGATATTCTGTGACAAGCCGCGCCGAAAAAAGGCTTTGCATTATGGGCTTGTTAAAGATGACCTTTGATTTTCTGCGCTCAAGAAAGATCTTCAGTTTTTCTTTGTCAAGAAAAGTTGCGTTATCCTTTTTGTCGCCCATCTCCTCAATGGCGGCAAGAATATTCATCTGGCTGTTCCAGCCTCGCGGATTTTCACGGCAGATCGAAAAAAGCTTTTTTACGTCGTTTTTAAACTCCTGCGATTCTTTCTTTCTGTTTCTGCTGTCCCAATCGCACATTCCGCCGTGAATCATGATATTTTCTCTGACAGAAAGAGAGGGGACGCGGTATTCGGCGGTTTTTCCGTCGCCGTCGCAATCACAGATGCGGTCGTTTGTCACATTGAAGCTGTGGATAAAGATCTTTTTGTCCTTGTTTTTCTCGCAGTAGCGGCCAAGGGCAAAAACAAGCATTTTATCACCGCCCGTTATGTCAAAAACGCAATCGTCGTAGGTGACATATATCTCTTCCATCAGTTGCATGGCGCGGGAAACATCATTTTTCGGGACAGCTTTACATATTATCTCGGGATTCTGCCCTCTTTCAAAAAAAACAGATCGAAAAACGTCAGCGCTGCGCTTCATGTCCTTCGAATCGGAACCTACAAAAACGACTCTTTCGGGAGAAGTCGCAAGGCAGGAGTATATGTTGTTACAGGGCGCTTTTGCATAAAGTTCGACAAGAGTCACTGGTTTTGTCCCCCGTTCCTTTCGGTTTTGTTGTATTAAGTATATCACACAAGAGCAAAAAAAGTCAAGCTTTTGAAAAAAGCGGAACTTTTTTCTTTTTTTGCCGTCAAACAAACATAAAAAGTGTTTTTCGGAGACAGATATATGAAAAAAATATTTTTATCAGCTCTCATATTCCTTTTTCTTTGCGGTTGCACAACAAATGCACCGTACGTGAATCATATAACCGAAAACGGCATAACTTCTGATGAAGCAACCCTTGTTTCCATAACCGACAAATCCAAGGACACCCCCGACCTTGCCTTTGCCGAGGCGCTGGAGCAGATATTTGAGGACGACGAAAACGTATATTACCTGCCCTGTATAATGAGCGAATATATAGTTGCCGAATATTCCGACGGAACAAAAGAAAGCATAAAATCTGCACTTTCGTCGGAAAAAGCCAAAATATCAGATCTTGACCGCTTCGGGGTATTCTATATAACTGAGTCCAAAGAGCACACCCACACGGAAAGCGAAAAAAACAACATGGTGGAGCACGAAGTTTTCGGCTATTGCGGCAACACGATGACCACCGTCAGATGCCACGGCTTTGCCAAAGGACAAGAGGATTGGGAATATTCCTTCTGGGGCGGCGTTTCGGTGGGAATTTCAGATTTTCTGCGCCGGCTTGATTACAGCGAGGAGGTCTGCAAATGCCTTCCCGAATACACGGTTGACACCGAATTCGGACTTAACTATGGCATAAATCTTTCCGAAGGCTATGTGAGGCACGAGGGAAAGCAAGTCAGCCTTACAAAGGAACAGACAGAATACCTCAAGGGTGAAATAGAAAAAGTTTACGACGGTTACAAAAACGACAAGATCCCCGGCAGTAATTTATAATTTTGCAAGAGTTGCCCCGAAAAATCGGAGCAACTCTTTTTTGTCTTGAAAAATACACCAAAAAATGATATATTGATATTACACCACAAAAAAGGAGGATCCGCACGCATGAAGCACAATATGCGCCTGAAAAAAGATCCGTTCGAAAAGATCTGCGCAGGGAAGAAGACCGTCGAGCTTCGCCTTTTTGACGAAAAGCGAAAAAATGTAAATGTCGGAGACACCATCGAATTTGAATGTCCCGATTTGGAAGGAAAAAACATAACAGTCCGTGTTTTGGCACTGCACCTTTTTGGCTCGTTCAGAGAACTTTATGCCACGATACCGCTCGAAAAATGCGGATATTGCAAGGACGAGGTAAAAAAAGCAAGCTACACCGACATGGAAGCCTATTATTCGGCAGAAGAACAGGCAAAATACGGCGTTGTGGGAATAGAATTTGAGCCGGAAAAGAAATAATAAAAACTTTTCAACAGCAGAAAAGTGACAATTTTCAGCAAAATAATATATTGCATTTGATAATAAAATATGGTACTATGTTTTTGTAACACTTTTTTGAAAGGAAACACAAAAATGAAAAAACTGATTTCCATTATTCTTGCCGTGTGCATGGTGGTCCTTTGTGTTCCCGCGGTTTTGGCGGCAGACGAAGAAACAGCACGCGATACTTTCGCTTGTCAGACAGTTCCTTTTCTGACACTCGGTGCATTTGAAGAAGACCACACGGGCTACGTCGATGCGGCAGAAGTTTTTGACGGCAAAAACGTCATGGTTCTCAAACGCGACCTCAGCGAAAAGACCGCGACAGATTTCAACTACTACCATTGGTCCAAACCCCTGCCTGATGAAAACGGAAAGCCCATTCCCCTGTCAACCGCAAACTACATCGTTATCGAGTACTACTATTCCTCTCCTGACGAATCCCCCGCCCTTGTCGGCAACAAGATGGGATGGATCCAGGGACGCGTCTGCCGTGCCGAAAACACCGCAGAAGTAAAATCGTTTGACTGGGGCACCGAAATAACCTCCCGCAACGGCATGATCGCCAATAAATGGGACAAGCTGGTTCTTCCCGTTGACGAATACGTAAAAAGCACAAAAGACAGCCTTACAAAGAACGGCGACGAATACTATCTGCATCAGCTCAAGCTCTTCCCCCTTCAGAAGGACATGGGCAAAAACGACAAGCTTTATTTCAGCACCATCACCTTCCAAAGCTGGGATCCCGATAAAGATTCGGGCATTTCCGAAAGAAGCGTCAGCTTCTACGCGACTCCCGAAGCTTACACAAAGGGCGAGACTGCCATAAATACTATCAAGCTGAAAGACCTTGAAAATATCACCATTCCCGAATATTCCGTCACCCCTCCCGAACACCATAAGTTCAAGCAGTGGAAGAGCGTGAAAACAGGAAAGATATATTCTCCCGGCGCCACTTATCAGTTCCTTATTGGCCAAGACGATGTGTATATTCCCGTTTTTGACGTAGCTGTCGATCTTTCAAAGTTCGAAAGCTCGTACATCAACGGCTACGAGGACGGCACCTTCAAGCCCCAGAACAACATAACACGCGCCGAAGCCTGCAAGATCATTGCTTCTCTTGTCGATCCCACGGGCAAACTTTCGGGCGGCACTTCTTCTTATGAGGATGTGAAACCGGACGATTGGTTCTACGGCTCGGTGACCGCGCTCGAAAAGCTTGGTGCCGTGCAGAAAGTTTTCGGCGGAAAGCTTCTTCCTTCCGAAAAAATCACCCGAGAACAGTTTGTTCAGCTTATATACGCTGTGTGCGACACCGAAATGGACAGCATGAAGCTGACCTACCTCTCGGACGTCGACGCCAAAGCAAACTATTTTGAAGCAGTAATGTTCTCGGTGGCAAAGGGGCTTGTAACAGGCTACGAGGACGGCACCTTCAAGCCCGACAACCAGATAACAAGAGCCGAAGCCGTAACCGTTATCAACAGAATGCTCGGCAGAGAATGGAACGGTGCAGGAGATGCAAAATTTTCCGACATTTCCGACCATTGGGCAAAAGGTCAGATCATTGCCTCCGCCTCATCAAAGGCAGACGGAACCTGGGCGATAAAAACCACCGAAAAGGAATACGTTCTCGAAGGATCGAGCGCCAAGGATTACATCATGGCACTCCACACCCAGTCAAAGAACCTCTCGGGCGATGCCATTCGCCGCGGAATCGACACCGTTTCCGAGCAGATGAAAAAAGACATCCTGGGAACCCCCAATACGGCAGAGCTTTATCCCGACAGAATCGGCAAAAATACGTATTACGTTTCCGAAAAGAACGGTAATGACGCAAACGACGGCAAAACCCCCGAAACGGCAGTAAAGACAATTCAGGGCCTTACAAAAAGACTTCGCTTCCCCGGCAAGGGCACTGCAATTCTTTTTGAGCGCGGGGGTACCTACCGCGGACAGGTGGCAGTTACAGGCGGCGTAACCTACGGTTCGTACGGCGAAGGCGACAAGCCCGTCATATCCGGCTCGAAGAAAAACTACGCCGACGCTTCCCTTTGGTCAGAAACCGATATCAAAAACGTATATAAGCTCAACGAAAGTATTTCAAACGTCGGTATTATCGTGTTTGACCATGCGGATGATGCCCACGGAAACTACGACGGACTTTACGGTCAAAACCGCATATTTGGCAAAAACATCACCTCGTATATCGAGCTTGAAAAAGACCTCGAATTTTTCTCGTGCGAAAACACTCTTTATCTCTGCAGCACAGAAGGTAACCCCGGCTCACGTTTTACGGATATCGAGATCGGAACCCGCGTTGACATTTTTGATGGCGCGGCATCCGACATTCTCTTTGACAATCTCCATATCAAGCACACCGGTGCCCACGGTATCGGCCTTGGCTCGGGCGACAACGTCGTTATAACAAACTGCGAATTTTCGTGGCTTGGAGGCTCGCTTCTCGGAAGCTACGGCGGCACCACCACTCAGTATGGCAACGCCGTTGAGCTTTATGGCAACTGCGACGGGTATTACGTCAAGAACTGCTGGATGTATCAGATCTATGACACCGCTATCACCCACCAGGGCAAAAACCTGAACATGAAAAACATCGAATATTCGAGCAATCTGATGGAATATTGCCACTGGTCAATCGAAAGCTGGATGACCCAGCCCGACAGCAAGGGGTCGCTTCACAACTATGCCGCAAACTACAACGTAATGCGCAACAGCGGCTACGGTTGGGGTACCATCGTAACAAAGCGTCCTTTGAACTCGATGCTTTACACCACCTATAACTTCAAGGTAGAAAGCAGCAACCTCAGCAGCAAATACAATATTCTCGACCGTTGCACAGGATATCTCATCAACATAGACGAAAACGCCAAGGAAGATTTCAGCTGTCACATCTATGTTCAGGACGAAGGCATGCTTCTCGGCGGACTCAGAGGCAAGGAAACAAACGCAGGCCTTGACGCTCCCATTCTTCTCAACAAGCATATGGAAGACGAATCACCCGTTTTTGTTCTTATCCCAAAGAAATAACAAAAATAGTCTGCGGCGGCACTTCTTTGAAAGTGCCGCCGTGTTTTTTTGTTAACCTGTGCCAATTTTTGAAATGCGCGTTTTTGTATTATTATTGCGTGTTATTCATATTGAAAATGTGCAAAAACGCTGTTATAATCAGCTTATACATTTTGTCATTATCCTTGCACAAAATGATAATAAATATTGATTTTTTGGGATACACGAGATATAATGTAATCAGATGTATAATCCCGGAAATCTCAGTAAAGAATTAGGAGGACACATTTATGGCAAATCAAAAAATGAAAAAAGTGCTCTCGGTTTTCCTGGCGATAAGCATGTTGATCCTTTGCATGCCTGCCGTTTTTGCCGCAGAAGAAAAAGTGTCGGACGCTTTTGCACAGCAGACCGTTTCCGCTTTGTCACTCGGCGCCTTTGAGGGCGACACGTCGGGCTATATCGGCTCGCTCGAATCTTTCGACGGCAAAGCTGTCAGAAGCCTCAAGCGAGACGGCAAGACCAATACTTCCACAAATTTCAACTATTTTCATTATTCCACTCCGCTTCCCGACGACAACGGAAACCCCATTCCCCTGTCGACGGCAAACTATATCGTTATTGAATACTACTATGCTTCTCCCGATGAATCTCCTGCCCTTGTCGGCAACAAGATGGGCTGGATCCAGGGCAGAGTAACGTCCGGAAACAGATTTGCCGAATACATAGAGTTCGCATGGAACACTCGTGTGATGTCGCGTAACGGCATGGTGGCAAACAAGTGGGACAAGCTGGTGCTTCCCTTTGACGAAAGCCTCGGAAACACAAAGGACAATACCCTGCGTCGCGGCGAAGTATATCTGCAGCAGCTCAAGTTTTATCCCCTCGAAAAGGATATGGGCAAAGACGACGCTTTGTACATAAGCTCAGTCACTTTCCAAAGCTGGGATCCCGATACCGACCCCGGATTTACCGAAAGAAACGTCAGCTTCTATGCATCACTCGAAGATTACGAAAAGGGCGCAGCCCCTGCCAAGACCGTCAAGGTCAAGGATCTTGAATATATCACCATCCCCGAATTTTCGTCTGCTCTTCCCGAGAACATGGCTTTCAAGGAATGGCAGAGCGTAAAGACCGACAAGATCTGTTCTCCCGGCACGTCCTATCAGTTCTGCCTTGGCCAGGATGATATATACGTTCCCGTTTTCGAAGTATCTGCTGATTTTTCGAACTGCGAAACCTCGTACGTCAACGGATATGAGGACGGTACCTTCAAGCCCCAGAACAATATAACACGTGCCGAAGCCTGCAAGATCATTGCTTCCCTCGTTGACCCCACAGGCAAGCTTTCGGGCGGCGCTTCCTCTTATCAGGATATAAAGCCCGAGGATTGGTTCTACTCTTCTGTCACCTCTCTTGAAAAGCTCGGTGCGGTGCAAAAAGTTTTCGCCGAAAAACTTCTGCCCTCCGAAAAGATCACCCGTAAAGAGTTCGTTCAGCTCATCTACGCAGTATCAGGCTCGGAAGCAGGCAATCTGAAACTTTCATACTTCTCGGACGTAAATTCCAAATCAGACTATTTTGAAGCTGTTATGTTTGCCAGCGCCAAAGGATTTGTCAACGGCTACGAGGACGGCACTTTCAAGCCCAACAATGAAATAACAAGAGCCGAAGCTGTAACTGTTATCAACAGAATGCTCGGCAGAGAATGGAACGGCGCAGGAGATACAAAGTTCTCTGACATTTCCGATCACTGGGCAAAAGGTCAAATCATCGCCTCCGCCTCGTCAAAGGCAGACGGCACCTGGACGCTTAAGACCGCAGAAAAAGAATACGTTCTCGAAGGCGCAAGCGCAAAGGACTACATCACCGCTCTTCACACCCAGTCCAAAAACCTCACCGGTGATGCCATCCGCCGCGGAATTGACACCATCTCCGAGCAGATGAAAAAAGATATCCTGGGAACCCCCAATACCACCGAGCTCTACGCTGACAGAATCGGCAAAAACGTATATTACATTTCCGAAAAGAACGGCAACGATGCCAACGACGGAAAAACTCCCGCCACAGCATTAAAGACTATTCAGGGACTTATGTCAAAGCTCCGCTTCCCCGGCAAGGGCACGGCGATCCTCTTTGAACGCGGCGGCACCTACCGCGGATCTTTGACGGTAAATACAGGCCTCACCTACGGCTCGTACGGAGAGGGCGAAAAACCAATCATTTCGGGCTCGAACAAAAACTACGCTGACCCCAATCTCTGGGTCGAAACAGATACCCCCAACGTGTACAGACTGACCGATGCCCTCACCAACGTAGGTATCATCGTCTTTGACCACGCAGACAACGCCCACGGAAACTACGACGGACTTTACGGTCAGCCCCGTATCTTTAACAAAAACATCGCAACCTACAAAGAGCTTTCGAAGGATCTCGAATTTTTCTCGTGCGCAAACACCCTCTATCTCTGCAGCACGGGTGGCAACCCCGGATCGAGATTTAAGGACATTGAGATCGGAACACGTACCGACCTCTTTGACGGCGGCGCATCTGACATCGTCATCGACAATCTCCACTTCAAGCACACAGGCTCCCACGCGATAGGCCTTGGCTCGGGTGACAACGTCGTTGTAACAAACTGCGAATTCTCGTGGCTTGGCGGCTCGCTTCTCGGAAACTACGGCGAAACCACCACTCAGTATGGAAACGCCGTTGAGCTTTACGGCAACTGCGACGGTTATTACGTAAGAAACTGCTGGATGTACCAGATCTACGACACCGCCATCACCCATCAGGGCAAAAACCTGAATATGAAAAATATTCAATACGAAGAAAACCTCATGGAATATTGCCACTGGGCAATAGAGTGCTGGATGACACAGCCGGACAGCAAAGGTTCGCTTAACAACTATTCCGCAAATTACAACGTGATGCGCAACGGCGGCTACGGTTGGGGCACCATCGTAACAAAGCGTCCTTCAACCTCGATGCTTTATGCCACCTACTCCCTTGACGTTCCAAGCAGCAATCTCACCAGTAAATACAACGTGCTCGACCGCTGTGCAGGCTATTTGATAAACTATGCGGAAAGCGCAAAGGAAGATTTCAGCTGTCACATCTACGTTCAGGACGAGGGTATGATACTTGGCGGACTCAGAGGCAAGGCGGCAAATGCTGATGCTGAATCCCCCTTCCTGCTCAACAAACACATGAAAGACGAATCTCCCGTCTTCGTTCTCATAACCAAATAAAAAAGTACGGAGCTGTAAAGAATCTTTACAGCTCCGTTTTTTGTTATTCTGCTTTTGTTGCTTTGAAAACTCTTACCGTGTGCGGATACATATCAAAAACAATACGGTCACGGGTGGTCTGGTCTTCTTTTTTCCACACGTCGCGGATAACGCAGGTCTCGTCAAGATGGATAACAAGGTTTTCGTGGGTCTCGCCAAGATTGAAAGCGGCATAGGCAAAGTTTCCGTCCGAAAGCTTTTTCTTAAAGATATGCACGCATTTTTTGTCCTGTTCAAACATCATAACGGGGCGGGCAGGATAAAAAGCCGAATCCTGGTTGATGGCAATGATCTCCTCGTTGCAATACATCGAAAGCTCGAATTCGCTCATATCCTCGAAGGTGGACGAAAGCTGAATGGGCGAGCACATAAAGGCGCGCAGAGTGTAGGCACAAAGCTCTTCATCCTCGTTGAACTTGCTCTTGCCCTCCTTTCGATATTTTCCGTTGCCCACGTCGAGCATATCAAGGTCAAAGAAATGCCCCTTTTGCACGTCATAGATAAATCCGAAATATGAACGGTAGATATTTATAAAATTATCCCACGCCGCCCAGGAATCCTGGTTGCAACGATAACTGTTGCAATAGCGGCTCCAATAGGTGATATAATCGTGAGATGCCGAAACTGTAACGCAAAAGCCAAAGTCACGTTCGGATTTCACAAGCTCGCGGCGCATATATTCGGCATTGGTCGGGTCGCAGGGCGCCCAGTCGTATTTGAGGTAGTCAAATCCCCATTCTGTCCACTGTGCCACGTTGTTCTTTTCCTTGCGGATCTTGCCAACGCCCGTGTTGGTTATGGCAAAAAGCTCGTCGGGCTCGCCCACAGTGCATCCGGGAATATGATCAAACTCTTTTGGACAGCCCCACGCTCTTAACATAGGAGTGGAATATATACCGCATTTAAGCCCGAGCGAGTGTATCTTGTCGCACATTTTCTTCATGTCGGGGAATTTTTCGTTTGGCATAATAGCATCGTGCTTTCCGCCGTATTCATTTTGCCAGCCAGAATCGCAGTTTACATAGCTGTAACCGTATTCGGCAATTCCCGTTTCAACCATTCTGTCGGCAACCTGCTCGATATTTTCCTGCGATACGTCCGAATCATACGCATTCCAGCTGGTAAAGCCGAGAAGAGGGGTGAGAAGTATGGCGTTTTCTTTTATTTCAAAGGTAACCTTTTTCTCTGCCTTTCCGTGGGCGTTCTCGGCGGTGAAAGTGACGATGTATTCGCCCTCGCATTCCGCTTTTCCCGTAACGATGCCGTTTTCAAGGACAAGTCCCGTCGGAAGACCGACAGCACCGTATTTTATCGGCCGCTCACCTGTGACAGGCACGCGAAGAATAACGGGCTTTTTGGGGGAAGCACCGAAAAGATCGGGCAGATTTATATGTGGAGCCCCCACAAAGGGTTTTGCTGTGGCGATTTGGGTATATCTCATTTTTAATACCTCCTTTTTTTCTGATTATACGGCAAAACAAGAGCAAAATACATTGACAAATCATAGTGTTATATAGTAAAATCATAGGTGGGTGATGAAAATGAAAACAAGAAACGCCATCTATGACGAAACCGAAGATCCTGCCATTCTCGACTTTGGAATCGAAGAAGACCCCTCCCTTGCCCATTGGGGCAGAGGCACGAGGGACAAAACGCTTATTCATTATGTTTTGAGCGGATATGGCTATTTTAACGGCAGAAAAGTGTCGGCAGGTGAAGGTTTTTTTATCTGCCGTGACAGTATGCACGAATACCATTCGTCAAAAAAAGATCCGTGGGCATATTTTTGGGTATCCTTAACAGGCGAGCTCGCCGACGGGCTGTGCAAAAAATATATCAGCGTCGACGAATATGGCATTTTCACATATGACTTTTGCGAAAAGCTTTCGCGTTTTTCAAAAACCTTTTTCGAAGACCACTCTGTGCTCGGCGACGCCGAAACCCGTGGAATATTCTATCTTCTTATGTCATACCACGAAAAAAAGCCCGAAATCGCAGGCAACCGCCATGTTGTAGAAGCAAAAAAATATATAGATTCCAACTTTCACCGACCGCTGACGGTTGGTGAGATCGCAGGCTCGCTTTTTATCAGCGACAGATATCTTTACAACCTTTTCATTGAAAACGAGGGAATATCGCCAAAAAAATATCTTAACAATCTGCGGCTGAAAAAGGCGTGCTCGATGCTCTGCAACGGTAAAGACTCGATAAGCGAGGTGGCAGCATCGGTCGGCTTTCGCGACGTTCTCACCTTTTCTCGCTTTTTCTCCAAAAACGTCGGTATGTCGCCCACCTTGTACAGAAAAGAAAACACAAAAAAATGACAGTCACACTGTCATTTTTTGTTTTTTTCATTTTTTATTATCTCGCCTATTTCGGCATCAGAAAGCGGTCGCCGTTTTTCAAAGGCGGCAAAGCAAAGCTCTTTCATTATCCGCCGTCTCTCGCCGTCCGTGTTCGCCACCCTGCTGCGTATCTGTGCCAGCTGATCGATTATGGCATCGGTTTCATCGGGAAGAATCTTTTCGATCTCGCTGCGTAGCTTTGCTGCCGCTGCAGGACACGCACCGTCGGTGGATATTGCCACAGAAAGCTTGCCTTTTGTGACAAGCGATGGAAAAATAAAACTGCTGTTTTCGGCATCGTCAACAGTATTTATCTCGATGCGCCTTTCGCAACAAAGGGCATAAAGCTCTTTTTTGTGGCACAAATTTTTGTCGGCAAGTATCACAATGTCGGGAGAAACGTCAGAAAGCAGCTTTTTGATATCGGTCACCTTTTCCCTGCAAAACACGATGTCAAAAGGATATTCCGAAAGCTTTTGTGCTTTTTTGTCGGCCTCCGCATTTCCGCCGATTATTAAAACGACGTTTTGCGCCGCACGGCGGAAGAGAGGAAAATACTCAGCCATTTTTTGTATTCCTTTCGTAAAAGTATGCGCCGTCATGCTTTGTTATCCCGACGCCAAAAACATCTTTTATCACACCAGATGCCACAACCTCATCGGGACTTCCGAAAAACACGTTCTTTCCGCCGTTCATCACAAGCACGCTGTCGGAAAACTGGAGCGCCGTCACAAGATCGTGCAACACCATAATTATTCCCTTGCCCGACTCGGCAAGGCTTTTTATTATATCAAAAAGCTCAAAAGCGTTTGAAATATCAAGATAAGTCGTCGGCTCGTCAAGAAGAATATATTCGGTATCCTGACAAAGTGCCATGGCGATATACACTTTTTGCCTCATTCCGCCCGAAAGGGTAGAAACAGGCTGATCGCAAAACTCTGATAGCCCCAGTCTTTCAAGGCACAAAAAAGCCTTCTCGCGGTCTTTTTCGCAATACACACGGGGAAACGAAAGGTGAGGAAATCGCCCGTGCAAAACCGTTTCAAAAACCGTCATATCCGAAATGCTCTTACCCTGGGCAAGAAAAGCTATTCTTTTTGATCGCTCACAAGGCTTTGAAACACGCTTTCCGTCAACCAGAATATCCCCCGAAAAAGGCTTTATACTTCCAATAACAGTTTTTAAAAGAGTACTTTTTCCACATCCGTTGGGACCGATGACACAAGTAATCTGCCCCTTTTCAAAGCTTGCCGAAAAGTCGGAGAGAACGGTCTTTTTTCCATATCCGCCCGACACGCCCGAAACCGTTATTGCCATAAAGCTTACCTCCCCTTTCCTTTTATAAGTATCACGACGAACAAAGGCGCGCCCACAAAGGCAAGAATTATGCCCACGGGTATCTCGTAGGGCGAAAAAAGGCTTCTCGCCAAAGTGTCGCAAAGGGTAACAAATCCTGCACCAATCATCGCGCAAAGGGGAAGCTGCGTTTTTGCGCGTGCACCGCAGATCTTTCGCACCGCATGAGGCACCACAAGCCCCACAAAAGATACAAGTCCCGCAATGCTTACGGCACAACCTGCAAGAAGCGCCGCCGCCACGAGAAATACGGCACGGAAAAGCTTTGTATTAAGTCCAAGCCCCGTCGCCGTTTCGTCACCCATGCCAAGAACGTCAAGTTCGTTTGAAAAAAGGAAAAGCACGGCAAGACAAAAAGCCACTGCCACAAAGGCAGGTATCAACTTTCCGTATGACGCCGCCGAAAGATCGCCAATCTTAAAATCTGCGCTCATGGCGGCAATATCGGGATTAAACTCGATGACAGAATCGGAAAGAGCGCCAAGCACGCTGTTCAGCGCAACACCCATCATCAGGATAACCGTGGATCTTGTGTTTCCCCATTTCCACGCGCCAAAGCTTATGACAAGAGTGGCAAGCAAAGCGCCAAGAAACGAAAAGAGCGAAAGCGCAGCTCCGCCGTATATGCCAAAGGCAGCACAAAGCGTCACCGCAAGGCCTGCACCCGAATTTACACCAATAATGCCCGGAGATGCAAGGCCATTTGCCAGCACCTTTTGAATAACTGCACCCGAAACCGAAAGGGCAGCACCCACGATGATCGCTGCAAGAGTTCGCGGAAGGCGTGAAAAAAGAAAGATCCGCTCGCCCATTCCCACAGGACCGTTAAAAATTGCACCGGCGGCATCCGAAAGAGAAATGCGCACACTTCCACACAAAAGGCTGAAAGCCGCGGCAAAGATCAAAAACACCGCGGCTGTAACAAACACTATTCCTGTTTTTTTCTCACTCGGCAAGGAGCTTGCAAAGGGTCTCATACGCCTTTCCCCAAAGTGCGTTGGGCTTCAGATTGAAAAGTCTTTTGTCAAGGCTGTGAAGTCTGTTTTCTTTCACCGCCGAAAGACTCTGCCACGCAGGGGCTTCCTCCATCATTCTTTTTATATTTTCTTCCACAGCGGTTCGGTTGTCACCCACCTGAACGATAAAAATTCGGTAAGGATCGGCAAGCAGAATGCTTTCGATACTCAGATCTTCAAGCAAAGCTGTGTCGCTGTCTGCAATATTTACAAAACCAAGATCACTAAGCATCTCGCCAAGCACCGTTCCCTTGCTTCCCTTGGCACGGATATATCCTGCCGAGGCGCGAAGAAAAAGATAGGTCTTCTTTTCATCGGGAATTTCTTTTTGCAAAAAATCCTCTTTGATACCTTCAATGCTTTTTTTGATTTCAAGCCCGTTTTGGTCAAACAGATCTTTTCTGCCTGTAATATCGGTGCAGATATCGAGCATCAAAAGATAGTCGTCAAAGCTGTCCACGTCGAAATACACGGCATCTATTTGGGCATCGTGCAAAACGTCTTTCATCCCGACATCTGCCGCCGTGTCGGCGCTGGCAATAACAAGCTCGGGGTCGCTTGCAATAAGGCTTTCAAGATCGGGGTTTTTGGTCTTGCCGAGATTTACAACACCGTCGCGGCAAAGCCCAAAATCATCAAAAGCATCGTCTGCTGCGGCACAAACCTCGCCGCCCGCCAAAGCCCACACATCCGCAAAACTTCCTGTAAGGCAGGCGGCACGCACCGTGCCCTTTTTGATGCTGACATTCTGTCCCAAAGCATCGCAAAAGGTGACGCTTTCGTCGCCCCCCTGCATCTGTACAGACCTGTCAGCAAAGCACGAGCATAGCAAAAAAAGCTCAAGAACTGTAATCAAAAGAAGAATAGCTTTAACCGATGATCTTCTTTTGCACATAATCAAAACCAAGTCTTCCGACAGTGTCGGCAAAGCGTTCGCCCTTTATTCCCTCGTCTCTGAAAAGAATTATGGCACGCTCGATGGCAGAAAGGATCTCTTCCTCACCTGTAAAAATCTTTGATATCGGCTTTCCGACGGCGGTCTTTTTGCCCCATCTTCCGCCTATGCAAAGCTTGTAGCCCTCGCCCACCGCTTCTATTGCGCCAAAGGGACATTTTGCTACGCATCTGCCGCATTTGTTGCAGACACTTTCATCAATATGTATTTTTCCGTCAACTGTCTTTGCAGCTTTCATGGGGCAGGCTTCTTCCACGGCACATTTTGCGCATCCGCGGCATTTTTCAAGATTTGTGCCAAAAATCTTTTGGCCAACAATTCCAAGATCGTTAAGATCGGGCTTCACGCAACTGTTGGGGCATCCACCTACTGCAATCTTGAATTTGTGTGGCAAAACTTCGCCGTGATATCCAACGTAAAAACGCTCGTGGATCTTGCGGCTCAGGGCATATGTATCGATAAGTCCGAAAACGCAGGTGGTGCCTTTGCATGAAACAACCGGGCGAACCTTCGGCCCTGTTCCGCCGGGTTCAAGCCCTGCCTCTTCAAGGAAAGAAATAAGTTCCGGGATGTTGTCATACGCCACCCCCTGGATTTCAACCGTCTGACGGGTGGTCATGGCGATTTCGCCACTGCCGAAAAGGTCGGCGGCACGGGCGATGTGGCGGCTTTCGTCAGTGGTTATTTTTCCGTTTCTTGTAATAACTCTTACGTTAAAAACGTCGTCATATCTCTTGTCACGCAGAAAACCCAAACCCTTTACCTTGCCAATCTGCTCGGCGGTGAGTTTTCCGTTTTTCGGGGTAAGTCCATAATCTTCAAAAGTCTTTTTGTTTTGCATGATATATTCTCCTTTTTTTATTTTCCTGCCTCTATCTCGCGCTTTGCGACAAGAATAGCTTCCACAACTTTTTCGGAGCACGCCTTTGTACCCGCCTCTGTCAGATGAATGTTGTCTTTATCACTAATGTATTCGTTAAGATTGGGGTAAACGAGCGCGTGCAGGTCGTTGATGGCAACACCCTGTGCCGCAAGGACGGGGACGATCTTTCTGTTGTATTCTTCAATCAGTGGGTTTGCGCATCTTTCGTGGCTGGGGCGCACGGGGGTTGTGGTGGCAAAGATTATCTTGTCGGTATAAGTTTTAAGCACCCTGAGTATTCTCAGCATATCCGCCTCGTACTGCTCGTAACTTGTAAAAGGGCCGTCTCCCACAAGATCACAAACGTCCCAAAGGCCGTTATTCCAATGAATTATCTGCGAGCCCTGCATAAATTCTTTCCATTCGTGCATAACTCCACGCATGGTATATTTTGCAAAGCGGCAATTCTCCTGAGGCTGAAAAACTTCAAATTCGCTTCCCAACATTTTCGGTACACGCATTCCGTAGCCAACCATTCTTATCGAGTCGCCCAAAAGTGTGACTTTCATTTTATATTCTCTCCATTTCTGCGTTTTGGTTTGTCAAAACAGCTTTCGATACAATTATACACGCATTTTTTTGCGGTGTCAAGCAAAGTTATTCGCCGCAAACACAAACAAAAAAATACCTTGCAAAGAGGTGCTTTTTGTGCTTGTATTGCAACTATCCGACAATCACTTTTTTATATTACCGAAAAGCTTTGTGCTTTTAATCTGCGTTTTTGCGCAAGATCACGGAGTATCATATTTTATATATTCCCCAAATCCGTTGCTATACGTTGCTTTTCCGACGGTAAGGGCCGAAAACAAAGCAGCACCCGTGGCAGCTTCTTCTTTTACGGTGCTAAGAGATGCTGTCATTCCAAATATATCCTCCAGCACACTTATCAGCACTTTGTTTTTTCTTGCGGCGCCGCCCGACGCTACAATCTGCGTTTTTTTAAGCTTAAAGCCCGAATACAGATCAAAAAGTTCCCGGCACATTCCGTTTATGACTCCAAGTACAAGGGCGGAGGGGGTGAAATTACCCATGTCTATCTTTTCAATCTTTCCGCGGCGACATGGATCTGTACGCGTTCCGCAAAAAGCGGTGTCGACACAAAGCGGCTTTTCGCCGTTTTCATAAGCCTTTTCGGCAAGATCGTTTATGATCTCATACTGCGATGAGTCACCAAACCCTGCGCTCTGTGCATAACTGCGAAAGAATTTTTCGATCAAAGCATATGCCGCGCCGCCGCAAAGAGCCGAACCGCACAAGAGGTTTTTGCCGCCAATAAGCGGACGAAGCTCAACGCCGTTTGCAATGTCACAGATATCACCGACGGCAGAAATCTGCGATCCCGTACCGAAATTAACAAGCACACTTTCGCTGTGATCTTTTACAGACCCGAGAAAGCTTGCCTGGTTGTCGCCTATCGCCACGCATACGGGGATTCCGCGCCAATCGCCGACCACTTCGTTTTCTTTTGTAACCCTCGGCAAAAAAGCTTCGTCGATTCCCAGCGCCGAAAGCTTGTCGGTCATAAAACAGCCTTCTTTGATATCAAAAAGTCCAAAGCTTGCCGCCACAGACGTGTGGACAACAACCCTTTTTGCACCGCACAATTTTAGTGCCAAAAGATCCATTATGCTGCAAAAGCTGCAAGCATTTTTCGGAACAATACCCTTTGCCAGATTGTAAAAATGCGTTGCAATTCCATAACCTGCCGAAACATTCTCGCCCGTCAAGATCTTTATTTTTTCGCACGCGCTCAACTTTTCGTCAATCGCAAGATCGGCACGCTTGTCCTGCCAGTTCATAAGATTTGACAAGGGGGCTCCGCGTTCGTCCACATACACGATTCCGTGCATTTGTCCGGTCAATCCTATACATTCAATGTTTCCACAGTCTGCGTAAATGCCATCGAGTATGCTTTCGGCTTTTTCAAGCATCAGCCAAACGTCCTGCTCGGAAAAATCTCCACGCTTTATATATGATTCATGCGGAAGCGTAAAAACCCCCACCTGCTCTTTCGTGTCAAGGTCGATCACAGCGGCGCTGATAGTCGTGGTGCCAAGATCTATGCCCACAGCATATCTTTCCCCGCAATTCTGCACCTTTCCGTCGACAGAACACTCAAACTTTGCGTTTGTTTTGGTATCGATTGTCATAAGATCACCTCGCTAATATTATATAATATCAATGCCCGAAAATCAACAAGTGTTTTTCGATAAAAATGAATGGCAATAAATAAAATCGACAAGATTCATTTTGAACCTTGTCGATTTGCATATTGATTTTGAGTGCTAATTACCAAACGCATTCGCTAAAAACAATTTTATAATTTTCGCCGGGAACTACGTCATATACGACAATAGAATCATCCTTAAACTTGTCGTTTACAGAAAGATCCGTTAAATAGAGATCTCCCGAATCAACCACATATCCTTCGCTATCATAGATTTTATAACTGATAATATCATAGTCAGAGTCCGTGCCGCCGTACGTCTTTATGCCTAAAACTGTAATTTCCAATTGAGAAGTATAAAACTTGTCATAAGTGTATTGTACTTCTTCAATCTTGATTTTGGATTCAACCCTGCCATCATATCCTGTGACGTTGATTTCTTGAGGCAAACTGTCAACCGTGAGCTGTACGTCTTTTATAGGCAAGCAATAAAATGCTTCGCAGTATACCTCATCAAATCGGAGAAGGTATTCCTTGTAAACAGTTATATATACCTTGCCGTTAGCGGATGTTCCCGAGGAGATGCTCGCGGCAGGAATTCTTAGATTTGCAAGATACTGAGTTTCTGATATTTGGCTTGAATAATAACCAAAATCGCCATCACTCACTGAATGAGTTTCCTTATATACTTCTTCGTCGTTGTCATTTACGATACGGACGTCAACATTCACATCTGCAGAAATATACTGTTCGGAATCTGTCAATAACGCAAAGAAAACACTATAATCGTTTGTAGCTTCGTTATATTGGAAAGACCAGCTTTTTAATGTTTCAATATCAGCTATAGTTGGTTCGAGAGGAAGCGATTCTTCTGTGTCAGTTATGGTTTCAATTGAGGGTAAGGAAGAAGACGAAGAACAACCACACAATTGAAACAAAACCACAAGTATCAAAAAAACTGCCGAATACTTTTTCATTACAGATTGCCTCCCCTAATCTTTTTCACAATTCGCTTTTTCATTTGCGTCCACTTTTTAAGGAAATATTCGAAGCCTCGCATCATTTAAAAACTAAAGAAACCGAAATCATAGAACGAATACTTCAGATTTTCCACAACGATAAAATTCTTAAGACAATCGATCAGATCGCATATTCCCTGACGGCTTATTTCCATAAAATCGTTTTGTACATCTGTTGATCCGATGTATCTCGTGCAGTTCAAGGGATAATTCTTTGTGAAAACAGCAGCGTCTATCACACCCTTTGCCTCAAACAGCGGCTCGCCTGTATCTCTGTAATAATGCGAAGAAATATACTCGTACTTGCCGGTGTGCTCTTTGGGAACGTAAATATAGAAGTTTATGCTGAACATATCGTCCAAAACGCTGTGCAGACAAAATTCTATTTTCTCGGTGTCTCCCCAATAATAAAGCGAAAACCTTTCGGACGCATATCCGCCGTATTTATCGGCATCCTGAGAATAATAGCAGTAATCCCCGTTGATTATGCCGTTTTTGATAACAAAATCTTTGAGATATCCGTATATATCCTTCGGTTCCGCAGGCTGCGGAACAACTGTGCTTACAGGAGGCTCGGGAACGGGCTGGGGTTTGCTTTGCGTAGTACCCTGTTGCGAAACGGGCGGCTGAGGTTTGTCCACCGTGGTGGAAGGAGTCTCCTGCGGCTCCCGAGGGATGTTTGTTTGAGAAGCGTCTTGCTTTTCGTCCGAATCTTTTGAGTCTGCATTGGTGTCATCTTTCTTTTCGGACTGATCTTCTGCTTTTTCCGAAATGTCGGGGGTGATTTTATCTTCCGATTCTTTTGTTCCGTCCTCTGTCGCTTCTTGCGCATCTTCAACATCCGTTTTGTCGGAGTTTGAAGTATCGTCAGCATCGGTATCGATCAAAGCGTCGGTATTCACCGCATCACCATCTCCCGAACCAGAACCGAAAATGCCGTTTTTCCACATCAAAACACCTGCAACTGCAACGGCAACGACGATGCAACAGATTGCCACGATCAAAGCCGTTTTTTTCTTTTTTGCAGGTTTCTCGAAATGAGCAACAGCCACCTCTGCCGTGTCCGCCACAGCAGAATCAGGCTCGCTGTCTTTTAATAAAGCATCTGTGGAAATATCAAATAAATTTGCCAATGCAATTATATTATCAAGAGACGGTTGTGTCTGACCGGTTTCCCATAAACTCACGCTTTGCCTTGTCACTTCTAATTTTTCGGCCAGTTCATCCTGAGACATATGCTTTGCTTTTCGATATTTTCTGATATTATCGCTTAACAAAAAAATCACTTCCTTTTGTTAAATTATAACATTTGGCGTCGAAAAAAGCAATAAAATTCATTTGGAATATTGTCAAGCAACACTTGCATTTCAAAAAATGTCGTTTTTTCAAGTATATTGTGCAAAAAATCTATGGAAAATCCGCCGTTTTCGTGCGTGATTTGCGAATACCGGTCGCGAGTCAAACAACATCAATTTACGCAGGCAAACATCGCCTAAAAAAGCACTTGCCAAAAACAGACTTCTGATAAGGATGTTTGTCTAAAAGCGCGGTAGGGGCGAAGAGTGTTCGTCTTGAAATCCAAACAATAACAGTTCGGATTTCAAAGTCTTTTCGTTATCTGCGCACTCTGAACACAGCAGAAGTAAAACCGTACAATGGTTCCTTGAGGATCACCTTATTGTCTAAAAGCTCAGCCTCACAGCCCACACAAATTAGCGTTCTTATTTGGCTCCCCATGCCCAGCTCGAACCAACGACCCCATGATTATGGAAGATTCGAAGCGAAGCTTCGTATCTTCTGAAGATTACGCATTGCGTAATCTTCCACTGTCATGTGCTCTACCTGGTATTTAGATGAAAAAAGTCCAGGTTTTTCAACCTGGACTTCTTGAGAAAAACAAACGGGCGATATACTCGCTAACGCTCGTTCGATATATTTGCTTCGCAAATTCGATATAACCTCATTTCATTCGGTTACGATATGATATAAATCCCTTTCCGCGTTGCCGCAAGGCAACATATCGCATCGAAGATATATCGCGTACGAAGTACATATAGTAAATTCCGTCAGGAATTTATATCGCTGAAAAAAGCGTACTGAATTTTTCAGTACGCTTTTTTCATGGCTCCCCCTGTTGGACTTGAACCACGTCCGTTTGCAACATCAATTCAATTTCGCCGTACGCTTACGGCTCATTTCATTGTGTTGCGGCACAACCCTCCGCGCTCCCTTCATCTGTCACTGGCAGCGGTCGCTACTCGGTTCCCTGCGTCCGCATGGCGGCTCGCAGGCTCGTTGGTTCAAAATACCAAAAAAACAACGCAAAAAAGGTGCACCAATGTGCACCCTTTTGCGTTGGAAGAGCCGAATGGTTTAGATGACACTTTTTATGCTTTTTGTGCCTGCTCTACTAACTCTTCTAGCATATTTATAAAACTGTCCGTCAAATTAGAACATCTTCTTTCTGTATGTAGTATGTACCCTATGTTATAGTACGAATTGCTTTCAAGCGATATACTGACAATTTTACCCTCATTTAAAGTCGACGGCATAATTCCTGTTCCAACCGTATAACTGTCAGTGGTCAGTAACACATTCATAAGGCTCGCTCTATCACTTATTTCTATATGTTTTTTTACATCCGAAATTTCCATAATTTCTTCGGTAAAAAATGAAATATTATGTTTCCCTTGTTCATACGAAACAAAAGGATACTTAAGAAGTTCTGTGTAGGTTAAAACATTCCTATTGCAAAGCGGGTGCTCTTTTCTGACAAATACATGAGGCGATGTTTTAAAAATCGTGGTAAAGTCCAGTTTTTTATTTATTAAAAATCGTTTCATTATATCAAAGTCTGTATTTTTTATAGCTATAATTCCTATATCACAATATCCACTTTCTACCTGTTTTATAACATTATAGGTCTTTGTTTCAATCAATGATATCTTATAATTGTCGTCCGTAACTGAATTTAACATTTTTCCGAAAACATCTGCCACAAAATCATAATGCTGTGTTGCAATATATAATTTGGGACAATTGTTGCCAGATTTGTACTTTTCAAGTATAAAATTGTTCTGTTCAATAATCTGTGATGCATATCTTACAAACTCCGCT
>SVTM01000029.1 GCA_015063785.1 Oscillospiraceae bacterium
AATTGCATGGCTGGCAGGCCAATTTTAAACGCACTTGTGCGTCGCCAGTATCAGTTAGGGCTTTGCCCGAAAATGAAATACCACCCGCTATGCGGGTGGATATTTATTGCTTGTTATATAAAATACAGGGCAGAGGAGATGGCTTCTGATATTTTGAAAATCTTGCTGTAAGGGGCATATTCTAAAGGATTGTTACATCTGACCATAACGATTTTTGGCATCAAGATCGGTACTGCAAATGATAAATAAGCTTTTCCGTCGCAAAACTTTGGATTTGCATATTTCCATTTACAGTGTTCGGCAATTATTCTGACAAATTCGAGCTCTCCGGAATATGCAGCAAGAGCTACTTCACCCGATGGAGTTGCCGACTCAAATTCTATGATTATATCTGTATCCGAATTGTACATTGTGATCATACATTTGCGATCTTCTGCGATGCGCAACGATACGGCGCACATTTCAAGAAACAGAGTTACAAAGGTGTTTTTTTGAATTTCGGTTACGTGAAAAGCGTCACCGTATTTAATATTTATCTTGAAACCGAAAAGCCCGACCTTTGCAGAAAAATGTTCCAGAAGCTTTTCTGTCAGGCGTTTCAGATCGTATGTGTCCTCTTCTTCAAAACCTGTGGTGCTTAACATGGTATGCATGTACATGGAAATGTTTTCGCTTAATCTCGAAAATCTCAGCGAGTTGTTTTTCATAAGAATTGTGGCTTCATCGTCGCAGAGTAATTTGTATTTTTCGCACATTTCGTGGTACGATTTGATCAATATATCGTTTACACTGTAAGTCTCGCCGCTTATCGTCAGTTCACCTATTTCAAACGCTTTCTGAATGGCTGCAGAGCACACAACAAGATAAACGATGTTCTTGTTTTCGCCGATGGGGATCAACGCGGCGTGTGTGATCCCCTTTTCTTTTTGACATTTAAGGATCAAAGATTTTCGTTCAAACACAGCATAGTCAAAGACCGATTCCTGATCTTTTTTGAGAAACTTCTTGAAGTTCGAACCAACCTGCGAAAATTTCATCTTGTAGGCAACGTCGTTTTTGAAAAGGATTTTTCCCTTATCGTCGGTTATCATGATGGGGAATGGCAGCAGATCAAGCTCTTTTTTAGAAATATCGCTGTTATCAAGTTCTTTGGTTGATTTATCAATATAGGGCATCGAAGTACTCCTTAACAACTTTTCTTTCGTCAAACGGGATCTTTTCGTGACCGATTTCTTCGTAAAGCTGGTTGCCTTTTCCCACGATCATAACAATATCGCCCTTTTTAGCCACAGAAAGAGCACGGTGAATGGCATCCCGCCTGTCGGGGATTATTTCGTATTTTCCATCTGTTCTGTGCATGCCGACGAGAATGTCGTCTATTATATCCTCAACTTTTTCGGTTCTGGGATTGTCTGACGTGATGATCGAAAGATCAGAGTATTTTCCCGATATTTCACCCATATCATATCTGCGAAGCTTTGATCTGTTTCCGCCGCAGCCGAACACTGTGAGTATCCTTGCGGGATTGTAGTTTTTTACAGAGCCGAAAAGACTTTCAAGGCTCAAAGCGTTGTGGGCATAGTCGATTATAACGGCAAAGTCGCACTTTTCGTGTTTTACGGGTTCTACTCTTCCGAAAACATGAATTTTTGCAAGACTATCTTTCACGTCCTCAAAACATGCTCCGACTTTCATGGCGATCGCCGCAGAGCACAGCGCGTTGCTTACCGAAAACTCTCCGGGGGTGAGAAGATGTATTCTTCCGTATCCACGCAGATCAAACGAAGTGGAAAGACAGTCTGTTATCTCAAAAGTAATGTTTTCACCAAAAAGATCTGCATCCTGATGGTGTGTTGAATAGGTTGTGGCGCAAATGCCGTTTTCGTCGATGATCTTTTTGATAAAATCTATCCTGTCGGCATCTGCGTTGATGATGGCAGATCTTGCTTGGGTAAAGAGAATGCCCTTGCAGGCAAGGTATTCTTCAAAGTTTGCATGCTCGTTTTCGCCGATATGATCGGGCGAAATGTTGGTGAAAACTGCGATGTCAAAGGTGATGCCGTAGGTTCTGTGCATCATCAGCGCCTGAGACGAAACCTCCATCAGAACATGTGTCACTCCGCTTTTTACCATGTCGGCAAATATTCTGTGCAGTTCGTAGCTTTCGGGGGTGGAATTATCGATATATTCGTATTTGTCGCTGTAGTAAATACCCGTTGTACCGATTATTCCGACTGAAATTCCATGATTTGCAAGTATTTCCTTTGTCATAAAAGTTGTGCTGGTCTTACCCTTTGTTCCCGTGATACCGATAACAAAAAGATCTTTTGCAGGGTTACCAAAAAACTCTGCCGAGATAAGGGCAAGGGCTTTTCTTGTGTCTTTTGCGAGAAGAAAGGTGACGTCAGGATACTCTTTGCATTTGTTTTCGTATATTTCGCGATCGCTGGCAACGATTGCGCAGGCACCCGATGCTACGGCTTTGTCTATGTATGCGTGACCGTCTGCAAGGGCGCCCTTCAAGCATACGAATACAGAGCCTTTTGTCGCTTTTCTCGAGTCGTAACACAACGAGTCAAAATAATCGCATTTGCCGCGTCTTATGTCAAAAAGCTCTTCGCCAAGCACTTTCTTTATATCTGCTGTTGTCATAAAAAACTCCTTTGTCATTTCAATGAAACGAGCGACGAGATACCTTCGTCCAAGGCTTTCAGAAATTCATCAGCCTCGTCTTTTGTATTATATTCGCAAAAACTCAATCGGATAGTGCAGTCGGCGCTTTTTGAATCAAGCCCAAAGGCTGACAGAACGCGGTTTTCGCGGTGTTTCGATGTGCATGCGGAACCTGCCGAAACGTATATTCCTTTTGCTGACAAAAATCTCAGCATGACTTCACTTTTGATGGCCGGAAGAGTCAACGAAATAACGTATGGTAAATAATTTTCTGGCAGGTTGATTTTTACTTGCCCAAGTTTTTCCGAAAGGGCGCAAACAAGGTGATCCCGAACTTCCGTAACTGCTTTGATGTTACTTTTTTCATCAGTTTCCTGTACCGCTTGCGCAAAAGCGCAAATTGCAGGCAAAGCTTCGGTGCCGGGGCGAATATCTTTTTCCTGACCGCCGCCAAAGAAAAGGGGAGTGATGCGCGTCTTTGCTTTGATAAAAAGTCCTCCCGAACCTTTTGGTGCGTGTACCTTGTGTCCGCTTACAGAAATAAGATCCGCGCCGCACAGGCACAGGGGTTTTTCGGTCTTGCAGAAAGCTTGCACCGCATCTGTGTGAAGAATTGCGTTGGGACAAAGCTTTTTTCTCAGACTATCAAGTGCTTTTATGTCATATACCGCACCTGTTTCGTTGTTGGCGTACATGCACGAGATAAGAACTGTGTCTTTTGAAAAGTGTTGTCTGCAAAAGTCAAGATCGAGCACACCGTTTTTGGTGGGAATATATCTGACGGTGTATCCGGTTTTTTCCAGCTCTTTTGATATTGCATAGATGGAGGCGTGCTCGGAATCCGAAAAAAACACAGTTTTTCCTCCGTGCTTTCGGGCGCCGAGAGCACCGAAAATTGCAAGATTGTTTGCCTCTGTGCCCCCGGAGGTAAAGATAAAATCGTCACCTCTGTCGATCGAGCCGAGCTTTGAAAGAATGGCTTTTCTCGATGCTTTCAAAAGTTTTTCGGCTTCATATCCAAAATCGTGAACGCTTGACGGGTTTCCGAAACATTCGATCATGACCTCGTAGGCTTTTTTTGCCGCACTTTCAGATACTTTTGTTGTTGCGGCGTTGTCAAAATATATCATGTATGTTGCACTCCGTTTTTGTCTTTGCATTTTCTTACAGTAAATCATAGTAATTGTACACAAAACTATTTGCAATGTACAGTGCAAATAATACTGAAAATATTGCGAAAAATGTTGTGTAAGCGATCTTTTGGTATTTGGGCAAAAAAATAGCGAAAATTACTGTGAAAAAAGCAAAAAACTCCAAAAAAGCTATTGAATAATATTTGCGTTTGGTATATAATTATAAGGAGTAATAATATATACTGCGAAATATTACTGTTTTTTTGAAATTACCCAACGAAAGGAAAAAACAGCAGATGTCAAAAGATACATCAAATATCAGAAATTTTTGCATAATTGCACATATTGACCACGGCAAGTCAACCCTTGCTGACAGAATACTTGAGCTTACCGACACCGTTGAAAAGCGCGAAATGGAAGAACAGCTTCTCGATAACATGGATCTCGAGCGTGAGCGTGGAATCACCATCAAAGCGCGTGCCGTAAAGCTCAACTATACCTACAAGGGCAAAGAATACATTCTCAATCTCATCGACACCCCCGGCCACGTCGACTTTAACTACGAAGTATCGCGTTCGCTGAAGGCGTGTGAGGGAGCTCTGCTAGTAATCGATGCCACACAGGGCATTGAGGCTCAGACCATGGCAAACGCATATCTTGCTTTTGACAACGATCTCGAGATTGTTCCCGTCATCAACAAGATCGACCTTCCCTCGGCGCAGCCTGAAAAGGTAAGGGCAGAGGTGGAGGATATTATCGGCATACCTGCCGACGAAGCGCCCTGTGTTTCGGCAAAGGCAGGACTTAATATCGACAAGGTTCTCGAACAGGTGGTAAAATCCATTCCTGCTCCCACTGGAGATTCGGACAAGCCCCTCAAGGCCCTTATCTTTGACTCCTATTACGATTCTTACCGCGGAGTGGTTGTTTATATCCGCGTTTACGACGGTACTGTGAAAGCAGGCGACACCATTATGATGATGTCCAACGGAGTAACTTACGAGGTAAACGAGGTTGGTGTTCTTCGTCCTTTCGGCCTTTCAAAGACTGACACCCTGTCTGCCGGTGAAGTTGGCTATGTAACCGCCGCTATCAAAACTGTTTCGGATACCCGTGTCGGCGACACTGTTACTCTTGCTGATAATCCCACATCCGATGCTCTGCCGGGATTCAAGCAGGCGCTTCCTGTTGTGTTCAGCGGAATTTACCCTGCAGACGGTGCAAAATACGGCGATCTGCGCGACGCTCTTGAAAAGCTTTGTCTCAACGATGCGTCTCTTACCTTCGAGCCCGAAACTTCCATCGCCCTCGGCTTTGGTTTCAGATGCGGTTTTCTTGGACTATTGCACATGGAGGTTATCGAAGAGCGACTCGAGCGTGAATTTAACCTCGACCTTATAACCACCGCCCCCAGCGTTATTTACAAGATCACGCGCCACGACGGCAGCGAGTATTACATTGACAATCCCGCAAACTTCCCCGAAGCAGACGAATGTGAGTTTGTCAGTGAACCCATCGTAAAAGCAAGCATCATCACACCCACCGAATACGTCGGCGGTATCATGGAGCTTTGTCAGGACAGACGCGGCGTTTTTAAAGATATGAAATATCTCGATACAACCAGAGCCGAGCTTCATTATTCGCTGCCTCTCAACGAGATAGTATATGATTTCTTCGATGCTCTCAAATCGCGCAGCAAGGGATATGCCTCGCTTGACTACGAGCTTGCCGGCTACGAGCGCTCGTCTCTTGTCAAGCTGGATATTCTTCTCAACGGCGACATGGTTGATGCTCTTTCGTTTATTGTCCACACCGAAAAAGCATACGGCAGAGCGCGCAAGATTGCCGAAAAGCTCAAGGACAATATTCCGCGTCAGCTTTTTGAGATTCCCATTCAGGCCGCAGTCGGCGGCAAGGTCATTGCCCGTGAAACTGTAAGAGCTCTGCGCAAGGACGTTCTTGCCAAGTGTTACGGTGGCGATATCACCAGAAAAAAGAAGCTTCTTGAAAAACAGAAAGAGGGAAAGAAGAGAATGCGCTCGTTTGGTAGCGTCGAGGTTCCCCAGGAAGCGTTTATGGCTGTCCTCAAATTTGACGAGGATTGATAAAACGACAAATATTAACAGGAAAGTCTGGTATACTATGAAAAAATTGGGATTGTACGTTCATATCCCGTTTTGCCTTAGCAAGTGCAAATATTGCGATTTTTATTCGCTGCCCACCACATCCGGTGTTTCGGACGAGTATCTCGATGCTCTTGCAAAGCAGATCGAAGAATACGGTCTGCAGACAACTGCATATACTGTCGACAGCATTTTTGTCGGCGGAGGAACCCCGTCTTTGATGAGCGAAAAGCAGATACAAACCCTTTTCAAGCGCATCTACCGCGCTTTTAAGGTAACCCACGATGCAGAAGTTACCGTCGAGGCAAATCCGGGGACTATCGATACCAAAAAGCTCAAAGCCTTTAAAAAAGCGGGCGTTGGAAGATTAAGCCTCGGTGCCCAGAGCTTTTGCTCGCAGGATCTTGCCGTTTGCGGCAGAGTTCACAGGGTAGAGGATAACATACGCGCCGTTGTGGATGCAAGAAACGCAGGTTTTGAAAATATAAATCTCGACATCATGTACGGTCTGCCCAATCAGACGATGGCAGAGGTCGTGCAGAGTCTCGGAAACGCGTTTAAGCTTGGCGTTGAGCACATTTCGTTCTACGGACTTAAGCTCGAAGAAGGAACACCCTTCTGGATTGATCGCGACAACCTTAAGCTTCCGTCAGAGGATTCCGAAAGCGAAATGTATTTTGTATCGCGCGAGTTGATGTTGCAAAACGGATACTATCAGTACGAAATATCAAATTTTGCAAAGAAAGACAGATACTGTCGCCACAACGTAAAATACTGGAACGGCGACGAATATCTGGGCCTTGGCCCTGCGGCTCATTCGTATTTTGCAGGCAAGCGCTTTTCTTTTAAAAAGGACATCGACCTTTACATCCGCAGCTTTTCGGACACTTACGAGGGCGAAAGCATTGTGGACGAAATGATAGACATTCCGCGTTCTGCACGCATTGCAGAATACGTTATGCTGCGCTTCCGTCTTACCGACGGCGTCGACTGCGAAAAGTTCTATAAGCTTTTCGGTCGCGATTTTGATAAGATCTATTACCAGAAAATAATGCCCTATATCAATTCAGGGCATATAGTACGAACAAAAAAAGGCTATGCCTTCTCTCCCGAGGGAATGTACGTTTCAAACTTCATTCTTTCGCGCATTATTGATTTTGACATGACCATTCCGGGTGCATGATAACCCATTTTACTTAGCGAGGTGACAACATTGACCAACAGACAGACAAGAGCATTTCCTGCGGCAAAGCTTCCTTTGTCAATTGCCGCAGTGTCGTCGTATCTTGATACGGATCTGCTCGGATCAACTATGGCTGTTGTGAGGTCTGCGGATTCCACAAACAAATATATTAAAGAACGTATTTCGGTGCTTGATGACGGTTTTGTTATCATTGCTGAAAAGCAGCATGCCGGACGCGGAAGACTTGGCAGAAGCTTTGCTTCTCCTGAGGGCGGTCTGTACATGAGCCTCCTTCTCATCGGTCAGAACCATATCGAAAATCTTGATTCCATGACAGTGAGAGCGGCAGTTGCCGTGAAAAACGCTATTTCCGAAATATCGGGTCTTTCTGATGTCGGCATAAAATGGGTAAATGATATATACTGTCGCGACAAGAAGATTTGCGGTATTCTTGCCGAAAGAGTGGTCAGAAAAGGATATTGTGATTTTGCGGTTCTTGGTATTGGGGTAAATGTCACCACCCCAAAAAGCTCGTTTGATCCCTCTGTGCGTGATATTGCGGCATCTATCTCTGATTTCTGCAGTGTAAATTTCTCGCGCAACGAGCTTGCCGCCGCAATTCTTAATAATCTTGAAAAAACACTTTTCGTAAAAGATAAAGAAAAAAGTGCGCTGATACTCGATGAGTATCGCGACAGTTCGGTTATCATCGGCAGAAAAGTGTACATAACCAACGGCGAAAAGACCGTTATTGCAGAAGTGCTTGGCATTGACGACGATGCGTCGCTTTATGTTCGTTACGAGGACGGGGTCACCGAGATAGTCCGCACGGGCGAGGTCAGTACAAAACTTATAGGCGAGGAGGAAAAGGAATGAACGGATTGAAAGAAGCGTTTCTCAATATCGTGTCCCAGATATCCTCCATCGGCTTTTTCGATATTGCCGATATAATCATCGTCACCGTTATTTTCTATTATACCTACCGCTTTGTCAGAGACCGCAGGGCAGGCAAGCTTGCCTTTGGTATCCTGCTCATCGTTCTCATTATGATGTTCAGCAATCTTTTGGGAATGCAGGTGCTGAGCTTTATAATTGAAAATGTCGTTCAGGTTGGTATGATCGGTGTCATCATCCTTTTCCAGCCCGAGCTTCGCGCTTTTCTTGAAAAAATGGGCGGACCGAACGTTTTTTCAAGCCTAAAGAAAAAGGACAAAAAGTCCCTTTCGGGCGCTGTTGCCTGTATTGATGCTGTTGTTGATGCGGTTTCTGATTTTTCCAAAGAAAAAACAGGTGCTCTCATCGTTTTCGAACGTTCCACAAAGCTTGGCGACGTTATCAAAACCGGCACTGTTATTGATGCTCAGGCGGCATCCTATATGATCAAGAATATCTTCTTCAACAAAGCGCCTATGCACGACGGCGCACTTATAATCAGAAACAACAGACTTTACGCCGCAGGATGCATTCTGCCGCTGTCGTACGATCCCGAGCTTATCAAAGACCTTGGAACGCGCCACAGAGCGTCCATAGGTATGAGCGAAAACTCTGATGCTGTAGTAGTTGTGGTTTCTGAGGAAACAGGAACGGTTTCCATCGCCGTCGACGGTCATCTCACCCGTGATTACGACGCCATGACTCTCAAACGGGAGCTTGTAAGGCTTATTTTCCAGGATCAGAGCAAGAGCAACACACAGGACGAAACCAAGGGAGGTGCCGAAAAGTGAGAAAAATACTTGAACGTCTCGGCATTGTTAAGCCCGTTGATGAAACTGCAGAAAAGACAAGCTTCGGTACATTCCTGAAAAACGCTTTTACAAAAAATCTTGTGGCAAAGCTTCTTTGCCTTTTTGGGGCGATTTTCCTTTGGTTTTACGTCATGGACAATGAAAGCTCTATTTACGAGTACACTTTCAAAAATGTGAAGATTGAATATACCGAAAACAACAATGGTATGAGTGTTCTTTCGTCGGGTGACCAGACGGTTGACGTTACCCTTTCTGGTAAAAGAAGCGTTATCAAAGCGATGAACAGCTCGGATATCACCGCTGTTGCAGATATAAGCTCGCTCACCGAGGCAGGATATTACAATATCGATATCATTGTGCGTACCTCCAATGAAACCTCGGTTGAAAACACTGATCCCAAGAGCGTAAATGTATATATCGACCAAAGCACAAAGGCTTCTGTAAAGGTCAAGGCGGCTTTTAAGGGCAATACAGGCTACGAGATCGAGCTTTCTACCTATCCCGAGAGCATCTACGTAACCGGACCTTCCAGCGAACTTGCAAAGATCAGCCATGCAAGAGCCACTGTTAATACGGGAAATCAGTCACTTGAAAAGGACACAACAGTTTACGGAGTTGACCTTGTTCTTTACGATCGCAACGGAAACGAAATGGATTCGGGCTTTATGCAGATGTCGCATGATACCGCCGATGTTAATATAGAGCTTTACTCTGTCAAGAGCCTGCCCGTAGATCCCAAATATGACGATATCGACCTTGTTTTTGATGCAAGGCATTTGAACGAGCGTGTTCTTCCCGACAAGGTCGAAG
Organism: Oscillospiraceae bacterium; assembly: GCA_015063785.1. Classification (GTDB taxonomy): domain Bacteria; phylum Bacillota; class Clostridia; order Oscillospirales; family CAG-382; genus UMGS1052. The sequence continues at coordinate 9,668 of SVTM01000029.1, forward strand.
TACGCGGCAAAAAAGATATAATCGAAGGGCTCACAGAAATACCCACTTCTCTTATCGACGTCGAGATCACAGATCTCAGCTCCAAAACTGTAAGCTACAAAACCGGATTTGAGCTTCCTGAAGGTGTAGAGCTTACACAGGCAAGAAACGAATGCGAGATCGCTCTTTCGATCGTCGACTACGCAGAAAAAGAAATTCTTGTACCCGTAACTTCCGGAGTGTTTATGAACCTGCCCAAGGGCAGCACCGCTTACGTTGAAGGCGGCTACGTGCCGGTTACGGTTGCGGGCGTTTATTCATCCATCAATCAACTCGTTCCCGAGGATATAATGCTTCTTATTGAGACCTCAGGACTTTTCGTGGGTGAAAACAAAAATGTTCAGGTGATTGCCATGATTGGGAACGAAAACCTTTCTAACATCTACGTGAAAGAACTGACCGATGGCTTCCTTGCCAACGTTATTATCGAAAAGAACAACTGACAAATGAATAAAACTATAAAAAAACTGGTGCTTCGGGATGTCAAGATACCACTTGCTCTTTCCGAAACCGATTACGATAAGCTTGCCATAGGCGTTGCTAAAAAGAAGATCCGATCGTTAAGACTGAAATACAGACCAGACGAAAACAGCTTTGCTATATTCAAAAAGTCTGTTGATGCTCGCAGAAAAAACGAGATATTCTTCGTGTACTCTGTGATATTTTCCGTTGCCGATGAGGTGATTCTTTCGCCTGAAAAATACGATGATTTTTCTGCATTTTGCCGCAAGCATTCGGTTTCTCTCATAGACGAAGAAAAGCTTTTGTTCGAAACTTTTTCTGTGCCCCAAGAAAAACGTCCTGTAATTGCCGGCTTTGGTCCCTGCGGAATGTTTATTGCTCTTGTGCTGGCAAAGTCGGGCTTTCGACCAATTGTTATCGAAAGGGGAGAAGACGTCGATTCAAGAGCGCAAAAGGTCGAAAAATATTGGATCCAAGGCGTGCTTGACACAGAATCAAACGTACAGTTTGGCGAAGGAGGAGCAGGTACTTTCTCGGACGGAAAGCTTATGACAAGGATAAACGACAAGCTTTGCTCGTATGTGCTTGAAGTTTTCCACGATCACGGAGCTGACAGAGACATTCTTTTTAATGCCAAGCCCCATGTAGGTACCGACAAGCTTCGCGTTATTGTAAAAAATATAAGAAAAACCATAGAAGCCTACGGCGGAACGGTGCTTTTCAATACTCGTCTTGATGGTATTTTGCGAAATTCAGACGGTAGCATCAGGGCCGTCGTAACAAGCGCGGGAGATATCGTCACAGACACTCTGTTTCTCGCCATCGGGCATAGCGCGCGTGACACCTTCATGATGCTTTTGAGGGAAGAACTCGATATATGCGCCAAGCCTTTTTCTGTGGGAGTGCGTATCGAGCATTTGCAAAAGGATATCGACCGTGCCCTTTATGGCGAAATGGCCGAAAACCCTGCGCTTCCTGTGGGCGAATACTCTTTGTCAAAACGATTTGGAGACGATGCGGTCTATTCTTTTTGCATGTGCCCCGGCGGCACGGTGGTCGCGTCTGCCAGCGAACACGGAGGCATTGTCACAAATGGTATGAGCTATTCTGCAAGAAGCGGTGTGAACGCAAACTCCGCCATTGCTGTGTCTGTTTCCGAAAAAGATTTCGGCGGAAACGTTATGGGCGCCATCGAGTATCAAAGAAATATCGAAAGACAAGCTTTTGAAATGGCAGGAGCGGATGGTACTGCTCCCATTCAGAATCTGGGTAGCTTTCTTTCCCGTTCATCATGTGAAGTGGGAAGGGTTCTTCCCACCTACACGGGTAAAACAAAACTTTGCGATCTTAACGATCTCTTCCCTGTAAAAATATCAAATCTTCTCAAAGAAGGTATCCTATCTTTTGAAAGGAACATCGAAGGCTTCAGCTGTGATCACGCAATGCTGACTGCCCCCGAAACCCGCACTTCAAGCCCTGTGCGCGTTATGCGAATGCAGAATTTTGAATCTTCTGTCTGCCGCGGACTGTATCCCTGCGGCGAGGGTGCAGGATATGCAGGCGGCATTACAAGCGCCGCGGTTGACGGTATAAGATGCGCTCTTTCATACGTATCAAAACAAAAAGCATTTAATTAAAAAAGGAATTATAATAATGACACAAAACGGAAAAGTTATCTCCGTCGAAGGAGACAAAGCAAAAGTTGTGGTAATGCGCAGATCAGCGTGTGAAGGCTGCAAACAAAAGAATCTGTGTGCCGGAGTTTCCGATGGATGCTCGGATGGAAAGCCTGTTGAGGCTGTTGCAAAAAATACCATGGGCGCAGGTGTTGGAGACGAGGTTGTTCTCGAATCTTCTTCAATGCGGGTTCTTGGTATGACTTTTGCCGTTTTTGTGCTTCCCATTCTTGTGGCTTTTGCGGCATATGCCGTGGCAAGCTCTTTCTTGCAGACAAAAGCGGTATATATCATCTCTGTTATCTCGTTTGTCGTTCCGCTGGCACTGCTTTGCTATCTTCTCAATCGCGCTGTAAAGAAAAATCCGGGAATTGAAATTGTAAAAATAATTAAAAAGGAAATATAAGATTAGTTTTTTATGAACATCAGAATGAAAAATGAAAAAGAGTGGTCTTTGAAGGAGTATGATCACGACAAAGCTGCTGCTCTTGCAAAAGAACTTGGTATTTCCGAGTTTATTGCAAAGCTTCTTGTTATACGCGGCTTTGACAATCCTGTTTCTGCGGCGGATTTTTTATCGCCGTACGACTATTCCTTCTGCGATCCTTTTCTTCTTCAGGACATGGACAAGGCTGTGGCAAGAATAAAAACAGCCATTCAGAAAGGCGAGAGAATACTTATCTACGGTGATTATGACGTAGATGGTATCTCTGCTGTATCCGCCCTTTATCTGTATCTGCACTCAAAGGGCGCCAACGTTTGCTATTACATCCCCGAACGACTCACCGAAGGCTACGGACTCAACAATTGCGCCATAGATAAGTTTGCAGCGGCAAAGATCGATCTTATCATAACCGTCGACACCGGAATCACAGCCTTTTCCGAAACAGAATACATTAAGGAAAAGGGACTTGATATTATCATCACCGACCATCACGAATGCCCGGAAGTGCTTCCCCAATGCGCATGTGCTGTCATCAATCCAAAGCGCCGCGACAGCTTGTATCCGTTTTCTGAGCTTGCAGGTGTCGGAGTTGTTTTCAAGCTTATCTGCGCCATTGACGGTGTGGAAAACATCCGGTCGCTTTGCGAAAAGTATCTTGACATAGTATCTCTTGGAACAGTCGCCGACGTTATGCCTCTTTACGGCGAAAACCGCCGTATTGTCACCCACGGGCTTACTGCGTTGAACAAGGGCGAGCACGTCGGTATCGGCGCTCTTCTCGATTGTGCTTTGCCTGACAATTCGGGCGGACAGCGCAGAATAACCGCCTCCACCATCGGATTTGCGATCGCCCCCAGACTTAATGCTGCAGGACGTATCGGCAATGTCAAGCACGCCGCCGAACTTCTTATAAGCAACGACGCAGAAAGAGCGTCTGTCATCGCTCAGGAGCTTTGTGCTCTCAATCGCGAAAGACAGGCGATAGAAAACGAAATACTTACTCAGGCGATCGAAAAGCTTGAAGCGGAATTCGATTTTGAAAAAGACAGAGTTATCGTTCTTTGTGACGACAACTGGCACCAGGGGGTTATCGGTATCGTTGCATCACGAATCACCGAAAAATACGGCCTGCCTAGTATACTCGTCACCTTTTCGGGCGAAAACGGAAAGGGTTCTGCAAGAAGCATCCAGGGTTTCAATATCAATGACGCCCTTGGCGCGTGCGAAAAAAATCTTCTCAAATTCGGCGGTCACGAAATTGCTGCAGGTCTTTCTCTTGAAAAATCAAAATTTGAAGAATTCAGAACCGCCATCAATGATTATGCACGGGATATAATAACCGACGAAATGCGTGTCATGCACGTTTCTGCCGATTGCGAAATAGAAGCCTGCGAGATAGATCTCGATCACGCGTCCCAACTTTCGCTTCTCGAGCCTTATGGCAACATGAACCCTGCCCCCGTTTTCATTCTTCGAGAGGCTGTGGTTTCAAATATCACTCCCATCGGTATGAACAAGCACCTGAAGCTTACTCTTACCAAGGACGGAAAAAATTATATCGCTCTTTATTTCAACAAAAATCCCGATGATTTCGGAATTTTGGAAGGCTATACTGTCGATGTTGCCTTCAACCTCGAGATCAACGAGTTTCGCGGTAACAGAAGCGTACAGATGAATATCCGCGACATGAAGATCTCAGGAGATACGGCTGATTACATAAACCGCCAGGCAAAGGATTATCTTCGTGCCATCGCCACATTCGCGGTTTCTAAAGAAAACCTCCCCGATATGCAGGCGTTCAGATCAACTTTCGTCTATCTCAGAACGGCGTCAAAACAAAGCGGCGAGCTTGATATCGGCAAGGCGGCGGCAGATATATCCCACGAATTTTCGATAAATGTCACCCCGTGTATGCTCAATATCATGTTTGATGTTTTTGCAGAAATGGGACTTGTAAAATTCGAAAGAAACACCCTTAATGATATAGATTTCACCCTGCCGGATGTCGAAGGCAAGGTAAACCTTGAAAGTTCAAAGTTTCTTACTAAACTTAAGAACTCTTCTTATTGAAAAAACGGAGATTTTTTATGGATTACTATGCCGAACTATATGAATATTTGTGTTCAATAAGCAACCAATACAATTTTGAAAAGATAAAAAAGGCCTTTGATTATGCCAACGAAATGCACGAAGGTCAGTTCAGAAAATCGGGTGAGCCTTATATTTCTCATCCCGTAGCTGTGGCAAAAATCGTGGCTCAGATGGAGCTTGATACCGATTCGGTTTGTGCTGCTCTTTTGCACGATACCCTTGAGGATTGTACAGACAAGACAGACAGTCCCACCATCAAAAAAATGTTTGGTGCCGACGTTTGCGAGCTTGTACAAGGACTCACAAAGTTGGTTGACATCTATTTTGAAGACAGGGAAGAGGAAAGCGTCGAAAACCTCAGAAAGATGTTTCTTGCCATGTCCAAGGACATCAGAGTTATCTTTATAAAGCTTGCCGACCGTCTTCACAACATGCGCACTCTCTCGGCACAGCCCAGCGAGAAACAGCGTTCTATAGCACTTGAAACAATGCACGTTTATGCACCTCTTGCACACCGACTCGGTATCCAGAAGATCAAGGGAGAACTCGAAAATCTCTCTCTTCGCTATCTTGACCCCATCGGCTACGAGGAAGTTAAAAACGACATCGACCACAGATACGGCGAAAACCGCGATTTTCTTGAAAATGCGCAAAATCAGATTGCCGAAAAGCTGAATGCCGAAAAAATCCCCTATTCAATGAACGGCAGAGTAAAGTCGATCTTCAGCATTTACAAGAAAATGTACAATCAGGGCAAAAGCTTTGACGAGATATATGACTTTTATGCTATCCGCATTATCGTTGATACAGAGCTTGAATGTTACACGGTTCTCGGACTTATCCACGAGATGTTCAACCTCATACCCGGTAGATTCAAGGACTATATTTCTACACCGAAGCCCAATCTTTATCGTTCGCTCCATACGACAGTTATCGGCCGCCACGGCATTCCCTTTGAAGTTCAGATCCGAACCTGGGAAATGCACACCGTTGCCGAATACGGTGTTGCCGCACATTGGAAGTATAAAACTGGCGAGCAGGACAAGGAAAACCTTGCGGAAAAGCTGAAATGGATCAGAACCCTTGTCGAAACTGAACGCGGAGACGCCGACAACGACGAATTTTTAAAACCGCTGAAGATAGACGTTTTTGAGGACGAGATTTTCGTCTTCACCCCAAAGGGTGACGTTATTAGTTTGCAGAGCGGAGCCACCACCATCGACTTTGCCTTTGCCATCCACACTGAGGTCGGCAACCGAATGACGGGTGCCAAGGTAAACGGAATGATCGTGCCGATCGACACTGTGCTTCAGACGGGTCAGATCGTCGAGGTCATCACTTCATCGTCACCCAAAGGCCCCAGCAAGGATTGGCTTAAGATTGTCCGCACCAGCGAGGCAAAGAATAAGATACGCCAGTGGTACAAGCGCGAAAAACGTGCAGAAAATATCGTCGAAGGTAAGGCGATGATCGAGCGCGAGCTCAAATCCTTTGGCAAGAGCTACACCGATGCCCAGCGCGACGAGATAGTATCAAATATTTCAAGCCGTATCGGAATGACCACGGTGGACGATTTTTATAACAGCCTCGGCTACGGTGGAATGTCAATATCCAAAGTTCTTCCACGACTTCGCGACGAATTTACAAGAATCGTATCGCCCATAGTCGAAGAAAAAGCGCCGGATGTTTCCGCAAACTTCATGGCAGATATTGTTAAAAAGCCCTCCGGCAAAGGAAATCAGAGCGTTATTGTCGACGGAGTCGACAATCTTCAGATCCGTTTTGCAAAATGCTGCAACCCTCTGCCGGGCGATAATATCATTGGCTTTGTAACAAGAGGATTTGGGGTATCTGTCCACAAGAGCGATTGCCCCAACGCAGTGTCGGGGGTAAAAAACGAATCTGAAAAAGAAAGATGGATTCCCGTCCGCTGGTCGGAATACTCTATTGCAAAAAGTAACAGCGAATCGGGATTTGAAACCATTCTTCAGATATATGCAGACAACTCACTTACGGTTATCGCCGAACTTTCCAATCTTCTCAACGACATGAAGGTTCAGGTGAACGGACTTAACACAAGAGTTATCCAAGGCAAAAAACAGCAGCTTATCACAGTAAACATTACCTGTAAAAACACCACCCACGTTTCTTCGATCCTTCAGCGCATCAGAAAGCTCAAAGACGTTGACGACGTGACCCGCGGTTTTTCATAATTAACGGAGACAAAAATGAAAGCAGTTATTCAAAGAGTTACAAGTGCAAAGGTCGAAGCTGAAGGACAGATAACAGGGCAGATCAGAAACGGTTTTCTCATTTTGCTCGGAGTCTGTGAAAATGACACAGAGAAAGAATGCAAGTTACTTTCGGACAAAATTGCAAAAATGCGCATTTTCTGCGACGAAAATGACAAAATGAACCTTTCGCTTCTCGACTTCAAAGATTCCGACGAGCCATATTGCGTGCTTGTTGTTTCGCAGTTCACCCTTTGTGCCAACGTTCGCCACGGTAACCGCCCTGACTTTTTCGGTGCGGCAAAGCCCGACAAGGCAGTGCCCCTTTACGAACAGTTTATGAAAAATCTGTCAGATGATTACGGGCTTCGTGTCGAGCACGGAATATTCGGTGCAGATATGAAGGTCAGCCTTCTCAACGACGGGCCCGTTACCATAATCGTAGATACAGACGATCTTAAAAAATGAAAATCGAGCTTATTTCCGACGATGGCGCTTTTGCCGTCAATTATATCCAGTCGCTGGTACTTCTCTTTATGCCCTGTGAAAAATTTGGAGAGAGTGACAACGACAGCCATCTTGTTTTTGTAGTAAAAAGAGAGGGAGACAGTTTTTTCGGTCGAGCTGTCTTTGATATAGACGGAAATGTTTACGAAAAGAGCATGTCTGCCCCCATATCTTTTTATGAGGCATCAAATAATTCCGCAAAGTGCTTTGCCGGCAAGCTCTTTCTTGCACTTTTTTCTGAAGTTTTCGGTTACAAGCCGCCCTGGGGCATACTTACCGGTGTTCGCCCTGCACGCTTTGCTCTTGACTACCTCCTTTCAGGTGTGTCGGTGCAAAAAACAAAGCAGATCTTTGTGGAAATGTATCATGTCGATCCTGAAAAGGCGGATCTTGCAATACGCGTTGCGCTTTGCGAAATGACTGTTCTGCAGGAGGAAAAAGAAAGACAGTTCAGCCTGTATATCGGCATACCTTTTTGTCCGTCAAGATGTCGTTATTGTTCTTTCGTTTCTTATGCCACACCAAAACTTCTCTCACTTCTGCCTGAATATCTCGAAATGCTGGCATATGAGGTGCAGATGCTTTGCGATGTTGCAAGGGAAGCAGGTCTTGATTTGAAAAGCGTTTACGTCGGAGGAGGTACTCCTTCAGTTCTCACATGCGAGCAGATGGCAGATTTTGTGCCAAAGATACGTTCTTTTATCGGCAACAAACAGATGGAGTTTACTTACGAGGCAGGCAGACCTGACACTGTGACGAAAGAAAAGCTTTCTGTTCTTTCTGATTGTGGTGTAACGCGCCTTAGCATCAATACCCAGACCACAAATGATGCTGTGCTCCAAAGTGTCGGCAGATGCCACACCTTTGAGGATTACAAAAATGCTTTTTGTCTTGCAAAGGATATGGGATTTGCTATAAATACTGATCTCATCGCAGGTCTTCCGGGAGAATCGATCGAAAGCTTTTGCAAAAGTATCGACGACGTTCTTTCGCTATCTCCGGACAATATAACGGTACATTCGTTTTCACTCAAAAAGTCTTCTGAATATACCGTCGGTGGGAAGACCTTTGATCGTAACGATCACAGCATTGACAAAATGCTTTCTTATTCTTCTGCAAGAATGAAAGATCATCGGTATTTTCCTTATTATATGTACCGTCAGAAAAACACCGACGGAAATTTTGAGAACGTAGGTTACACAAACAGCGAAAACGCCATTGCGCGCTACAATATTTATATGATGGAAGGCTTCCATTCGGTGCTTGCCGCAGGGGCAGGTGCGGCCACAAAACTTGTGTCCCGTGATCTTGCAACCACCGGTAAAATATACAATCCCAAATATCCTTACGAATATTTGCGAGCAAAAGACGATATTCTTAAAAACAGAGAACAAATCCTTCTCTTTTACAAAGAGAAATATAACAATTAAAAGTAGGTGTTTATTTTTGGCAACAAAGACCAATTCTTCCGGCAAAAAAGGCCAGACCTTTATGTTTGGCGCTGTGATACTGATGATATCCAATATACTTGTCAAACTTATTGGCGCAGTATTCAAGATTCCCCTTCAGCATCTTATCGGCGACAACGGTATGGCGTATTTTCAGGCAGCGTATGATATATACGTTACCTTTTATATGATCTCAACGGCGGGTATTCCAGTTGCAATATCTCGTATGATCGCCACCAGCAATTCCAAAGGCAACCACAAAGAAGTGGACAGGATCTTCAAAATAGCATATTGGGTGTTCTTTGCCGTTGGCGCAATCGGTACGGTTGCCATGATTGTCTTTGCAAAGCAGTTTGCAAACGCTACTGTCAAGGGTGCGGAATACGCCATGATCGCCATTGCCCCAACTCTTTTCTTTATATGCCTGTCTTCTGCGTACCGAGGATATTTCCAGGGCTTGCAGAACATGGTGCCCACTGCCGTTTCGCAGGTTATTGAATCTGCAGGTAAGCTTGGCGTTGGTCTTGTTGTCGGTTGGTATTTTCTCAGCCGTGGCTATTCCATGCCTGTCGTTGCGGCGTTTACCATACTCGGCGTTACAATAGGTGTTGTGGCGGCAACCGTTTACATTGCCGTGTTCAAAAAAATGTTTGCCTCTGCCCGCGAGGAGGCACAAGACCCCAATCTTGAGGTCAGAAGCACAAAGAGCCTGCTTTACGAGCTGGTTATCATCTCAATACCCATCTCACTTGCCTCGTCGATTATGGGCCTTACAAACACTGTAGACGCGGTGCTTGTTACAAACAGACTTTCGGATGCCGGATACGCTTACGAGGTAGCAAAAAATTGCTATGGCGCATACGCTATGCCCAAAACGCTTTTCAATATGCCCACAACTCTTATTTATCCCTTTGCCATAAGCGCGCTCCCTGCCATTTCAAAATATTTTGGCTCGGGCGAAAAGGAAAAGGCGGAAAAGCTTATGGAATCGACCTTCCGCATGGCATCAATCGTTGCGCTTCCTTGTGCCCTTGGTATGTCCGCCATGGCAAAGCCGATACTCGGTCTTTTGTTTTCTGAAAATATGATAACCGATACTGCCACAAACATCGATATTGCAGGCCCTTGCCTTATGGTGCTCGGCATTTCGGTTTTCTTCCTCGGAATGATCTCGGTCACAAATTCCGTGCTTCAGGCATACGGGTTTCATAATCTTACCATTGTTTCGACAGTTGGCGGAATAATCGCAAAGATCATCGTTTCGTATATCCTTCTTGGTATAAAATCGGTCGGTCTTTCGGGTGCTGCCATCGGCACTGCCGCGTGCTATCTTACCATAATGGTACTTAATATGATCTTTATTGCGATAAAGGTCGGATATTTCCCCAGCATAACACGCACCTTCCTCAAACCTTTTATATCTGCGGTGATTTGCGTTGTGCCTTGTGTGCTTGCATACAATCTTCTCACAGACAAGGGCATCGTAGGCGCAAAGCTTGCAACTCTTGTATCTATTTGCGTTGCAGGTGGGGTGTATCTTGTTATGTTGCTTGTGCTTCGCGGACTTTCGGAGGAGGATATAAAGATGCTTCCCAAATCGCAGAAGATAATCAAAATATTAAGAAAGGCAAAGCTTTTGAGCGACTAAAAGAATAAAATGGACGTAAAAACATTGCTTCAGAAAGAAAACTATACATTTGACGACCTTTGTTCCATAATGGCGATACTGCGCTCGGAAAACGGATGTCCTTGGGACAGGGAACAGGACCACAAGACCATCAGAAACAATCTTCTCGAGGAAACCTATGAGGCAATTGAGGGGATCGATAATGGTGACAGCGAGATATTAAAGGAAGAATTGGGCGACGTGCTTTTGCAGGTGGTTTTTCACGCTCGCATAGCACAGGAAGAAAACGATTTTGATATTGACGACGTTGCAGATGGAGTATGCAAAAAGCTGATCCTTCGCCATCCTCACATCTTCGCAGATGTAAAAGCCGATACATCGGAACAGGTTCTCAAGAACTGGGACGAGATCAAAAAGACCGAAAAACATCAGAAATCTGCTACAGACACACTTCGGTCTGTTTCAACTGCCATGCCGTCGCTGATGCGTGCCGGCAAATTACAGTCAAAGGCGGCAAAGGTTGGATTTACTTATGCAAACACAGCCGAATCGATGGGTAAGGTGGATGAAGAATATACCGAGCTTGTCGATGCTTTGAAGGCCGGAGATCCCACAAAAATCGAAGAAGAATTCGGTGATCTGCTTTTTGCTGTTACCAACGCGGCACGCCTATCGGGCGTTAACGCCGAGGAGGCTCTTTTCAGAACGAACGAAAAATTCATCGATCGTTTTTCAGCTATGGAAACGACTGCAAAAGAACAGGGAAGCGAGCTTTGTGAATTAAGTGTAAATAAATTGCAAGAATGTTGGAATAAAGCAAAAAAATAATAAAATCTTCGACTAAATTTAGTGAAAAAAGACAGTTTTTTCCTGATTTGTTGTTGCAATTTTGGCTTTTTTTGTTTATAATATAAACATATCCAAATTAAATAACAAGGAGATATAAACCTATGAACAAGACAGAAATGATTGCAAAAGTTGCAAAAGACGCAGGACTTACAAAGGACCAGGCTTCCAAAGCTGTTAATGCAGTTCTCGACTCCATGACAGACGCTCTCGCAGCAGGCGAAAAGGTTCAGATCATCGGCTTCGGTACATTCAGCGTTAAGGCTTGTGCTGAAAAGGTAGCAAGAATTCCCAAGACCGGCGAAAAGAAGGTTGTTCCCGCTACAAAGCGCCCCAAGTTCACAGCGGGTCAGGCTCTTAAGGACGCAGTTGCAAAGGCTAAGTAATTGCAAAAAACAGTGTGCCATATGCCCCGTGCATATGGCACATTTTTTCTTGATTTTGAATTTGGATATAAAAAACAAAAAGGATACGTAATATGAGACTTGATAAATATCTTAAAGTGTCGCGTATAATCAAGCGACGCACAGTTGCAAACGATGCTTGTGACAACGCTCTTGTAACGGTTAATGATCGCCCTGCAAAAGCTTCGTACGATGTAAAGGTGGGAGATATCATTTCGATTACCTTTGGTGAGCGCACTGTGAAGGTGCGCGTTCTCGAAGTAAACGAGCATGCGCTTAAAAAAGATGCTGCTCTTATGTATGAGGCTATAGAATAAGGCATAAATTTTTCTTGCGTGCATATACATTTTCCGAAAGGAGAATGTGTATGGATGAAACAAAAAGAACTGCAAAGGCCCACAGTATATCTTTGAAAGAACGAAAGAGCATGACCCTCACGGGTGTCAGCGAGATAATAAGCTTTGACGAATCGTGCGTGTCTCTTGACGTTTCGGATCATCAGCTGAATATCTATGGCAGTTCACTTCACATCGATTCATTCAGCAATGACAGCGGAGATGTTGCTGTTTCAGGCATTATTGATTCAATAGTATATTCCGGCAAAACTCAGGCATCCTACCGCAAAGGTATTTTGAAAAGGCTTTTTTCGTATGACGAGCAGTGATGTTTTCAAGAATACCGTTTTTGATCATCCCGAGCCTTTTTCGATGCTTATCTGCTCTTTGGCGGCAGGGATGCTTTTGCGGATGCTTGTTGATATTTTTTCGGTTGCCGAAAAATGTTTTGGAAAAAACAAGGTTTTGTGCTTTTTCACAGATTTCTTTTCGATTGTCGGAGTGTATCTTTTTTTGTTCGTATGTGCGTACAATTTCAACAACGGCATCATTCGCTGGTATTGCATTGCAATATGCCTTGCCGGGTATAGTATCTTCAGAAGACTTGCTTCAAAACCTTTTGTTAAAAGCCTTGGGTACGTCACGGGAGTTTGCGAGAAACTTCTTTCATACATCATACGTTTTTTGAAATTTCCCGCAAAAAGACTGTACGGCTTTTCGGTCGCCTTTTACAGAAGAACCTTTATGCTTTTGCACGCCTTGATAAGAAAGCGTGCATACAATCGTGAAAAAAATAAGGTGTCGGCATTTGCCGCAAGTGGCTTTTTGATTGCGCCGCACTTGAATGAGGAAAAAGAATGGAACAGAACAAAAACGTTAAAACGGGTGAAAAGATCGGCAAGCCCGCAGCCATAGCGATACTTGTTATACTCGTTTTTCTGCTGATTGCCTGCATCAGACTTCAGATGGAACTAAATGATTTGCGCGAAAAGTATAAAGAGCTCGACGATCAGCGCAACGAGTTGCGGCTCGACGTGGAAGAACTTGAATATCTCCGCGAACTGCAAGAAAACGATCCCGAAGCATTCAACGAATATATGGCAAAACTGCTCGGATATTATGACCCGTCGTCCACGGTGTACTCCAACGGCACGGTGGTCGAAAAGTGAGAGGAAAAGTAAGTGAGACGCATAAATACCAACGAAATAAAGGAAAAAGTCTGTGAACTTTTTATTCAAGCAAATTACAAGCTTCCGCAGGATATTTTTGAAAAGATCGAAAACGCCGTAGCGTGTGAAGAAAAGCCTATTGCAAAGAGTATCCTTTCAAAGCTTATCGAAAACTGTGATGCTGCCGAAAAGATAAACGTTCCCATCTGCCAGGATACGGGTATGGCTGTGGTTTTTGTGGAGCTCGGTCAGGAGGTATATCTTGAAGGTGATAATTTTGAAGATGCGGTAAACGCAGGGGTCAGAGAAGCGTACGACAAAGGATATATGAGAAAATCTGTCGTAGACGATCCTTTTTTTAACCGAAAGAACACCGATGACAACACGCCCGCTATCATTTATACCAAGATAGTTCCGGGAGACAGGATAAAGATTACTGCTGCGCCGAAAGGCTTTGGAAGCGAAAATATGAGCGCTGTCAAAATGTTTACTCCATCGGCAAAGAGAGAAGACATCATTGACTTTGTTGTTGATACTATGAAAAAAGCAGGCAGCAATCCTTGCCCTCCTGTCGTCATCGGAGTAGGCATTGGCGGAGATTTTGAATATGCCGCATATCTTTCCAAAAAAGCTCTTATCAGAGAGACTTCGGTCAAAAACCCGCATCCCGAATACGCCCGTCTTGAACAAGACATGTTGTCTGCCGTAAACGAATTGCCCATTGGTCCCCAGGGATTTGGGGGCAAGACCACCTGCCTTGCGGTGAATGTTGAATATTTCCCGACTCATATCGCAGGCCTGCCGTGCGCTGTGAATATCGGATGCCATGTAACAAGGCACGCATCCTGTATTATCTGATAACGTTGTGATCGGCTTATGTTAACTTTTTGAAAAAATTATCTTTTTCTGTGAAAAATGCATAAAAACCCTTTACAAATCTGCATCTATGTGTTATAATATACTCAAGATAAGAGATGTTCTTATCCCAAGTTTGCAAAGTTTGGCGTTTTGCGGACTTTGGAAAGCTTTTTCCCGGTACGCAAAAACTCCTTTCTTTGCCACGCACAATCAAAGGAGGCATGGTTTATGAAAACTGTTATCACCAACCGCAAGTTTGAAGCATCCGACAAGCTCAAGGGTATTATCGAACGTAAAATCGCCCGTCTCGATCGCTTCTTCCCCGTTGAAGAAACAGCAAACATAACCCTTTCCACAAGGGGAAAGTTTGCTCGAGTTGAGATCACGATCTTTTATAAGGGTACTATCTTCCGTGCAGAGCAAGAGAATGTGGACGTGGTGATCGCCTTGTATGACGCAGTCGATACCATCGAGCGTCAGATCCGCAAGAACAAAACCAAGCTGTCAAAGCGCCTTCGCGACAACGCCTTTGCCGAAGCCGAAACCTTTGAACCGCTCGATGATCTCGAACAGGACGTTATCGGCATCACAAAGGTAAAGAAGTTCTATCTCACCGATATGACCCCCGAGGACGCTGTGCTGCAGATGAACCTTCTCGGCCACGGCTTTTATATGTTCCGCGATATAACAAACAAGAAGGTCTGCGTAGTGTACCCGCGTGAAAACGGCGAATACGGTCTTATTGTTCCCGAAGACGAATAATTGAATCAAATCTGCCCCGAGGAAATCCTCGGGGCGTTTTTGCTTGTGAAAAGAATTGAATGTTCGTTTATATTGCATTTATATTGAAAAATATAATTAAATATTGAAAAACAGAGTTAGTAGTACTTTGGACAGTAATGAAGTAGAAACAGAAATTGAATAAATTTTATAAACTTTCTCTTAGAATCAGCGTTCTATGTTATTCAACAATTAAGCTGATTCTAAGTTTTTTATAAGCTATTTTATAAGCATTTTATATTCTCTGACAACGTTTTCATAAATCGTTGAATCAGCAGTCAAAAGCGGCAACCTCAGCTCGTTTTCGCACAGTCCTGCGTATGCCATAACTGCTTTTATGGGTATTGGATTGATATCGGAAAAAAGAAGCTTTGAAAATCTTAGATACTTAAAGTATAGTTCTCTCGCTTCGTCAATTTTGTTACATTCAAAAAGCTTGCAGATCTCTATGCTGATATGCGGAAAAATATTCGACATTACAGATATTACTCCGCTTCCGCCAAGAGAAAGAACGGGAAGCAGCAGATCATCGTTTCCGCTGTATATCGGAAGCGCACAGGTACTTGCAGTTGTGGCAAGGTCAGAAAGATTTGACGATGCTTCTTTTATTCCGCATATGTTTGAAAGGCTTGCAAGCCTTGTATATACATCGGGAGATATATTAACGCAAGTGCGTGTTGGTACGTTGTAAACGATTATTGGAAGTGTTGTGCTGTCGTTTATTTTTTGATAGTGGCAAAATATTCCCTCTTTGTTTGCTTTGTTGTAGTATGGGGTAACGACAAGAAGCCCGTCTGCTCCGTAATCGGCAGCATATTTGCTTATTTTTACTGCTTTTTCGGTGTCGTTCGAGCCTGTTCCTGCAATAAGTTTTGCTCTGCCGTTTATTCTTTTTGCGGCGTGTTTTATAAGATTTCTGTGTTCTGAATACGAAAGGGCAGGCGCTTCGCCTGTGGTTCCTGAAATAACGAGAGCTCTTATTCCATAATCGATCTGAAACTCAATTATGCGGTCAAGAGATCTGTAATCTATTTTTCCGTTTTTAAAAGGGGTGATAAGTGCCGTGCACGCCCCTGTGAATAACGGTTGTTTCAAAGTATTTCCTGCTTTCTTTGTTTTTTTGGTGTAAAAAAGATGCTTCCGATAATATAATATTCTCTTTTTCCGTTTTGTTGAACAAGAAATAATACACAATGGGCAATATGACTATATACCTTTTGCATAAAAAAATCGCGAAAATATATGTAAAAGTTCTAAAAAATGTGTCTCACCCTCTTGACATTTCGCACAAAAAAATATAAAATACTGTTGTATGAAGATGATTGTTGTAATTATTGCACATATCAAGCATTTATTTGCTATGGATATTTTTCACAAAAGCGATTTTCGCGAAAGGATAACCTATGGATTGGATAGAAGTTGCGGTCAAAACGACGACCGAGGGAATAGAACCTGTTTCGGGTATTCTCATCATGAACGGCATTTCCGGTTATGCTGTCGAGGACAGCGCCGATTTTGAAGAGTTTTTGCGCGACAAGGAAGTATACTGGGATTACATTGAAGATTCCCTCATGGCGCTCAAGGATTGCGACACGGTTGTCACTTTCTACATCACCGACGATGCATCGGGCGTAGAGCAGCTTTCGCTTATCAAAAGCGAGCTTGCCCGTTTGAAGAACGACGATCCCGATCAGATCTTCGGCGAGCTTTCGGTCACCCTTGAGAATATTGCGGAAGAGGATTGGGCAAACAACTGGAAAAAGTATTTCAAGCCCATCTCTGTGGGCGACAAGCTGCTTGTAAAGCCGACATGGGAAAAGATTGACAATGTAGGAGCAAAAACCGTCGTCGAGATCGACCCCTCCTCGTCATTTGGCACAGGTTCTCACACCACAACCAAGCTCTGCCTTGAATATATCGAAAAGATTGACGAAAAACTTTCGGGCGAAAGCTTTGAGATGATCGACGTTGGCTGCGGATCGGGCATTCTTGCCATTGCTGCAAACAAGCTTTCGGGCGCACACGTCACTGCCATCGACATCGAAGAAAACTCGATAAGAGTAGCAAAGGAAAACTTTGAAACCAACAACATCCCCGAGAGCGAATACGACCTTTATCTCGGAAGTATAACAGATGACGACGAGCTCTTCTCAAAGATCGCACAGAAAAAATATAAGATGCTTGCCGCCAACATTGTGGCAGACGTTCTTAAGGCAATGGCACCTTATTTCAAAAAGCTTCTTGACGACAATGGATATGCCGTGATCTCGGGTATAATCAGCGAACGCGCGGACGAGGTTGAACAAAGCTTCCTTTCGGCAGGCTTTGCGGTAATCGAAAAGAAAGACACCGACGGATGGACGGCCATCTTTCTTCGTCACGCATGAAAAAACTTGATATTAAGCCCATAAGCGGCGATTTTTCTATTTGCAAGCTTGCTGACCTTTCGGCTGTTTCGCTTTGTGACGAATTTGTTTTTCTTTCAAAGACCGATGAAGAGATCTCGCTTGTATGCCTTTCCTCAAGCGTTCCCGAAAACGTTGCAGAAAACAACCCTGGATGGTGCGGTTTTCGTATTTGTGGAATTCTTGATTTTTCGCTCACGGGTATTCTTTCTGATATATCTCGTGTGCTTGCGGATGGAGGCGTCGGTATCTTTGCCGTTTCCACCTACAACACCGATTATGTCTTTGTAAAAAAAGAAAATTTCAAGAAAGCCCTTGATCTTTTGTCCCGTGCGGACTACAACATAGTTTGATTTTTTTACGGAGGGCAATATGCCTCGCTTTTTCATAAAAGAAGAAAACATCAAGCCTGACGGCAAGATCCGACTTTTTGGTGACGATGCAAACCACATTTCCCATTCTTTGCGTATGCGCGTGGGGGATGAGATAACGGTATGCGATTTTTTTAACTACGAATACGATTGCATTATCGAAGCATTCACTTCTGACGACGTTACCCTTTCGGTCATCAAAAAGCATACAGGGGCGAACGAGCCTTCTGTTTCGGTCAGCCTTTTCCAGGGTGTTCCCAAAAGCACCAAGCTTGAAATGATAATTCAAAAGTGCGTTGAACTCGGAATTTCAAAAATATGTCCCGTTGCTATGTCTCGATGTATTTCAAGACCGGACGAAAAGTCGTCGGAAAAGAAAACCAAACGCTGGAACATGATCTCTCAGGAGGCAGCAAAACAGTCGGGCAGGGGAATCGTTCCCGAGGTTTGCGATCCTGTTTCTTTCCGCGATGCCATAAAAAAACTCAAAGAGCACGACGTATGCTTTTTGTGCTACGAAATGTGTGACGAAACTCAGGATGCCGATATCAAGACCTTTCTGAAAAGAAGTATATCCGACAAAACAAAGTCTGTTGCTTTTCTCGTGGGTCCCGAAGGCGGCATTTCTCCCGTGGAAGCGGCGTATGCCAAAGAAAACGGCATATCGTTTGTCAGCCTTGGAAAGCGTATTCTTCGCACCGAAACGGCGCCATTGTGCGTTCTTTCGTGTATAATGTATGAATCTGACAATATGAAGTAAAAGATACAAAAAGGAGGTTTTTGCCGATGGCGAAAAAGAATCGCTCAACCAAAGGTAATTCTCAATATAAAGAAGACGTTTTGTTTTTCAGAATGTCGGTCTTTTTTGCATTGTGCATCGTGATGATCTTCTTTTTCATTCACCTGCGCGATACCGTTGATCTTGCAAGCGATCTCTATATCATGTCAAAGAAGCTCTCTTATCGTATTATTTCAGCTGTTCTTGCCCTTGCGTCGCTTGCATATTTTGTGTACTGCAAAGTAAAAAAGAAGGATGAATCCGAAAAGACTTTTTCGAGTTCAAACATCGCTTCTGCGGTATGTTACATCACCGGCGGATTTATCTATTGGGGAACCACCTACAGCCCCCGGTACGATGCGCTCATAACCCTTACAGTGGCGTTTACACTGCTATATTTTATATACAATATCTATCACCGCGATTTCTTCGCATATTCGGCATCAAACCTAGTTTTTCTTTCGACGGCTTGGCTGTTTTCACGCGGAGGACCAAAGTTTGTGATAGCATCGGCGGTGTTCCTCGCACTTTGCGCTTTCATGTGTTTTTACACTTATAAAGTATCCGGGGAGTTTAAGTGCAAAAAGGGAAAATACGTTTTTGAACCCGTATTCTTCTCGTTTCTTCTCACAGTTCTTTTGATTTCACTTTCAAAATTCATTGGAGTTCCGTTTATCACATCTTCTGTGACCATGATTGCAATCATCGCACAGTACGTTTTGGGCGGAATCTATTATACAGTTAAACTTATCAGGGAGGCTAAATAATCATGTCAAACAGACTTTTTCAGAGCGTCATCCACCAAATGAAGGAAGCCATCGATCGAGTTCTCGGTATTATCGATGAAAACGGTACTCTGGTTGCTTGCAGCGAGCTTGTGCGTATCGGCGAGGACAAGACAAATATCCTCGAGGGCATCGCATATTCGATGGAGACCTACACCAACGAAGGCTATACCTACCGACCCATCGGAACGCATGCAAAGCTTGAGTATGTCATCATGGTCGAGGGCGACGACAAAACAGCCTACGAGATTGCATCGGTGCTTGCTGTTTCTCTTAACAACATCAAGACTCTTTACGATGAAAAGTACGACAAATCCAGCTTTATAAAGAATATCATACTGGATAATATTCTCCCCAGCGATATCTATATCAAGGCAAAGGAGCTTCGTTTTAACAGCGATATTCCGCGTGCCGTGTTCTTTATTCGTTTTGCCGAGCTTTCTGATGTTATGCCTTATGATATAATGCAGAATATGTTCCCTGAAAAGAACAAGGATTACGTTATCAGCGTCGGAGAAAACGATATCGTACTTGTCAAGGAAGTAAAGCCCAATTGCGACAGCCGCGAGCTTGAAAAGGTTGCAAATTCTATTGTCGATACCACAAGCACGGAATTTTTCCAGAAGGTCATTGTCGGTATTGGTACCATTGCCGAAAACATCAAGGATCTTGCCCGTTCCTTCAAGGAAGCGCAGGTTGCCATTGAAGTCGGCAAGGTGTTTGACACTGAAAAGCGCATTATCAACTACGAAAACCTCGGCATCGGAAGACTTGTTTATCAGCTTCCCACAACTCTTTGCGAAATGTTTCTTCAGGAAGTTTTCAAAAAGGGTTCGCTTGAAAGCCTTGACCACGAAACACTTATGACCATCCAGGCATTCTTCGAGAACAACCTCAACGTTTCCGAAACCTCGAGAAAGCTCTTTGTACATAGAAATACTCTTGTTTACCGTCTCGAAAAGATCCGCAAACTCACAGGTCTTGATCTTCGCGAGTTTGAACACGCCATCACCTTTAAGGTTGCCCTTATGGTCAAAAAGTATCTCACCTCAAAGCCTGTTAAGTATTAAAAAAACAAGCGGCACTTCCGCAAAGAAGTGCCGCGTTTTTTATTGTTCTGTTTTTCTTTTTGATTTCAAGATTGCACACATCGCTTTGTAAAGTAGATTAACCGCAAGCGACAAAAGCAAGGAAGATATTGCAACCACCGCCACCATCGGAACAAAATATACTATCCTGTCAGTTACCACGTCAACTTTTGCATTTAGCTTTCCATAGAAGTACTGGTCGAAAATGTATGACAGCAGATATCCGCCAAGGGTCAGATCTGAAATGTAAGATAATGTTTTTTTTACAGGAGAGGGAAGTCTCTCTGACGGAAGATTGAGAAGAAAGATGAATACAAGAACGGTCATTATCACGTTCGGTAAAGCTCCCCATTCCTGCCAAATGCCCGAAACAAAGATAGAACCACGGCTTCTGTAATAATTGAACGAGCCGAAAGCAAAGGCAAGCACGATAATAAACAGCGCGTTCAGTGCTTTGTTTGGCTTTGGCTTGAATTCGCGGATGAAGCAGCCGAGATAATAGTAGGTGACAGGATAAAGAATTGTAAAGAACGAGGGGACGATCTTTGTATATTCCCATTCTCTTATGGGCTCTGCCCAAAAAGCAAAAGAATCAAAAACAAAGATGTTCAGCACAGATGGAAGAGCAGTAAGACAAAGCATCGTCCCGACAAGGATAATCTTTTGCTTTTTGCTTTCCAACGAATGATACGCGCCGTTCAGAAACGGAATTATCAGAAAGAGTCCGATGTACATTTCGATATACCAAGAATAACTTGCACCTGTGAAACCCAGTGTGCCCTCTATGGTATCTTGAAGACCCCATTCCTGCATAAGATAGTACTTTTTAAAAAGTATACACAAAATACTTGCGCAGACGTAGACAAAAAGTGTTTTTGTTATTCTTCCGTAATACCCTTTTTCAAGCTTTTTGTTGCACATCAGATACCCGGTAAGAATAAGAAACAGGGGAACGCAGACCATAAAAAAGCACCGTGCCACTGTCATCAAGTAAAGCCTTGCTCCGTCTATCGGTACGCTGTAAAAACCGCTGTTCATAAAAAAATGAACCGATATAACCGATAAAAAAGCGAAGATACGTATGATATCACAAGCAGGGCTTCTGTTTTTTGATGTTGTGTTCATTTTTGTCCTCCATCATTGTGTTCAAGAAGATTTTACCACGAAATGCACAATTATTCAACAATTAAATATAAATATCAAAAAATATTTCCCTCCCCCTTGATTTATTGCGTTGTACATGGTATAATAAAGACAATATAGTATCATGGCGGTATTATATAGATGCAGCCGTGATACTTGACTAACGGAAGAGGCGCATTTCTTCAGGTCATTTTTGCTACGCGCCGAACCGAAAAAAGAGGTTGAAGATTTTGGCAAGCTGGAATGTTGCCGCTTCAAACCGCAGTGCTCGTTTTATTCTTGGAAAGACAGTAACAGCAACAACCACAAGCACCTTCAGAAAGTACCTTCCGCACAAAGGCAATTGCTTTATAAACTGCGGCAAGGTAAAAGAAGACGACAAGGACAATTCAACACTGGGTAAAGCGGCTTTTGTCGTAGGTACAATGGGTGCCGTTTCCGAGTACACCGGAGAGGTCATCGCCATTGTCAAGACAAGTCAAAAAAAGGAGTATTGGATAATATCGTCCAAAAACGCCGTTTATTATGAACCCGAATTGCGTTTTCTTGTCACCCCATACATCGAAGAAAATGACGAAGAGCTCACCTTCATCTGCTTCAATGAAAAAAGCTGCGGCGCTGTTTTGTTTTCGATGATCGAAGGGAAAAGATACTACATACTCATCAAAAATATGTCGGGCCACGTTGGTTTTCCTAAGGGTCACATGGAGTTTGGCGAGGATGAATATGAAACCGCAAACCGCGAGATCTACGAGGAAACCGGAGTTTCCGCGCACATCATAAAAGGCTTCCGCGAAAGCTACAATTACCTCATCAACGGTTATGTGCGCAAGGAAGCGGTCTATTTTGTTTCGCCCTTTGAAAAGGACGAGATAAAAATGGATATCATGGAGATCTCTGAGTACAAGCTCGTCACCTTTGACGAAGCCATGAAGATCCTCAATTATCCCCACGATCGCAACATCATGCGTCGCGCGCACGATTTTGTTTCGGGATATCTTGCGGCAAAGGAAGAAACAAACGAAAACAACTGATAAAAAACGGAAGCTTTGGCTTCCGTTTTTTGTTACCGCGAATTTCAAAAAAATATATGCAATTTGCCAAAATAGTATGGACAATTCTAAACAAATATGTTATAATATCTCCAATATAACCATTTATTTGTGGTTATATACCAACAAAATTTTGGAGGTGTCATTATGACAAAGAAGATTTTATCCGCAGTTCTCGCAGTGATGCTTGTTATCTCTCTCGGCGTATTCACTGTGTCTGCAGACGACGAGCTTGCATTCTATGTTGAAGCAGGCGCAACAGGTAAGGGTACAGAGGACGATCCCTTCGGTACCATCGATGAGGCTATTCTTGCACTTAACGGTAAGGACGGAACAATTTACGTTTACGGCGCATTCAGCGTTGACCTTTTCAATGCTCCTGCTTGGGAAGGCACTGTTACTATCGCAGGTGTAAACACCGATTCTATTCTTACACTTGTTGACGGTAAGTCTGCTGTATTCAACGGAGACACCATCATCAAGGACATCGGTTTCTCACTTGGTAAGAACTGCCACTTCAACCCCGGCAATTCCGCAACTCTCACAATCGATGCAGGCGAAGACGCTCTGTTTGACGGTTTCTTCCATCTTTCCATGTATGGCAGCCAGATCGTTGACGAAGGTAACTTCATTCTCGAAAGCGGCGAGATCAGAACTCTTTATGCCGCAGGCGGCTATTGCACATCTCTTGCAAATGGCGTTATGGGTGATGCAAATATCATCATCAACGGCGGTAAAGCAGGCAACATCAACCTTGATGCAGATGCTTACATGGATACCCAGACCGGTATCTCCATCGGCGGTAACCTCAATGTTATCCACAATGGAGGCGAAATCGGTGCTATCAATGTTGCGAGAAAGAACTGCGTTCCCGAAGTTATGGGTGCTCTCAACATCATCTTCAACAACGGTATGATCGCTCCCGAAAAGTTCAACTATCCCGAAGAAACAGTTGCAGGCGGCGTATTTATCATCCACTCCGACGAGGGCGGTATGATCATGCCTACATCAGACGTTGGCGTATTCGAAGTTAAGTCGAACTCTGATGACAAGGTTGCGAAGATTAACGGAGAACTTGTTTACAACGGTACAGTTACTCTTGAGCCCGGCGAAACAGAAGTTGAATGGGTAGCAGGTCAGCAGCCCGTAAAGGCAGAAGAAAAGACAGAAATCAAGCTTACCATCGGTAAGGCTGAAATCACAACAAACGGCGAAGCTAAGGCTCTCGATGTTCCTGCACAGATCATCGACTCCAGAACAATGGTTCCTCTTCGTGCAATCTTCGAAGCACTCGGCGCTTCTGTTGAATGGGATGACGCTACAAAGACAGTTACATCCGTAAAGGGCGACACAACTGTAAAGCTCACAATCGGTCAGGCTTCGATCAACGTAAACGGCGCAGACAAGGCACTTGACGTTCCTGCACAGATCGTTGACTCCAGAACTCTCGTTCCTGTTCGTGCCATCGCTGAAAGTTTCGGTTGCGAAGTAGGTTGGGACGACCCCACAAAGACAGTTACTATCACTAAGTAATCAGTTTTAAATCAAAAAAGCGGAGGCTTTGCCTCTGCTTTTTTGTGTTTTTGTGCAAAAAGAATGTCATTTTTACCATTTTGTATAGACAAAAGTGTTTTTATATGTTATAATATCATCAAATTCACTGATCGTGGATTTCAAATTATTTGGAGGTGTCAATTATGACAAAGAGAATTCTCTCTGCAGTTCTTGCAGTAATGCTCGTTCTTTCGTGCATGGCTTTTGCTGTTGCCGCTGATGAAGAAGAGCTTGCATTCTACGTAGAATCAGGCGCAACAGGTAAGGGTACAGAGGACGATCCCTTTGGTACTCTCGAAGAAGCTATCACCGCAATCGGTGACAAAGACGGTACCATTTACGTATACGGCGTATACAACATCAGCACTTTCAAAGCTCCCGCCGCATGGAAGGGCATGATCACAATCACAGGCGTTACGTCTGACGCTCTCTTCCAGATCGACAAGAGCAAGGGTATTGTTTTCCCCGGCGACGTTACAATCAAGGACATTCTTTTTGATGTCGGCGAATTTGCACACATCAACAACAAGGGTACAAAACTTATTTACGACGCAGGTGAAGATTCCAACTTCAAGCACATGATCCATCTTCCGGCTCTTGGCAACGCAGTTGTTGACGAAAGCTATGCAGAGTTCCGCAGCGGTAAGATCGGCAGACTTCACATTGCAGGCGCATACGTTACATCCTATGCTAACGGTATTATGGGCGATGACACAGTTATCATTGACGGCGCAGAAGTTTCTCAGATCAGCCTTCAGGCAGACGCATACATGGATACCCACACAGGTATTTCTGTTGGCGGAAATATCAACATCATTGTTAATTCCGGTTCTGTAAAGAACATCACAACCCTCGAAAACAGAGCTCCCGAAGTAATGGGCTCTCTCAACATCATTTTCAACAACGGTGTTGAACCTGCCGGCAAGATCGAATATACCGAAGAAAAGATCGGCGAAGGTGTTTATGTCATCACATCCGGCGTTGGCGGCAAGATCATGCCCACGGTTGATCCCGGTGTGTTCGAAGTAATTTCAGATTCCGAAACCAAGGTTGCCAAGATTGATGGCGAGCTTGTTTATAACGGCAAGGTAGAGCTTGAACCCGGCGAAATCGAGGTAGAATGGGTTGCAGGTCAGCAGCCTGAAAAACCTGCCGAAGAAGAAAAGACCGAAATCAAGCTTACCATCGGCAAGGCTGAAATCACAACTAACGGCGAAGCGAAAGCTCTCGACGTTCCTGCACAGATCATCGACTCCAGAACAATGGTTCCTCTCCGTGCAATCTTCGAAGCACTCGGCGCTTCTGTTGAATGGGATGACGCTACAAAGACAGTTACATCCGTAAAGGGCGACACAACTGTAAAGCTCACCATCGGTCAGGCTTCTATCAACGTTAACGGTGCAGACAAGGCTCTTGACGTTCCTGCACAGATCGTTGATTCCAGAACTCTCGTTCCTGTCCGTGCCATCGCTGAAAGTTTCGGTTGCGAAGTAGGTTGGGACGATCCTA
>SVTM01000030.1 GCA_015063785.1 Oscillospiraceae bacterium
GATGTTGCAAAGCAGGTAGAAGCCGGCAAGAGCGCATTCGTAGGTCCCGAAATCAAGGGCAAGACCCTCGGTGTTATCGGCCTTGGTGCCATTGGTGCAAAGCTTGCAAACGCAGCTCTTGATCTTGGCATGAAGGTTTACGGTCACGATCCTTACATCACTGTTGACGCCGCATGGCACCTTGCAACTTCTGTTGAAAAGGCTGCTGAGCGCGATGATATCTATGCAAACTGTGATTATATTTCGTTGCACGTTCCTTCCACTCCCGACACAAAGGGCATGATCAACAAGGAAACTATTGCAAAGATGAAGGATGGTGTACGCATCATCAACCTCGCAAGAGCAGACCTCGTCAACGACGACGATATCAAGGAAGCTCTCGCATCCGGCAAGGTTGCAAGCTACGTTGTGGATTTCCCCACACAGGCAACAGTTGGCGTTCCCGGCATCGTTGCAATTCCTCACCTTGGTGCATCCACTCCCGAATCGGAAGACAACTGCGCAGTTATGGCTTGTGCAGAGCTCCGCGATTTCCTTGAAAGCGGCAACATTAAGAACAGTGTAAACTACCCCGAAGTTATCATTCCTTACGCAGGCGGCACAAGAATCTGCGTTTTCCACAAGAACATTCCCAACGTTATTGCCAGCATCACAGCTATTCTCTCGGACAAGGGCATCAACGTTGAAAACATGGCAAACCGCTCGAAGAAGGACAACGCCTACACTCTCGTTGAGATCTCGGGCGATCTTCCTGAAGATGCAGTTGAAGCCATCAAGGCTGTCGAAAGCGTTGCAAGAGTAACTGTTATCGTCTGATTTTCAAAGAGTTTCCCCGGGGCGCAAGCTTCGGGGAAGGTTGTATAAAAACTCAACAGGAGGTGTGACAGTGAAGATAGATTGGAACAGAAAATATACCACCATTGCCGTTTACATTTTTTTGACGGTGGTTGCGATATTCCTTTTCCTTCCTTTCATAAGAGATAATTTTTCGGTTTCGTTGCACATATTGGGCAGGGCCATCTCGTATCTCAGCCCCGTAATTTACGGTATAATCATTGCGTACCTGCTTGCTCCGATCGACAAGATTATCTATAAGCTTATTGCAAAGATCTTTTCAAAAAGCAAAAAGCAGTTTCCGAAGTTGTACACTGTCACAAGCCTTATTCTGACTTATATCGTATTTCTCGGCGTACTTACGGGATTTGTTTTCCTTATTCTTCCCGATATCGGAAACAGCATCACCGAGTTCACTACGAATATCCAGAAATATTCAAACAGTATCGTAAACTACCTGAACAGCTTGCATCTGCCTTTTCTCGATCAAATCAACATCGAAGAATTTGTCGGTCACGGGTTTGACCTTGCAAAGAATTTTTTGCCAAAGGCTTACAACGCTATCTACAGCGTTGTGACACAGGTGCTTAATATTGCCATCGGACTTCTTATTTCAATCTATGTTCTTGCGGGAAGAGTTGCGTTTAAGAGAAAATTCAAAAAGCTTCTTTACGCATGGTTCGAGAACAAAACTGTTTCAAAGATTCTTGTTTTCTGTAATGAAGTCAACAGAATTTTCGGTGGTTTTATCGGTGGAAAAATACTTGATTCCACTATCATCGGAATCATTGCATTTGTCGGATTATGGATTCTCAGAATGCCAAACCCGGCGCTCATGGCGCTTATTATCGGAGTAACAAATGTGATCCCGATCTTTGGTCCTTTTATCGGAGCAATTCCCACAGGCCTTATGGTGCTTGCCCTTGATCCGGGAAAAACCATTTGGTTTGTCATTTTCATCATTGCGCTTCAGCAGCTTGACGGAAATTTCATCGGTCCGAAGATTCTTGGCGAATCGACAGGTTTGCCGTCCTTCTGGGTTATTTTTGCCCTGCTTCTCTTTGGCGGATTTTTCGGAATTGTCGGCATGATAATTGCCGTACCTATTTTTGCCCTGGCCTTTCTTGAAATCAAAAAGGCTTCCGAAAAGCGTCTTAGAAAAAAAGGTCTTTCAACCGACACGGCATTTTATGAAGAAGAACTGCTATCCGACGTTCCCAACAAGGAAGAAAAGAACGACGAGAAAAAATAAACCTTTGTATAACACAATATAATATGAAGAAAAGTCCGAACACTTTGTTGTGTTCGGACTTTTGTTTTTATTTGCCTCGTATTATATCTCCGATATTAACCTCAAACGGCATTTTCACCGAAAATCTCATCTGCGGATGGGGTGCCGATTCGATCGGTTCGCCAGCTTCGTTTTGCATATCGCAGAGAACAAAGCTTTTTGCCATACCGCCGGGGGTGATTATATCGGCCTCGTTGCCGTTTACCGCTTTATTGCGCTGAATAAGGGTCGCACGCATGGTGGCGGGATCAAAGCTTTCAACCGTTGCGAGAAAAGCCTTTTCTTTTATGTATCCGCCGTTTTGTGTTATCTGTGCGTTGGTAAGGGGGTGGTCAAAGTAATATCCGGTGCAGTATTCTCTGTGGCTGACGCTTTCAAGCTCGCGCAGAGCCGCGCCGTCAAAAATGTAGCCGTCGGGATCTGCAAGATATTTCATAAGCTCTGTTTTGTAAGAGTTTGCGGTGACGGCGGTGTAATATGCGCTCTTGACTCTGCCCTCGATCTTGAAACTGTCGATGCCTGCCTTTACAAGCTCGGGAATGTGCTCGATCATACACATATCTTTGGAACTGAAAATAAAGGTTCCGCGCTCGTTTTCAAGGGCGGTAAGGCGAATGTCGGGGCGCTTGACTTCGGTTATTTCTGCCGAAAGACCTTCGCCGTTATATTCCCATCTGCAGGGCTGGGCGCAGGCGCCGTGGTTTGCATCTCTGCCGACAAAAAAGTTTGACAGCAGACATCTTCCCGAATGGGAAACGCACATTGCTCCGTGAACAAAAGCTTCAAGCTCGAGATCGTCGGGGATATCGTCGCGTATCCTTTTTATTTCGTCAAGCGAAAGCTCGCGCGAGAGCACGACACGTTTTGCTCCAAGCTCGTGAAAAACACGGCAGGAAAGGGAATTTACTGTGTTTGCCTGGGTTGATATGTGAATATCAATACCCGGAGCGTGCTTTTTTGCCAGCGACATAACGCCAAGATCTGCCACAATCAGAGCATCCGGCTTTATCTGCGAAAGATACGAAAGATATTTCTCAAAGGCATCAAGCTCGTACTGACGGGGCATGACGTTTACGGTGATATACACCTTGACTCCGCGCTCGTGAGCAAAATCGATTGCTGATTTCAGCTCTTCATCGGTAAAGTTGTCAGAGGCAGTGCGCATACCAAAGCTTTTTCCCGCAAGGTATACCGCGTCTGCACCGTAAAGAACGGCAAAGCGCATTTTTTCAAAGTTGCCGCATGGGGCAAGGATCTCGGGACGTTTCATGATGCCAGCTTGCCCTCCGATCTTGCCTTGTCTTTGGCGGCGTTGTGTTCGCCTTCGGTTCGTGAATAAACCGTCTCTCCGCTGGTCGGCGTGAGGAAATAATAATACTTTGTGGTTTCGGGGTAGAAAGCGGCGTTGATCGCCTCGATGCCGGGGTTAGATATAGCTCCGGGCGGAACCCCCTTGTATTTTCTCGTATTGTATTTGCTGTCGATGGCAAGATCCTCGGTGGTAAGAGTAACCTTTCTTTCGTCAAGGAGATATACGACGGTGGCATCCGAGTCAAGACGCATTGACGATTTCAGACGGTTGTGGAATACCGATGACATCAAGGGCAGGTCGGCAGGATTCTTTGCTTCCTTTTCAAGAATAGAGGCGAGGATCACAAGATCGTCAACACTCATACCGAGCTGGGCTGCACGCTCGTAATAGATATCTTCGAATTTTACCTGGAAGTTCGAGAGCATCTTGTTGATAACCGATATCTCGTTTTCATCGGTGAAAAATTCGTAGGTATCGGGGAAAAGATAACCTTCAAGACGGTATTTCCTGTCGGGATTTTCCTGTATTTCTTTTACAAAGCGATAGTTGTAATCGTGGTTCTGTATGGCGTCAATATAATCCTGCTTTTGTCCGACGCCGTTTGATGTGAGAAGCTCGATTATCTCGTCCACGGTGTAGCCCTCGGGTATTGTCACTCTCACAGTTTCGCGGGCTTTGTAGCTGGACACCGCGATCATCGAAACGATACGGTCGTAGTTGAGAGGTTTGCGCGATACATCCTCGTCTTTAGTCAGCTGGATGTAATTGATGGGAGAATCCTCGTCAAATTCCACGTCTTTGTCATCCGCCTTGTAGGTGAAGGTAACGGGCCCCGAAACGATCTCGCCTGTGTAATACTTGGAATTTTTAATCTCGCGCTTGGCATAAAGCTTGAAAACAAAGGGATGCTTTATGATACCCTCTTTTTTCAAAAGCTTTGCTGCCTCCGAAAGGCTTGTCCCTTCCTTAAAATCGATGGTGACAGATATGTCCTTGTCGTCATCAAAGGCATATACGTCATTGACGATGCTGATGATGTTGAAAGCAAGAATTACCGAAACAAGGATAACGGCAGCAAGATATACAAGGGTCTTTACAAGACCGAGCGCCGCGATGCCTCCTTTTTTTACGTTGCTTTTTATACGTTTCGAGCGGTGTAGTTTGGCGTTTTCGGGATCAATATCGTCAAAATCCACCACGTGACGATTGGTTGGTAGCTTATCGTTTTTGTTTTGTCCTTGCATTTTCATACTCCTAAAGTATTATTAAGTAGATCGAGAAGATAACGACGGCGCACCATAGCACCGGCGACAGCAAAACCTTTAAAAAGGCAGAGCTGTGCGAAATATTGCCGTGGAAAAGTCTTTTTGCGGAAAATTCCTCGTGGCTTGCCGAAAGATATCGCTTTCTGCACACTGTTTCGAGGGCTGTTAAAAACCAGAAAAGGCAGATAAGCGTAAGTGCTGTCAGAAGAAATATTGCAAGTATTCCGCTTTTGCTTTCTGCCGCAATGCGGAAGACTGAATTTTCAAGATAAAAGCTTGCAAAGTTGTTTACGAGATGAAGCGCCATGCAGGCGAAAACCGATCGGGTTATATAAACGACCGCGCCGAGTATCAGACCCGAAATAAAATATAGAAAAAAGTCCTCGCCCGAAAGATGGGACATAGCAAAAAACAGTGCCGATGCAAGAATGGCGCACAATCCGCCACAGCTTTTTTCATACACGGGGAAAACCACGCCTCTGAAAATAAGCTCTTCAAGCACCGCAGGCAGAAGAGTGTAGCAAAAGAGAGCCTCGAAATATCCCATGCCCGAAAGAAGCGTGCCTGCAGGCGCGTGGGACGATCCGTTTATGTAACAGATGATGCATCTCGAAAGAAGCGCGGAAAAGACAAGCATAAATGCCGCCGAAAAGCAAAGGCGAAAAGTACCTTTTTTCGGAGCGGAAAACAAAAGATCGACTTTTTTTCGCAAGGCTACGGCAAATACCGCCGCAGGCAGGGCGAATGCGGCAAAAGACACCGCCACGATAAACAGAAAAACGTTTTTCTGCGCAAGCTCTGACGGAAGAAATTTTGATGCCGCAAGAATAACTATGGCACAAAGCCCGATAAGCGGAGCCTTGTTTTCCGACAAGCTTATTGGGTTTTGGGATGAAATTTCATCATTTCGGAGCATTTACCGCGTACACTCCTTTTTCGCTGATAATAACGTCGACGTGGCGGTCAAATCTTCCTCTGGGCACCTCAGGAAGCTGGAGTTTGCTGTAGCAAAGGCCGATCGAAACCCCTTCGAAGGTCGAAAGATATCTGTCATAAAAACCCTTGCCGTAGCCCACTCTGTATCCGCCCTTGTCAAAAACAAGTCCGGGCACGATGAGAAGTGAGAAGTTGGAAGGCTTGCATTCCTCGCACGAAGCGTCGGGCTCGAGAAGTCCAAAGGTCGCCTGTGAAAGCTGATCTTTGGATGTGACGTAGCGGAAGGTCATGGTATTGTCGGGATTGCAACAGGGAAAAGCAACTTTTTTGCCGTCGGCAAGCGCCTTTTCAAATATCATCCAGGTGTCTGCTTCGCCTTTCACAGAGGCATAGAGCAAAACGTCGGTACAATGGCGATAGGTTATAGAGCCGATGAGGCGGTTGAATATTTTTTTGTCGAAAGCTTCTTTTTGTTCTGAGGGAATAGCGTCGCGGACTGCGAGATATTTTTCCCTGATTTCTGATTTTTGAGTTCGGATTTCACTCATAACAAAACTGTCCTTTCTGACGGCGCGAAAGAAAAAATCCTTGCGCAGGGTGGAAGTGCGGATCGGTTATCTTGCGCAGATGGCGTGCTTTACCTTTTCGGCGGCATCCTTTGAAACAAGTGCGCGGATAAGCTCAAGAGAAAATTCCTCTGATGCGCCTGCGGCGCGTGCGGTTATGATCTTGCCGTCGCGAACCACGGCGGCGTTCACACAGTTTGCGCCGTAAAGCTCGTTTTCCATCGAAGGATAGCAGACTGCGTTTTTGCCCTCAAGATAGCCGTATTTTGCCACAAGGGTGGGTGCGGCGCAGATGGCGGCAATGAATTTGCCGTTTTTGTAGGCGTATTCCAGGGCGTCGATGACAAATTCGCTCTTGCCCAGATTCGGCACACCGGGGATTCCGCCGGGAAGAATGATCATTTCAAGATTTTCGTCAAGCGCGGCGTCATTTTCGGTGATATCACAGACAACGGGGATGTTGTGTGCACCTGTCACCGTCTTTCCCGTGATTCCCACCGTCACAACCTCCACACCTGCGCGGCGCAGATAATCGACCTGGGTGAGAGCTTCTATCTCTTCAAAGCCGTTGGCAAGAAAAATATATACCATTTTATTTGTCCTTTCTTTTGTCTTAAGAAACCGTGGGGCAATACCGATTATTGCCTTTATTTTCCGTTTTATATTCTATGTTTATGCGCTTGGGATTAAATAAAGAACGGAATTATTTTGCAAGATTCTTTGGCGCATTTTCGCTGAAAATTTCAAAGATTTCGTTGTGTATATCCTCGCGAGTACGGGGATTTCCGTCTTTTGCACACGACACTCTGTGCCAGCCAAGCTTTTCGCAGGCAAAAATTGCCGCATTTCTGCTTTTTGTCAGATGGTTTTTGTCTTCTTCGTGGATATCTTTGACAGCACCTGTGTCATCACAGCGTTTTTCAAGAAGTGCCACGGAGATTTCGGTGGGCATTTCGAGATATATCACAAGGTCGGGTGAGGGAATCTTCATAAGTCCGTATTCAAAATCAAAAAGCCATGAGAGAAACTTTTCTTTTTCTATTTCGTCGTCGATCTTCGAAAGCTGATGCACGGCGTTTGCGGTGGTGTAGCGGTTAAGCAGGATAACACAGTCGTCGCGATCGTAAAACTCTTTCCATTCAGAGCGGAAAGAACAAAATCTGTCAACGGCAAAAAGAACCGATGCGGAGTATGCATCTGTGTCTTCTGCGGTCTTGCCGAGTTTTCCTTCAAGGTACATTTTAACAGGCCCCGACGATGGCGAATCGTAGTTGGGATATGATACCTCAAGCACCGTTTTGCCCATATCCCTAAGATGCTGTGCCAAAAGTGCTGTTTGGGTTGCCTTGCCCGAGGCATCGGTTCCGTCGATGGCAACAAGATATGCGGACATCAGACGATACCTCCGTTTTTGATGATCTCACGAACTTCGTTCATTTTTCCGCACGAGAATGAGCCTTCCGAGCATCTGCCCGAAACACACGAAGGACCTGCATTTTTGAAAAGGGCAGGGGAAACTTCTTTTACAAGCGCCAGCATTCTGCAGGCAAGCTCTCTTATTTCCCACTGCGCGCGCGAGCAGCAGCGCAGCGAGAAGAAGTTGTAGAGCGAGCGGACATTGAAGGTCATAACGATCTTTGTGTCGCAGGCGTTCGAAAGAACATATCTTGAATCCTCGTTTGCTTTTTTGGAAGCAGCGGTTGCTGCTTTCTTTTCGTCCATGCCGGCTTCAATGTTTGTCTGTGTATGTTTTTCGGTAAGAATTCTGTTGAGCTCGCGGTATGTTTCGCGGTCGTTTTCCATGGCTTTCAAAAAAAGCTCGCGGGCTTCGGGGATGGCGTCAATCTCTGGGGGGATAATAAATTCAAAATTTTCCTTGCCCACGTATCTCTGACTCTGCACGCTGTATGACGCCATGCGATGACGGGTGAGCTGCGCAAGCAGTGAACGGGACACTCCCTCGACCGCAAAAGTAAAGGTGGCGTGTTCCACGGGGCTTTCGTGGCCGAGCGACGAGAGCATATCTATAAATTTTTCTGTTTTTTCGGGGGTAAGGCCTTCGAGTATCTCGTCTGTGCCAACTGCAGAATAGCAAAGTTTTGCCGCGGCAGCGATTATTTTGTCGGGATCGGGCGAGTGGGCTATAAGCTGTACTTTCATTTCTTTTCTCCGTTCTGAGCTTTGCGCTCTTTGTATTTTTTAGCTTCAGCCTTGTCCTTGCCGAAAAGCTTGTAGAATATGGTGCCAAAGAGGAACTTGGGTAGCTTCATCATTCTGCCGATACGGGCAGGCTGTTTGATAAGGCGGTAGAACCATTCAAGGTTCATCTTGATGAAAAACTTAGGGGCACGCTTTACGGTGCCGGCATACACGTCAAGGCTTCCTCCAAGACCGAGGGCAAGAGAAACCTTGAGCTTTTCGCGGTTGTCATATATCCACTTTTCCTGCTTGGGCGCGCCGAGGCATACGAAAAGAATGTCAGGGGATGCGGCGTTTATTTCGTCGATTATGGCGTCTGTTTCTTCGGGCTTAAAATATCCGTTGCGTGTGCCGCAGATGGTAAGACCCTCGTATGTTTCACAAAGCTTTTTTGCCGCCATGTCACACACAGCGGGGTTTCCGTCGCGCTCGGGAGCAGAGCCGAAAAGGAAAACTCTTTTGCCTTCACTTGCGGCGTAGGCAAGAATGTGCTTTGAAAGATCAAAGCCGCCCACCTTTTCAAAAAGAGGTCTGCCCAGTATTTTGGATGCGTATACCACGCCGATACCGTCGGGGATTATCAGCGAGGCGGAATTTACCACGTCGTAAAAAGGCTTGTCGTCGATACACATCTGCACAATCTCGGAATTGGGGGTAAAGATGTAATCCACACCTTCACGGTTTATCAGAAATTTTGCGGCGTCGGTGGCAGTTGACATCGTAACGTTGTCAAATTCAACACCGCGCACGTTTATTTTTTCAAGCTCCGGCAGCATAACTGCTCCTTTCGTTATAAAACATTGTATTTATAAATATGTAGGTAAAAATATCTATACACAATTATTATAACTCAATCTGCCGCTTTTGTAAATAGTTTTGAGCCTCTTTTTTTACAATATTATTATATTGCGAGAAAAATAGATTTCAGATGCAAGCACAACCTGTTTGATGTGTAGTACAGGGAATGTAAGCCGTAATATGATATTGTAAGGAAATATCCTGAACGAACAACTGTAGTTTTGTCGAAAAAGCAGTATGTTAAATTTTGATTGTGAACAAAATGTATCTTGTTGTGGTCAAAATGCCCGTTTTGCGCTTGGATTATATGACGAAATGCACAAAACACAAAAGTGGCTTCGAGAAAATATCTAAAAAATAATCAGAAAAATTCAAAATCACTATTGATTTTTTTCTTCGCTTGATATATAATAGGCTTGTAAATCTCTCTCGGTGGGTGAAGTTTGCATATTTTTAATCGCTCACCGTGTAAAATTATCAGAGAAAAGGAGAATTCACATGAAAACAAGACGTATTTTATCCGTTGTGCTTGCACTCATGTTCGTTCTGTCCACACTCTCCTTCGCGAGTGTTTCCGTTTCTGCGGCTACTCCCGAGGTTTATGTTGACAGCGAAAATGGTAACGACGGAGCAAAGGGTACAGAAGATGCTCCCCTTAAGACACTCGGTGCTGCTTTTACCAAGGTCGATGACGGCGGTACAGTTTATATTGTCGGCACTTACGAGATGGCTGGCGGTCATTTCCCCGGCACAGCAAAGAAGCTTACAATCGCAGGTGCTGATGCCACAGCAGCGATAAACACATCCAGCGGTGCTGCTCTTAACATGAACTCAGACCTCACTTTTACAAACATTGGTATTCTCGGCGGCGGTTCCGGATATGCTCACCTTAACACAGCAGGTTACAAGCTCACAATGCTCGAGGGCTTTGTGGTTCTTGGTACCGGTCAGATCCACGCAAGTACTCCGGGTTCTTCCTCGGCAGGCGAACATTTTGTGATCGACGGTGCTGATGTTACCAAGAGGATCTCTCTCGGTGGCGCTTATATTACTGCTCCCGAAAATGGTATTAGAGGCGATGTTCTCGTCGAAGTACTTTCCGGTTCCCTTGGTTCTCTTGCTGTAGGCCAGGACGGTTATGCCGATAGCCATAAGAGCACAACTATCTACGGCAACCTCAACGTAAGAGTTGGCAAGGCCGGTGCCATCAAAGGAATGAGCAACACTGGTAGATTCTCTACCGTTAAGGGCTATATGCAGATGATCATCGAAGAAGGCGGTTCGATGTGCGAACTCGACCTCACAAACTTCGTTCATCAGGATGTTTACAAGCTCGTTCTCGCTGATACAGTTCACGGCAACGTAAACTTTACATCCGAAGCAGGCGTGTTTGATATCACATGTGACGATGGCTATGTTGCAAAGCTTGAATCTGCTTCCGGCACAACATTTACAGGCACAGGCAAGTACACAGCTCCTCTCGGCGAAGAAGTTAAGGTTTCTTTCACAAACGAAAAGACCCTTGGCCCCGCTGAAGTTGACGTTATCCTTGAGCCTGCAACTCCCGGCGAAACAGAATGGCCTGTTGCAGTAAGCGACGACACTCACTTCTCTGCAGAAGTTCTCTCGATCACTCCCGATCACGCAGAAGTTGGTTACGCTATTCCTTATACATACGAAGTTAAGCTCTCTGCTAACGATAAGTATGTATTCCCCGCAGGCTTTGCTTTCACAATCAACGGTTCTTCCGAATACAGAATTGAAGTTGTTGACGAATCCTACGACTATATCACATTTATATACACTCTTGCCGAAACCGCAAAGGACGAAACAAGAGCAATGATCTCCTACGTTGGCGGCATCGGTACTGCAGGTACTGCTCCTTACAACGAATTCGTAGATTTCAACTCCACAATTAGTGTTGGCGAACAGTTCTTCACACAGGGCGGCTACAGATTCGACGGTTATTCCGATGGTACAAACATCTATCAGCCCGGCGATGATTACACTGTTGGCACAGAAGACGTTGTCTTCACAGCTGTTTGGACAAAGCTTGATAAGTATCAGGTTGTATTCGACGGCAACGGCGCAACAGGCGGATATGCTCCCACTTCCATCGAGAACTATGCGGGCATGTACGTTACTATCCCCGAAAACACATTTGCAAACACAGGTTATGTCTTCACATACTGGACAGACGAAGCTGGCAAGGTTTACAAGCCCGGCGAACTCGTTCTTATGCCCGAAAGCAACATCTACCTCGAAGCTAACTGGGAAACAAACCCTGTTTCCGGCGAAATAGTTTACGTTGACGTAATCAACGGTCTTGACGAAAACGACGGTTCTGCTCCTGAAAAGGCAGTTGCAACCCTCTACAAGGCAATTTCGCTTGCAAACGGCGGAAATGTTACAGTTATCGTTATCGGTAACCTCTCGATCAGCGGCGTTCTTCCTGAAAACGCAGGTAACGTTACAATTACCGGTTATGACAGCGACTCTGCTCTTATGATCAACGGTTCCGTATCTCTCGGTTCTGCAACAAACATCGAAAACATCAAGATCGACGCTAAGTCCGGTGCATTCATTGCAACAAACGGCTACAAGGCAGTTATCGGTCCTAACCTCGAAAACATAGGCGTTGCATACGACATCGTTGACGGTGGTATCAATACTACTGTTGATGCTGTTGATACAACAATCTACAGCGGTGTTACCATCGGCACATACTACCTCGGCGGTGCAAACCTTACAGACAAGGCACAGGGTATCGCAGGTAACGTTAGCGTAAGAGTTAGCGGTGCTGACATCAACACCATCGACTTTGCTCCTAAGGGCGGCAGCCCTGCAACAATCTCCGGCTATCTTGTATTCAATGTAGACGGCGGTAATATTGCAAACTTCATCGCAACAGAAGCTTATGTTAAGAACCCCGGTCAGCCTGGTTTCATCTTCTTTAACAACGGTACAATCCCCGAAATCAGCTCTGACCTCAAGCAGAAGCTTCAACAGGGCAGAACAAACACATTCATCGTTGACTCCGGTATTGGCGGTGCAGTTGAGTTTACACCCAACGCACAGGGTCAGCCTCAGAGAAACGGTCGTATTCAGGCTACTGCTGACACAACAAACGATGTTTGGTCCAGTAATGGCGGCGCATACACCAAGAGAACAAGCTACTTCACACCCAACCCCATCACAAGAACAATCACTAAGGTTCGTTACGGTGCAGCATTTGAAGGCGACATCGCAGCTACAATCGTTGCTCCTACCGGTGGTGCAGAAGCATTCAGCATCACAGCTACTCCCGATGATGCATCCATTACAGATGTAGTTTCCATCCAGCTCGATGGTTGGACACCTGAGCTTGTTGGTGGCAAGTTCAACTATGAAACTCAGTACTCCGCAAGCGTTCTTGTATCTCTTGCAGATGGTTACTTCTTCAATGACGCAGCACTTCCTGCGATCATCCTCAATGGCGAAGCAGTTGCAGCTACTGTTAACACAGACGGCACACTCTCCGCTTCCTATCAGTTCCCCACAAAGACAAGCTACGCTCCTCAGCTCAACGTTTACTTCGAAACCGGTGATGAAGCAGTAGTTGGTAGCGCTCCCGCAGCTGCTAAGTGGGATCATATGTCCACAAACACACTTCCTTCTGCAGCAGCAATGTCCAACCTCGGCTATCGCTTCACAGGTTGGAGATGTGACGCTGACAATCAGCTCTATCGTGCAGGCGCAGCTTATGCACTCACAAGCAACGTTGACGTTACATTTACTGCTGAATGGGCTAAGCGCGGTAACTGGGAACTTCCCAACGTACTTATCCTCTACGATCTCTCCGCTTACGGCAGAGACAAGGGCAGAAACCCCGGATTTGCAAGCGATGATGAACCCATCAAGCTTACTAAGGCATTCGAATATCTTGAACACGAGATCAATGGTAAGAAGTCCACTGTAAAGGTAGACTTTGACCACGAATCTCAGGTTGTTAAGATCGAATCCGACGGCAAGGGCAAGGCATTCACAATCAATGACTACACCCTTAATCGCGCAAAGGCTGATACTCACAAGTATCCTCACCTCACAATCATCTACTACTACGAAACAACAAATGCTAAGGCTGCAGGCGATTACGGTCACATCAACTATGGTAACGTAATCCTCGCTGACGGTAACAAGTCTAACTGGTTCGGTCAGCCTGTTATGTCTAAGGAACCCGTAGTAGCTAACAAGTGGGCATGCGTAACTTGGGACTTCACAGAATTCAACGAAGCACATTCTGTTCCCGAAGGATCTGTATACAACCAGTTCCACATTTCGCCTATCGGTACAAAGAGCCTCTCTGAACTTGCAGGAGACACACTTTACCTCAAGGCAATGTACTTCTCGCAGAAGCCTGCGATCACAAAGTAATCTGACGAAAGTTTGATGAATAAAAACAAGGACGGATTTCCGTCCTTGTTTTTTTATTTCACTGAAAAATCAAGATATCCGCTTGTAAAAGGCAGATGATCAAATTTTCTTTTTTCTATTTGTTTAAATCCATTTGATACATACCAAGCTTTCAGAACATTGCTCTCGTCGATTATAGCAACATTTAAAGTTTTACCACCTAAAGATAGAACGACTTCTTTTGCAAAATCAAGCATGCTTCTTCCAAAGCCACGATGACGAAACTCAGGAAGAACAGATAGATTGTGAAGTTCGTATATGCCATCATTTACATGAGATAGAGACATATATCCAATTAGACTTTTTCCTGCATACTGTCCATGCATTTTCCACCCCCATTCTTTTTGAGCATCAAGGTAAGATATAGGAATAAATTTTCAATCCTTTCTGAATATATCAAGCGTGTGATGGGAAAAACCAACCATATCCTGTCTTTCGCAAATAGAAAAGTGGTATTTCAAATAAATTTCGTACGTTTTATCGTCCATTTTGTCAACAGTTTCTCGCATATGATTTGTGTATCCATCTGTGGCTACAAAATGCAGCTGTGTTACGTCAAAATGTGATCGGAGCTTGTCGATATCCTCTTTTCTGTACAGCTC
The DNA here is from genome assembly GCA_015063785.1 of Oscillospiraceae bacterium. GTDB lineage: Bacteria > Bacillota > Clostridia > Oscillospirales > CAG-382 > UMGS1052. The sequence continues at coordinate 14,256 of SVTM01000030.1, forward strand.
GAAAATGTCCCACGGATGCGAAAAAGTGTCAAAGGTTTCTGTGTTAAGCATACATTTTTCGATTATATTATGTATTTCGCCGCGTATAAATCCATATGACAAAACGCTGGCATCACCCATACAGTAAGCCACAAATACAACACCGTTTTTCTTTGTAACTCTTATTGCTTCTGACAAAGCTTTCAGTTTTAGATCCTCCGTAAAGAGATGATACATCGGGCCAAGCAGCAGAACGATATCGTAGGTGTTGCTTTGAAATCCAAAAAGGTTTGTGGCATCACCTTGAGTCACGCTAACCTTTTCGCCGACCTTGGTATTTCTTTTAAATATCTCTATATTGTGCTCCACAAGCTCCACTGCGTCGACCTGATAACCTTTTTGGGCAAGCGAATGACTATACCTACCGGTTGCTGCGCCTATCTCTAAAATCCTCATATCGGGTCTCAGATACTTTTCCAGATACTTCATTGTAGTTATATATTCGACACGTCCGTGTTTTGAAGTCAAACGGCCGTCCTCGTCGTAATTTTCATAGTAATTTATCAAATATTCTTTTGTGTCCATTTTTACCCTCCATAAAAAACAACGGTGCAGATCGAAAAATTCGACTTGCACCGTTTGTACTTAAATTGCAATTTGCCAAAGAAAGTTTATTCCACAGGCATTTTTGGAATTTGGGTACAACAATACAAGCCCGGCGTATACCAGTTAATGGTATTGACGTCGTGCATATCCGGTGTGTTTACGTTGATATTGTAGCAGATTAGCATTGTCGCTGTCCTTTCGTAAAAATTATGTTCATTATACCACATGGTTTTTGATTTGTCAAGCGGAATAAAAAAGCATAGATGAACGATTTAAAAAGTAAAGCTGATAAAAGCAAAGCGAACAAAAATAAAAAAACAGGACGGAACTTTCGTTCCGCCTGCAGCTTTGATATGATTTGTTATCTTTCTTCTCTGAAATATGGAAGACCAAGGCTCTGCGGAGGTTGGTTTTCCTTTTTGTTGCGCATACTTGTGATAACGAGTACGATGATCGTTACAAGGTAAGGAAGGGTGTTAAATGCCTCCTGTATAACAGGTCGCAGGGTGTTTGCATTGGGAAGAGATGCGAACATCGGCGAAACGTAGCTGTATGCAATGTAAAGTCCGCCGAACACGAACGAACCAAGGATTGCCATAATAGGCTTCCAAGTGGCAAAGATTACGATGGCAATGGCAAGCCAACCGCGGTCGCCCATGCCGCCGTTTGTCCACGAACCGCCTGTGTAGTCCATGATAAAATAGAATCCACCAAGACCTGCGATCATACCGCCGATTAATGTTGCAAGATACTTATGTCTGGTGACGTTAATACCTGCCGCATCGGCAGTTGCAGGGTTTTCACCGACAGCACGCAGATGCAGACCTGCGCGTGTGCGCTTTAAGAATATCGCTGCCACAATTGCAATAACAATTGCAAGATAGGTAAGAAAACCGTAGGAGAACAAAAGCTTGCCAACAGGGCCAAGATCGTTTGCAAAAGGAAGCGAAGCCTTAAAATACTTTGGTGTAGCCGCCAACTGAAGGTTTCCACCGTCGCCCATGATCTTTGTAAGTGATCCGCCAAAAAAGTCACCGAAGCCTGTACCAAAGGTGGTGATGGCAAGACCTGTTACGTTCTGATTTGCTCTGAGAGTAACTGTGAGAAAACTGTAAATAAGAGCCAACAGTCCCGAGCCGATAAGAGCACTCATAAGAGCTACAAATATGCTCCAGAAGGGATTTGGCACAGTTACGCTTTTTTCATAAATATACGCGCCGATAACGCCCGAGATACCGCCCATGTACATAATACCGGGGATACCAAGATTGAGATGTCCGGATTTTTCAGTAAGTATTTCACCTGTTGCACCGTAAAGAAGAGGAATGCTCTGGATTATGGCGCTGCAAAGGATTGCGATTATCAAAGAAAATGCTGCCATAAACTATTACACCTCCTTATTGTGCTTGCTGTGTCGGAAGAGGATCTTGTAATTAACAAAGAATTCGCAACCGATGATGAAAAATATGATGATACCTGTAACAACGTCCGAAATACTTTCGTTAAGACGCAGACGGGATGCCATTTCGGATGCGCCGCGCTCGAGGAAAACGATAAGGAAGGAAGTGAGGGGCATAACGAACGGATTGAACTTTGCAAGCCACGAAACCATGATGGCAGTAAAGCCCATGCCGCCTGCTGTTGCTGCAGATACGGTGTAGTCACGGCCTGCCACGAGCAAAAGACCTGCAATACCGCAGACAGCACCCGAGATCGCCATGGTTCTGATGATTACCTTCTTTACGTTAATTCCGATGTATTTCGCGGTGTTTTCGCTTTCGCCGACAACCGAGATCTCATATCCCTGCTTTGAATAGCGCATATAGATATACATGATAACGGTAAGAATTGCAACAACGAGAATGTTGAGCAACTGCTTCTGACCAAAAAGAATGGGAAGATGTGCGTTGTCAATTCGGCTGAGAACGCCCGATCCTGTGGGAACCCAGATGGCGATGAAGATTCTGATTATCTGCATTGCCACATAGTTTAGCATAAGGGTAAAAAGAGTTTCGTTTGTATTGAACTTTGCTTTGAAGAAAGCAGGAATAATTGCCCAAAGGGCACCGCTTATGATACAAGCAACTGCCATTATGGGGATTGTAAGAAAATCGGGAAGAGCAGGGCCGAGATATCTCATGCAGATTGCTGCACAAAGACCGCCGATAAGTGTCTGACCTTCGGCACCTATGTTCCAGAATTTCATTTTAAATGCAGGTGTTACCGCCAGCGAAACGCAAAGCAGCATCGCCACGTCCTGCATGGTTACCCATGTTTTTCTCGCCGAACCGAATGCGCCGTCAAACATGGTTTTATATATCTTGATGGGGTTGTAGGGGGTGCCGAGCATATTTGTCAGAAGCACGAGAACAAGGGCACACACCACCAGGGCAATAAGTATTGCTCCCAGGCGGATGCCAAGAGCCTTGTACCATTCCATCCCGTCACGTTTAACGATCTGGAAAAGGGGATCGTGCACTTTGTGTTGCTTCTGATCTTTTATATTCTTGTCGTTTGTTGCAGAGTTGTTCATTTTGCGCCTCCTTGCTCGGATTTTGTCATAAGAAGACCGATCTCTTCTTTGGTAATATTGCGAGCATCCACGATTCCGCTAATCTTTCCACCGCATAGAACAAGAATGCGGTCGCAAAGCTCGATAAGAACGTCAAGGTCTTCGCCGACAAAGATCACGGCTGTGCCGTTGCGCTTTTGTTCGTTGAGAAGATTGTAGATCGTGTAGGACGAATTGATATCAAGTCCGCGAACGGGATATGCCGCCATCAGCACAGTGGGGGCAGAGGCAATCTCTCGACCGACGAGAACTTTCTGTACGTTACCTCCCGAAAGTCTGCGCACGGGAGTGTGGGAGCTGGGAGTTACGACCTTGAGTCGGGTGATAATGTCCTCTGCAAGCTGAGCAGGAGCTTTTCTTTGCACAAATACAGAATGTCCCTTGCGGTAGCTTCTGAGCATCATGTTGTCAACAATGTCCATGTTTGCCACAAGACCCATGCCCAGTCTGTCCTCGGGAACGAACGAAAGACGAACGCCAAGTTCTCTGATTTGAAGAGGAGTTTTGTTTCTCAGATCTTCTTCTGTGCCGGTTTTGGGATTGTGATACATAATGCTTCCGCTGTTGAGCTTTTGAAGACCTGCAATCGATTCAAGCAGTTCTCTTTGTCCGCTTCCGGCAATGCCGGCAATACCAAGAATTTCGCCCGAGCGTGCTGTAAAAGATATGTTGTTTAGCACCTGCACACCGTCGCGGTTGATGCAGTTGATGTTGTTGACAACAAGTCTGTCGCAGGGATCCTTGGGATCGTCACGGTCGATATTCAGGGCGACCTTCTGACCAACCATCATTTCTGTAAGGCTCTTTTCGGTGGCATCGCAGGTGTTTACCGTGCCTGCGTATTCGCCCTTTCTCAAAACCGTTACTCTGTCAGAGAGCGAAAGAACCTCGTGCAGCTTGTGGGTGATTATAATGATCGCTTTGCCGTCGTCGCGCATTCTGCGAAGTATAGCAAAAAGAGTTTGTGCTTCCTGGGGGGTAAGCACGGCGGTGGGTTCGTCGAGAATAAGAATGTCTGCGTTTCGGTAAAGCACGCGGATGATCTCGACTGTCTGCTTTTCCGAAACAGACATTTCATAGATCTTCTTTGTCGGATCAAGGGCAAAGCCGTATTTATCCGAGATCTCACGTACCTTCTTTTCTGCCTTTTTTATGTCAAATCCTTTTTCGTTTTTAAGTCCGAGGATTATATTTTCAGCGGCGGTAAAAACGTCTACCAGCTTGAAATGCTGGTGGATCATGCCGATTTTGTATTTAAACGCATCCTTGGGAGATCTGATAACGACCTCCTTGCCGTCGACAAAAATCTGACCCTCGTCGGGAAAATAGATTCCCGAGATCATATTCATAAGCGTTGTTTTTCCGCTGCCGTTTTCGCCGAGAATAGAAAGGATCTCGCCCTTCTTCACGGTGAGGCATACGTTCTTGTTGGCAACAACGCTTCCGAAGGTTTTTGTTATATTCCGTAATTCAATTGCCGGACAGTTGTTCATAAAAGCCTCCATATGATTTTGTGTAACTTCTGAAAAAGAAAACAGGCGGGGCGAATCGCCCCGCCTGACGCATGAAATTCGCTATTATATCTTACTTGAGGTTGATACCGTCGATATCGATGTCAAAGTAAGGAGCCGAACGGTATTCGGATTCGTGGAAGTAACCGTCGGAAATAACTTCTGTATCAGCTGTGAATGCAGCGTCGGAGTCAACGTCAGCCATGTAGCTGTCGAGAGTTTCGCCGTTAACAGTGAATGTAGCTGTGTCAAATACCTTGATGTCGCCTGCAATAAGAGCAGCCTTAACTTCTTCGAGCTTTTCAACTGTGCCTTCAGCAGCAACCTTTTCGTTGAGGCCGAGGATTTCAACAGAGCCTTCTTCAAGACCGTAGCAGTAGTCCTGTTCGATAGCTGTGCCGTTGATTACAGCGTTGATGATGTGTTCAAAGTAAGGAGCCCAGTTGATCTTAGAGGAAACGAGAGCTGTGTTGGGACCCCACATAATTGTGTCGAGGTTGTATGCAACGTTGGGAACGCCTGCTTCTTCACAAGCCTTAGGAGCGCCTTCAGAGTCAGCATGCTGGCTGATAAGAACGCAACCGTCATTGATAAGAGCGTTTGCAGCTTCCTTTTCGAGAGCGATGTCAAACCAGGAGTTGGTGAACTTAACGTCCATTGTAGCTGTGGGGCAAACGGATCTTGCGCCGAGGAAGAAGGATGTATAACCCGACTTAACTTCTGCGTAAGGATGTGCGCCAACGTAACCGATCTTTGCTTCTTCGGCGGTGATGTCGCCGTTTTCGATCATTTCGTTGAGCTTAAGACCTGCAGCAACACCTACAAGGTAACGGCCTTCGTAGATAGAAGCGAACGCGTTGTAGAAGTTAGCAAGGTTTTCTGTGTGAGCCTTTGTACCTGTAGCGTGGCAGAATACAACCTCGGGGAATTCCTTGGCTGCTTCGATCATAAAGTCTTCGTGACCGAAAGAGTCAGCAAAGATAAGATCGCAACCGTCGTCAGCAAGTTCAGCTGCTGCGTCGTAGCATTCTGTTCCTTCAGGAACGTTTACCTTGAAGATAACCTGTTCTTCGGTAAGGCCGAGCTTTTCGGTAGCAGCAACAGCTGCATCGATAAAGTTCTTGTCGTAGGTGGAGTTTTCATCGTGAAGGAAGATGAAACCAACCTTAATGTCTTCCTTGGCAACTGCTTCGCGAACAACTTCGTCCTGAGCGCCTTCTTCTGTCTTGCCGCAGCTTGTAAATACTGCAACTGCCGAAAGAAGCATTGCAAGTACAACTGCGATGGAAAGAATCTTTTTCATTTTTTACCTCCTGCCGTTTCCGGCAAAATTAAATAATTTTATGTAAATAAATTTACACCGAAAGTTAGTTTTGGCGGAAAGTGATCTTTCCGTTGTCCATCGATTCGACGATGGCAAGCGAATGGATCTTCAGCCCTGCCGCGCGAAGCTCGTCGCCGCCGCCCTGAAAACCTTTTTCAATGGCGCATGCCGCGCCGACCACAGTGGCCTTGGCGTCGGATACGATCTTGCAAAGACCTTTTATGGCGTTGCCGCAGGCAAGAAAATCGTCCACGATGAGGATTCTGTCGTTTTCGCTGATATATTCCTTGGGCACTGTGATCTCGTAGGTTCTGCCGTGAGTGAAAGAATCGACCGATGCGCTGAAGGTGTCGGACGAAACGTTGCTGGTCTTGTTTTTCTTTGCGAAGGTGAGGGGGACGCCAAGATAGTTTGCCACCGCCACTGCAAAGGCAATGCCTGATGCCTCAACGGTGAGAATCTTGGTTACGCTGTCGCCTTTAAAAGCGTCCGCCATGTCCTTTCCCATTTCCATGAGAAATTTTATATCCATGTGATGATTGAGAAAACTTCCAACCTTAAGGACGCCGCCGGGCAAAACCTCGCCGTCGGACAAAATTTTTTCTTCAAGTGCTTTCATAAATATATCCTCGTCATAGCATTGGAAAAGAGTGCCCCAAAAACGCACCTCGTCGATGGGGAGACCCCAAAAAGCAAAACAAAGTAAACTGTGACACTCGATGCGCTTTCGTTTACTTTACTATTGGACTTTCTTTCCGAAGGATATAATATCACATATTTTATCTTTTGTCAACAACTTTTGCCGTGAATTTACAAATAATGAGATTTGTTACCGCTCCATACAGACTTTGCGACGGGGGAAAAAAGAAAAAATATTTTCACATTTTTCCATTTTCCTGTTGAATATCAAAGCTATATGTGCTACAATTAAAATGTATGGATTTGCAATAAAAACGGCGTTCGGAGGCGCTGAAAAATGAAAAAAAGTGTACTCTTTTATCAAGATGGTAAGGTTAAGCGCGGCATTAAGAACAGAATAATCGATCTTCTGATCTGTATAGGACTTTTTGCGGTTACATTTGCCATTGGATTTTATGTTCTGATAATATCTGGTCTTTTCCCGTCGATAAGAAACCAGTGGGTGTGCACCGCCTGGGGCACCATGCACCACAGATATCTTGCCACCTGGTTTTTCTCGCAGGAGACCATTGACGAAATAATAGAAAACGAGCGTGTGGACGATACGGGCTTTGAAACCGACGTGGAACAGATAATCGTTCCCGAAAACGACACCGACACAACAGAAATCGAAGAAAAAGAAAACCCACCGGAAAACGAGCAAAAGGAAGAAGAGATCGCTCCTCCCGTTATAGTAGATCCTTATGTGGAAGAGGGATATACCAAGCTTGAGACGGGACTTTATCTCAAAGAAGCGTCGGGTAACGGTTGGCAAGGCTTTTTGATGCTCATCGACGATCCCAAGCGCGTCAAGGTGGAGGACACAAGGCGCCAGATGATCTGCGGTCAGAAGGTATCGACGATGATAAATAACGCAGGTGCTGTTGCGGGTATCAACGGCGGCGGTTTTACCGACGGACCAAACTACGACTCAAACGGCGGAACGCCATCGGGCGTTGTTATTGAAAACGGCGTGCTTGTCTACCCGACCGACCCTGAACTTATCAAAAACAAAAAATATAACATGGTTGGTATGAACTCCGACGGAGTGCTTGTTTTGCGCCAGTGCACACCTTCCTGGGCAATGCAGAACGATATCGTCAGCGCAGTATCCTTCAGCCCTTATATCATCGTCAACGGCAAGGGACTTGTCAGAGAAGGCACCACCGGCGGCTGGGGTATTGCCCCCCGTACCGCCATCGGTCAGAGACAGTCGGGTGAAATAATCTTTATGGTGGTCGACGGACGCCAGCCCGGTTACAGCTCGGGTTGTGATCTTTTGCCGCTACAGGAAACTCTGCTTGCGGAAAAATGTCATAATGCCGCCATGATGGACGGCGGAAGCTCGACCGTCATGATATACAACAACGAATTTGTAAACCGCCCAAGCCTCGGATTTGAGCGATACATAAACAACTGCTGGGTGGTTCTTCCTGCAGCACAGCAAGAAACGCAAAACACTCAAGGAGAAGAAACAGTATCCAATGAATCGCAAAATTAAATCAACCATATTTCTTTTCACCGCCGCCATAGTGTGGGGCTTTGCCTTTGTTTTTCAGAAGATGGGGGGCGACGACGTTCCCACATTCTGGTTCAACGGCATCCGCTTCATCATTGGCGCCGTCTCGCTCGTTCCCGTAGCTCTTCTTTTTGAAAGAGAAAAAAGGGACACAAAACGCCTTTTGCGCACCATGCGCGCCGCGGCAATATGCGCAGGCTTTCTTTTTGTTGCCTCATATCTTCAGCAGACCGGCATCGTCATGACTGGAGATTCGGGAAAAAGCGGATTTATCACAGCTCTTTATTCGGTAATTGTGCCTATTGCATATTTCATCTTTTTCAAAAAAAAGACTTCGTTCAATGTCTGGCTTGGCGCACTTCTTGCCATCGGCGGCATCTTTCTTTTGAGCGTAAAGGGTAATTTTACCGTGGAGGTGGGAGATATCTTCCTGCTTGTGGGTGCGGTGTTCTGGGCAGGACACATCATTTCCATTGACATGCTTGTCCGCGATATCAGCCCCATAAGATTTGCTCTTTTTCAGGCTCTTTTCTGCGGAATATATAATCTCTGCGTTGCTGTGCCCTTTGAAACGGTCACCTTCGCAGGTGTTCAGTCGGCGCTGATACCGCTGCTTTACTGCGGCGTTTGCTCAACCGCCATCGCCTACACCTGTCAGATACTCGGACAGAAGTTTTCCGACGATCAGACCCTTGCCACCATTATTCTTTCTACCGAGTCGCTCTTCAGCGCCGTCGGCGGAGCGCTTATCGGCAACGAGGTGATGACGGCAAAGGGATATTTCGGTTGCGTGCTGATTTTTGTCGGCGTAATTGTTGCTCAAATCGAATTGAAAAAAAGAAAAGCATAAATAAAAGTCCCGATGAGTCGGGACTTTTCACTTTAGTTTTCGGTATTTCTTATATTTTGCCCTTGTTTGCAATATCTGTTGTTTGTTGTTTTCAGGGGGATTTTTAAAAAGCCTGACAATTCCCTTTTCGTTAAGGTTTTTTACCGTTATGGCGGCGATGGGAAAAAGAAATATCCCCCAAAAGCCTGCAAGTTTTGCTCCTGCATACACCGAAAAGAGTGTGAGTAGAGGATAAAGTCCGATGAAAGAGCCCAGAATTTTCGGCTCGGCAATCTGCCGCACTATCGCGATTATCGCGTAGAGTATCAAAAGAGCCATCGCTGTTTTTGCGTTTCCAAACGCCCACTGTGCCAGCGACCACGGCAAAAGAACTATTCCGCATCCGATAAAGGGCAGGGCGTCGACAAAGGTTATCACAAGGGCAAGCACAAAGGCATAATCGCGGTTTATCAGCAAAAGTCCCGAAAAAAGCTCAAAAAAGGTAAGGGCAGAAAGAGCGAGGTATGCGCCGAGATATTTTGACGTGGTGCTGAAAAACTGAACTCTGCATGCCGAAAAGAAAACTTTTGCCCGATCGGGAAGCTGAAAAAGCAGAAAAGCTTTTATTTTTTTCAGATCTGCCGAAAAATAGCAGGTGGCAATAACCGTTACTGCCGAGAAAATCAGAAAATTCGGCACGAAGGATATGATATCTGCAAGAATGCCTGAGGCAAAAGATGCAAGCTTTTCGGTGACCGACGACAAAAATGCCGCAAATCCGTCGGCGACGTATTTTGTCCCCTCAGAGGAAAAGGACAAAAAGCCCAGCTTTTCTTCTACCATATCCCCGATCTTTTCAAGATACGACGGAAGCGAATCGCGCAGGGCGCGAGCGTATTCCGAAAGCCCCGAAAGCTCTCTGACAAGCCGCGAAATCAAAATGTACGCCGAGGTAAAAAGTGCCGCATAAAAGGTCAGAACCACAAAAATATGCGCCGCCCATTTGGGAAAACGCGCTTTTTCAACAAGAAATTCGGCAGGCGGAGAAAGAAAGTGGGCACATACAGACGATATCAAAAAGGGTGAAAAAACCGATACTATAAGTTTTCCGTAGTTGGTTAAAATATAGGAGATACCGATCAAAACCGCCGTTGCGAAAAAAACATACTCAGCTTTTTTAAGATTTGGCGTCATAAAACAAACCTTTCATAAAATATATGTTGATTTTGATTTTATTTTGTGATACAATATACAGTAAATAATTTTTCGAATGATTTTTTGTTCTGAAAGGAAAAGACTATGATAAATATTGCAATTCTCGGATTTGGTGTTGTTGGCTCGGGCGTGGCAGAGGTTATCAAGGAGAACTCAGATTCTCTTTCCGAAAAGCTCTGCGGTCAGAAGCTTAACGTAAAATACATTCTTGACAAGCGCTCTTTCCCCGACCATGAGCTGGGCGACAGAGTGACGATGGATTACGACATGATCGTAAACGACCCAGAGGTCGTTATGGTGGTCGAGACCATGGGCGGTTCGCACCCTGCATACGAATTTACAAAAAAAGCTCTTCTTGCAGGCAAGAACGTCGTCACCTCCAACAAGGAAGTTGTGGCAAATTTCGGCACAGAGCTTCTTGAGATCGCCCGCGAAAACAACGTGAACTATCTTTTCGAAGCATCGGTAGGCGGCGGTATTCCGATCATCCGTCCCATGTGGCAGTGCCTTGCGGCAAACAAGATCGAATCGGTCACAGGTATTCTCAACGGCACCACAAACTTCATCCTCACCAAGATGATCGAAGAAAACATGAGCTTTGACGAAGCTTTGAAGATCGCCCAGAGCCTTGGCTATGCCGAAGCAAACCCTGCGGCAGATGTTGAAGGTCTTGATACCTGCAGAAAGATCTGTATTCTCGCATCCCTTGCCTTTGGCAAGACCGTTTCTCCCGAAAACGTTCATTGCGAAGGCATCACAAACATCACTCTTTCCGACGTTGAAGCGGCAGAAAAACTTGGCTATTCCATCAAGCTTCTTGGAAAAGCACAGGCAACAGATGCAGGTACATACGTCATTACTTCTCCCTTCCTTGTGGGTTTTGACAATCCCATGGCAGGTGTGAACGACGTATACAACGCCATCACTGTGTGCGGCAACGCCGTCGGTGACGTAATGTTCTATGGCAGAGGCGCAGGCAAGCTTCCCACGGCAAGTGCCGTTGTTGCCGATATCGTTGATATCGCACGTGAGTGCAAGAAGGCAATAACATGGACTCTTTCGGATACAAACCCTGTTATTGATTACAAGAGCGCAAAGGTCAGATTTTTTGTACGTACACCCGATGCATCGGCAAAGGATCTTTTCCCCGGATGTGTCTTCTGCGATACCGACGAGGGATATGCTTTCATCACCGATGAGCTTCCCGAAGCAAAGCTTTGCGAGATCCTTGCAAACATCCCCGTTCTTTCAAAGATCCGCGTACTCTGATCCTTAATATATTATTTTTCGTTTCGGTGAAATAATACCAAAAAATTGCGTTAGGAGGCAGAATAAGTCAGAATGAGCAAAAAGAACCCTTGTTGCGAAAACAACGGCTGCGATAACAGCAAAGACAACAGAATAGGAACCGTCGGCGGTCAGGCAGTTCTTGAGGGAGTTATGATGAAGGCGGGTAACCGCATTGCCCTTTCGGTGCGCACAGTTGACGGCGATGTGATAACAGACGTTGACGAGATGACACCGCCTGGCGAAAAATGTAAGATACTCAAATGGCCGCTTATCCGCGGTATCGTCAATTTTGTCACCATGATGAAGCTTTCGATGAAGACCCTTAACAAGTCGGTCGAAATGCTGGGCATCGAAGAGGAAGAACCCACAAAGTTCGAAAAATGGCTGGACAAGCACTTTGGCAAAAGTCTTGTTAACGTGGCAACCGCCATCGGCACTATCCTCGGCCTTGCCCTTGCGGTGTTTCTTTTCATGTTTCTTCCCACAGTCACTTCCACTGCCATTTTCGGCGAGGTTCAGGAGCAGTGGGGAATGAGAATACTGAAAAGCGTCTTTTCGGGCGTTTTCAGAATTGCCATTTTTCTTGCATATATCGGACTTGTGGCTCTTATTCCCGACATCAAGCGCACATTCCAGTATCACGGTGCCGAGCACAAATCTGTTTTTTGCCACGAAAAATACCTTGAGCTCAACGTTGAAAACGTGAAGGCTCAGTCGCGTTTTCACCCCAGATGCGGCACCAGCTTCCTTGTTGTTATGATGATACTCGGCATTTTTATCAACCTGTTTTTTGTAAACACCTCAGTTATCATCCAAACCTGCCTGAAGCTTGTCACTCTTCCCCTTGTTGTGGCGCTCGGATATGAGTTTATCCGCTTTGCCGGAAGACACGACAATATAGTCACCCGCATCCTTTCGGCACCCGGACTTTGGATACAGCGTCTTACCACAAAAGAGCCGACCGACGACCAGATTGAGGTTGCCATTCAGTCGCTTAAGGCGGCGCTTCCCGAGACTTACCCAGAAATAGTCGAGGTGCTCGAAGCACAGAAGGCAAGGGAAGAAGCAGAAAAGACGGCAGATGCCGAGCAGGAAGAAACCGAAGCCGGCACAGAAAACGCCCAAGAAAACAGCGGAGAGAACGAAAAAGAATGACATTTGAAGAATTCAGAAATTCTTCCGCCGAAAAAATATACGAAAACTGTCCCACAGAGCAAAAAGACCGTGGGACAGCGTTTTTTCAGGCGGATTGTTTGATAAAGCATTTTTCGGAAAAAGAATATATGCTTTGCGCAAAGGAAGAAATCCCCAAAATGCTTGAAGAAAAACTGTTTTGCGCCCTTGAAAGAAAGCTTTCGGGTGAACCATTGCAGTATATTTTGGGCGAATGGGAGTTTTACGGTTTGCGGATGTTTTGCGGCAAAGGATGCCTCATTCCGCGCCCCGAAACCGAATTTCTTGTTGAATATATGGTAAAAAATCTGCCGAAAAACGCAAGATTTCTCGACCTTTGCACCGGAAGCGGATGTATATCTGTTGCGGTGCTGAAAAAACGCCCCGACGCGACCTGCGTTGCGGTGGATATTTCGGAAGAAGCTCTTTTTTACGCAAGAAAAAATGCAGAATATCATAAGATCACAGACAGAATGGATATTGTTTGTGCTGATCTTTGCAGCTATCTTCCCACGGGAGATTTTGATATCATCGCCTCAAATCCACCGTACATAAGATCGTGCGACATGAAAGCTCTGTCTGAAGAAGTGCTGTGCGAACCGCATATTGCCCTTGACGGCGGCGATGACGGGTTGTTTTTCTATCGCACCATAACAGAGCGCTTTTCCCCGTTTCTTTCACGGAAAGGCTTGTTTGCCTTTGAGGCAGGATATGACACAGCTCAGGGGATAAAGGAAATACTTTCTTCATCGGGACTTTCTGTGGACAGTATATACGATTATTCCAAAATTGAAAGAGTAATAATAGGAAAGAAAAACTGATATGCAAAAATCTAATGAAATAAAATATACTCTCGATGCCGATTTCGAAGGCTCGATGTCAAGAGCCATTGACACCGAAGAGGTGTACCGACGGATGTCGGTGGAAAACGCTGCGTTTTTTGGTGATGCTGCAGGGGTTGCTTTTTCCGAGGATGCTTTTTTCTACTGTCGGTTTGAAAATGCAGTTTTCACCAACTGTTCGTTTGATAAATGCCGATTTGTTTCGTGTGATCTTTCGGGATGCGATCTTGAGGATGCGTATTTTAACGGCTGTGTTTTCGAAAATTGCAAAGGTGTGGGCACCTCATTTTGCTCAGGAGTTTTGTACGATTGCTCGTTTTTCGGCTGTAATTTATCTTTTTCCAATTATACCAAGGCAAAGCTTGAGGATGTAGAGTTTGAAAACTGCCGTTTTGCTGAAGCTTCGCTTTCGGAATGTAAGGTGAAAAGGATGAAAATTTCCGATTGCGATCTGCGTGGATGCACATTTTTCCGCACGCCCCTTGCAGGAGTAGACCTGTGCGACAGCGAGCTTTCAGGAATAATACTTTCGGACAATCTTTCCGAGCTTCGCGGTGCCGTTATCAGCTCCGAGCAGGCTGAAATGGTGGCAAAAATGCTGGGAATAAAAGTAAAATAAATAAAAAATCTGTCAGGAAAAACCTGACAGATTTTTGCTTTATGCGCAAGTGTCGTTATTTCATCTTTTTCAGATTGAATTTTTTCTCGCATACTTCCGAAAGGTCGGGTTCGCCCCAGCTCTTGTTGAAATCCGAAAGCCCGATATCCTGCGGAGTTCTGTAATCGGGGAGATTGTCGCGCTCGGTCAGCTCCTCGCGGATTGCCTGCAAGTATTTGAAACCGAATTCATGGGAGGGAGAAACGTAGTGTCCCTCATCCCATTCATTCCAGTTGTCGATGGAGATGAATTTTTTGCCCCAGGCACCGTCCGGAAGTTTGTCGGTAAGCTCTTTTGTGCGTTTTATAATTTCTCTGAACGATTCGGGAGTTGCATACCAACGCTTTTCTTTGTAAAAATGATAGCCCTGATCTATCCATTTTTGCGAAAATCTCGGAGTTGAATCTCTGAAGCAGGTAACAGTGGGAGTGAAGGTGTTGGGATCGGCGTCAAGCTCTTTTTCTGTTGCTTTTATCTGACCGTCGATTATTTCCTCCTGGGAGGGAAAATCTGCTTGCGCATCGTAGCGGTTTGAATATCCGAAGCAAAAATCATATCCGCAGGCAAGATTTTCTTCATGAACCTGTGTCATATTTACATTTTCGTATCTGTACATTGTTGTGCAGTAGGCAAAAATCATACCGTCAAAGCCTTGAGTTTTTGCATATTCGCGACAAGCGTCAAAAACTCTTTTTTGATGTTCGGGACTGTCAAAGGAGTTTCTCAATCTTTGAGGGAAGAAAACAAAAAGTACGGGCTTATTGTCGATCTTAAGATAGTTTTCACGCTTAAAATAAGTTTGTGTCCAGAAAGGCATCAGATTTTCAAGCAGATCTTTTTCGTCGGTGTTTCCCCAACGTGGAAGGTTTTCAAGCATGATAGCAAAATTTATGTGCTTTTGAAATTTTGCATTGAACATTGCTTCATGAATGCCGTGGCCGCAACGAAGAGCCTCATAGGTCACGGGTTTTCCGACAAATTCAGGCTTTCTGTACCAGCAGTAGATGAAACAGTTGATACCGTGTTCGGACGCCCACTTTATCTCCCAATCGCACACCTCGGGATTTTCTTCGTCATAATATCCCATGAGAGGGGTACGTTCGGGAAAATCGTGAAGATCGTCGAACCCGTCGTGAAGACCTGCGGCACCTTTTTTCCAGGCGGCATAGTAATGCGCCGCAACGATTCTGTCGCTTTTGGCAGGTTTTGGCTCGGGTATGTAATCTTCAAGTTTAATATTATACATATTGGTTAGCCTTTCTTATTTGAGACCGAATTTCTTCTTGCAGATTTCCGAAAGGTCGGGTTCGCCCCAGCTCTTGTTGAAATCCGAAAGACCTATCTCCTGGGGAGTTCTGTAATCGGGGAGATTGTCGCGCTCGGTCAGTTCTTCTCTTATTGCCTGCAAGAATTTGAATCCGTACTTGTGGGAGGGTGCAACAAAGTGTCCTTCGTCCCATTCGTTCCAGTTGTCGATCATGATGAGTTTTCTGCCGATAGAGTCTTTAGGCATCGATTCAGCAAGCTTTTTGCAGTCGCGAAGCACGCCTCTGTAGCCCTCGGGCGAAAGATACCATTTGTTTGGACCGTAGTCGATAACGCCCTTCATCGAAGTAAGTCTTGGTTCGGGATCCCAGAAGCAGGATGCAGTGGTGTTGAAAAAAGAGGGGTCAAAGTCAACGCGCTTTTTCTGGATCTCGTACTGCTTTTTGATGACCTTTTCGTCGGTGTCACATTCGGTGCCGTTAAGAAACCAGCAGTAAGCAAAGTTGAAGTCATATCCGCGAGCTTTGTAATCAGCGATCGCTTTGTCGATATTCTTCGACTCGGAATCAATATATGCAATGCCGATGTAAAGTCCGTCAAAACCGCACTTTTTGCAGTATTCGCGGGCGGCGTCAAAGGCTCTTTTCTGATCGGCGGGTGTTGCAAAAGCGTTGGCTATCTGATCCTGGGTGTCATATACGAAAAGCACCGGCTTGTTGTCGATGACAAGATAGTTTTCGCGCTTGAAATAGTTTTCCATCCAGAAAGGAAGAAGGTTTTCGACAAGGTCTTTTTCGTCGGTTCCACCCCAGCGTTCCTGTGCCTCGTACATAATGGCAAAGTTCATCAGCTGCTGATATTTTGAATGGAAAAACGCATCGTGCAAAGCGTGGGCGCAGCGCAAAGAATCAACAGTCACGGGTTTGCCCATATTTTCGCGGCGTCTGTACCAGCAATGAATAAAGCAGTTGATGCCGTGCTCGATTGCCCATTTGATCTCCCAATCGGCAACTTCGGGGTTTTCTTCGTCATAATAACCCATAAGGGGGGTGCGCTCGGGATATTCGTGCAGATCGTCAAAAGCGTTGTGAAGTCCCGCAGAGCCCTTTTTCCACGCGGCATAATAATGCGCCGCAACAACGTATTTTGAGGTGACGGGCTTGGGCTCGGGAACGTAATCTGTCAGCTTGATATTGTACATATTGCTTCTCCTTTTTTTGAAAAGTCGTGCTGTATGTTTTTATTATAACGCTGTTCAGGCTTGCTGTAAAGAGAGAATTTGTCCAAAATTAGCATTTTTTGACCACGAGATAAGAAGCCTGTGCTGCGCATTATTGTGCAATAAAATAAATATATTTTCCCATTGACAAATTTTCCCTTTTTCTTATAATAAAATCAGGTATTTAATAACAGAAAAATCAAAAGGGGAGCATTATGAATCACACCTTTTCTCATATAAAAATGAACGCCATCGGCGACTCGATAACCCGTGGAACTTACACTGCGCAGGGCGAAAGTTTTCCTGCATCTCTTGCCGAAAAACCGTGGTGTTCGGTGGTCGGTGAAAAGATGGGCTTTGAAAGTGTGGAAAACTACGGCATCAACGGCACATCGATAAGCTCCACCTCGCCTGTCAACACCGAGAATGCTTTTTCGCTTCGCTTTGACAAGATGCGAGACGATGCAGACCTTGTCGTTGTCGCAGGTGGAACGAACGATTTCGGAACCAACGTAAAGCTTGGCTCGGCGAATGACACACACGACGTTTCCTTCTGCGGTGGATTGCATGTTCTTTGCAAGGGACTGAAAGAAAAATACCCGTCGGCAAAAGTGGTTTTTATCCAGCCCATATATCGTAGCGACAAAGAGATAAACGATAACCAAAATACTCTGTCTCAATACCGTCAGGCAATAAAAGAGATAGCTCACGATATATACGGATTTTTTGTTATCGACACCGATATTCCCGAATTTTGCGAAAGAGCGCAAGAGCTTTTTCCTGACGGAGTACATCCCACCCCCGAAGGGCATCAGATCTACGGAGAATATATTGCGCAAAAGATTGCGGCAATATTACAATAAACCTTCAGTATAATCTGATAAAAATACAAAAGAAAGGCTTTTGGAACCATGAAACACGATTACAAGAAAACCTACTGCAATCCGCTTTCCATGCCCTGTTGTCCCAAGGGTGACGACACCTGGGCGGTGATGGATTTTACAGGCGAAGTCCCGTCCGACTATCGCTCGATAAGCGATCCGTCGGTTCTTTATTATGAAAATAAATGGTATCTTTATCCCAGCTACGGCATGGCGTATGTTTCCGAGGATTTTATAAACTGGGAGCACGTAAGATGCGAGCCCTACAATATGCACTATAGCCCCTGTGTCGTTCCTTTTGGCGGCAAATTCCTTATGACCTCCCATTCCAACGGGCTTTATGAGGGCGACACGCCTGTCGGTCCTTTCAGATATCTCGGTGATTTTATCCAGCCCGACGGCAGCGAATATCGCCCCGTTGACCCGGCACTTTTTGTAGATGATGACGGAAGGCTTTATCTTTATTGTTTCAAATACGAGCAAGGTGCTCACAAAAGGACGTTTGTTTCGGGCTCGTACGGTGTTGAACTTTGTCCTGATAATCCGAGAAAGTTTGTTTCGGACATGGTGCTTCTTAATGAATTCGACCCCAAAAACGAATGGGAGCGCTATGGCGAGCGCCGCCAGGACACTCTTTGCGGTTGGGTCGAAGGACAATGGATGTACAAAAAGAACGGCAGATACTACCTTATCTACGCTTCATCGGGTACAGAATTTGGCTCGTACTGCATGGCGGCGTATTATTCTGACGAAAGTCCACTGTCGGGTTTTGTTTTGCAAAAGAACAATCCCATCACAGAAAGCCGCAACGGAATCGTTCGCGGTGCGGGACACGGATGTGTGGTCGACGGACCAAACGATACGATCTGGGCGTTTTTCACCGTTACAAAAGCATACACCCACGTCTTTGAGCGTTGCATCGGCATGGATGTTTTGGCAATAAATAAGGACGGCGAGCTTTATGCGCCCCACGGCGTTTCGGATACACCGCAATATGGACCGGGGGTTGCCGACGATCCCGTTTTGTGCAATGATGCAGGGCTTTATCCGCTGACTCTTTATCAGAGAAACAAAACGAAGGCAAGCTCGCAGATGAGCGGACACGAGGCTTTTTATGCTCTTGATGAAAGCATGCTCACCTTCTGGCAGCCGTGTGATAATGACGAATGTCCTTGCATCTCTGTTGATCTTGAAGCACCGTACAACGTCTGCGCATCGCGCATTATCTGGCGTGATATCGGACTTGATTATGAAAACGGCGTTCTTCCCGGACCGTACAAATACATAATCGAAGCAAGACCCGATGATGACAAAGATGAGTGGGTGACTCTTTTTGATTGCAGTGACAATGACAAGGATCTGAATATTGATTACCGCACTTTTGATGCCGTATCCTGCGAATGTGTGAGATTGAAGATAGTGGGAGTTCCCAAGGGATTAAGACCTGCCGTTGTAAGCTTTACCGTTTTCGGTACAAGAGACGAAACGCTTTGATAACAGAAAGGGAGAAAAATGAAATACAAAGGCAGAAATGATTGGATTTTTGGGGATATGTGGGGGCTTGTGGTTGACGGAGTTTTTCACGGCATCCATATAAAATGGAGCAAAACGGGAGAAGAAACACCTCTTGGACACGTAACGTCAAAGGATCTTCTCCATTTCACCGCTTGCGATGACATTCTTTATCCGCTACCCGAAAGCGAATATCCAATGGATTGTCTTATGAAGTTTACGGGATGCTGTATGACGGCAAAAAACGGGCTTCATTATATTTACTACACCATGCGTACTTCAAATGCCGATGAAAAAATCGCTCTTGCTGTTTCAAAGGATATGAAGACTTTTGAGCTGTATGACAAAAACCCCGTTCTTGAGGTTGACGAAAATATATTTTTCACCACAGGGCCGCACGTTGATTGCCGTGATATGTTGATCGTTTATCACGAGAAAGAGGACGTCTACTATGGCTATTTTGCCGCCATGGCAGATATGGGCTATGGTTCACCCTCGGGCGTTATCGGTGTTGCGAAAAGTTCTGATCTTGTCACTTGGCGGGATCAGAAGATAGCCTATGCCGCACCTTTTATGGGAACAGTAGAGGTGCCCGACGTTTTTGAAATTGACGGCAAATGGTATCTTATCATGCTGACGGGCAATAATTATGGCGCCAAGGGTATAAGCGAAGACGAAGATGTGACCTATTTCACTGCTTATGCCGTGGCCGATAGCCCCGAAGGCCCATTCGTGCATACTGATGACAAAATATTTATCGGTGGCAATTCCAACAGCGCAGGTGTTTGCCGTACCGTGATTTTTGATGGCAAAAGATATCTTCATTACGTCGACCGCGGCAGGGAAGGGCAGTCGATATCGCTGCCCAAGGAGATATGTGTTGTTGACGGAAAGCTTCGCCCGTGTTATGCGCAGATTACGCAAAAGTTGCGCACAGGAAAGATGATGCGCAAATTCGACGAAAGCTCTTTCAAAAAGCTTTCTTCTTCCCACGCTTGGATGACAGCGTCGGGAGAGGCAAAGGTGTGTGAGGGTAAGCTGATTTTTGATTCTTACCGAAACAGTTATCAGAAATATCGCATTGAAAACGAAAAATATGCGTCGATTGAAATGGAGTGTATTCTATCCGCAGATTGCACCGAATGCGGTTTTATGTTCGAGGCGTACTCGGAAAAAGAGACCGAAAGACCACAGGAAACCTCTTTTCTGTCGCTGAATTTTGATAGAGAAAAGGTTATCATGTATCAAAACGCTCTTATGTTTGATCCATGCGCCAAAAGAAGTGTGACGCTTGAGAAAAATAAAGAATACCACGTCCGCGCAATTGTGATGGAGGGGATTTTTGAAATATATATCGATGATATCCTCGTTCTCCAGGGTGCTATAGAAACTGCAGAGCATATTGTTCCCGGCATTGTGGTGGGCAATGGAAACTGTGAGATAAAAGAGCTGAAAATATACGAGCTTGAAAAATAATAAAAACAAAAAATAATAATTTCGACCGCTCCGGCATATAATATACAAAGCAGGTCAAATAAAAGGTTTTTTCAAAAACTTTCAAAAAAGGCTTGACATTTGGATATCGTTGTGATATAATAATTTGGCAACAGGAAAGCAGGATATGCCGGAGTGGCGGAACTGGCAGACGCCCGGGACTTAAAATCCCGTGGGATTAACTTCCCGTACCGGTTCGATCCCGGTTTCCGGCACCAAAATATATCGCGGGGTAGAGCAGCTTGGTAGCTCGTCGGGCTCATAACCCGGAGGTCGTGAGGTTCAAATCCCACCCCCGCAACCATAATTGGCTACCAAAAAAGATGCAGCCAAGGAAAACCCAGTAACCACAACGGTTTCTGGGTTTTTTCTTATCCAAAAATGCAAT
>SVTM01000001.1 GCA_015063785.1 Oscillospiraceae bacterium
ATCCTACACCACCAGAATGTCCTGTGGTGATATTACCGCCATTGATGATGAGGAATGCATTTCCGTAAACGGTAGAGGATCCGCCGTTACCGCCGCAGTAAATGTGATACTCACAAGTACCGCCGTCGACCTGAGTGAGAACGTATCCGTTCTTTTCGGGGGAACCGACTGTTGTTGTGCTGTAGAAGGATGTGGTTACAAGGAACTTTCCTCCTTGAATGACTGTTTTGGTATAGTCAACGGGAGATTTGTAGTCATAACCGAAGAAATACTGGGTTTTTCCTGTTGTTTTAAATGTATCGGTAAAAGTTGCATCCTGATAATCAAGACCCTGGTTTCCTGCACCGTGCCAGGTAAGATTATCAAATGTGATAGGACCTGTATAGAATTCAAGCCAGATGTTTGGCTGGTTGAATACTGCATTTTCATCAGCACCCTTGATGGTAAGGGATTTGATGGGCATAGCATATGTCTGGCTTGTAGAGCCGTCGGACATTGTGAAGTTGCCTACAACGATAGCCTGAGCATCTGCTCCTGTTTCGGAAAGAGCAGTCAAAGCTTCTCCGAGCGATGCGTAAGGGATGTATTGTTTTTCGTTATATGTAACAGTTTCTTCGTTGGAAAGGAATACGGTCTGTTTGCCGTCGATAATGTCGATGGTCTTTGTTTCATTTGTATCTTCAACAGTGGCTTGCGCCCATGTGACAGCGTACTCACCGTTTTCGGAAAGGGCGAATTTGTATACATCATCTGTCTTTTCAAGTTCGGTTCCATTAATGAAAGGAGCATAACCATCGGTGTCGGGAGAGAGAAAGATCACAGGCGAAGCGCTTTCATATGTACTTGCATCAACGGTTACCTGTCCACCCGAAACTGATGTTACAAGGATGTCATAACCATAAGGCTTTACTGTTTCGTACATACCATTGTTTGTGATGGCAATCTTCTTGCCTGAAACAGCTTTGAGGTTGTAGAATGAGATGTTGTCAACCGAGGATGTGTTGTATGTACCGCCGTTGAGAACAAGGAAAAGGTTTCCGTTGACGGTTGAACTGCCGGAATTTCCGCCGGAAAACACATACTGTTCAAAGTTTCCGCCGTTGAGTTCAAGATAGACGCTACCGGGAGCTTCTGCCGAACCGACGGTTGTGGTGCCGTAGAAAGCTGCAGTGGTGAGAAAGGTTCCGCCATCGATCACCATGCTTACCTTATCGACGGGAGAAGAGTACTCATATCCAAACACATACTGCTTGCTGCCGCTGGTTTTGACAGAGTCTGTAATGTGAAGAAACTGAGAAATGAGTCCCTTTGTCGCCTTGCCGTTCCAGGTAAGATTGTCGATGGTTACTGGGCCGGTGTAGAATTCGATCCATCCATACTGATTAAAGACGGCGTTTTCATCTGCACCCTTGATGACAAGGGATTTGATGGGCATGGTATACTGCTTGTCACCCGAGCTGTCGGACATATTGTAGTCTCCGACAACGATAGCCTGTGAATCTTTTCCGGTTGCCGAAAGAGCATTGAGGGCATCTCCGAAAGCGGCATAGGGGGTATACTCTGTTCCGTTATAAGTTACGGTCGCATCGTTGCTGAGAAAAACGGTCTGCACGCCGTCGAGCTCGTAGACCGAGCCCGCGGCGATTACAGAAACAGAAAAGGAAGATAAGAGAATCAAAGCGACTGATAACAATAAGAAGTTTAGTATTTTTTTCATGTTCTGTTCCTCCTTATTTATTGGTTACTACGAAATGATATACACCTGAGGTGATTTCGTAGATTGCTCTGCCGTTTTCATATTTTACGAACTCAACTCCGTCAGAAAGGGAAATATCCTTTCCGCCTTCTGTGATCATTGCATTTTCGCTTTCAACGGGGAGCATAAGTGTTGCAGATGTGTTGGCAGGTACTGTGCAATCGTAGTTGAATACCTTGCCGTCTTCAGAAAGGTTCCATTCGCTCTTTATAAGTCCACTTTGAGAATTGAGACTGCCCTTTACGTGTGTAAGGCTTCCGCCGTAGGTCGGACGGAGTACAAAGTGACGGTAGCCTGCATTTTCTGCGGCATATTCATGGGAAATGCCCACAAGATCCGAGAAGATCCATGCTGTGAAGCTACCTGACATGAAGTGGTTAAGTGAAGCTTCCTTTGCGTAGTGCTCCCATGTTGTTGTGGCACCCTGGGTAACGGGATAAAGAATAGAGGGATATTTTGTTTGTTCAAGAATTGTAAATGCTTCGTCGAGATTATCGTAGCGAGACAGTGTGTATTGAACAAGAGGGAAGCCAATGAAACCGACTGTCATGCAGCCAGGCTCGAAACCGAGTTCGGCATTTCCTTCTCTAATAAGCTTTGCAAGATGATCGGAAGCTTTCTGCTTCTTTTCTTCTGTATCGTAGAGATCGAAGTATATACCCATCACGTATGCACTCTGTGCATCGATCTTGCAGGTGATACTATCTTCAAGAAGGTATGTGTTGCGCCATGCAGCAGCAAACTTTTCGCTTTCAGCCTTGTAGTATGCCGCATCTTCCGTTTTACCGAGGATGTTTGCGATTTTGGAAAGGATGCCAATGCTGTACGAGCTGAATGCCGTGCCGACAAGCTGAAGTCCTTCGCCATCAACGAGACGTCTGTCTACCGGCACGTGATCACCGTACCAGCCGTCGAGTCTGACATAGTTATCGTCGGCGCAGGTGCGAATAAGGTAATCTGCCCACTTCTTCATGCCGTCATAGCTCATTTCGAGAATGTCGTTATTGCCATACTGGTTATAGAGGTTCCACGGGATAATGATGATACAGTCACTCCATGCACTGGGAGTTTTTGTGGCATCGGGAGATTTGATTCCGCCAAGGGGAACGATCTCGGGAACAACGCCGTTATCGTTCTGAACAGAAAGTGTCATTTCCTGGAATCCACGGTAGATATTGTAACAGTTGAAGAGGTATGTACCTGTGGAAGAGAATCCCTGCGCGTCGCCGGTCCAGTTGTTCTTTTCTCTCGAGGGACAGTCCATGATCGCACCCATAAAGTTGGATTCCTGCGAACGAACGGTGTTTTCAACATATTTTGTAAGAATTTCGTTCGAGCTTTCAAAATATCCAATGCGTTCGCTGTCGGTTGACAAAACGATTCCTGTGATGTTTTCAAGCGGTATTGCTTCGTCGAGACCTGTTATTTCCATATATTGGAAACCGTGGAAAACAAGTGAGAATTCAAAGGTTTCTTCGCCTGTGCCCGAGAAGATATAGTTGTCACGCCCGTTCTGGTCGCCACCTTCGTAAGGACACATCCAGGAGATGTCTGCATATCCTGATGCCGTGAGCATTTCGGCATATTTGAAGTTGATAGCAGTATCTTTGGGGGCGCTGGCGGTAACTCTGACGGTACCTGCCATATTTGTCGGGAATTTATAAACAAATACCTTTTCTGCGGGGTTTGTTACTTCGACGGGATGTACTTCGCGGATGGCACGGATGGGCATTGTGTTTTCGCCCACGAGATTGTCGAGCTTGAGGCCAATGCCGTCATTTACTTTTACTTTACCCCAACCCGCAAATGTTGAACCGTTTTCATTCCATTTATCGATGTTCTTGCGGCTGTCAATGGTCTGACCGGTATAAAGGCGATTGACAGTAACGGGTCCGTCTTTGGTGGAAAGCCAACTTCCGTCGGTATCAATAACCTGCTCGGAACCATCTGCGTATGTGATGATAAGCTTCGCCTTAAGGCCCAGATTCATTCCGTAGGAAGAACCGATCGGACCACCATTGTACCAGCCCACACCAACCTGACCTGCGATTGTATTTTCGCCTGAAAGAAGAATGTCGGTAACGTCATAAGTCTGATAGTAGAGTTCGGTTGTGTAATCAGATTTTCCGGGGGCGAGATAGTCATCAGAACAGCGTATGCCGTTCATGTACATCTCATGGCATCCTGCCGCAGTGACATAAAGACGAGCTTTTTCTACAGAAGTAGTGTTGTTAAGAATGAAGCTCTTTCTGAAAAGTTGTGCCGAGTAGGGCATAAGCTGTTCCTGGTTCTTTGAGTAAACAAAATCATCGTTTTCGTCATAAAGGCTCCAGGCAATAGATCCTTTTTCGCCACCGCCAAGATAAAGCTCGGGTGCTCCGATTCGTCCTACGTATGTAGGATTATTCAAGGTGTGGATAAGCTTGTTGTTTATGTAAGTTTCGATAGTACCGTTGTTGGTTTTTATGGTCATAACAAACGGAACTCCGATGCAATCTTTAACAGAGGGGAATATATCGGAAATGTCTTTTTCTGCAAAAAGTCCCCATCCGGAGCCTGTGTAGTAATGAGGTCTGAACATTACTTTGCCGGTCGACACATTTATCTGCCACATGAGATATTTTGTATAATCGTCTGATTGACAGAAGGTTACTCCGACAGCTATATTGTCGAGAGTCATGTCTATATTAAGAGTTGATGTTGTGTTCTGGAAAGCAGCATTTTCAGCTGAAATCCAGTGATTGGCATCGCCAAAATCGCCGAACAGGGCGGTTTCAAAGCGCGCAACTGTGTTGGGAGCGATGATATTTCCGTCCTTGTCTGTAACAAATACTGTCCAGTAATATTCGCTTCTTGGAGTTAGAGCAGGACCTGCATAATTGAGTCCCATGGAAGAGGATTCTTCGGTGTAGTCCCACACGTCGTAGTTGCCGTTGTTGAAGTTTTCAAGAGAAGAGGACACAACTATTCTGAACGCAGTCTGTTTCTGACCGCGCTCGGTGGAAGATAGTTTCCAAGAGAGATAAGGAGATGCAATGTCGATGCCGAGGGGATCGGGGCGCATATCGCACATCAGATCTGTTATGTTCGTATACTCGGTGTGGTGTGCAGTTCTTGTATAGTTCTGTGCAATCATGATCGTATCTAAAAGATCAGTCGTTCCGTCTGCGTTAAGGTCGGTAACGATATACTCCTTTCCGAGAAATCTTCTTGTGGCGATAAGGTCGAGTTTGTCGACTATTCCATCGTTGTTTATGTCTCCGCAAACGAGATCGTAGTTTCCAAGATCAAGATCTCTGTTGTCTACGATAATGTTTTCGATTATGTTGTTGAGATATCCGTCGCGCTCAAGCTTGATTGTGTAAATTCCCGGCTGTAAGGTTAGAGAAACGTCAACAGTTGTGCCTGTTTCGTTTATAAGACGGGTGTTGCGCCAACCGTCATCACGGGTGACAATAAGCTTTGCGCCGCCTGAAAACATGGGCAACGGTTTTTCCACCGTGTAAGAAAAGTTTACGGTGCATTCTTCTGCCACAACAGACTTCTCGTTCGCAAGGCACAAAATACCTTCTGCCAGCAAGCAGTTGTTGAGCAACATCAATACTGTAATCAGTATTAAAAGTAGCTTTTTTCTCATAAAAATTTCCTCCTTTTTATGGCTTAATTATAGTATAAACGATATAAAAAAACATTCAATTGTCTAAAGTGACATAATGATATTGACTTTTTTGGTACTGAATGATATAATGAGTAATAACAGTAGCGGAAATAGGAGGTGATCGTTATGGATGACACCAGATTAAAGACTTTTTTCAGTTTGAGCCCAAAATATTTGCGCTATTACAACAGAAGCAACGAACCATATTATGATCCACGAAATTTTGTTGTACGTAAAGCTAATTTTTTTCCTAATCTTGGACAGCATCTTACCGTTCTTTTACACTTGTGGGATATGCGCGCACTGTATCACTATATCGAGTGTTACTCATTCGCTTATGTTTATTCCGGCGAATTCATAATGTATGTTGATGATCGAGAAACTCTTATCAAGGAAGGTGAAATGTGCATTATACCACCCGGAGTTTTGCAAAAAAACACCGAGAATTTCAGAAAAAAGTTTGATTCGCCGCCTATAATGGTTAAATTTCTTGTTCCTCCCGAGGATATTCACAATGCTCTCAACAGTGTTTTTTTTGTCGGCAGTCCTGTCAGCGAATATCTTAACGATACAATGTCGAAAAGTAATTACAACCATTTTTTCATTATGAAAAACCAGACAGAGTACGGAAAAAGTATTGCTGAGCTTGCAATTATGGAAATCCTCCGCACCCTTGATACAAAAAGGCAAAATTCAAATGCGGCATGCTCGCTTCTTTCGGCGTTGATATTTTCATATATCGATTCTGAAACTTTTGATTATGAGCTTTCAAAAACAAAGTACGAAAACACGGATACCACATCTGTGATTATCGAGTATATACGCAAAGATCTTAAAAATATCACCCTTAGCGAGCTTTGCGAAAAATTTCATTATACTCCTTCTTACGTCTGCCGTATGATCAAAAGCCGCACAGGCATGACCTTTAAAGAACTCCTCAACAGCGAAAGACTTGTGCTTGCGGCACGCGAGCTTGTACGTACAGATGCACCTGTAAAAGATATAGCCCATACGTCGGGATATCCAAGTATCGAGTATTTTTATAGATGTTTTAAGAAAAAGTACGGAGTCACACCGTCTAAGTACAGAACGATAAGCGGTACAATCGAGCAAACTGTCGAATAATATTGCACAAAGCGAGTAAAAACGTCTGCTTTATTGAAAAGCAAATATAAAAGGTGTATAATTAAAACAATTATTTATGAAAGGTATGGCTAATAGTATGGTAAAATTCAGATTGAGCGCATTTGCTGATGAATATTCACCCAATTTTGACAAACAGATCGAAGGACTCCAAAAAAACGGTCTTGAAATGATAGAAATCCGCGGCGTTGACGGCACAAACGTTTCTGACCTCACACTTGAAAAAGCGAGAGAGATCAGAGAGAAGCTGGATAAGGCTGGACTCGGTGTTTCTGCCATCGGTTCTCCCATCGGAAAGATTGACATAAACAAAGACAACATGGCGCCGCATCTTGATAAGCTTCGCCATACAATCGAAATAGCAAAGATCCTTGGCACTGACAAGATCCGTATGTTCAGTTTCTTCATCCCCAAGGATGAAGAGCCCGAAAAGTACCGTGATGAAGTTTTTGCACGCCTTGAAGCGATGCTTGAAATTGCAGAAAAAGAAAACATTATTCTTTGCCATGAGAATGAAAAGGGGATATACGGCGATACTCCCGAAAGATGCCTTGAAATTCTTGAGAAATTCGATGGCAGACTCAGATGCGTATTTGATCACGCCAATTTCCTCAACGTCGGCGCAATTCCTTATCCCGACGGCTACAACATGCTTAAAAAGCACATCACCTATTGTCATATCAAGGATGCGGTAGGTAACGATATTTATCCTGCCGGCAAAGGAAATGGCAGAATTCCCGAAACCATCGATGATATCAAGTGCGATTTTGAAGGCGATCTCATTCTCACTGTCGAACCTCATCTCACTGCATTCATTGGCCTTGACAAGCTTGAAAAGGTCAACGAGAAGATCGTAAAGCCCTTCACAGATTCCGAGGAAGCGTTTGGCGTTGCTGTCGATGCCATCAAGGAAATAATCGGCTGATTGATGTACCGTAGTTCAGATGTTAAAAAGCGTGACAGAATTGGGGTATATCTTTGTGTTCTGCCGCTGATTGCACGTTTTGTTTTGTCATATTTATTTTCACACGTTTCTACGTGCGTGCAAAACGATACTGTTTCATATCTTTTGTCCTCGGTTCTTGGCGCTTTGGAATGGGTGTTGCCTTTCGGGATTTATTCGATGCTTTTTGTACGTCAAAAAGTCATTGAATCTCATCGTGTCAAAACGTATAATCCATGGATTATCTTCTTCTGCGCATACTTTGTTGCAGGAATAATGACGATTGCGTACAACGTGATTCTTTCAAAGTTCGGATATTCATTCCCATCCGATGATATAAACGGTTTTGGAATAGGCAAGATCGCAATCTTCGTTCTGACGTCGGTTGTTTTGGTACCTTTTGCAGAAGAGTATTCATTCAGAAAAGTGATTCTTTTCAGCCTGCTTCCTGTCGGAAAGGTGAATGCAATTTTTATATCAGCTTTTATGTTTGCGATTTGCCATAATGTGGCTTCGTACATATATTCTTTTGTTATGGGAATTGCTTTGGCAATAATATGCTTGAAAAGATCATTTGGTTATTCTGTGCTGATTCATGCTGTGAACAATGCCATATCTTGCGCTTTTGCTATTATGCAAAATAACATGTCTGAAAATATCTATCGCACTATATCTTTTGCACGATTTGCGGTTGTATGTGTTGTAGGCGTTTTATGTACAGCGCTTGTAATAAAGGGGAGGTACTCTTGTGCAAAAAAGTCATGAATACTACATGAAAGCAGCCATAAGACGTGCCAAAACCGCAGCAAAATATGATGAGATACCTGTTGGAGCAGTTATCGTCCACAAAGGCAAGATTATTTCAGGCGGTCGAAACCGCAGGGAAACCGCAAAATGCGCTCTTTGTCATGCGGAAATATCTGCAATAGAAGCTGCTTGCAAAAAACTGTCGGGCTGGCGACTATTTGAATGTGATATGTACGTCACTCTTGAACCTTGCCCGATGTGCGCAGGTGCAATAATAAATTCCAGAATAAATAATCTTTATATCGGAACTCCGGACCCTAAAGCAGGTTCTTTCGGAAGTGTTATTAACTTCAACGATCTTCCGTACAATCACAAGCCCGAGCTACATTTTGACGTATGCAAAAAAGAGTGTTCCGATTTGTTGAAAAACTTTTTTCGCGATCTACGCGAAAGAAAAAAACGTTTAAAACTCGAAAAGAAGGTTGAAAATGATGAATAACAGATTCAAAACGGCAATTATTGGCTGTGGCGGTATTTCTTTGACCCATATTACTGCTCTTCAGGCAATAGACAACGCCGATATTGTGGCTATCTGCGATATCCGCGAAGATAGGCTTGAAAACGCTGCAAAGCTTTGCCCGGATGCTGCAAAATATACTGATTATAAAAAGCTTCTTGCTGAATCTGATGCGCAGATCATACACATTTGCACCCCTCACTATCTGCACGCAGAAATGGCGATAGCTTCGATGCTTTCGGGGCGTGACGTTTATCTTGAAAAACCATGCGCAATGAATCGAGCTCAGGCACAGGAAATAATTGACGTGTCCGACAAAACAGGGAAGAAGGTTTGCGTTTCGTTCCAAAACAGACTTATCAACACCACAGCAAACGCCAAAAAGATAGCTGATAACGGCGAACTTGGTAAGTTGATCGGTGGCAAGGGAATTGTTACATGGAGCCGCGGTGGTGCGTATTACACAGAAAGCGGTTGGCGTGGACAGTTTACCACTGAAGGCGGCGGAGTGCTGATGAATCAGTCTATCCACACACTTGATCTTCTGTATTACTTTCTCGGAGAGGTTGAGTCTGTCAAAGGACACGCAAGCCTCGATAAAAATTTTGATGTAACTGAGGTTGAAGACACCGCACAGGCTTATATCAGATTTAAAAACGGAAGCACTGCGATTTTTTATGCAACAAACTGTAACGTTGTAAACTCTCACGTTGAAATTGAACTATATTTTGAAAAGGGAAGTCTTCTCTTCAGAGACGATGAGCTTTATCGTTGCAGCGACGGAAAAATTGAACTTGTGTGTAAAAACGAAAATCTTCTCAACGGCAAGAATTATTGGGGCAACGGTCATATCAGAATGATATCCAATTTTTATGATGCAGTAAATGGAAATAACGTATATTATTGCGATATACGCGATGCTGTGCAAGTTCTTGAAATTATTGAAGAAATTTACAAAGGCTCGGATATACGACCTGAGAATATTTAATCATAAAAAATCCACCTCACGCATATCTTTTACCGTATACCGTGTAAAAAATGTGTGAGGTGCTTTTTATGTTTGTATTTTCTTTAAGCGGTAAAAAATTAAAGCTTGCCGGGCTTGCTGTTGCTACGTGTTTTGTTGTTGCATTGTCAATCTTTTTGTTACCCGATTATGACAACAGGGGTACTGCCTATGTATCCGCTGTCACTAATGAAAAAATAAGTTTTGGCGGCATCAAAACCGAACAAGATCGACTTGATTTTATCTCAGCTTTCGGACTTTCGGTTTTGGGCGAGCCTGTTGAGGTTGTCGAAACAAAGATTCCAAAAGATTTTGATGCAGTTTACAACGAGTACAATAGTATTCAGATGGCGCAAGGGCTTGATCTTGCAAAATATAAAGGTAAGAAGGTAAAAAGATATACCTACGAAGTCAGCAACTACCCCAAGGATGCAAACGGATTTCCCACACAGGTTTTTCTTAACCTAGTTATTTATAAAAACAAGGTGATAGCAGGCGACCTTTCTTCATCTGACGGAGAAGGCTTTGTCAGGACTTTCTGTGATTTTGCAGGCTGAAAAGCGAAAATCCGATGCTTTTGCATTGGATTTTATGTTTTGTAATCAGTAAATTCTGGGAAGCTATTGTCCGCCGTATGGCACGGAATATTTGTTTTTTGAGAAATTAATTAATTTTGGCAATAGTGTTTTGTACAGTGGTTATGACTCGCCTCAAGGCGATTATAACTAAAAACGACAAGGTTCATAAAGAAACTTGTCGTTTTTTGGCTGGGACGGCTGGATTTGAACCAGCGTGATGCAGGAGTCAAAGTCCTGTGCCTTAACCGGCTTGGCGACGCCCCAATGTTTAACAGAGTTATTTTAACACAAATATAAATTTATGTCAAGTCTTTTTGGATCTTTTGCAAATTTATTCTTCATTCCAAAGGAATTTATCAAGCAAAACATTGCCGTTTTCGTCAAATTGCACTCCTTCTTGCTCAAGCAGTTGACGTTGTATACATGAACCGCTAAAAGCAAAAGATGGCGCAGTTCTTCCTTCTCGGTTAACTACGCGAAAGCAGGGGATAGTATCTGGCGAAGGATTTACATGCAGAGCATATCCTACAACGCGAGACATTCTTGGATTACCACACATTTTCGCGATCTGTCCATATGTTGCTACTTTGCCGTAGGGTATTCTTTTTACGATTTCGTATATTTTTTCAAAGGTGTTCATCATAATCTCTTTTTTGGAATATTCGGGCACATATTATGTGCCCGAATATGTTTTTATTCAACCGTAACCGATTTTGCAAGGTTTCTCGGTTTGTCAACATCACAACCTCGGATTACCGAGGTGTGATATGCCACAAGTTGAAGAACTGTTATGGCGGGAATTGGCATGAAAAGATCTGAAAGAACGGGAATCTTCAAAACTTCATCTGCAACTTCTTTGTCCATGTGTGTGTTTTCTTTACAAATAACTATGACGTATGCTCCTCGTGCTTTCACCTCTTTGATATTACTTATCATTTTCTCAACAAGATGATCCTGCGTGCAGATGGCAATTACGGGTACGCCTTCTGTTATAAGAGAGATTGTACCATGTTTCATTTCACCTGCAGCATACGACTCGCTGTGGATATATGATATTTCTTTCAGCTTAAGAGAAGCTTCCTGCGCAATATCATAGTCGATTCCGCGTCCGATATAGAAAAGGTGCTCAGCGCCAGAGATCTTTTCAGATATTTGTATACATCTATCCGAAAGCTTAAGAGCGTTTTCTACGGCTACTGGCGTCTGCTCGATAAGAGCGTGGAGATATTGACGCGCTTCATCGTCGGTGATTTTTCCGTGACAAAGAGCAAATTTTGCTGCGATAAGATACATAAGTGAGATCTGCACGGTATATGCCTTTGTGCTGGCAACTGCAATTTCGGGACCTGCCCATGTATAAAGCGTACTGTCGGCTTCGCGTGCGATCGATGAACCTGCAACATTAACTATGGCAAGCGTGTGCGCACCGTGCTCTTTTGACAGGCGAAGGGCGGCGAGGCTGTCTGCAGTTTCACCCGACTGTGACATGATGATAACGAGATCGTCTTTATCAAGTATCGGGTTTTTGTATCTGAATTCAGATGCAATTTCCACTTTGACGGGAATACGAGCAAGTCTTTCTATGGCAGTTCTTCCGATAAAGCCTGCGTGCATCGCAGTACCGCAGGCAACAATGTTTATTCTTTTGAAAGCTTTTATTGTGTCATCCGTAAGTCCGGGCAGATCAAGGCAGGGAAGACCGTCATTTATTCTTGGTCTGATAGTGTTTACGATAGCAAGAGGTTCTTCGTAGATTTCTTTAAGCATAAAGTGCTCGTATCCGCACTTTTCTGCTGCCCTTACATCCCAATCTGCTGTCATTATATCTTTTTTTATCAAAGATCCACATTCGTCATATACTGTAACCTTATCTTTCTCGACTACGGCTATTTCGCCCTGCTCGAGTTGGTAATACCTGTTTGTGTATTTTAGTACAGCCGGAATATCAGAGGCGATAAAATTGCCTTTGTCGGATATGGCCACAATAAGCGGACTGTCTTTTCTGGCTGCGTATATTTTGCCGGGATATTTATCAAATATTATTCCGAGCGCATATGAACCGTAAAGTTTCTCAACAGAGGTTTTAATTGCTTGCAGCGGATCTTCGCTTGTTTTGTAATTAAGATCCACAAGCTTTGCCGCGATTTCTGTGTCGGTATCCGATTCAAAAGAATAGTCGCATGCTGAAAGTTCTTTTTTGAGTTGAATGTAGTTTTCAATGATTCCGTTGTGAACGAGTCTTATTCTGTCTGTTCCGTGGGGATGCGAGTTCCTGTCGGAAGGCTCGCCGTGAGTCGCCCAACGGGTGTGACCAATGCCGCAGACAGATTCGAGGTTTTGGTACTCTGTGTCAAGAATTTTTTCGATGTTGGCAATTCTGCCCTTTGCCTTGATAACGGATATGCCGCTTTCTGTAAAAACGGCAATGCCAGCCGAGTCATAGCCTCTGTATTCCAGAGCCTTAAGTCCTTCGATAAGCTTGGGGACAGAATTTTCTACACCAGAGTATCCGATGATTCCGCACATATAATTCCTTTCTGCGGCCTTAGCCGCGGTTGCGGAAAGACCTATACCTTTGACGTCTCTTTGTTTATTTGTTAACGGCATTACGATGGGTATACACCGTGAGAACATCCGCCGAAAATTTCGATAATTCTCATCCTCGTCACCGACCTTGTGGTCGGTCTGGCGCTATAAAGTTATTATTTTATTTTTTACCAAGTCTTTCCATGATAACTGATGCCACTTTCTTTGCAACATCTTCGATGGTTTCCATGTCCTTGCCTTCGACCATAACTCTGATAAGAGGTTCTGTTCCTGAAGGGCGAACAACGATTCTGCCGTCATCTCCCAGAACATTTCTTGCATTTTCGACGGCTTCTTTTACAGCTTCATCTGTATAGTATGCAAGCTTGCCTTCGGGCGACACAGTAAGATTTATCATTGTCTGAGGATATTTTGTCATTGTATCCGAGAGATCGGAAAGTTTGATATCCTTGCGCTTTGTTATTGACAAAAGCTGAATAGCAGTGAGCTGACCGTCGCCGGTTGTGGCAAAATCTTTGAATATGATGTGTCCTGATTGTTCTCCTCCAAATCCGTAGCCTTCGAGAAGCATTTCTTCAAGAACAAATCTGTCGCCAACCTTGGTTGCAACGAAACGGATGTCGTTTGCTTCGCAGAATTTGATAAAGCCGAGATTTGACATGATCGTTCCGACAACAGTCTTTTTGGGAAGCTTTCCACGCTCAAGCATATCAAGAGAACAGATTGCCATTACCTGGTCACCGTCGATATAGTTGCCCTTGTCGTCAATGCAAAGAAATCTGTCTGCGTCACCGTCAAAAGCAAGTCCTGCATCAAGATTGTTGTTAACAACATATTCGCGAAGTGCTTCCATGTGTGTTGAACCACAGTTTTCGTTGATATTCAGACCGTCAGGATTGTCAAAGAGCATGTGTACTCTTGCACCAAGCTCTGTGAGCAAGGTTTCTGCTGTCATGCTGGATGCTCCGTTGGCGCAGTCAACTGCGATGTTTAGCCCCTCAAGTGAGAAAGCGACTGTGCTCTTGAGATGATCGATGTAGTCGCGTACAGCGTTTGTACTGTAGGATACTTTTCCGATATCACGGGGATCTGCATTCTTAAGCGCATCTTTGTTGTCAAGAACAAGAGCTTCAATCTGCTCTTCTAATGCATCAGGAAGCTTGTATCCGTCTCCGCTGAAGATTTTGATTCCGTTGAATTCTGCAGGGTTGTGGGATGCAGAGATCATAATACCCATATCGCACTTGTATTTTCCGACGAGATATGCGACGGCAGGGGTGGGGACAACGCCAAGATTGATAACGTCTGCACCGACTGAACAAAGACCTGCTGTTATGGCAGATGCGAGCATATCAGAGGATATTCTCGTGTCCATACCAATGGCACAAAGCAATCTTCTGCGATTTCCGCCGGTTTTTAGTACGTTTGCGGCGGCTCTGCCGATTTCGAGAGCAAGTTCGCAGGTGAGTCCTTCATTTGCAATACCGCGAACGCCGTCTGTACCGAATAGTCTACCCATTGATTGTTTCCTCCATTCTTAAAGTTTTTCAATGATATTTTCCTTGTCCTTGTAAATGAAGTTTTCTGGTATAAAACCTCTTACGCAGGACGTTGGATAAATATTCACGTTTTTCCCGACCACAGTGCCGGGGTTGAGAACGCTGTTACAACCTACCTCGACATAATCGCCGAGCATGGCTCCGAATTTTTTCAGACCTGTTTCGATTACTTCTCCCGAGAAAGACTTGATGTTGACAAGGGTTTTGTCGCTCTTTACGTTTGAAGTTATGCTTCCTGCACCCATGTGCGATTTGTACCCAAGAATTGAATCGCCGACATAGTTGAAATGCGGAACCTGAACGTTATCAAAAAGAATTACATTCTTAAGCTCTGTCGAATTGCCGACAACGCAGTTTTTGCCGACGATAGCACTGCCTCTTATGAACGCACAGTGTCTGATTTCCGCGTTTTCATCTATGATACAGGGAGAGCCAATATACGCAGAAGGGAATACTTTTGCACTCTTTGCTATCCATACGTTTTCCTGCGGATTATAAAATTTTTCACTGTCAAGTGTTTTGCCAAGCTCGATAATGAATTCTTTTATTCCCGAAAGAGCTTCCCAGGGATATTCAAAGCGAGACAGATATTCAGATGCAATTGTCATATAGGGGGTCGAATACAGGCTTGAAATCTTTGCCGAATCCTTAAGCATTTAGTTTTCCTCCTTTCCTAAAAAAATGTGCGTACATCCGTACGCACATACAGTATATCACAATATTATTAACAAGTTGTTAAGGAACTATACTTTTACGCTTCTGCAGGCTACAAGATCTACTCCGTCAACTACAAAATTTTTGTACAATATGTCACCTTGTTTGATAGGAGCCTTGGCAGTTATCGTATTTATCAGTTTCATTGCTTCAAAAAGCTTTTCTTTTGGGATAGGTGAGCTTGTTTTTACGGGGAGCATGCTAAGAGTTGACGAATCGCATTTTACAATGCTTGTAAGAGTGCGTTCCGGGTGAATGAGCTCTGTTTTTGCATATTTTTCGCCACGAGGGCAGGAGTTTCCGTGAACCGATATCTTTTCGTCTATGATATCATTTTCGTCGTAGTTCACGGTAAGCTCACATCCGATGGGACAAACCACACAAGTAAATGTCTTTTCCATCCGTCACACCTCCTCGTCTATGGTTATCTCAAGTTCTTTTGATATTCTCACAGCATCAAGAGCCTGACCCTTGAAGGTTATGTGTTCCATTTCTCCGGGCGCTGCTCTCAAAAGCTTCTTTTTCATTATCTCTTTGCCGTCGCAGAAAACTTTAAGATATACGTTTCTGTAATTTTTGCCGACTCTGAAGAAGAATTCGGTTTTTTCATCAACAGTTTCGGGAATATATCGTTGTGGAACAATATATCTGACGCCCCCTGTGGGCTTTGTTATGCTTTTATTGCAACTCTTTATTCTGTCGGTTACGTATTTGGCTGCAGATCTTCCTGCAAGCTCACTTTCAGCAGAAACAAAGTCTACCAGATCATGCACATGCAAAACGTTTCCGCAGGCAAAGATACCGTTTACGCTCGTCTGACGGAAATTGTCAACCACAGCACCGCTTGTTATCTTGTCAAACTCTATTTCTGCACCTTTCGACGCTTCATTTTCGGGAATCAGACCTACGGAAAGCAAAAGCGTGTCACATTCGATCATTTCTTCTGTGCCCTTAATGGGTTTGAGGTCGGATCCGACTTTTGCAATAGTAACGCCTGTCAATCTATCTTTTCCGTGTATGTCAACAACTGTATGCGAAAGCTTTAAGGGGATGTCAAAATCGTCAAGACACTGTGCGATATTGCGTGCAAGTCCGCTGGAATATGGCATAAGTTCGCACACAGCTTTAACTTTTGCACCCTCAAGAGTCATTCTGCGCGCCATGATAAGTCCTATATCTCCGCTGCCGAGGATGACAACCTCCTTACCAGGCAAGTATCCCTCAATATTTACAAAACGTTGAGCCGTGCCTGCAGAAAAAATCCCTGCAGGTCGAGAGCCCGGAATATTAAGAGCGCCGCGCGTGCGCTCGCGGCACCCCATGGCAAGTATAACGGCTTCCGCCTTCAGATGTACAAGACCTTTGCTTGGGGAAATGTAAGTGATTTCTTTCTCCTTTGTCATCGAAAGCACCATGGCATCTGTGACGTAACCTATCTTTGTATCTTCAACCTGCTTTATAAAGCGTTCAGCATATTCGGGGCCTGTCAGTTCTTCTCCGAATCTATGCAGACCAAAGCCTGCATGGATGCACTGATTGAGTATGCCGCCAAGGCAAGAATCGCGTTCTATTATCAGAATGTCATTTTCTGAAACACCCTGTTTGTATGCTCCAAGAGCTGCAGCAAGGCCTGCAGGACCTCCGCCGATTATGGCGATTTTAATATTTTCTGTCATCTCGCTGCCCTCACTTTATTTTGCCGAAAAGAAGTTTAGATTCTTTTCCGTATTTGGTGATATCCGAAAGGTCCAGTCCGAGTTCTCTTGCAAGTATTTCAGTTACTCGCGGCATGCAGAAACCGCCCTGGCATCTGCCCATTCCGGCTCTTGTTCTGCGTTTTACCGCATCTACACTGCGTGCTCCCATGGGACGGCGGATGGCGTCGATAATTTCGCCTTCGGTTATTGTTTCGCAACGGCATACTATTTTACCATACGACGGATCTTCTTTTATCTTTTCTTGAATCTCTTTGTCGGAAAGTTCACGAATTCTTGTTACTTTCGGACGTGTGGGTTCAAATTTCTTGTTTTCGGTCAGTTCAAGACCCATTTCTGAAAGCTTTTGCACTACATATTCTGCGATTGCAGGGGAGGATGCAAGACCGGGAGATTCGATTCCTGCAAGATGCAGAAGATTTGAAATCGTATTTGATTGCTTAATTATAAAATCACCGGTAGAGGGAGTTGCGCGAAGTCCTGCAAAAGAAGTGATAACGTTTTTAAGAGGAGGCAGAGAAGGAACAAGAGAAAGAGCACCCTTGTGTATCTCATCAAGGCCGGCAGTTGTTGTATCGGTATCGTCTTTTTCAACAATGTTAGCGTTGGGACCAACAAGCAGATTGCCGTCCGCAGTAGGTGCAACGAGGATACCTTTTCCCTTTTTGCTGGGAAGAGGGAATAGGACATTCTTTACAATGCCGGCACAGCTTTTGTCAAACAGCATATATTCGCCTTTGCGTGGAATTATGTCAAAATCCTTGTCTTCTGTCATTTCGGCGATCTCGTCACTGCGTATTCCGCATGCGGATACAACATATTTTGCACATACACATCTGTTGCCGTCCGATACAGCGATGAAATCTTTTTCTTCATTGATGCTTTTTACTTCAAATTCAAAAAAATAGTCTGCACCATTCTGTACGGCGTTTTCACCTGCGGCGATGGCAAGTTCATAGGGACTCACGATGCCGGCACTTGGTGCATACAATGCAGCAACCGCGTTTTCGGATACATTAGGCTCGAGTTCGCGAAGCTCGTCTTTTTCGATAATGCGAAGGTTGGGCACGCCGTTTTTTATACCTCTCTCATAAAGTTCTTCAAGGGTGCCTCTGTCGTCCTCCGAAAGACATATTACAAGTGAAGGCGTGTTTCTGTATGCAACATCAAGATCGCGTGCCAAATCTTTCATCATCGCACATCCGCGAACATTCAGCTTTGCTTTCAAGCTTCCGCTTTCGGCATCAAATCCTGCGTGCACAATGCCTGAATTTGCGCGGCTGGATGCGTTTGCGGCATCGGGTCCTTTGTCTATAAAGCATACGTTAAGATTGTATTTTGTTAGTTCTCGTGCAATCAGGGTTCCGGTAACTCCTGCTCCAATTACAAGTACATCGTAGATCATAGTTTCTCCGTAAAATTTTACAAATAGTATTTGCTTTTTTGTATAGATATATTATAATGAAATGAGCATCAATAGTCAATAATTCCGCAAAATAAGATAAATCGCAAACGAAAATGGAGGTAATGCGCAAAAACGCGCACAAATGATATGTACAAAAACGAACGTGAACAGGAAATAATCAATTTTTTGAACAACTTTTCTTATGTAACCGTAGAATTCCTTGCAAAAAAGCTGAATATATCACCTTCAAGCATCAGACGCGATCTTTCGGCGATGGAACAGCGGGGGATAGTGAAACGCTCATACGGGGGAGTAGAGATAGTAAAAGATGGCGTGCGTAATGTACCTTTTTCAATGCGCAAGCACGAAAACGCTTCTGCAAAGAAAAGGATAGCAGAGGCAGCAGTTTCTCTTCTTCACGAGGGCGACGTTGTTTTTATCGACGGATCGAGTAGTGCTTTTTTTGTTGCAAAAGAGCTTGTTAAAATAAGGGATATAACAGTTATAACAAACAGCATTGAAAGCTTATGCTTTTTTATGGATTATGACATCAGAGCGTATTGCACAGGCGGTAACATGCATCGAGAAAACAGAGCAACACTTGTTAATGACCATGCAGAAAATATGATATCAAATTTTTACGCCGACTACACGTTCTTTTCTGCGCAGGCACTCACACGGCAAGGAAAAATTTACGATTGCTATTCGTCGGAAGTGCCGTTACGCAACAAAATGATGCAAAACAGTGCAAAGTCTGTATTTCTTTGCGACAGTACAAAGCTTGGACGTCACTCTGCTTATTACCAATGCAATGTGAATACTGTGGATTATGTCATATCCGACGTTGAGCTTTTGGATTATTTTGATCAGTGCCCTGAAAATACCCTTTTGTTGAAAGCATGAAGAGAAATATACGAATACATAATTTTTAGTATTTGTTTACAATTTTTTGCACAAAAATCGCTTTTTGCTATTGCATTTTGTGCAATAGCACTATATAATTATCATGAATGCTAATTTCAGAAAGGAGAAGAATATGAAAAAAGCATTATCATTAATTTTAACGCTTTGCATGCTGATTGGACTTTGTCAGTTCAGTTTCACAGCAACGGCAGATGCTACTGCTCGCACTGTGACTATGACTACAACAGATTTTGAACATGATGCTGAGGCGTTCCCTGTTACCATCAGTGTTCCTGACGGAGCATACTGGTGGGCAGCAATCTACCCCGCATCGGCAACTTCCTACACATCCAGTGGATATGCCGATTACCTCGACGGAACAAACACCGGCGGCGACTACCAGTTCCCCTCCGGTCAGAGCATCCGTATGAGAAATTGGCCTCTCGTGGCCGGAGAATACAAGGTTGTTCTCTTTGCTGATGGCGGTTATCAGAACGTTGCCGATGAATGTTATTTCTCGGTAAAGGCTTCTGATGACGAGGCAGCAAACTACGGCCAGCTTTCTCTTCCCAAAGAAGAATTTGTTGTTGGAGAGGATATAGTTATCAATTTCTCTAACAGTTCTTCTGACACCGACTTCGTATCTGTGTACCTCAAGAAAGACGAAGCCGGCACAACTTCTGCATCCGGTGAAATCGGATGGGCGTACACAAAAGGTGGAGAAGGTTCCCTTACACACAACGATTTCTCCAAACAGTATTGGGCTTCCAATCCCGGTGATTACGTTGTAAAGTACTGGCAGGCAAATCAGTACAATGTTGAGATGGACAGAGTATATTTCTCAATCGCCGAAGCTCCTGCTCCTGATGTACTTGTAACAGAAGTATATGTATCTGCTACAGGTGATGACACAGCTGATGGTACAGCTGAAGCACCTCTCGCAACAATGGCACGTGCAATGCAATTCCTTGATACAACAAAGGATTGCACCATCAACGTTTCGGGTTCTGTGGCGTTTGCTGACGTTGCACACGAAGGCAAGTTTACCTACGTTGCTTCTGATGAGACAGCTCTCTTCAACACAGATGTATCTCTTAATGGTCCTTCCGAAATCCAGGTTTCTGTAGATACCAAAAAGACTATTCGCACCAACGGCTTTGACACCGTTATGAACAACCCCATTGACTCTTCGAAGTTCAACTACTTCGTAGCAGGTAACAATGACGGTACAGATGAAACAGTCACATTCAAGGGCGGCTACGTTTATCAGAACGTTTACACAAAGGCTGCAGGCGACAACGCAGGCGACGTTAACTTCGTTGTTGATGGCGGTATCGTGAGAATGGTTGCACCCGGTGTGAATGCTAACGACAACGTAACCGAATGGAAACAGAACGTTCTCGTTACTGTAAATTCCGGCGAACTTTGGTATTTCAATGCAGGCGGAAGCACTGCAGGTTCTCACGTTGACGGCGCATTCATGGCGGCATTCAACAACAACACTTATTCCACGTTCAAGGCTGACTACCTTAAGCAAGGTGCAGACAAGGTTATCTTCGACAAGGGCTACTGGATTGTAAAATCCGCCGACACCGAAGGCAACACTCTTACTCCCACAAACACACCCGGTAAGTTCGCTGTCAGCGGCGAAAAGACCGCGTGGATCCAGTCTGCTGATAAGAAGTCCGCTTATTATTCGCACGATGGATATATTACAATCCCCTCGTGGGCTAAAGTTTTAAATATCCAGATCAACTGGGTTGATGAATTTTCAACATCTCTTCTCGCAGATGCTCCCGCATCAGATATGCCTTTCTTGGGCTGGGAAGATGACGGCGAGGGTACAGTTACCGCAAAGTATCTTGATAAATATTATGTAGCTTCCACAGGTAGTGATGACAACGCAGGTACTCCCGAAGCTCCTCTCGCAACAATTGCAAAGGCAATTGAAAAGAAGGGCGCATCCAAGGATCAGACCATCGTTATCATGGACACCGTAACATTTGAAGACGCTGCTCATACAGGCGTAGTTACTTACGAAGCATACAGCGACGAAGCAGGTGCTTTCACAGGCGCAATCGCTCTTAACGGTCCTACCGTTTTGAAGACTCCCATTTCCGGCAAGTCTGATCTTACCACCAACGGACATTACATCGAGATTGATGCAGCAATGGACACTACTGCTAATTTCGTTAATACCATGGTTATGAATGGTACAAGCGGAAACCAGGAATTTGTGTTCAAGAACGGTTACGTTCATGCGCTCCGTTCCAATACTTCTGACAATGTTGCTCTCACAATTGACGGCGGTATTCTCAGAATGATCTCCACATACGCTAATTCCAAGAAGATCTATATCAATGTTCTTTCCGGCGAATTCTGGTATATCAACCACATTGATAACGGACCTGTTTCTGTAGACGGTCATTTTGCAGTTACATATAATAATGGAACAAAGCTTAAGAACAGCGACTACACAGGTTCCAAGATCACATTCTCCAATGGTAGATATTTTGTCAGCAGTGCTGATACGGAAAATACCATTTGTGGTACTTTTGACGCAGGCAAGTTTGCAGTTGAAGGTGAAAAGGATGCATACTATGTAACATCCGACGGCAAGACAGTATATTATTCGTACAACGGTTATATCTCTCTTCCCGCAGGAAAAACCACTGTTCTTTGGACAGATGAATTCTCTGCAGACACTGTTGAACTTCCCGCCGGCGCAATGGAATGGATTGATGACGGCGAGGGTACTCTTACAGCAAGCTTTGTTCGCGAAACATACTACGTTTCTGCAACAGGTAGCGACGATAACCTCGGTTCCGAAGAAGCTCCTCTTGCAACAATCGCAGAAGCGATCAACCGTAAGGGTGCTGATAAAGACTTCACTATCTACGTAATGGGCGCTTTGTATCCCTTCGCAGACGTTGCTCATACAGGTACTATTACTTATGAGCCTTATGATGAAAATGCAACTCTTGCAGGTGGAACAATCAAGGTCAACGGTCCTTCCAAGCTCCACGTAAACATCGGTGCTGCTTCGAGCATCTATCCCAACGGTTACGATTTTGAACTTGACGGCGATATTAACAGCAGTATCAGACATGATGTATTTGTTGGTAACTCCGAAGGAAGACCCAATAAGGTTGCTCTCAACGGCCAGTACATCCGTTATCTTGCATGCTTCAGCGATGATGATGATGGAACTTCCGATACCCTTATTACAATCGACGG
The DNA here is from genome assembly GCA_015063785.1 of Oscillospiraceae bacterium. GTDB lineage: Bacteria > Bacillota > Clostridia > Oscillospirales > CAG-382 > UMGS1052. Next base: position 22,429 of record SVTM01000001.1, read on the forward strand.
CGCACGCTTCTACATGCTCTGTCCCACACCTGTTACCACGGGTTCTGAAGCAAAGATGGGTAACATCAGAGTTGTTGTAAACTCCGGTGCTATCGATTTCTTCAACGAATACAACACTCCTGCCGACAATTCGACAGATTCGAGCCTCGTATTCGTATTCAACAACAATACTCATTTCCATGAATTCACATGGAATAACAACAACTTTACCACAACTCAGGACTGGGGAACCAACAAGATCTGGTTCAAGGGCGGCGAAATGCTCTGGAGAGTGCCGACACAGAAGGCAACTACATCATTCCTAAGTCCATCACAGAATACGAAGTTGTTGGTAACAAGACAGCTTACTATCAGACTGCTGATAAGAACACTGTTTACTATTCTGTAGACGGCAAGATCACTCTTCCCGTACTCAGCAACCACAAAGCTGCATCTGACAAGATCAACATTGCAGACATCAGCTGGACAGACGAATTCTCTGCAAGTATGTTTACTCTTCCCGAAGGTGCTGTTGAATGGGCTGATGACGGCAACGGTACACTTACAGCAAGCTACGAAAGCCTTACATATTATGTATCCGCTGAAGGTAGCGACGAAAACGCAGGTTCTGCAGAAGCTCCTCTTGCAACAATCGCAGAAGCTATCAAGCGTCGCGGCGCAGACGAAGACTTCACAATCTACGTAATGGGTGCATACACATTCGAAGATGCTGCTCATACAGGCACAATCACATACGAGCCTTATGACGAAAACGCAAAGCTTGCTGCGGGTACTATCAAGATTCAGGGTCCCTCTGTGATCAACGTTAACACAGCAAAGGCTGCAACTTTCTATTCCGACGGTTACTACCTCGAAATCGGTGGTACAGTTGACAGAAGCATCGGCAACGAGCTTCATGTCGGTAACCTCAGAGGCGTGAACGAGCATATTGTTCTTAAGGGACAGTATTTCGCCAACGTCTTCTCCGCAATCGGCGGTCAGAGCAATGTTAAAGATACTCTTATCGAATTTGATGGTGCAGTAGCTTATAATCTCAGACCCGACAGTAAGACAACAGGCGGTTCCAACCCTGTTACTTCTCTCGGTAATCTCAGAGTTGTTCTTTATAGCGGCGAACTGCTTTTCTCGAACTCCTGGGGAGCATCGGAAACTGACTATCCGGCAAACACCGACTCGTTCCTTTCCTATACATTCAACAACAACACGTATCACGGTATCACACCTCATGTATTTGCCGGTGTTACAAGAACAAATTTCCTTGATTACTTCTCAAGCAAGTTTAATTACAAGGGCGGCGAAAGCATCTGGATCAACACTGATACAAACGGCAACACTATAACTCCTACCGCAACAGCAGGTGTTTATGATGTTGAAGGTGATAAGGTTGCATATTTCCAGACTTCTGACAAGAAGACAGTATATTACACATACAATGGTCAGATCATTCTTCCTGATCTCAAAAACAGCCAGATCACTTGGGTAGACGAGTTCTCCACAGATCTCCTCGCAACTCCCGGCCAGCAGGACGGTATCGACTTCGTTAAGTGGGTAGACGATGGCAAGGGTGTTATTACCGCAAGCTACAAGAAGGATCCCACAACTTACGAATTCTACCTTAAGGCAGGCGGAACAGGCGACGGTAAGAGTGTCAACACTCCTGCTGGCACAGTCGCAGACGTTATCAAGTCCATCAAGGCTGACGGACACGCAGCCAGCAGCGAAGTAACAGTTTACATTATCGATTCGGGCGAAAAGAGAGAGCACGGCGATGCTTTGACAAATGATGTTATGGCAAATTATGTCATGTATCAGTATGGCGAAGCTCACGATTGCAAGATCACCTTTACAACATATGATTATGAAAACACAAAGAAGCCCGCAGTTCTTTATCTTAACAATGCTCTCGTAAACAAGAGCAACACCAACACAACTCTTGCTATTCGCGGTCCCGAAACATTTGAAAACCTCATTATCGTAGACTGTCGTACAGACTTCCCGACAGACGTTTATATGCAGGGTCACGATGCAGGATTTATCAATGTTGACTTCAGAAGAGCAAAGGGCGATGCTACATCTGCTTCGATCGTAGACAAGGATTCTCCTTTGTATGCTATGCAGAACAGAAGCGGTTCCGGCGGATTTGCAGAGGGCGGCACTATCATCGTTGACAATGCCAAGACATTTAGCGAAATCGCTTACTCCGGTTATTCCGATTCTGCAAACTACGATACAACAGCAAATAACGATGTAACATTCGTTATTAAGAACACTGCTGCCGATGGTGCTCCCAATGTTTATACAAGCGTCAACAAGCCCGTTGCAGGAACTGTGTTCAAAAAGAATATGAACCTTATTCTTGACAATTCTACAATTCCTACATTCACAAAGGATTCCACAGACGTTATTGTTGAAGGTGCTATTCAGGTAGTTCTTAACAACGGTTCTGTACTTACAAACTTTGATGCTTATAAGTCCGCAAAGGCTTCCGCTGATGCAGAACTCGGCACAGCAAAGTGGTTCGTTATGGATTCCAAGACAAACGCAGGCACCCTTGACATTACCGATACATCAGGTAAGTTTGCAGTTAATGCAGACGGCAAGGTTGCTTATGCATACAGCAACGACACAAGAACTGCATACTACGGTGCAGATTACCTCACAATCGGCGAGTCCGGCAGCTACGTTGTAAACTATGTTGCTTCTGTTGAAGATGTTATCGATGCTCTTCCCGAGCTTGAACCCGACGCAGAGACAGGCGAACTCTTTACAGGTTGGACAGACAATAAGGACGGCACAATCACCGCTTCTTTCGCTCTTAAGACTCCCGAAACACGCGAATACTATGTTGTAAACGGCGGTACAGGCGACGGTAGATCTGCTACAACTCCTGCAGCTTCTGTTTATGATGTAATCGCATCTGTAAATGCTGATAAGCTCATCAAGGGCGACACAGCTGTTATCTACATCATGGAACATCCTGATTTCATCGATGAAACAACAGGTAAGTTCGGTGATGAAGGTAAGATTTCCACAAGAACAGAGCTTGTTAAGGGCCTCTTCACATACTGGAAGGTTGATGGTGGATATATCCCCGAACATACCGCAACACTTAAGATCACCAGTTACGACTACGAAGAAGGTAATCCCGCAAAGCCCATGAAGCATGTTGCTTACTCCGACAAGATCGGTGCTAACCACATGATGGGTCTCTCTGGTCCTACTATCTTCGAAGACGTCGCGATTGTACGTCCCAGAAACGTTGACCGTGAAATCAGAACAAACGGTTACGATGTTGAGTTTAACAATACTATCATCTACCAGACAAATGGTGACTTCTACACTTCCACTCCTTTCACAGGACTTGTTGAAGATCATGCAAACGTTATTGCCGGTGGTGACAGTGCAACAACTCTCGGCGGTACATTGAGATTTAACAGCCGCCTCATCGCATCTAAAAAGAACAACCACGGTATCGGTGTTCGTGCATATGGCAAAGCAACAACATTTACCGAACCTGTTGCTATTTACCTTAACAACTCCGAGATCAACTCTCAGTTCAACTGGGGTAATGCAAACGAATCCTACAGCGTAACTCTTAATGCAGGTCTTTCTATTGTATCGAATGCATTTACAAACATTATTTATCCTACAAGCGCAAATTATCTCAACGATTCTCCTGTAAATATTGCAGGCGGATTGCAGATAGTAAACAACAATGGTATGATATTCCCCGAAGTTCCTTCCAATGTTAAGGCAGATGCTACATGGATCGTCAACTCCGCAAAGGATGCAGGCGGTACACTCGACATCACCGAAACAGCAGGCACATTCAAGGTTCTCGGCGGCAAGTACGCATACGCACAGTCGTTTGACAAGAAGACTGTTTGGTACGGCAACGAAACAATCACTCTTCCTGCAGGCAAGTACACTATCAACTATGTAGATTCCTTTGAAGCTGTTAAGGCAGCTGTTGAAACTCCCGCTGATATCGACGAATACAACCTCTTCGATACATGGGTAGACGACGGCAAGGGAACACTTACTGCAAAGTATAAGTACGTAATTCCCACATACTACGTAGCAGCTACAGGCGGCGCTGATACCAACGACGGTCTCACACCCGAAACAGCATTTGCTACAACCACAAAGGCTATTGAAACAATCGAAGCGAACGGCAAGAACGGTGTTATCAACGTTATCGGCGCTGTAACTCTTGACCTTGTTGCTCACGAAAACAAGATCTACGTTGAATCCTACAACGGCGGTACTGTTGCAGGCGCTTCCAACAAGATCAGCCTCTGCGGTCCTATCGTTATCAACGCTGACTTTACTGCAGCTCAGGCAATCACCACAAACGGTTATTACCTTGAACTCGGCGGTAAGGTTGATAACACTCAGAACAATACTATCACTGCAGGTAACCTCAACGGTGCTGACGAAAAGATCGTTCTTAACGGTAAGTTCATCCACAAGCTCACCACAACTCTTCAGAATCAGAAGACAGGCGGTCTTGAAATCTTCATCGACGGCGGTATCCTTCGTCAGGTATCCACAGGTTCCGGTATTGAAAACGACGGTACTTACGTTGTTGGCAACTTCTCGGTAACTGTTAAGTCGGGTGAATTCTGGTGCCTTAACCACTCTGATGCAGGTCCTCACAAGACTCCCGGTGTGTTCAATTACATCGCAAACGGCAACAACTATTACTTCCCCGACGGAAGACAGCTTCTCAGCTCTGTAAGCATCAAGTCTTGGGCTGACTATACTCCTTCCGGTTCTGACGGATTTGTAAAGATCCTCTTTGAGGGTGGTAAGTATGTAATCCGCAATGCCGATAAGGAAAACTTCATCTATCTTGGCGAATCTGCAGGTCAGTTCACCTATGAAGGTGCAAAGACTCCTTACTACATTGCTGAAAACGGTCTTACCGTAAACTATGGTAAGGACGGCAAGATCAATCTTCCTACAGGTGAGGTTGACGTTATCTGGACAGAAGAATTCAAGGCAGAGGATATGCCCGAGCCTACTCTTGCATCCGGCTATGAATTCGGCGGCTGGGCAGACGACGGCAACGGTACTCTTACCGCGCTCGTTATCAACCCCAACTTCTACTATGTAGACGGCGAAAACGGTGACGATGCAAACCTCGGTACAGAGGATGCACCTTTCAAGACAATTTCCAAGGCTATCTCTGCTCTTGGCGGTAAGAACGGCAAGGTTTATATTCTTGGCAGCGCAGTTTATGATCTTGAAGGTACAGATTCCTTTGACGGTTATGTAACCTTTGAAGGTGTAGGCGAAAACGCAGCAATTAAATTCAATGCTGAAAATGTTGCAATCGTTGGTAACACAACCTTTAAGAATGTCTCTTTGTCTCATGAACTTGACAACTCTTATATCTATACCTTCTATTCAGATGCAAGATTTGAGATCTGCGACGATGTAACCGCTGCATTTGTCGATGGTCCTGTTGCTATCGTGCCTAATTTGGTTGATAACGCAAAGATTATCCTCAACGGCGGTGAATATCGTTTCGATGGAAGCGCATGTGCTAAGACTGATATAGTTGTAAACAACACTGAACTTACATTGAATACGACAATGTACAGCGTTGATGTTGTTGCTGAAAATTCCTCCATTTATCGCGGAGAGGATTTGATGGTAAATGATGTTCAGATCGTTGCAAATAATTGCAGCGTTGATGAAGCTTTCAATGGAATGGATGGCATTACACTCATCAAGTCTCAGAGCGAAAACGGCGAACGTGTTGACTTCTCCACAGAAGACCGTAAGTTCAGCGTTAAGACTGAATACGGCAAGACTCCCATCGCTGTTGCAGAAGACGGAACAGTTTATGTTGCAGGCGAGTTCACAACAGAAGACATCGCTCCCACAACATGGTACGACAGTCACGAATACGATGAATACATCAACTATCGTAAGCCTCTCAACAACACTTATAAGAAGCTCACCGAAGACAAGGAACTCAAGGTTGCATACTTTGGCGGTTCTGTAACAAACGGTTCGGGCAAATCCGACTGCTGGAGAGCTCTTATCGGTCAGTGGCTCATCGACAACTTCCCTGAAGCAAAGGTAACTAATGTTAACCGTGCGTGTGGTGAATCCGGTACATATCTTGGTACATTCAGACTTCAGGGCGACGTAATCGCCATCAAGCCTGACCTCGTATTCCTTGAATACTCTATCAACGATAAGTACTATGGTTCTTCTTACGCAAACGCAGCTTCTCAGTACGAAACAATCGTACGCGAGATCAAGCAGGCTCTTCCCGAAACAGATATCGTAACTGTTCTTGTTTCTGATACAGGTACATTTGGTGTTAACAAGCAGGGCAAGCTTCATACTCAGGCTCAGGCCCACGAAGATATGGCTGCTATTTACGGAATCCCCACACTTCACGTAGGTAGAAGAATCGCTGAAGTATGTAACTACACAGCAAGCAACTTCACCGGTACTTACGCTACCGATATCGTTCACCTCACATCTGCAGGTAACTATATCTACTACCAGGTAATCGAAGAATTCTTCCATAACAGCCTTCTCCGCACAGACTTTGCAGGACTTCCCGAAAGAAATGAAGAACTTCCTCTTACTCAGAACGTTCTCTTCGACGGTAACAGAACTTGGTACGAACCCAGCGCTGACCTCCTTTCGAAGTCTGAAGCTCTCGGCGGAAGCGGTGTTGACTTTGTCAATACTCCTTCTTACGGCGGCACATTCGATCAGTACAACGCAGGCACACTTGTTACAGAATCCATTGGTCAGTTCAGATTCAACAGCGTAAACGATGAATTCTTCTTCGAATTCAACGGTACAGATGTTGCTCTCTGGTCCGACTACTACAAGTCCAACTGGTTCCGTATCTCTATTGACGGCGGCGAATACAAGGATGTTGAAGGTACAGGTCATGCTCCTGCAAGAATCGTTGAAGGCCTTACCCCCGGCAACCACAAGATCGGTATTAAGATCAAGGACGCTTCCACATCTCTTACAATCCGTTCGATCTATACAAGAGATACATCGAAGGCAACTCCCGCAGGAACTGCTCATGTTTACGAAGATTTCGCAAACAAGACATTCACACTTCCTGACGGCGTATACACTGTAAGCTACATCGACGCTGAAACAGTTGCAGACATTCCTACAAATGCAGGCGATGGCAACTTGTTCCTTGGCTGGACAGATGTTGCAGGCGAGACAATCGCTGATACAGAAGCAATTGTTGAGGGTATGATCCTTGTTCCTGATTGCTATGACGTAAACGATTACATCACATTCGAGGGTGTTCAGATCAGACTTGAAGATCCTATGGGATTAAGATTTATCTGCGAGCTTCTCAATGCAGGCAAGGAAGTTGAAGGCGTTACTGTAGATAGCTACGGTATGGTTGTTCTTCCTTCCAAGGTTGTTGGCGATGACAGAACATACGCTGATTATGATGCAAATGTTCAGAACTCCACAACTGATGTTGTTGGTGCTGACATGATCACAATTGGCGGCTCGGTTGAATACAACGGTAAGAACTACTCTGTTGGTACTGTTGAAGCGAAGGTTCTCTTCGACGAAACAGATGACAGCGTTCTTTACACAACCTGCCTTATCGGTTTGCAGCCGACAGGCGAAGCATATGCAACATACTATACTCTCAGACCTTACATGGTTGTAACTGCTAACGGTCAGCAGTACAAATTGTACGGCGATGCATTCCGCTCCAGCATCTACGAAGTCTCCAAGAAGGCTATCGAAGATACATCTGTTGCAGGATATGACATCTTCAAGGGTTATGTTGATGCTGTTGAAGGCAACAACTGATTAAAATCCAATAGCACTGAGCTGCGGCGAAAGCCGCAGCTCTTTTATGTTGCTCTCAAAAACAAAGGTTCGAAAATGTTGCAAATTCTATTGAAATTGTCGAATGTTTGTGCTATAATATTGTTAAATCCTGTTGCACATTACACTTTAATCAAGAGGCATATATGAAACGAAAACTGTTTTGCGAATATTCACCGTTGACTTATAGGATTGCGGTTAAGAAGAACATAATTGCTCGTCATATCAAAGACTTCTTTGAATTTAAAAAATTTGCTACTAAAAAGACTGATGAAAGACTACCGATTGTTATTTATCAGCATAAATCGTTGATCAGACGGGTTCTGGGGAACGTAGATATGACGTTGCAGGAAAACAAGGCCGTAAATCTTTCAATTGCTGCACCCAAGGTTAATGGTGTGTTAATTCGCCCGGGCGAAGTGTTTTCTTTTTGGAAACTTGTTGGAAAGATCACTCCTTTAAAAGGCTATAAAGAAGGACTAACAATATCGAATGCCAAGGTTGCATCAGGGACAGGCGGAGGCATGTGCCAATTTACAAATCTAATTCACTGGATGGTTTTGCATTCTCCCCTTGAAATAATCGAGCATCATCACCATGACGGATTTGATTTGTTCCCGGATTATAACAGGCAGATTCCTTTTGGCACCGGTACGTCGATAATGTACAATTACCTTGATTACAGGGTCAAGAATAACACCAATAACACATATCAGCTTGTAACATACGTCACGGACACTTATCTTTGCGGTGAATTGAGAGCGACACAGGAACTTGATGTAAAATACCATGTTTCTGCTGATAATGAATGTTTTGTCAGAGAAAACGGTGTTGTATACAGAACGGGTTTTGTGTACCTGAAGTGTTTTGACAAACGAACGGGGAATCTTCTGAAACAGGAATGCATAAGACAAAATCACGCAAAAGTGATGTATGATACCGATGGACTTGATATAATAGATAAAAACTGATTGTACGGAGGTGAAGAAATGGATTTTTCTGATAAGCTATCAAAGCAGATTGACATAATAAAATCCATTCTTTCCGACAAAAAGCTGATCAACAGCAAGAATATCGAGTCAAAAATATACACTGATCAACCGATTATAATGAAAGCTTCGCATATGGCAGGATTTATGCCGGAAGAATATAAAAAAATGCGGGCGATAGCAAAAGATCCTGAAAATCTCGGTCGACCGGAATCATGGATTTTTATAGAACAAGGGAGATTGATGGCAGATTTTGAGGATGATTACGTCTTTAACCGCGATGTGGTCAGATATTTTCCAACCTATCAGTCCCTGAGCGACGAAGAACTTCGCGGATATTTTTCGTGGCGTACTAAAACTAGACTTGAAGTATACGAAAAAGCACCCCTTACATTTGCATATATCTATCTATACGAGCTTCTTAACCTTATCGGTTGTGAGTCACCAGAGGAAAGCTTTGAAAAAATGTACAGTTTTGTTTTGAAGTATTCAGAAACAGATGACGGAATAAAAAAATATGCCTATACCTGGATGTTTGATTTTGCAGTATTTCACGGGCTTGACAAAGGTGTTTTTGAAAAAATCTGTGATTTCGCTGCCGAAAATTCTGTTGAAAAACTATTGAGGTATCAAGAACTCAACAGCAAAGAACTTTTTGATTCTCTTGTATTGCTTTCATCTTATAACCTTTTAAACTCAAAGCTATATAAATCGCATCCCGATGAATTATGCGAAATTGTTTCAAATGTATACAAAGCATATGCAGCGCATTGTGATAAAAAATGCGAAAAAAGTCTGCACATTCGGCTTTTTGGCGTTCTTTTGGAATCCACATACAGTATGATGTTCAACGCAGTATTCTATGGCAGAAATAAGCATGCCGACTGCGAATATGTTGTCAATCCGATACACAAATATACATGCAAAGATGGTGTATGGAAGTGTTGCAGGTATTTTGGTGTGTCAAAGGATTATTCTAACAAGCATATAGGAATGATACTTAAAGCGGTTGACAGGATTTTCCGCGAAAAGCTGGGTATAACGCCTGCTCTTGCACAGGGCAAAGAACCAAAAATCCTTGTTGGCATAATAGAAAAAGAATGTGACAAGGTCATACAAAAACATAAAGATGCTGAAAAAAGACGGATTGATATTGATGTTTCAAAGCTTGAAAGCATCCGCATTTCCTCAACAAATATCATGGAAAAACTGATCATTGACGATGAACAAGTTTTAGAAATCAAAGAAAAAGTCGAAGCAAAAGGGTCTGCGGAATTTAATTCTGATCTTCCGCTTGACGATAAAGAGCTTTTGTTGCTTTCAGATCTCATAAGTGGAAAAAACGATGCCAAATATGATTTTATGGTATCTCTCGTTGTAGATAGTATCAACGAAAAAATGTTTGATTTTTTCAGCGACACTCTGATTGATTTTGATGGCGAACATCCATATATCATCGAAGATTATCTAGATGATCTAAAGACTCTTTTGAAAGGAGAATAAATATGAAGATTCCAAAGCGGATTGCATCCGCTGTTATAAATTCTTTGAAAGGCGGCGTTGTTCCGCGAATCGGACTTCCGTATATTGCAGTTGGTCGAGAAAAAGAAATAGAAGCGCTTCTTCACGACGTCAACATCATTTCCGATGGCGGAGCATCTTTCAGATTTATAGTCGGAAAATACGGCAGCGGAAAAAGCTTTCTTTTGCAGACCATCAGAAACTACGCCATGGACAAAAATTTTGTCGTTGCAGATGCCGATCTTTCTCCCGAAAGACGTCTTCAGGGCACAAAAGGACAGGGACTTGCAACCTACAAGGAACTTATGAGCAATCTATCAACTAAAACACGCCCCGAAGGCGGCGCGTTGACGCTTATACTTGACAGATGGATAAACTCCGTGAGAACTGACGTTTTGGCGCAAAGCAATGTTTCTCCGGAATCTCCCTTGTTTAATGAGCTTGTCGAAAAGCAGATTTATGAAGTCATAAATGCTCTGAGCGACATGGTGCACGGTTTTGATTTTGCAAAATTACTTACTTCGTACTATAGAGCATATGTTGCGGGTATTGATGATGAAAAGGCTAAGATCATCAAATGGTTCAGGGGTGAATATGCAACAAAAAGCGAAGCAAAGTCAGAGCTTGGCGTAAATATTGTTATAACCGATGACGATTGGTACGACTACATTAAACTTTTTGCCGCGTTTCTAAAAAAAGCCGGATATTCCGGACTACTTGTTCTTGTGGACGAGCTTGTGAACATCTATAAGATCCCAAACGCTATAACTCGCCAGTATAATTACGAGAAGATATTAACCATTTACAACGATACCTTGCAGGGCAAAGCTTCACATCTCGGCGTGATAATGTGCGGCACTCCACAGTGTGTTGAGGATACCAGAAGGGGTGTGTACAGTTACGAAGCGTTGAGGTCGCGCCTTGCAAGAGGACATTTTTCCAACGAAGGTTTTAACGATATGCTGTCTCCCGTTATATATCTTGAACCTCTTACTTATGAAGAAATGCTTGTTCTTTGCGAAAAACTCTCTGATATACACGGTCAATTGTTCGACTACGTTCCAAAAGTTACACAGGATGACCTTGTATGTTTTATCAAGATTGAATTTGCCCGAATCGGTGCCGAAAAGCACATAACGCCACGAGAGGTAATAAGAGATTTTATTGAAGTGTTAAATCTCGCATATCAGAATCCCCGGGTATCTGTTTCGCAAATAATCTCTTCTGATTCGTTTGAATTTGCAACGGGAGAGGATGACACTTTTGCTTTGGTAAATGAAGATATTGCAGAATTTGAAATATGACAGAGGAGGTCGATATGGACGTATTTGAGCGCTATGCACCTTTTATAAAAGATTTTATATACCGCAACGATTGGCAAAATCTTCGGGCGATACAGGTGGCAGCGGCAGAAGCGATATTTGAGACCGATGAAAACCTGTTGCTGTCGGCATCAACCGCATCGGGAAAGACAGAGGCTGCTTTTTTTCCTATTCTAACTCAATTCTTCGAAGATCCGCCGAAATCCGTTGGCGCAATATATATTGGTCCCTTAAAAGCTTTGATAAACGATCAGTTTTCAAGGCTTAACGAACTGTGCGCAGAAGCCGATATTCCTGTATGGCATTGGCATGGTGACGTTTCTGCTAGCCACAAGGCAAAGCTTTTAAAAAATCCGTCGGGTATACTACAAATAACCCCCGAATCCCTCGAAGCATTGCTTTTGCACAAACATGCGGCAATAGCAAAACTGTTTTGTGACCTTAGATATATTGTTATAGATGAAGTTCATTCTCTGATGCGTGGTGACAGAGGTGGGCAGACGATGTGTCTTGTTGAAAGATTGTCAAGCATTGCAGGCGTAAATCCTCGACGCGTCGGTCTTTCCGCCACCCTGGGCAGCCCTGAGGACACAGGGGCGTTTTTGTCGCTTGGAACGGGCAGAAGGACACTTATTCCAAAAATCGATTCTGCGGGCGCAAAATGGCGCCTGTCGGTGGAGCATTTTTATATTTCGGGCCCACAAGCATCAGAGGACAAATCTGTTGAAAACGCACTTGAGGTTCTTGATTCATCTACCGACAATGCGCCCGACTCCGCAGATCCCGGGATAGGCTATATCTACGAACACACACGTGGAAAGAAGTGCCTTGTTTTCGTTAATTCCCGAGAAGAATGCGAAACAGTTACAACGACATTAAGAAGATATTGCGAATTTAATGGGGACAGCGATAGATTCCTTATTCATCACGGAAATCTTTCTGCATCATATCGTGAAACGGCAGAAGAGGTTATGAAAGATGATGAGGAATACAAAACAACAGTTACTACTGCCACGCTTGAACTTGGTATTGATATCGGAAAGCTTGAAAGAGCTTTTCAGATAGATGCTCCAGCCACCGTTTCTTCGTTTCTTCAACGAATGGGACGTACAGGAAGACGCGGGAATCCCAGTGAAATGTGGTTTGTTATCCGCGAGGAACAACCTGAAGCACGTGCACTTTTACCTGCAACTGTGCCCTGGAAACTGATTCAGGCAATTGCATTGGTTCAATTGTATGTCGAGGAAAAATGGGTTGAACCGCAGATGTTGTCGCGTTTGCCGTACAGTCTTCTTTATCATCAAACGATGAGCACTCTTGCCTCCTGCGGTGAATTGACGCCAAAGGCGTTAGCATCTAAAATTCTTTCTCTTGCTGTTTTCAGAAATATATCAGCTGAGGATTATAAAATATTACTCAGGCATTTGATAGATATCGATCATATTCAAAGAACAGAAGAGGGTGGACTTATCATCGGTCTTTCCGGAGAACGTATCGTAAATTCTTTCAAGTTTTATGCAGTTTTTGTTGAAAGCGAAGAATATACTGTTCGTTGCGGATCTGAAGAACTTGGTACCATTGTAAAACCGCCACCGGTCGGCGAAAAGATTGCTATTGCAGGACATGTGTGGATCGTTGAAGAAATAGACCACAAACGCCGACTTATATATTGTGAACAAGTGAAGGGAATAGTGCCTGCATTTTTCGGTCTTTGTCCTGGAGATATAAATACCAGAATACTCGAACGAATGAAAAACGTTCTTGAAGAGGACGTGCAGTACAGGTATCTTATGAAAAATGCAGTTGCTCGCCTTGATAATGCGCGCTTTTCGGCAAAAAACTCTCAGATTCTATCAGAGCCTCTTGTTTGTCTTGGTGGAGATATGTGGTGTTTGTTCCCTTGGCTTGGGACATATGCTTTCTTTGCAATAGAACGCTTTCTTAAGCTGAAATGTAAGGATATACTTGGTATTTCCGGACTCGATTCATGTCGACCGTATTATCTACAATTTAAAATGAAGGCTGGCAGAGAAGAATTTTTCAGATGTGTTTTTGATCAGATAAAAAAGCCCTTTGATCCAATGGAGCTTGTGTACCCCGGGGAAGTTCCTGTCTTCGATAAATATGATGAATATGTGCCTGCAGAGCTTATTAAGAAAGGCTTTGCGTACGGTGTACTCGATGTTGAAAGCATGAAAAACAGGATACTTGGTTGGGAAAAAGAATTTATGATGTGATTGGCGGTGAATCAGTTGCAATATAAGGCGGGAAAAATCGCCACCAAAATACTATCTTTGCAAGAGGACGACGGGTCATGGGGATGTTTTCATACTCAAAAAAGGGGCAGTTTGATACCATTTACAACAGAGCACGCGCTCTTTCGGCTTGAGTCACTGGGATTTTCCTTCGAGGATGAATGCATCAAAAAAGCTGTCGAACACATAGAGTCATTGCTTCTATCTAAAACGCTACCTGAGGGCAACGAAAAAAGTGTGGATTTTCCTATATTCGTTGAATTGATAGCTGCTACCTGGATAAGAAGATTTACAAATAGTAATTTGTCAGCAAATACAGTTGCCGAAAAATGGGCAAGAATTATATCAAAAGCTTTCAATAAACAAGTATACTCCCACGAAGACTATCTAAATTGTTTTGAGAACGAATTCCAAACAAAACCACGAAGCGGTAGATTGGTTGATTTTGTCAGCTTCTATCAATTATCATTGCTTGCAGACATGTTGGACGAAAAAACAGAAAACCGCATGCTTGATCACGTGCTTTCGCACCCAGATGGAATATACTATGTTTACGAGAATAATCTGTTTGCTCCTCCAAATTTTCAAAGCAAAGATGCAAGCAGATATATCGGCGTTGCAGAGCTTATTTTAAGATATCGTTGCGGAAAAGATAAAATTAAGCATATTTTCGACTGGCTTTGGCAAAATCAAGATTCGGATGGCATGTGGGACATGGGTTCTGCAGCCAAAGATGGAGTCTTTTTTCCTTTATCAGATAGATGGAATCTTGAAAACAGAGTGTCTGATTGTACTTTTCGTATAAGAAAAATATTGGCCGATCGTTGCTACTGTGGTCACGATTGCTCGAGATGCATCACATTTGTTGCAACAAAACACGATGATAACTCAATGAGACAAATGTCACAAGAGTTTTACAGATCTGCCTTTGGCATGGATATTTCTATGAACAAGTTTAATTGCTATGGAGGAAGGACAGAAAATAAATTTGAATTATGCCACGAATGTCCTTTTACGAAGTGCTGCAAACAACAGGGTATAGATTTTTGCGCTGATTGTGCTAAATATCCATGCGAAAAAATAGCCTTATATGAATCAAAACACGTCAACAAAAGTAATCAAATGTAAAAAAACTCCGAAGAATCATCTTCGGAGTTTTTTACCTATTTTTCAAGTATTATGCCTGCAAATTCATATGGATAAAGTGTTGAAAGTTTGACCTTGTTTCCTTCAAAAATTCCTTGTGTATTTACAAAAGATACTTTGCTGAAATTATCACTTATTTCAATTTCGGGGCAGGGGATCTTGTCGTCAAAAAGGTTCCACAGACCTATTGACATGGAATTATCATCCTTCTTGCACAGGATATATAGATCGGGACTTGGTTTTGTTAAAGAAACAGGGAGTATTTTACCTGAAACATATTCTATTGCCCGTTTCAATTGTTCCGCCTTGTAATAGGATCTGTACGCGCTCTTTTCGCAGAAAACACTATCAAACGCCATGACAAAAAAACGTTGTTTTTTGTTGTTTTCATAAAAATAAGCCGATGGGGTCTCTACAGGGTTTCCAACATAGCTTCCGTATGAGTAATCCAAACGCGTAGTATACCAACTATCAACAACTGCACCTTTCTTTGGCTCGATTCTGAATAATCCTGTTTTTCCCCATATTTTTATTCTTTCGCCATCAGAAAATATTTCTTCAACAGGTGTGTACTCTTCGATTATATTTGAAAGTCCTACATCAAAACCTCTTTCGGTGAGGATCTTTGCAGCTTTGATGTCAAGTATCATACCGTTATCAAGAGCGTTCTCGGGAATGTGCCTTGCGTTTTCGCCAAAAACGGCTCCTGGCATGTCTTCACCCGATCTGCAGATGGGAATATTGCAGGCGGACAGAATTTTTCCGGCATGTGAATCGAAGGTATAACGGTGGATATAATCGGCATCTGGATTCTTTTGGGGTAATTCAGCATCGAATATGCGTCTAGGATATTCAAAAACTCTAACTCCGAACGGCTTTTTGTGCGCAAAATGTTTATCAAGCATTTCGTATATAGACCTGTTTGCGCAGTGAAAATCATTGTAACCGGTTTCGAAAAGAGCGTCAGATGTGTAATCGAAGGTGTATTTTAATATGCCGTTTGCTACTCCGTCGGCGCGAAGAATCATATCAAAGCATTCGAGATGGGAAGCCGGAACAGCATATCGGGGCCTTGGATAAACGTCGCCCTCGGACATGTTTTCAACGTCTTCTTTTTCGCACCAAGATGCCGCCATTCTCTCGTTCTCAACAATATGCGCAAGGCTGAACCCGTAGTAGTTGTACCAATACGGTGCACCGAACAGTCTTATGATAGGTTTTGTGTCGCCCGCAAGTATTTTGGACATTTCAATAGCGTCAAATCCATCAAGCCCCCATGAAGAATCACTTGTGCAAAAGCCGCATCTTATGTTCGGATCGACAGAATTGATTGTTTTGCGTATTTTATATGCAAGTTTTTTAAAGCTGTCACCCATTATTGTCAACCATGCAGAACGGTAATTGTTTGGTTTGCCGGTGAAACACATGTTGAATATATCGGCGGGTTTTGCGGATACTCCGGTTTTTTCTTTGAAAAGACGAAGGTGTTCGTCGCAACAACAACCTAAATCGCCGTAATTATATCTGAAATCGTCGTCAAAGAGGATGATATTGGGTTTGCATCGCGCTATATCTGCCACATATTCTGTAGCGAAAGTCACAAAGTTTTCGTCGGTGGGACAGATATAAGCATCTGATGCGACACCTTTCGGATCAGTAAGCTTACGAAAATCGTTCTTTTCCTTGATAATAAGAGTCCACATCCACACGCCGACCTCAAAACCGCTATCTTTCAGGTATTGTATGCTATCCTCGAGGTTGTTCAATATCTCTTCTCGCGCCTTTGAGTCATTATGGTAGAAACAAATTGCAAGAAACACTCGCTTGCTACCGATTCTTCTCAGTTCATTTACTGCTTTTTCGCGATAATCTCCTGTGAAAAGATCGGCGATTATAGGTGTAGAAAGTGTGTATTCTCGATTCACAAGCTGCCACCCCACTTGTTTTTTTAAATTATAACACTTGATTTATATTATTTCAAGTTATTTTACTACGAAAAATTTTCGAAATCAATACATTAAACAACTTGGAAAATATAAAACTTAAGATAGTCAGTTTCGGGTACGTTCCAAAGAATCGGATGGTCTGGTGCTTGTTGTCTTGCTTCGATCTGTTTAAGCGAAACGCCGGCATCGCGTGCCGCGCTTTTGAGCATTTTTACAAACAGTTCATCTTTCATAAAATGAGAGCAAGAGCAGGTTGCAAAATATCCACCGCGGGGAAGAAGCTTCAGCGCGCGGTAGTTGATTTCTTTGTATCCTCTTTCGGCGTTACCCACGGTTTTTCGACTCTTGGTAAAAGCAGGAGGATCGAGTATTATAAAATCGTAAAAGTTATTTTTTTCTTTTTCAAGAGAGGGGAGAAGGTCAAATACATCCGCGGTTATAAAATCCATTTTGTCCGACAATCCGTTTCTGTCAGCATTTGCCTTTGCGCATTCAATTGCCGTTGCAGACACGTCAACGGCGGTTACGTGCTCTGCACCGCCAAAAGCTGCATTTAAAGCAAACGATCCAGTGTGAGTGAAACAGTCGAGTACCTTTTTCCCTTTTGCAAGACGGGCGATTTCTTTTCTGTTATATTTCTGATCGAGAAAGAATCCGGTCTTCTGACCGTTTTCAAAATCGACTTTGTAGAAAACCCCGTTTTCACATATTTCTGTACAAGTCTCTTGCTGATGCGGTATTTTTTCGTACCACCCCTTGTACTGCGTCAGTCCTTCGAGTTCTCTTATGGCAACGTCGTTTCTTTCGTAAATGCCTTTTATTTCGATTCCGCTTTTTGACAATTCACTATATACGATATCATATATCATGTCTTTGATCTTGTCGATACCATAAGAAAGCACCTGAGTTACTATTATATCAGAAAATTTATCAATCGTAAGCCCGGGAAGTCCGTCGGCTTCGCCAAAAATCAGACGGCAGCACGAAAAATCGTCCTGCATGACTGTTTTTCTATAATTGATTGCATATTTAATTCTTCTTTCAAAAAAGCTTTTTTCAAATTTTTCGTTGGCATTGTCAGACAGTATTCTCACACGAATTTTGCTGTGCACACTGTAAAAACCTGTGCCGAGATACGAGCCTTTTTCAGAAAAAACGTCTACCAAAGCACCGTTTTCGATTGTATCACCTGCACTGGTGATCTCGGCGTCATAAACCCACGGATGTCCGGTTTTTATGGAATATTCTGCTTTTTTTGTTATCGTAACAAATGGGAAATTTCTTTGATTTTTCATTGTTTGTTCCTTTGCTTCAATGTGAATTTCTGAATAGTTTTGGTGTGGTATTCTTGTATTTTTTAAAAGTTTTTATAAAATAGCTGAGATCGTTGAAACCGCTTGAAAATGCTATCTCGGTTATACCCATATCTGTCGAAATCAAAGCTTTCGAGGCTTTTTCAATTCTGTAAGCGTTCAAGTATTCAAACGCGGTCATGCCCGTCATTCCTTTGAAGATGACACAAAAATATTTAGGCGAAACGTCTACGGCTTTTGACAATTCGTCAAGGCTGATTTGAGATTTATAATTTTCGCGCATGTACTCTATTGCTTTCTTGAGTTTGATCAGGTTTTTATCTTTAAGGAAATTGCTGTATGATGTGTTGTCCGTGAATAGTTTTTCGCGGCATATCACCGCAAAAAGCTCGTACAACGAGCTTATTGCAGACAGTTGATATCCCGGATCTGAAACAGAAAAAGAGTTAAATAATTTGCAAACAGTTGTGTAAAGCGCGATGTTGTCTGATTTGATACGGTGATATATAAAAAGCGTATGGTTTACCAGACCCGATGCGATATTCTTACCATCGTCTGTGCACACGAGTATCTTTTCAGGATCAAAAACCATACATTCATAAACACATTTGTCGGGAATTGCGCCGTGCACAATTTCGGGATTGACAAATACGATATCGTTTTTTGTCATTTCTATCTCGACATTATTGAGATAGACAGTAAGTTTTCCTTTTATAACGCGGATGATCTCTAGCTCTTTGTGCCAGTGATGCTGCATGATGTACTTCGGATGGCTTTCGTCCAGATGGTAAAAACCCACCGGAAAGTTCTCGTTTCCGCGTTCTGTTAACTCGTTATATACCATAATTTTGCTCCGTTTATGATAAAATAAGAATATTGTTATGTTTTTTTCTATTATATCACAAGTAATATATGCATTTCAAGTATATAATTATAATAAATGAGTATTTGCAAAATATAGGAGGAAGTATATTATGGCTAGAAACAGACTTATCGGTGATTATCCTGTAATCGGAATTCGTCCCACCATCGACGGAAGAAGAGGACCTTTGAAGGTTCGCGAATCTCTTGAAGCGCAGACTATGAACATGGCAAAGTCTGCTGCAAAGCTTATTTCCGAAAACCTTTGCTATTCCAACGGGGATCCTGTGAAGGTTATCATTGCTGACACCACCATCGGTCGTGTTGCCGAGGCAGCCCAATGTGCAGACAAATTCAAGCGAGAGGGTGTGGATATTACACTCACTGTAACGCCTTGCTGGTGCTATGGTTCTGAAACCATGGATATGGATCCCATGACAATCAAGGGTGTATGGGGTTTCAACGGCACAGAACGTCCCGGCGCGGTATATCTTGCATCCGTTCTTGCTTCCCATGCGCAGAAAGGTTTGCCTGCATTCGGTATCTATGGGCACGACGTTCAGGATGCGGATTCAACAGAGATTCCCGATGATGTCAAAACGAAGATTTTAAGATTTGCCCGTGCTGCGGTGGCTGCCGCAACAATGCGCGGCAAGTCTTATCTCCAGATAGGTTCGATTACAATGGGTATTGGCGGCTCTATCATGGATACGGCGTTCTTTGAAGAGTATCTCGGTATGCGTGTGGAATCTGTCGACGAAGTTGAAATCATACGCAGAATGACCGAAGGAATCTATGATAAAGAAGAATTTGAAAAAGCCCTTAAGTGGACCAAGGAACACTGCAAAGAAGGTTTTGACAAAAACCCCGACTTTGTACGCGAAACAAACGAAAAGAAAGAAGAATCATGGGAATTTGTTGTTAAGATGATGTGCATCATCAAGGACCTTTTCAACGGCAACAAGAAGCTTTCACCCGAATTTGAAGAAGAGTCTGTTGGTCACAATGCCATCGCAGGCGGTTTCCAAGGACAAAGACAGTGGACCGATTTTTATCCCAACTGCGATTTCCCCGAATCTCTTCTTAATACATCTTTTGACTGGGAAGGTGCAAGAGAACCGTATATACTTGCAACCGAAAATGATACTTTAAACGGTGTTTGTATGCTCTTTGGTAAACTTCTTACAAACACAGCTCAGATCTTTGCAGACGTTCGTACATACTGGAGTCCCGAAGCAGTTAAGAAGGCTACAGGTTATGATATTGAGGGTGTTGCAAAGCAGTCTGGTGGATTTATCCACCTTATCAATTCCGGTGCAGCTTGTCTTGATGCCTGCGGCGAATCCAGGGACGAAAACGGCAACGGTTGTATCAAGCGCTTCTGGGAAATGACTGAAAAGGACATCGATGCTTGCCTTAAGGCGACTGAATGGTGCGCAGCTGATAAGGGTTACTTCCGTGGCGGCGGATTTTCATCGAGATTTGAAACAAGATGCGAAATGCCCTGCACGATGATCAGACTTAACCTTGTAAAAGGTCTTGGTCCTGTTATGCAGATAGCCGAGGGTTGGACGGTTGAGCTTCCTGAAGAAGTTTCTGACAAGCTTTGGAAGCGCACAGACTACACATGGCCCTGCACTTGGTTTGCTCCCAGAACCACAGGCGAAGGCGCATTTAAGACCGCATACGACGTTATGAACAACTGGGGTGCTAACCATGGCTCGATCTCATACGGTCACATCGGAGCAGACATTATCACTCTTTGTTCGATCCTTCGCATTCCTGTTTGCATGCACAACGTTCCCGAAGAAGAAATTTATCGTCCTTCTTCATGGAATGCATTTGGTATGGACAAAGAAGGCCAAGATTTCAGAGCATGCGCTGCATACGGTCCTATGTATAAGAACATCAGATAAATCATAAAGAAAAGGTTGAGCGAGGCTCAACCTTTTTCTGTTTAAAACAATATTTCAATACTTACTTTTTCGCCGCTATGCGGATATACAGAAAAATCAACAAATATCGAATTTCTGATTCTTGTCGTGGCAAATTGCGTAGTGTTTCCGTTGACAACAATCTTTGTACATTCTTTGCTTTTTGGCAGCAGAATATGTGCTGTTATCTTTTTTGCAGGCGAAATAACGTCGTAGCGCATACCATTATCTTTGAGTATGAATCTGACGTCGACCATTGCGTTTGAAACCTCATAGCCGGTTACATATCTTAATTCCTTGTAATAAGTAACAGGAAATTTTGGTGAAAAGAATATTTCGTCGTAATTAACACCCTCGTCAATAATACCCGCAAGTCCTTCGTCTACAGCACTAACAATCGATGCAGCACCCCATGCGCTCGGTCCGCCCTCAGGCTGGGGCATAGAGTCGGTGTTGTAAAGAAAATATATCGTTCCGTCGCGCTCTACCAGTTTCATTATACGCGTTATTATATCCCAGCCATATTCTTCAAATCCGTTGTTAAATGCAGCTTTTGCAAGCTCTCCGGCTGTAAAAGGGGAGATTGCTCCGTTTACGTATCTACCTGCTTTATGATTGTTGAAATTTTCGTACGGTGGGTCAATGCTGAACCATTCCGCAAAACAATCTGTCTTTTCTTTTCTTGATAAATACTCTCCTATTATGCTTGCAGATTGATCTGCATCCGTGACACCGCGGTTTATATCGTAAGTGTTTGAAAGCGACAGACGATATGCTTCAAGCTTGTCTGCTCCGTTGTGACCGAGATGAAGCTGATGGATAAAGAACTTGCCGTTCCATAAATGTTTCAGCATGTTTTCTTTTATTTTTTCTGCTCGCTTTTCCCATTCCATCGCTTTTTTCACGTTGCCAAGACGTCTGTTCAGAAAAGCGAGCTGATTCATAGCCTGATAAACTCCCGAATTGTCGCCGTGCATAATCGACATCAGCGAGTTTTCTTTAATTCTTCTGTCATGCGCTTTATCATATTTTCCGTCGCAATCATATTCAAAATCCCATGTGTCGATGGTGAAAGGCCGCTTTACAAGACCGTATTCTTTGCTCCAACGCTTGTTGTGTGAGGTCAGATACTCAATACCTTTTTCGAGTTTTGGAAGAACTCTGTCAAGCCACACATCATCTCCGGTTGTCCGGTAAAAATATGTCGCCCCTTCAACGACGAGATATTCTATATCAGCTTCAAGTTCAAGGCGTACAAGCGAGAGATTGTCTTCTGGATACATAATACGGCAGTCATCATCCACCATCTTCCAGTGATAATCATCGTACTGCTTTATGAGTTCATAATATTGCCCATCGCTTCTTTGGGTATCAATAATAAAATTCAAGAAAGATTTGAGATCGTATTCCCAATGACGCGAAGCTTTCATTATGTGCACATGGTCGCGTATCCAGTTTTTGTTGCATTTAAGAATTTTGCCATCAATAAATATGAGAGAACGGTCGTTATAGATATTGTTCCGCAAAGTGTGCAAAAATATTCCTAGTTTTGGGTCTTCTGTAGTCATTATGCATGGAAGACCCAGCTCGTAGTTGTTGTATGTTCCGTTGTGTTTTCCATCGATATTCATCGAGGGTAATTTGTGTTCAAATTCTATCATAATTTGCTCCAGGTATGGATAATACGGTCTTATTGAAATCAGAAATTGTTTTTCCGATTTCTTTCTTAAAGGCGTATCTAAAGTATTTAACGTCAGAAAATCCACAGGCAACAGCGATCTCTTTTTGAGAAAAATAGTTTGATTTCAGCATTATAATCGCTTCTTTTATACGTCTTTTTTCAAGATATTGCTTTGGTGTCAGGGAAAATCTTCTGCTAAATTTTTGTCGCAGGCTTGCCGAGCTTATAAAAAGTTTTTCAGATACAGACTGTATTTTAAAAGACGGGGATTTGAAATTTGATTCTATTATCTCAAGTGCTTTTGACAATATTCTGTCTTCAGATGCTTCAAGCAGCATTCCGTCTTTTTGAAGTTTTGCAAGGATTGAACAAAGAATTGAAGTGGCTTCATATCTGTATCCAGGCTGCTTTTTCTGCCACACACACAAAGCCTTAAAGAACATTTCTTCATATGTCTTTTTGTCTTCAATCTTAAAGCATTTGATTGAAGGTGATATGTAATTGTGCACATTGAAATGAAAAACCAGAATTTTTTCTTTTTTTGCCACTCTTATATATTCGGTGTTTTGCGGCACAAGGCATATATCACCGTTTTCCGCTTTAATTACTTCTCCGTTGCAGTAATAAGTTGTGTCGGAAGAACCAATTCTCATCGAAAGGGCAGAAAAGTTTCTTCTTGTCTTGCTGCGCAATTTTGCAGGAGTGTCGTTTTTTTCTTCAAAAACAAAAACGTCGAAGAGCTCAACTATCATATTGCTGATGTCCATAAGACCTCTTTTTTCAATGAGAATTTTTGTATTTTAACGGTGGAACACCCACACGGTTTTTGAAGATGCGTGTGAAATAATTTTGATCCGAAAAACCGCACATTTCTGCAGTTTCGCCGACAGTATAAAGCCCTGTAAGAAGCAGATCCTTTGCTTTCATCATTCTGAGGTCTATCTGATATCCGATGGGCGATGTTTTGAAAACATCGCCAAAGAGTCTGCGCATATGAGTTTCGGAAATGCCGCAAAGATTTGCCAGCATATTGTTTGTAATTGTGGAAGTGTAGTTTTCTTCAATGTATTTTTTTGCCGGCATAACCTTTTCGTAGTCGTGGCTGTTTACTTGTGACGCTACAAATTCAGAAAAAAACTCGTTTGTCAGATTGAAAAGGTGAGATTTTGCATTCAGATGAAATCCGCTCTTTTTTCCTTTCCAAACAGACAAAAGCTTTGTAAACACAGACTCATAAAGCCCGGGAGTTTTTGGAGTTATGGACAGAATCTTATCTCCGGATAGATATTCGTAAAGAATTCCGTTCTTTTCTTTTTGGGGGACTATGTTGAAATTTACAGTATAATGGTGAAAAGGTTCATCTGTGCGTGTTTCAACTGTGTAGCATGTGTTGGACGACAGGAAAATCACAGAATCTTTTGTGGCGGTAAATCTCTCGTTTTCGCTGATATATTCTGCATTTCCGCTTATAACATATACAAAGCCGTAGCTTTTTCGTCCGGATGAATATCCGCTGTAAGTCGAGTGGGGATAGTAAACATCCCTGTGGATAAGAATGATATCTGAAATATCAATGTCATATTCAGGAAGTGCAGTCTGAAGCATCATTTTGTAACCTCAAACATTGCGTAAGAATATGCAGGGATGGTATCGGGTAACACTTTGTCTTTGTACAATTTACCTGATCCCGCTATAAATGTGATCTCTTTGTATTCGTTGTCAAGATCTATCACTCCGTCGTATATTTCGTCCGCACTGAAATTGAATGCGCAGACAGCCATTGATTTTTCGTCCTTGCTCTTTTTTGCAATCAGGTAAAAATACGGATTGCCTACCGAATGAACGGGGAGTTTCTTTCCGCAAAGCGCTTTGTAAATATAAGCAAAATCTTTTTGTCTTTCGTAGTTTCTGTAGTAAGAGGAGTTTGCGTTGTACTCGGTATATCCGTATGCCTCAAAGTTAAGTACACAGAACTTTTCGCCATTGTCGTTGAAATATACGTAGCTTCCGGGGAATTCGCCGTCTTTTGTCAAAAATATGCTGCGAATATCTGCTTTTTCGGAAACTTTTATGCCTTTTGCTCCGATGTTTTCGCATCTTACGTTTTCACCGGAAACAAAACGTTCTTTGTGGGGGCTGACGTTGTTGCCAAAGTCGATAATACCAACGTCGACACCCTTTGCATTGAGAATTCTAGCCGCGTCAATGTCGATAATAAGACCGTTTTTTGCTGCGTTTTCGGGGATGTATTTTGCGTTTTCTCCAAACGCAATACCGACACCTTCACCTTCGTATTTGGAAGGAACCGACGCTGTCGCCAAAACCTTGGGAGCGATGGGAAAGAAGGAATTTGCAACAAATTCTGTGCCCTGCCAGATCTCAGGTATATCGATGTTCTCGTATTTTGTTTTTGATTCAAAAACACGAACTCCGCATGCCTTTTTGTTGCCAAAATATTCTTCTATTTTTTTGTATAAGTCAAGATTTCTTTCATGAGCATCTATGTATTTCGTTTCGTAAGAGGGAGAACCTACGTAATCAAGCATATACTTAAGAACACCGGAAAGACTACCGTCGGCACGAAGTGCGAGATCAAACATTTCTACGAATGAACCCGGGGTATAGAATCTTGGACGAGGGTAGCAGTCGTCTTCGGATATTATCTCGATATCATCATCGCACCAACTTCTTTCAAGTCTATGGAGCTCGATAACGTCTGATAATGAGTTGCCCCATCCGTTCTGTGCTGCCCAGTATGGAGCACCTATAAGGCGAAGCAGTGGTTTCGTGTTGCCGGCAAGAGCCTTTGCAATCTCACACGAATCTGCGCCGTCAATATCCCATGACGAAATACAAGAGCAAACTCCAAGTCTCACTTCGGGGTTCACTTTGTCAATTTCTGCACGCATAGCATATGCAAAATCAAGTAGCGATTTTCTGTTGGCGCGAATAAAAGCAGAACGGTATTTGTTTTTGCCTCCAGATAGTAAATAATCTTTGATATCGGAGCTTTTAAGCTCTTCGCCGAGATCTTCGCTGATCAGTTTCATATGGCAAGGGCAGGTGCATCCCATAAGAACGTTATGGAAAAATCCTAATCTGTAATCGTCGTCCAAAAGAATAAAATCAAGCCCGATGCTTGCCATGGTGCTGATGAATTCGCCAAAGAATTCGACATATCTTACGTCAGCAGGACAGCATTCGTTATATGTTATTGAACCGAGAGGAGATTCTATGTGAGTGAAATAGTCGGATTTTTTCATAAAAGCCCATATCCACAAGCCAACCTCATAGCCTTCTGCCTTGAAAATATCATACGCTTTTCTGACCTTTGAAACGATAACATCCTTATACTGCTTATAGTCTTCAAGAACCGAATACCCGGGACCGTCAGAAAGCGCCAACATAACCCGGTTGACTTTTGCTCGCTTTACTTCGGCAACGTATTTTTCGATGCCATATTCCTCGGTGAGATTGATGATAACGGGAATGGAAACAGAATACATAAGACAATACCTCCTTTGATAACATCAGTATATATCACAAAAAAATATTTGTCAAGCAAGATATGGTCAAATAATGCTAAAAATGGTCAGATCGTCTCTTTACTTTGTCATTTATGTATAGTATTATATAGTTAAGTTCAGTATAATACATCAATATATAAAAGGAGAATACAATATGCAAATAAGAAAAGCAAGAGTTGGCGTTGTTTCTTTGGGACACGCAGTATATTGGCCTCAGTTCGACGGTCTCAAAGAAGAGCTATCGAAAAAGTCCGGAGAGTTTATAAGCTATTTTAGCGAAAAAACCGAAGTTTTCAATGTTGGATTTGTTGACACGGTTGACAGTGCTTTTGCAATTGTTCAAGAATGCAAAAAGCTTGACCTCGACGCCCTGTTCCTTATCATGTCCACCTACGTGACTTCTGCAGTTGCCGCTCCTTTCGCGGTTTATCTCGATGTACCGCAGATTCTTGTTGGAATACAGCCCCTTGATAAACTCGATTACGAGCATACAACAACTTATATGCAGCTTTGCAATGACGACATTTGCGCGATGCCCGAAGTTGCAGGCGTATACGAGCGTCTTGGCAAAGATATGCCTCATTTCATCGTTGCAGCATCCTCCGAAACCCCAAAGATTAAAGCTCAGGTTACCCTTTGGGAAAAAGCGCTTTCCGCCAAAGCTGCGTTCAAATATGCAAAGATCGGTTATCTCGGACACACCTACGAAGGTATGTACGACATGAACACTGACCCCACAATGTACACCAAAGCATTCGGGGCACACGTAAAAATGCTCGAAATGTGCGAGCTTGCACAGTATGTCGAAGATGTAAAGATCGGCGAAGTTAACGACAGAATAGACCTTATAGAGGAAATGTTTGACATTCGCGAGCCCTCGGGTGATCCTCTTACCGATTACGTGAAGAGGGAAGACCTCGAGTGGTCTGCGCGCCTTTCGTGTGCACTCGATACTCTCGTTGAAAAGAACGATCTCACAGCGCTTGCTTATTATTACAAGGGCGAGGGTGGAAACCTTTACGAACGTATTGCATCAAATCTTATCATCGGTAACACTCTTCTCACCAGTAAGGGCATTCCGCTTGCAGGCGAGGCAGATCTTAAAACTGCAGCATCTATGCTTATCACAAACAGAGTGGGCGGCGGAGCATCGTTTGCCGAGATCCATCCTTTTGACGTTCACGATGACATCGTGCTTATCGGTCACGACGGACCTCATAACATAACTATCAGCGACAACAAGCCTATTATCAGAAAACTCAAAAAGTTCCACGGAAAATCAGGTTCGGGAATTTCGGTAGAATTCAATATCAAGGCAGGTCCCATCACACTTCTTTCCACATCATCCGATCGCAACGGAAATATGAAGCTTGTTCTTGCAAAGGGCGAGTCTATGAAGGGTGCTATTCCTCAGACCGGCAATACAAATACAAGATGTATGTTTGATATGCCCGTTACAGATTTCCTTGCAAAATGGTGTGCAGCTGGTCCTACCCATCATCTTGCACTTGGTTCTGGCGATAACTCCGAGGCGATAAAACTGTTCGCAAAAATTTCCCATATCAACCTTGAAGAGATAAAATAAAGGAGGATATTTTATGTATACATACGAATACCCAAAAGAAATGAACGTTGGCAGAGTTTGTTTTGAAACTTCTCTTAAACCTTTTAAGAAGATCGATGATGACTACATCGAGTCTGTCTGTGTCGAGCTTTTTGAACAGTGGAAACCTCTTATTGATAAAGCAACAGGCATTGCCGTAATGCTTTGGACAAGTGACGGAAGCGAGATCCTCGATTATTCGGGAGATATAAACGACGAATTTGAATGGGGAAGATACATTGGTGTCGGAAACCCAAAATGCGTGGAAAGAATACCCGGTACGATCTGGGATGACGAAAGATTTCTGCACGTTGAGCCAGTTCTTTATATCAAAGATCCTCCTGTAATGCATTATTCCGACCTTGCAAGAATTATTGCCGCTTTGAAGCGTGTCGGAAAACGAATGACCGGCTTTGACATTGCCGTTGGCGAAACCTTCGATCCGGGTCCCGAATTTGCATATTCCGAATTCAAGTTTGAACGCCATACAGAGCTCAACAAGGGTTCTATTATGAATGCATGGATTCACTGTGCGGGTACCCTTAACGGCGACACAAGAAAATATGCCGCATATCCGAATGGTATTCCTGACGGCACTGTTTTCGGAGAATTTCTTTCAAAGCAGTTTGCTGCACTTTCAAAAGATGTTGGATTTGATTATCTTTGGCTTTCTAACGGTTTCGGTTTCTCGCTCGAGGGTTGGAACTGGATCGGTGAAATTTTTGACGGTCAAAAGGTGGATTTTAAAAATGCAGAAAATGTCAGAAAATCCATCGCTCAGTTCTGGGATCATTATACTCCAAACACCGATTTCGTAACAGAGGTACGCGGAAGCAATCTTTCTACCGCTATGGATATTGCCACAGACGGATGTCCGATCGACTATATCTATCAGAACAACATCATTGCTCCTCCAAACTCGCCCTGGGCAGCCCTTGACTCGAGATTTGGACTTGAGCTTGTCGGATATATGTCGCACATGGCAAACGTTCCAAAGAACGGATATGCTTTCAGATACTATATTCACGATCCCTGGTGGATCAACTGCCCGTGGTTCGACCGTTACGGCAGATCTCCTCACGATATTTATCTGCCTCTTGCCGTTACCCGTATTGACGAAAACGGCAAAACACAGAAACCTGAAGGTATAAATTTTCTCTCTGTTGACGATTCTCTCGGCAATATGCCCAGAAGATGCCCCAACGAGGTTATTCCGCACCTTCTTGAAAGTTTCAGAACTTATCCCGATGCCCCCGGCCTTGTAACATGGCTTTATCCCTTTGAATATTACTGCGATATCGGTCTTCGCAAGGGCTACAATGACAGAATGATCATGGATGACTGGTTTATAGAGTCTGCGATCGACGGAGGTTTCCCTCTGAATACAGTTGTGTCCGACACAGTGTTCTCCAAGGTTGACGTTTCTATCTTTAAAAATACAATTATCGTATGTCCCGTTCCTATGGCAGACAGCGATTTTGAAAAGTGTGTTTTCAAAGCGATCGATGCTAAAATTCCCGTGCTTCTGTACGGAAATACAAAATACGCTTCTGAAAAGCTCCTTTCATATATCGGAGTCCGTCATACCGAAAAATTGGCAGGCAACGACGACTACAAGATCATAACGGATATATATAAGGACAGATATGAAAGCGCAAGCCCTGCAAACATTTTCCGTCACGAGGCTATTCTTTCCAACGGCGGCCTTTGCGAGATCGGAAACGGAGACTCTCTTGTTGTTGTTAAAGCGCAAAGCGTATCCGACGGCACCGAAAGAGCATATGCAACATATAACGAAAAGGACAATGTATGTTGGATCAGAGGAAGCTTCCCGTATTATAACGGCGGTCCTGATTTCCATCTTCCTCAGCCGTATAATTTCAGAGAAAAGTTTGCCACATCGCGCCTTATGCGTCCCATGCTTTCTTTCCTTGGAGTATCAATTTCCTTCGATGCGTTTTCTCCCGAAGACAAGCTGCCGCTCATTCTTGCTTCTGCTTTCAAAAACGGATATTATTTTACATCGTTCAGCAAGGATGAAACAGTAAGAACCGATATTTCAACCCGTCTTGGCGCTCCCATTATCATGAACACTTCCAGCGTTGTTGAAAACAATACCGCCACATATTCTTTGCCGAAGTGTCTGCATGAAGAATGCCGCGTTTTTGTGAAACAGGCTGACAAATCAAAAATAACCTGTCGCGTTGAAACTATCGGTGACTATATGGAAAATGACAGAAGAATTTCCGTTACCGGTCTTGTTAACGCAGATGTTGTTCTTATCCCCGAGCCCGGAACCACCTGTCGTGTGTATGCGGATACTGCCACAAACGCTAACTTTGTAGTTCCTTTTTGGGTAGATTCCAATACTGACTTTGAAATCGACGAAAACGGAAATGTTGTTGTTAAGAACGTTACAGGACGTCTTTCTTTCGCATGGCAGAAAGACAACACAACAGAATTTTACAAGCAGGAAGGACTTATCAAGCAGTTATAAAAATACAAAATAGCCGATCGGAGAAACCTTATGAAGAATTTTTCCAATCCCGAAAACGAGTTTCGCGGTACAGATTTTTTCATGCTCAATGATTCTCTTTCTGCCAAAGAACTTTCTTTTCAGATAGAAGAAATGGCAAAAATGGGAGTCGCGTCTTTTATTGCAAGAACTTACATTGGCCTGAAATCCGATTATCCAGGTCCGGAGTTTATGTCGAAAATGTCTGTAATGATCGACGAGGCAAAAAGACACGGAATGACAGTTTTTGTGCAGGCAGGTTATATGCCCGAAGCTGTGCTTGATCTTCCGTCCGAATGTGCTCTTGAATATCTTTGTGCGCACTCGGACGGAGTGTGCCCTGCGGACGAGACAATTGTATGCGAGTATGACGGAACTGTATATTCGCGAAAAAGTTCTGTTACTTGTCTCAATCTGTTCGATCACGATGCCGTAGAATTCTATATCCACCAAAGTTATGACCTTTGGCAGCCATTCAAGGATGAATTCGGCAAGACAATATCGTCAATCTGGGTAGACGAGCCAAGCTACCACGGAGAACATTTGCCGTGGTTTGAAAGCTTTGACCGTGTATTTTTTGAAAAATACGGGTATGACATAAAATCCAACGTATACAAGCTTTATCACGACGTTGAGGATTATAAAAAAATCAGATATGACTATTGGACGTTGCTTAACAAGCTTCTCGAAAACTGTTATTTCAGCATGATCCGAGATTGGTGCAGCAAAAACGGTCTTATGTTCAGCGGTCATTTGATGATGGAGGATACTCTGTTTTCACAAATAAAAAGAGCTTGTGCTGTGATGCCGTATTACAAATACTTTGACATTCCCGGTCTTGATATTCTGCGCGGATATATGAACTGGAAAAATGATCCGATCATTGATCTTGATGGCACAGATTTTTTTGACGAGCAAATGTACACCACCCCGATACAGACTGTTTCTGCAGCTCATCAAGCCGGCAAAGACAAGATACTTTGCGAAATGTACGGAGTAACCAGCAACGGAATGGGATTTCGCGATTTCGAGTATTACTTTGATCATTTTGCGTCGCTTGGTGTAAATTATCGAAGTGTCCATGGCATTTTCTATTCGCTTAAGGGCAGATCAAAGCGCATGTATCCGCCTCACGTCAATTATTATCAGCCATATTGGTCAAAGTATAAAAACGTAACAGATTATTGCGCAAGGACTTCGAAATTTATTTCCTTCGGCAAGCCATATGCAAACGTACTTGTTCTTCATCCTCTTGAGACTGCGTATATGTATTTCAGAGGTGCGGAAGGCGGACCTTTGCCGAGTAGCGATATGACAAAGCTTGATAAACAGTTCTGCAGGCTTTTGCGCTCGCTTCTATTCAGCCATATAAGTTTTGAGCTTGGCGATCTAAACACCATATCAAGCGGCTATGCGAAAATTGATACTGATAAGAAGAAATTCGTTATCGGCAAAATGAGTTATGATACGGTTGTTGTACCGTTTCTCGAGGTTATCACATCAAAAACGCTCGATCTTCTTTGCGATTTTGTTTCTTGCGGCGGAAAAGTTGTGTTTCTCAATAACATGCCTCATCTTCTCGACGGACAAGAATTTGATATACACGAAAGTTGTCTTGGCAAATGTGAAGTTGTTGCGGGTATATCCGAGCTTTGCAAAAATCTTACGATAAGCACCCCTGAGGAATATTCGATACAAAGCGATAAAGCTTGTGGCAATATCAGAGTGTACCACACCAAAGATTGCGATACAAAGTATTACATGCTCTTCAATTCTTCTTGCAGAGAGGCGCAGAATGTTGTTTTGACGGTAAAGGGAAACAACGACGCGCATATATACGATGCAGAAACAGGAAAAGATTTTGACAAAGATACAAGCTATGATGGTAAAGAAACAAATGTGTCTCTATTCATTCCGGAAGGCGCAAGCGTTCTTGTTGGTTTTTCAAAGTCTGTAAAACCCGAAAGAACTCAAGGTTCAAAGATGCTGTCTCAAAACGTCTTGACGCTTGATAATACCTTTGATATTTCAAGAAAAAACGATAACGTTCTTCTGCTTGAGTATTGTAGCTACAAAACCGAACAGATGTCGGATTTTGAAGGCGATTACACAGTTCTTGCTATAAACAGAGTTCTGACAGACGCAGACTATCGCGGAAAGCTCATTCAAAGGTTTTGTTTTACGTCTAACAAAACGTTTAACAATCTATCTCTTGCCCTTGAGGATGCTTCCAGATGCGAAGTGTATTTTAACGGAAAGAGAGCAGATGAATATGACGGTGACAGCTATTATTTTGCCAAAGCTTTCTGCAGAATAAAGCTTCCCAACTCATGCGTTGCAGGTAAAAACGTTATTGAAGTGCACAGGCATTTTGTGCCTTTGTCGAAAGCAAGAAGCTCTATAACCTCTCTGTTTGAAAGTCAGCTTGGCGTTGAGCTTGAAAGTATGTATTTACTTGGAGATTTCGGTGTATATTCTGTTGCAGAACCCACAATGAACGGCAATCTCAGGTACAGCAAAGACTTCGTTCTTGACGAAGATAAGAATTCTGTTTCGGGTGAGATTACTTCTAACGGTATGATATTCTATTGCGGTACTGTTTCTTTGAAAAAAACGTTCACAATCGAATGTTCGTTAAACAAACACGTTCAATTGAAAATAGATGATTTTCACGGATGTGTAGCACAAATAAACGTTAATGGCATAAATTGCTCAGATATGTATAAGCCACCATACATCATTGACATAACAGACGCGGTTAAAGATGGAGAAAACGTTCTTGAAATTCTTCTGACCAATACTCTTCGACCGATACTCGGTCCTTATCACAGACCCAAAGGCGAGGTTGGTGAGTGTTGGGGCGGATATGGAGACCCGGATCTCTCATGGACAGGCTCTGCTTTGGGAACCGACTGGTATAAGAGCACAGATGTTGACAATTCCATCTGGACCGACAGTTACAATCAAGTGCGATTTGGTGTTGGTAAAGTTAAAATTATCATATCTTGATAAAAAAGAATGGCATGGTTTAACCCATGCCGTTCTTTTTTTGTAAAAAATATAAATTTATGCATAAAATATTGCATAAAAATCACGAAAACTCTTGTATTATTTGAGTATTGGTGGTAAAATATTATAGAAAATATTTTTCGGGTGATACATATGAAAATTTATCTGTTTATCAATGATATAAAAGACACAGGTTTTTCTGTTACAGCCAAAATAATAGAATATCTGTCCTCTTATAACGCCGAGGTGCTTATTGATGATACATTCGGCTATAAGCTTGACAAAAATTTGTATAACAAGGTTCGTTTTATCACACCTAACGAGCTTTCGTCAGATGTTGATTTTACCATTGTTGTCGGAGGCGACGGAACGATACTTCGTGCATCAAAGGTGCTATGCAAGCTTGACATTCCGATAGTCGGTATCAATCTTGGTAAGGTTGGATATATGGCAGAACTTGAAGTCAATGAATACGAGATTCTTTCAAGTTTGCTTTTAAATGCTGGCAACAGTTCCGAAACGGTGAAAACTGATGCGAGAATGATGCTTTCATGCAACGTTTTTAGAGACGAAAAGCTTGTGTTCTCGGGTGAGTGTCTGAACGAAGCTGTTATTGCAAAAGGAGACATTTCCCGCATGATTGATCTGACTCTTGCTGTTGACGGTGAAGTGCTTACCGATTACCAATGCGACGGTGTAATAGCTGCAACACCTACAGGCTCAACCGCGTATTCAATGTCTGCCGGCGGTGCCATAATCGACCCCAAAATCGAATGCATAAGCGTTTTGCCTTTAAGTCCATATCTATCTATAAACTCAAGCCCAATAATTTTTTCAAAAGACACAAAGCTCGAATTCGTTTATCGCTGTGTTCGGCATAACAGCGCATACTTAAGCATCGACGGAGGCGAATCCATAAGGCTTTTTGATGGCGACCGCATTATCATTACAGAATCCCCCTACACAACAAAACTACTGCGCTTCAAAAAAACAGATTTTTATAAACTCCTAAACGCCAAGCTTGCAAACAGAATTTCCGAGCTGGCACAAAGAGGATGAACATCGGAGGATATGATGACAAAAGCTGAAAGACACAACAAAATCCTTGATCTTGTAAAGAATAATCACGTAGAAACCCAGGAAGATCTTACACAGCTTCTCTGCGAATGCGGCTTTGAGGTGACGCAGGCTACGGTTTCCCGTGATATCAAAGCTTTGAAGCTTGTAAAAGTAGCTGCCACCGATGAAAATGGTGCAAGAATTGGCTACAAATATGCGCAGGGAAGTCAACAGGGAATAGCTGGCGAACTGACCGAGAAATTCCGCAATCTTCTCAAGGACATAATCGTAAAAGCAGATTACGCCGGAAATCTTGCGGTCTTCAAAACTTATTCCGGCATGGCAAATGCCGCTGCCGCAGCAATCGATGCTATGCACGATGCAAGTATTGTAGGGTCTGTTGCAGGGGATGACACCGTGATCTGCGTGCTTAGAACAGAGGATGCTGCAAAAGAGTTTTCGGACCTTATTGGTCAGACAATCAGCTGATATTTTACTTTCGGAGGTGAAAAAATGCTGTCGTCTGTACACATAGAAAATATTGCTCTGATAAAATCGTTGGATATAAACCTCAACAACGGTTTTTCTTCTTTCACAGGTGAGACCGGTGCAGGAAAAAGTATCGTGATCGACGCCATTGGTATGGCTTGTGGAGCAAAGGTCACAAAAGAAATCATCAGAAGCGGCGAGAACGAAGCGAAGGTCGAGGCTTTGTTTTGCGATCTGTCGGATAGTATTATAAATAAATGCAACGAACTTGGTCTTTCTCCCGACGAAGATGGATCTTTTTACGTTTTCAGAACCCTTAATACCGAAGGTAAAAGTACAGCTTCGATAAACGGTAAGCGCGTTCCGATGTCTATGCTTCGTGATTTTGCATCTCTTATTATAAACATCCATGGTCAGCACGACAACGCCGATCTTTTGAAGGATGACAAACAGCTCGGCATACTCGATGCTTTTTCTGACAACGAAAAAGAACGCAAAGAGTATTACACTTGTTATGCAGAATACCGATCAATAGAAAAACAGATATCCGAACTTGCCATAAACGATATGGAAAAGAAGCGTCAGACAGACATTCTTAAATTTCAGATTGATGAGATAAAAAGCGCAAAACTGAAGGTGGGCGAGGAAGAAAAGCTTCTTGCTGAGAAGAAAAAACTCAGATACAGCGAAAAAATTAACAAGAACGCACAGATATGCTATAGTAGCCTTTACGACGGCGAAAACGGACATTCGGCGGTTGATTCGGTGGAAAGAGCAATATCTGCCATTGATTCACTTGATGGCATAGTAGATGGCTCACAACAGCTTTCAGAAAGACTTGAAGCTGTGAAATCAGAGCTTATCGATATTGCCGAGACAGCCATAGAGTATGCGGATGACACAGATATTGATCCAACCGCAGCTCTTGATAGAATAGAATCAAGGCTCGATAAAATTTCAAAGCTATGCTCTAAATACGGTGCGGAAGTTTCTGATGTTATCAGATTTTATGAAAACTGCGAGAAAAAGCTTTCCGATATTGAGCTTTCAGAAGAAAAAATAAAAGAACTAGAAAATCAAAAAAAGAAAACACTTGAGCTTCTTCAATCACTTGCAAAAAAACTTTCTGAAACACGACGTAACGGCGGCAAAAAGTTATCCTCCCTTATCGAAAACGAACTTTTGTATCTTGATATGAAATCTGCAAAATTTGCAGTGCAAGCAACCGCCACTGAGGATTTTACCCCTGACGGAAAAGAAAAGATAACATTCATGATTAGTACTAACAGCGGAGAGGGCTTTAATGAATTGTCGAAAACCGCATCAGGCGGAGAGCTATCACGTATTATGCTTGCTATCAAGACTGTGCTTGCAGGAAAAGACGGTGCCGAATGTTTGATCTTTGACGAGATTGACACAGGTATTTCGGGCAGCACCTCGCGCAAGATAGGAATCAAATTGAAAGCCCTCGCAAAAGAACGCCAGGTCCTGTGCGTAACCCATTCTGCTCAGGTGGCTTCTCTTGCAGACGAACACTTCAAGATATCCAAGTCCACAGATGGGGAAAGAACACACACGAGTGTCAATATTCTTTCATATGACGAAAGAGTATCAGAAATCGCGCGTATCATTTCCGGAATGGATATATCTGATGCATCAAAAACCTCAGCAAAAGAGCTAATTGACAATACCGAAAAATAAAGGTGAGTTATATGAATCCGCTTATATCACAAACAATAAAGATAGATGATATACAAATGTATCTTGAGATTTATGCAAAAAATGATCTCGAGCATAACTTCAACGCAGCTTTTGCAGATGGTAAATTTATAAATAAATGCGATAACGCTGTTGTTATGTTACATGGAAACGGGGAAGATCACAGTATTTTTTACAATAATGTGGAAGCGTTCTCCAGCGCTAATTACTGTGTTCTTGTTGACAGCCGAGCACACGGCAAAACCACAGTTGGCAACGAAGAACTGACCATTGATCTGATGGCAGAGGATATTTCAAAACTTTGCGACCTTTTGAATATCGGAAAATTTAAACTGATAGGTTTTTCTGACGGCGGGAACGTCGCTTTGACTTATGCCATCAGACATCCCGAACGTCTTTCGCATCTTGTCGTTGCAGGAGCAAATTTGAATCCAACGGGACTCAAAGTGATGACGAAACTTTCGATATTTTCAAAATACCTTTTAGCAAAATTTTCGAAAAATAAGAACGACGAAGCAAAACGAAATTTTATGCTATTAAATCTCATGGTAAATCATCCGCATATTTCACCGCGTCTTCTTAAAAACATCGTCTGCAAAACGCTTGTTTTAGAAGGAAAAAAGGACGTGATCAAACCTTCTCACACGAAGCTGATTTCGGATTCTATCCCGTCATCCACGCAAATTACCGTACCACAAAGCGGTCACAATGTTTTCTGCGACAACCCCGATTGTACAAACAAAATTATTTTGGAATTTTTATCATGAAATTCTAAGTTTTAACACATATATCAGAAAGGAAAGAAAATGGAAAACATCAAAAAAGATCTTCTTTTGGCTCTTGAAAGCTTGTTTGAAGTTGCAAAGCTTGAAGAAGGAGATATATTCGTAGTCGGATGCTCTACCAGCGAGATTCTCGGAAACAAGATAGGCTCTTCAGGCAGCGAAGATTGTGCTAAAGTTGTTTTTGAAACAATAAACGAGTTTTGCTGCAAGCATAAGGTGTATCTTGCCGCACAGTGCTGCGAGCACCTTAACAGAGCCATCGTTATAGAAAAAGAAGCATACAAGCTTCACAGGCTTGATAACCGTGTAAACGCTGTTCCGCAGATCCATGCAGGCGGTTCGTTTGCAACCACCGCTTACAAGGGATTTAAAGATCCTGTGGTTGTCGAAACGATAAAGGCAGATGCAGGCATTGATATCGGTGACACTTTTATCGGAATGCACCTTCGTCCGGTTGTTGTGCCCGTAAGAGTTGCTGTATCTAAGATCGGATGTGCCCATCTGACTCTTGCACGAACACGCAGAAAATATGTTGGCGGCGAACGTGCCGTTTACAATTCAGATCTCAACTAAGAAAGGGAAAGTAAATGAATATCAATTATAATTCTGAAAGACAGATATTTAAGATCGATACCGAAAACAGCTCGTATATCATGATGGTTCGTCGCAACGGATATCTTCAACATCTCTATTATGGTGCATATATCAAGGACGATGATCTTGAATACCTTTTTTCTGATGTGATCAACGAATCTTTTTCTCCTTGGGCACCCTCTGCGGGTGTGAAGTTTTTTGCTCTCGACACACAGCCACAAGAATACTCCTGCAACGGAGCCGGTGATTACCGCGTTTCGGCTTTTTCTGTTGAAATGGAATGTGGAAACTCGGCAACAGCTTTAAAGTACGTTTCTCACGAGATTTTCGATGGCAAAAAGAGACTTAGCGGACTTCCTGCAGTTTACGTTGAGGAAGATTCAATGGCAAAAACTCTTGAAATCACCATGCTCGACGAGCTTTCGGGCGCGCAGGTAGTTCTTTCTTACTGCGTTGTTGATGGATTCGACGCCGTTATGAGATATACACGTGTAAAAAACACGTCGAACAAAGCTTTCTTCATTGAAAAGGTGTACAGCACATGCGTCGATTTTGACGACAAGGATTACGATCTTATCCACCTTTATGGTACATGGGCCGCAGAACGCACCATGGAAAGAAAGCCGATAATTCAGGGAATACAGGAAATCGCCAGCAAGCGCGGATCTTCCAGTCATAATCATAATCCCTTCGTTGCTCTCGTTGACCACAATGCAACAGAAGAGCATGGAAATGCATACGGTTTCACTCTCTGTTACAGCGGAAACTTCTCTGCCAAGATCGAGGTTGACACCATAGATCAGACAAGAGTTATCATGGGTATCAATCCCGAGGATTTCAAGTGGAAGCTTTGTCCCGGCGAAGAATTCACTTCTCCCGAAGCGATAATGGTATATTCCGCAGATGGTATCGGCGGAATGTCGCGTCAGTTCCACAAGCTTATCAGAAAAAACATTTGTCGCGGTAAGTACAAGAATGTCAGACGCCCCATTCTTATCAACAACTGGGAAGCAACATATTTTGAATTCAACACAGAAAAGCTGATAAAGATTGCTGAAGCTGCAGCTCCTCTTGGAATAGAAATGCTCGTTATGGATGACGGCTGGTTTGGAACAAGAAATGATGAAACCACGTCTATAGGCGACTGGATAGTAAACGAGAATAAGCTTCCGGGAGGCCTTTCTGTTCTCACAGACAAGCTTTCACAGCTTGGCATGAAATTCGGACTTTGGTTTGAGCCCGAGATCGTTTCGTTTAATAGCGAACTTTACAGATCACATCCCGATTGGTGTATCCACGTTCCCGGACGTGACAGATCTGTCGGACGAGAAACTGCTGTTCTTGATATGTCGAGAAAAGAAGTTGTCGATCACGTATTCAACGCCGTTTCTTCGGTGTTGAGATCTGCAGATATTTCCTACGTTAAGTGGGACTTCAACAGAAACCTCACAGAAGTAGGTTCTGCTGCACTTCCTGCTGACAGACAGAAGGAAGTGTTCCACAGATACGTTCTTGGCGTATACGACCTTGCAGAGCGTCTGACAAGCACATTCCCAGACATTCTTTTTGAAGGATGTTCGGGAGGCGGCGGAAGATTTGACTGCGGTATGTTCTATTATTTCCCTCAGATCTGGACCAGTGACGACACAGACGCTTTTGAACGTTGCAAGATCCAGTACGGTAGCTCGATCTGCTATCCCACAAGCGTAATGTCTGCCCACGTTTCTGCTTCTCCCAACCATCAGACGGCAAGAAAAATGTCTTTTGAGACCAGAGGAAACGTTGCAACCTCCGGTTCCTTTGGATATGAACTCGATCTCAGTATCATTTCCAATGAAGAAAAAGAAATGGTTAAAGCTCAGGTCGAAAGATACAAGGATCTTTACGACACTATAGTAAACGGAGATAATTACAGACTTATCGATCCTTTCACAAACAGCCGTTGGTGCGCTTGGGAATACGTTTCCGAAGACAAATCAAGAGCTGTTCTTACCTACGTCGTTACAAAGTATAAGATAAAGGGACGCTATCACATCAAACTTGCCGGTCTCGATCCAAATACTCTTTATAAAGAAAGCGTAACTGGCAGATGCTACTATGGTGACACACTTATGAATGCTGGCATCAACCTCGGCAACGATCTCCATGATGGCGATTCTGCAATTCTTGTTTTTGATAAGGTATAATTCTATCAGGAGTTTGACTTTGACGAAAGGAGTCAGAAAATGAAGGAAAATGGTTTTGTTAAACTTAGAATAACAGGACAAGCTCTGGATTTTGAAAAAATAATTCAAGAGCTATCCCAAAAACCGAGTTTTGCATATCGTAAAGGTGATTGCTACACTCCAAAGTTTGGTGATGAGCAACCAATTATTTACAAAGAAGATTGTTTGATTTTTGAATTAAAAAATCAAGAAGATGAAACGATCGACAGTATGTTGTATAAATTTTTAACAGGATTTCTAAAATCAAAAGAATACATAAACGAATTATCACAAATTGCAGATGTTTCTCTATGGGTTTCGGTATATCCTGATAATGAACAAAGTAATATTCATTTAGAAAATGAGACATTGAAACTTTTAACGGATATGGGGTTAAATATTGATTTTGACATTATGTTTCTGAAAGATTTTTACGACGGAACTTTTTCCCAATAAATTTTATACATAACCTAACATACACTATATGGCTATGTCGAATAATGTTGAAAAGAGGCGATAGTGTGAAAAGGCTTTTTAGAAAATTTAGAAAAGAAAAACGAATAGTTCCCCCAATGCCTGAATGGAATGAGATTGTTGAAATGCTTTATGACAAAAATCTTGATTTTTTAGATTTAACAGTAGAGAAAGTTATATATTCAAAAGATAAGTCAAAAAGATATGTTGTCTTAAAAAGTGATAAAGGTTTCTTTACCTATCGTCTTGAGAAAATATATCAGCTTGACGAAGAAGAATGGAGTTATCGAAGTAGTTACGATATGACTACGGCGTTTTGGCAACATGTAGATAATGCAAGCAGATCGATTTTTTCTAATTTAGATGATGCCTTAAAGGAATTGGAACAAGAAGCAGAGTACAAGGGTTTTAGTTCCTGACTTAACGCGAACTTGACACCAAAAAACGGAAGCATTAAGCTTCCGTTTTTTTACTTTCCATTGATTTTTTACTGAAAAGCGAAAATTTCGATTCTGTTCTTTTTACAAGCCTTTTTATGTTCTCTTTATGGCGCCATATCAACAGTACTGCACATGCCATCATTACACAAGGCACAGCCTTGTGATCGTATCCGAGAAACAGTACAGAAACAGGGCAGCTGGCCGCCGCAAGCATTGATGAAAGAGACATATATTTTATAGTAAAAAGGACCAGAAGAAATACAGTAAGGAATATAAGCGCCATACGCAGATCCACAAACCATACCGTGGTTGCAAAGGCCATAAAGGTTTTTCCGCCTTTGAATTTGTACCAAACAGGATATGCGTGTCCGATCATGCAGAATAACCCTGTGATTGAAGCTCCAAGTGCGTAAGAATAGTTATAATACGCAAACAGTTTGCTGAAAACAAGCACAGGAACCAGGGTTTTTGCAATATCAATAAGCATTACGCACCAGGTGGAAATTCCGTTGCCAAAAACCCTTTTGTAATTTGTAAATCCAGGGTTTTTGCTGCCATATTCACGGATATCTTTACCGAAAACAGTCTTTGAAAGAATGATAGCACCGTTTATTCCGCCAAAAAGATAACCTACAATAGCAGATATAGATAGAAGAACATAAAAAATTGTCATACCAAAAACCTCTTATTTGTTGTCATTCATTACAGCGAACAAACTGCGAAGTCTGATCTTTATCGCACCGAGATTTGATATTTCATCGATCTTGATCTGTGTGTAAATTTTTCCTGCGCTCTCAACAATGGCGCGTGTCTCGTCGGTTGTAACAGCATCAACTCCACATCCGAAAGATACAAGCTGAACGAGATTCATATTCACTTCTTCGTTGTTGTTGCCGGCAACGTATTTTGCCGCGGCATACAGACGTGAATGGTAGGTCCATTGATTAAGAACGCTGGTTTTAAATCTCTTTATATTGCTACAGACAGAGTCTTCCGAAACAACAACAGCGCCAAGATCACATATCAGACGAGAAATGCCGTGATTTATCTCGGGGTCGATGTGATACGGCCGACCGCAGAGTACGATGACGGGCAAATGGTTTTGCTTGGCATAGTCTATGTATTTTTCCGCCTCAGATCTTAAAGTCTGCATATGCTTTTCGTACTCAATATACGCCTTTGTCGATGCAGTCTTGACTTTTTTTTGATCTAGTTTTATGCCATAAGTATTCATCATTTTAACAAAGTGAGGCGCAAAATCCTTCTTGGAATGAATACCAACAAAACCATCAACAAAAACGGTATTCTGCAGTTCCTTAACGTTTGCTTTGATAACTTTGGGATAATATGCAACAACAGGGCAGTTGTAATGGTTGTCGCCGAGATCCTCATCGATGTTATACGTCATGCTGGGATAGAAGATGATGTCTGGTTTCTTTTCGATCAGAGCCTCTATGTGGCCGTGAATAAGCTTTGCAGGGTAGCAGGCGGTATCTGAGGGAATGGTGTGCTGTCCAAGCCTGTAGAGCTTGTGAGACGATTGCGGAGATACCAAAACGTTGAATCCAAGCTCATCGAACAAAGTATACCAGAAGGGGAGAAGCTCGTACATATTAAGCCCCATGGGGATCGCAACAGTTTGCTTTGCAGGGTCTATTATATTTTTTCTGTATTCGTCAAGCAGCTTCTTTTTGAACTCAAAAAGATCGTAAGCTTGCCTTTCGGTGTTTTTCTTAACGGGTTTGTCGCATCTGTTTCCTGCAATATAAGAACCACCGTCAGAGAAGGTATTTATCGTTAGTTTACAATGATTGTTGCATCCGTTACATGTGACTGCTTTTACCGTATGAGTAAAATCCGCTAGCTCTTGTTTTGACAATACTCCCTTAGTGTTACTGCTTGCGTGCGTCATGGCATATAGAGCCGCACCATATGCGCCCATAAGCCCCGAAACAGAAGGTCGTACAACATTTCGGCCGATATCAAGTTCAAAAGCGCGCAAAACAGCATCATTCAGGAAAGTTCCGCCCTGAACTACTATGTTTTTGCCGAGACTGTCGGCATTAGCACATCTAATAACTTTGTACAAAGCATTTTTTACAACGCTTATTGACAGCCCTGCAGAAATATTTTCAATACTCGCTCCATCTTTTTGCGCTTGTTTTACAGAACTATTCATAAAAACTGTGCAGCGCGATCCAAGATCGACAGGAGCATCAGCAAAAAGTCCTATCTTGGCAAATTCTTCGGGCGTATATCCGAGAATAGACGCAAAAGTTTGCAAAAATGATCCGCATCCCGACGAGCATGCTTCGTTAAGAAACAGACTGTCAATAGCTCCGGAACGTATTTTGAAACATTTGATATCCTGACCGCCAATGTCAACTATAAAATCTACATCTGGACAAAAACGCGAAGCAGCGGTGTAATGCGCAACAGTTTCTACTATTCCATGATTGATATGAAATGCATTTCTTATAATATCCTCGCCATAGCCTGTAACTGCGGACGAAACGATATTTATATCCGGATATTCTTCGTAGAGCGAAGAAAGATATTCTTTGATAAGAGGCACAGGGTTTCCGCTGTTACTGCGGTACAGTTCCTTGAAAATGTTACCGTCTTCGTCGCAGAGCAGGGCCTTAACGGTTGTTGAACCTGCATCTATGCCAAGAAACATACGGCTTTTGGGCGTATCAATCTTTTTTATCATAGAAGAATTTGCCTTGTGACGTTCTATAAATTCTTCGTATTGAGCGCGATCTTTAAAAAGAGGTTTGCAACTGTTATATCCGGTGCTTGATGAATAATTCTTTATTATATCCGAAAGATGATCAGGCAAAAACTCACATGCTTCGCTCGAATATGCTGCACCAAGGGCTACGTAAAGAAGCGAGTTGTCAGGGCAGATACCTTTTATATTCAATTGTTCGTCGAATGCAAGGCGAAGCTGAGAAAAGAATGTGAGGGGACCGCCGAGAAACAAAATGTTTCCTTCGATCTCGCGTCCTTGTGCAAGTCCTGCGACAGTTTGGTTAACTACAGCGTGAAAAATACTTGCAGCAATATTTTCTTTGCGCGCACCCTGAT
The DNA here is from genome assembly GCA_015063785.1 of Oscillospiraceae bacterium. Classification (GTDB taxonomy): domain Bacteria; phylum Bacillota; class Clostridia; order Oscillospirales; family CAG-382; genus UMGS1052. The sequence goes on from SVTM01000001.1 coordinate 66,756, forward strand.
TGATAAGGGGTTGAACGTCGGATTTTGCAAAAACACCGCAACGAGATGCAATGGTGTATATCTTGTCGTGGTCTTTCGCGAGCTCGTCAAGCGCATCAGGTTCGAGTGCGAGAAGGGTTGCCATCTGATCAATAAAAGCACCTGTTCCGCCTGCGCAACTTCCGTTCATTCGAACCTCAAGGGCACCGTCGAGAAACAGAATTTTTGCATCCTCTCCACCAAGCTCGATAACAACATTTGTTTCGGGATAATTTTTGAGTACAGCTGTGCGCGTTGCATATACTTCCTGAACAAAAGGCAAACCAAGATCGTTGGCAATCCCCATACCTGCAGAACCCGAAACAGCAGTGAGCATTTTTTCGTTGCCGAACATTTCGGCAATTTCAGTAAGCAGAGAAGAAGTTACTGCAGTTATACGGGACATATGTCTTTCATATTTTGAAAAAAGTATTTGCCCGTTTTCGTCAAGCACAACGCACTTGACGGTGGTTGAACCGAGGTCAAGACCTAATCTTTTCAATTGTTCTTTTCCTCCTTTGCAACGGCAAGCATAAGCTTGATACGGTTTTCCTGGTTAACTTTTGAAGCGCCAGCATCGTAATCAACAGGGCAGATATTCGCTTCGGGATACATATCTCTCAAAGTTCTGATGACACCCTTGCCAACAATATGATTTGGCAGACAACCGAAAGGTTGAGCACATACGACGTTGTTGTAGCCATTTTCGATAAGCTCTGCAATTTCAGCAGGCAACAGCCAGCCTTCGCCCATTCTCACGCCGCGACCAATAACCGCATCACCCAATTCCTTTATGCGTGAAAAGGGAGCAGGAACGGTAAATTGCGGAAAATCACGAAGAATGTCATGCATGATAGTTTCTATTTTAGTGGCTGCAGAAAGTCCGAGCTTTGACACATTCTGCTTCATCTTACTGCCGCCATACAGATCGTAATCTGTTATGCGATTATCAAACATGAATTGGAAAAATCCCAGTACACCTGGCACCATAAATTCACAATCCTGCGATTCAAGAAAAGCTTCAAGACCGTTATTGCCGAACTGTGAGTACTTTACATAGATCTCTCCGACAATACCGACCTTTGTTTTTTTGATATCAAGCCGCTCGATCTTGCTGAAATCTTCTGCCATATTGCGCAAATTCTTTTTCAAAGATCTGCCGATAAGGCCCTTGTTGTGTTTCAGCTGGTCCACAAGAAAAGAAATCCATTTGTCAACAAGAGCTTGCGTTTCTCCCTTATTTTTTTCATATGGTTTGATCTGATTTCTCAAAAGCATCAGCATATCGCCGTATACAACCGAAATAAGACCTTTAAAGATAAGCGAAGGAGATGCCTTAAAACCGCTGTGTTTCTCAATACTGTGAAAGCTTAAGGAAATGACAGGTATATGGCCAAGCCCCATATTGTGCAAAGCTTTTCTTAAAAGCCAGATATAGTTGGACGCTCGACACCCGCCGCCCGTCTGAAACTGAATGAGAGCAACCTTGTCAAGGTCATAGCCGCCTTCTGTCAAAGCATAAAGCTGCTGTCCGCTTAAGCAGATGGCGGGATAGCACATATCATTGTGCAGATATTTCAGTCCTGTGTCGATAACCTTTTTTCCCTCGCATCTCAATACTTCGAGCTTGTACCCATACATAATAAAAATCTGTTTTATAAGCTCCATGTGCAAAGGAAAAATATCCGGGGAAAGAATAGTATGAGTTTTTTTCATTTCCTTTGTAAATTCGGGAGTTTTAAAGAGATGCGTGCTTTCGGTAACCTCCTGCTGCACCGCATTGTTTTTTGTCATATATTCTCCTTATTCAGCTACGATAATGTAACTATAAACATCCTGCCCGCCATCTATGGTGTACACTTCGGCGAAAGGATTACATTTTTTTACGTGTTGTGATATAGCATCTGTTTCAATTGCATCAGAGTCGATACCGCGTATAACGATTACGATGTCATGCTCTGAGATTTTTGATCTATCAATCGTGTTGACCACAGCATCAAGTCGACACTTATCCGATGTCAAGATTTCTTTGCCGACGATACCTATATAGTCACCGCAGGCGACGGGGACGTTCTCTTGCATGATGGAATCGCGGACGCTTTTTGATATTTCTGCAGTCACAACACCTTCCATGGCAGAAGCAAATTCGCAAAGAATTTCGTTTTCCGATTCAAGGTCGGGATTCATCATCGAAAGAGCAGCATATCCATGTCCGATAGTTTTTGATTCAACAACGTAAACTTTGCCGTCTGTAAAAATGTTTGCAGCCTGCTTTGCTGCAAGGATTATATTGCTGTTGTTGGGAAAAACAAAAATAGTATCGGCATTAGCCTTTTCAAAAGCTTTTATAAAGTCGTCTGTCGACGGATTCATACTTTGACCGCCGTCAACAACGACGTCTGCGCCAAGCTCATAAAATGTGTTTTTTATACCATCTCCGGAAGCAACTGCTACAACACCGTATTTTGTACGTTCTTTCTTTTGTTCGTTGTCAGAAAGAATGGGGGAGTCGTTGTTGGAATGTTGCAGGGTCATGTTCTCAATCTTTACAGTCAAAAATTCACCAAAGCCTCTGCAGTATTCCAAAACTTTTTCGGGTGTCAGGGTGTGTACGTGTATTTTTAGTATAGAATCGGTTTTTACACATACAATTGAATCTCCGACGTTTTCAAGAAATCTTGTAACATTTGCTGTATCAAAATTTTCAATATCGGTTTTGCTTGTCTGAAGTCTGACAAGAAGCTCTGTGCAGTAACCGAAAGACATTTTTGAATTTTCATCAAAAAGCGAAAAATCAAGTGAACGATTATCCTTGCTATAATCAAACTTTTCTTCTGCAATGTTTTCGCCTCTAAGTGTGCGAAGCATGCCTTCCATTATGTATATAAGACCAGCTGCACCTGAATCCACAACTCCTGCTTTTTTCAGAACCTCGAGAAGCTCGGGCGTGCGATCGAGAGAACGTCTTGCTTCGTCAATGAATGCTTCCATAAAGCTTTCAAGATCGTTTGCACCCGAATTGCATGCAAAATTTGTAGCTTCCTTTGCAACCGTAAGAATAGTACCTTCTGTGGGGCGCAAGACTGAGCTATATGCGTGTTCCACGCCAACAAGGAACGCGGAGCATACGTCATCTGCGCTTGCACTGTTGAGTCCGCAAAAGCCTTGTGCGATGCCATCGAAAAATTGAGATAGTATTACACCCGAGTTTCCTCTTGCACCGAGAAGCATTCCTTTTGCCACATGCGAGGAAGCGGCGGAAATGCTGTCATCTGTATCGGATATTTCAGCCCCGCCAAGCATTGTGAGAAGCATATTGTCTCCGGTGTCTCCGTCCGGAATAGGAAATACGTTAAGATCGTTGACAGTTTTGACGTGGTGACGCAGATATGATGCGCCGCCTCGTATAAGATCAATGTATTTTTGTCCTGTCAAATGAGTAGTTGCGTTCATTTCTTATTCTCCGCCTTTATATGTTACCTCTTGCCCAAATGCAAACACTCCGATGGCGTCGGGACCGATTGACGCGCCGATTATGGGTCCGAGTGTCAGCACACAAGTGTCTTTACAATTGATTTCTGCTTCAACGAGTTTTTTAAACTGTTCAAGTTCTGCTGGATCACAATCGGAATTTATGATATATACAGTTTGATTTTCGGATTCGGTTATAGTGTCCTTAAGAAGCGAAACGAGCTCTTTCAAAGAAGGACCTCTACCTTTCACTTTCTTGTATGCAATGTTGTATCCCTCTGCATCGCTAATAAGTATAGGTTTTACGCCGAGAAGATTTCCAAAAAATGCAGCGGAACCGGCAACTCGTCCTGCTCTTTTAAGAAAATCGAGCGAATGAACAGTGACATACTGTCTGACGTTGTTTCTTACCTTAATGATTTCACGCTCGATTGCATCAGCATCAAGACCTTGTTGTGCAAGCAATGATGCATGGATAGCAAGCATACCTATGCCAACACTTGCGTTGTATGAATCAATACACACAATCTTGGCACCGGGATTTTCCTCCATCATTTTTTTAGCAACCAGCGCTCCCGTGTTGACAGAACCCGAAAGCTTGTTGCTGCAACCTATATAAATGATATCGTAGCCTTGCGATATATATTCGCCAAAGATGCGCTGAAATTCTTCAACAGGTACCTGTGTTGTCGTAATCCTTTTTCCTTCGCGCATGCTCGTATAAAATTCAGCAGGGGAGTAATATTCCCACGAAAGGGAAGCCGGGGTAGTCTTCTCTTCATATACCGTATTCATACGCGCGTAATCAATATTATATTTTTCAAGAAGTGTCGGAGAAAGATCCGAGCAAGAGTCTGTTATAACCTTTATTTTATTCATGATAAAGTCCTTTCAATCTGTTCATCAGTCTTCGTTTGCTTCGATTTCGTCTGGTTTCTGATGTTTTATTATCTTTACCGTGAAAATGACAACCAAAAGGTTGAGAACACCTTCTGTCATGAGCAGTATTCCTACAAAAAGAGTCATAAGTCGCAAAAACTCGCCGGGTCTGAAAAGCAGCCCAAGGCCAACGCAACAGCATAGAATTGCGACAGCAAAGATAAGCCACCAGAGATTGATGCCGAATTTTTTCGAATCGATAGCAATCTGTATTTTCAAAAGTCCGTCTGCGGTTGCAAGGACAGCGAGGATGAGATGAATGTTGTTTGCTGCATCATCAGGCTTGAAAAGAACGAAAACTCCGATTATTGCCATCAGCAATCCCGATGCCATATCGTGTTGGAAAGCAAGACGGAAAAGATCTTTTGAAAAATATCCAACAAGCTTTATCGCACCAAAAACAATCATTGATATGCCGATCAAAGTACCAAAATCCGAAAGAATTAGATTTTTGTTTCCAATAACCAGGGCTGTTCCAAAAAAAGCGCAAACAGCGGACATGATGATATATCCTATTTTTGCGGCAAGCATGGGCTTTGTAGAACGCATATATATCCTCCTTAAGCATCAAGTGCGTAAGCACACTTTTATGTGTACATTATAAAGGCGTTTTTTACGTTTTGGTATAGTCATTTTTTCATAAATGTCAAAAATTCAGACATTTTGAAGAAAATGTCTGAATTTAAGTTTGTTTTTCGATATTTTGTTGGCGCGCTTTTGATATCATCATTTCAAGTATTCCGCTTTGCAGATAACTTGTGCGGCTGATAAGACGTCCAATATCGTCGCTCATACCATTTTTAAACCAATCTATAAAAAAACCTGTGTACTGGTAAATGAAGAAACGAACTATTATCTCGCGATCGTCATCTGAAACAATGTCGGGCTCAACAGTTTTTTCTATGTACTTTGAAATGATATAACCAAATACTTTATTCATATATTTTTCGTAGGTGGATCGATCAATAAACGACAGGCAATTATTTACTATTTTTCTGTTTTCTTTGGCGAGAGACAGAACGTATATAATCCAATCTTCAATAGAATCTTGTTCGGAATATTTTTCCATAATTCTTTGGCAGAGAATGTCTATTTCTTCGGTCAAAAGGGAAGGGATGTCCTCAAAATAATAATAGAAGGAATTTCTATTGACACCGCAATCTGTAACTATATCTTTAACAGTGATCTGATTCAGCTGTTTTTTCTGCAAAAGATTGTAAAACGAATCTACAATAGCTTTTTTTGTGAAGCTTGCCATATAATACTCCCTTCTGTTAAATTTCAAACCATACACATTATATATTATTTGTCGATTTATGTCAAGTTTTTAAAACCAGCAAAAAATCAAACAAAAATTGCAATGAATATTGCAATTTTTTATCAAATCTGCTATAATATAATCAACATATAACGTTGAAGGGAGATTCAATATGTCAGGATCAATAATCACAATAAGCAGACAGTACGGTAGCGGCGGAAGGTTTGTAGGTAAAAAACTCGCAGAAAAACTCGGCATCCCGTTTTATGATAATGAGTTGATCTCAATGGCAGCAAAAGAAAGCGGTTTTGCAGAAAGTCTTTTTGAAAACGCCGAGAAGAATACCACTTACAGTTTGCTTTATTCTCTCTCTATGTTCGGCACAAGTTCGGGAGGAATGTACGGACTTCCGCTCAGCGACAAGGTTTTTCTCATTCAATCCGATATAATCAAAAAAGTTGCCGATCAGGGACCTTGTGTTATCGTGGGACGATGCGCAGACTACGTTCTTCGCGAGCGCAATGACGTTGTGCACTTTTTCTTCTACTCAGATATAGAAAATCGCGTTGAGCGCGCCATGAAATATTATGGCCTGGAAGAAAAGAAAGCAAAAGAAGCAATTGAAAAAACAGACAAGAAAAGAGCTGCATACTACAACTACTACACAGGAGAACGCTGGGGAGAGATAAAAAATTATCACCTTTCTCTCAACACAGATTCAATCGGTATAGACGCTTGTGTTGACGTGCTCTCAAATTATATCGAAGCAAAAAATACCAAAAACTAAAATAAAGGCTTTGCGAAATATTCGCAAAGCCTTTTGCTTATTTGTATTGAAACTCTTTGATTCTTTCAAGCAAATCTTCCGGATCATCAGAAACGATAAGGCGATCAACAGCGCTTTGCGCAAGAAAACCTTTTTCTACAAGTTCATTCAACATTTGAAGCATTGTGTCATAAAATCCGCAAATGTTATATATCGCAACAGCCTTTTGATGCTGATTGAGATTTTGAAGGGTGAATATTTCAAAAAATTCATCGAGAGTACCGATGCCGCCCGGTGTAATAATAAAAGCAGAGGACATTTCCTCCATCAATTTTTTGCGTTCGCGCATTGTGTCTGTGAATATTGTCTCGGTACATTTTTCAAACCTTATCCCATCACCCGTGAAAAATCGAGGGACAATACCGATTATTTTACCGTTTTCAGAGTAAACACCTCTTGCGCACGCACCCATAAGACCGTTGGCGCCGGCACCGAACACAAGGCCTATCGATTGACGAGCCATTTGTTTGCCGAGTTGTTCGGTTTTTTCTACATACACTTTGTCGATCTTGTTGCTTGCTGCGCCATATACGCAGATATTCATATAAAACCTCTCTTTCGGTTGTCGGATGAAAAACTCCCCCAAAAAAGGGGGAGTTCAACAGCTTCATAAATTCAGATAAAAACATACTCTAAAAGCAGTTATAAACTGCCCGAATAACTGCGGCAAAAAGCCGAAATTCAATCGGTGGAAAATTGTCGAAAACAACTCACCCTGTCAGTGTATGCACACCTAAAGAGCTATGATTACTGCTGTTCAGCCTTCATTGCTGCGAAGCATTCGCTGCAATATACGGGTCTGTCATTGCTGGGCTCGAAAGGAATCTTAGCCTCTCCGCCGCAGTTTGCACAGGTTGTGGTAAAGAGTTCTCTGGGAGCTCTGCCGGCGTTCTTCTTGGCCATACGGCAAGCCTTACACTTCTTGGGTTCGTTCTGGAAGCCCTGCTGAGCGTAAAACTCCTGTTCGCCTGCGGTGAAGATGAATTCCTGTCCGCACTCTTTGCAAACTAATGTCTTGTTCTCGTACATGATTTTCCCTCGCTTTGGATTATAAAAAATTTCGGTTCCCGGACGGAATTGCACCGCCGCTTTCGCCATCTATGTGCGGGACCATATATCAATTCTTTGCCGTTCTGAGTTTTTTTCTCATTCGGAAAAGAGAATTGTCGCAAGATTTTTTTGTGATATTAAGTGCTTTGCAGATCTCATCGTTAGAAAAACCCTTGATGTAAAGTGAAAACACCTTGTATTCAGTGTCGGATAATATAACTTTTGCTTTATCAAAAAGCTCGCGAATCTCATTCTTTATTATAAAATCATCTTCAAAATTTTCCTGGATCATGCCTATGCGCGAAAGTTCATTGTCATCGAGCTCCGAAAGAGGCAAAGACGACAGGGAAGGAGTAACGTTTTTTTCGATCCAGTTGATCATTCTTCTTTTTATGCACACAGTTGCATAAGTAGAAAACTGAGCTTTGGCGCTGTCATATGTAAGTGCAGCGTTGTAAAGCGCTATATAGCCTTCTTGAATAAGGTCATCACGTTCAGATCCACAGAAGCCAAACGAAAAAGCGATGGATATAATTCTGTCGCGGTAGGAGTCTGCAAGAAAAACGAAAACGTCTTTGTTACCGTTTTTTATCAATTCTATAAAATTTGATATCTTGTCTGAGTTATTGGTGCTGAGAGGAAGAGAATGTGACATGTAGCTCCATGGTGAATTATAATACTTTTTTCATCTATTTTAATTATAGCATCTAAATTTCCCTTGTCAAGAGATTTCGTGAATTTATTTGTATTTTTTACTGATTTTTTTAAGCCTTTAGCATAAATCGAACGAGATTCGTGTCTAAAATATGTATATTTTGACGAAAACCGAATTTGATTTACTCATCAAAAACTTTTCTATTGATAAGAATATTTTTTTATGTTATAATAATCAAGGAATATATATTTTGCTACAAATTTTCAGGAGGTGAAATGTTATTTTGTCGCACAGTAACACAAAATACTATATAAGGAGCTGATCTTATGGAAGAAAAAAACATTAACGAAACAATCGAGCTTTTGGAACAAAAGAGCTTTCCCGCTCTGAAATCAATCCTGAACGACATGATGCCTGCTGACATCGCTCTTTTGTTCGAGGAACTTGATAATACGGACAAGGTTATCGCTTTTCGTCTGCTCGGAAAAGAACTTGCTGCAGAAACCTTTGCGTACCTTGATTCCGATTCTCAAATCAACCTTACACAAGCTATAAGCGACAAGGAAATCCACGACGTGTTCGACCGTCTGTTTATTGACGATGCCGTTGATGCCATCGAGGAAATGCCTGCGAATGTTGTAACCCGTATTCTCAACAACACCGATTCCGAAACCCGCAAACTAATCAACGATATATTAAAGTATCCTGAAAGAAGTGCCGGCAGTATTATGACTGTCGAATATGTAAATCTGCGCAGGGATATGACTGTGTCGCAAGCAATTGAAAAGATCAGAAGAGAAGGTTCTGACAAAGAAACAATATACACATGTTACGTTACCGAGAACAGAAAACTCGTCGGTATTGTCGGAGTCAGCACACTTTTGACATCAAAAGACGATCAAATTGTTGAAGATATCATGGAAAAGAATGTCATTTCGGTTTCGGCTTATGACGACAAAGAAGACGTGGCAATGACGATAAACAAATACGGTTTTATCGCAATTCCCGTTGTTGACAAAGATTCACGCCTTATCGGCATCGTCACAGTCGACGACGCAATTGAGGTTATCCAACAGGAAACGACCGAAGACATCTCTATCATGGCGGCGATGGAACCTATTGAAGAGAGTTATTTCAAAACCTCTGTGTTTTCGCATGCAAAAAAGCGTATGCTTTGGCTTATGATTCTTATGATTTCTGCCACTGTTACAGGCGTAGTAATGCAGAACTATGAAAACGCCATAAGTGCTTTTCCTATACTTGTAAGCTGCATTCCGATGCTTATGGATACCGGCGGAAACAGCGGATCGCAGTCTGCGACAATGATGATCCGTGGTATTGCGCTTGGCGATATTCGATTCAGTGATATTTTCCGCGTAGTATTCAAAGAGTTCAGAATTTCAATTCTGGTTAGCGTTGCTCTTGGTGTTGTAAATTTTGTAAGAATAATTATAATGCACAGTTTCGGCATTCTTGGCGACACCGGAGGACAATCGGTATATCTTATAGCAGCAATAGTTTCGCTGTCGCTGATTCTTGTTGTCATCCTTGCAAAATTTATCGGCTGTACACTGCCTCTCCTTGCTGATAAGATTGGACTTGACGCTGCACTCATGGCTTCTCCGATCATTTCGACAATAGTTGACGCTTTTGCAGTTTTCATTTATTTTAAAATAGCAACTACTTTCCTAAATATTGGATTTTAGTTTCAAACAAAATCACCTTTTCGCATATTATGTGAAGGGGTGATTTTTTTGCATTTTTCAAGAGATAAAACGAATAAATCATTAAAACCGTGGCTAGTATTTGTATTTTTTCTCTTGTTATCAGTATCTTTTATGATCATAACAGACATGATTATGTTTCCAATGATAAAATCAGCATCAGCGCAGATAGTCAAGTCAAGAACAACACTAATAATAAACGAAGCTGTATTTAACGTGTTGGAATCCGAAGAGTACGATTACAAAGATATGATAAACCTGGAAAAGAACGACGAAGGAAGAGTGATAGCACTCACAACAAAAACCCAAACAATGAACACATTAAAATCCAGAGTTATGACCGAGATATATACAAGAATGCAAGCATATTCGGAAGATGAAATATTATTGCCCTTCGGAAATATTTTTAACACAAGTTTCCTCCTTGGAAAAGGTCCGGATATCAAAATTTCAATGACACAATTTGGTGAATGCAATTGCGATTACAGAAACGTTTTTGAAAGTTGTGGTATCAATCAGACAAATCACAGAGTTATGCTTGATATAAAAATGACCGTTTCCATTATTATGCCATTAAGATGTGTAAAAGAAAGAATCGCAACCAGTATATGCATTGCTGACACAGTAATCGTAGGAGAAGTTCCGCAGGCATTTACAAACGTTCAAAATTACTCTGCAAGCGACGAGGGGGCAACAGTTGCGGACGAGGTTGTGGATTTTGGCGCACACAACTACATAAACTAAAAGAAACAACTCCCCATACGGGGAGTTGAAAGATTTTATTTTGCTTCAGGCTTGTAGCTACCCTTGAGGGTAACGATTCTGTTGTAGGTGCCGGGATGCTTTGAGTCTGCGCAGAAATATCCGCTTCTCACAAACTGGAACTTTTCGCCGGCCTTGACGTCTGCCATGCAACCTTCGAGCTTTGCGTTTGTCATCACCTTGAGAGAATCGGGATTAAGATAATCTCTGAAGGTCTTTTCCTCATCCATATCGCCGGGATCTTCGATGGTAAAGAGATTGTCATAAAGGTTTACGGTTGCATCAACTGCATTATCCCTGCTTACCCAGTGAATAGTACCCTTGACCTTTCTGCCGTCGACAGGCATGCCGTTGGATGTCTCAAGATCCGCTGTGCAAAGGAGCTTTTCCACACGTCCGTCTGCGCCGTAGATCACTTCGTTGCACTTAACAATATATGCACCCATAAGTCTTACTTCGCAGTCAGGCTTAAGTCTCTGGTACTTGGGAGGAGGATTGTCCGAAAAATCCTCGCGATCGATGTAAAGCTGTCTTGTAAAGGCAACCTTTCTTGTTCCGTCATCAGGATTTTCGGGATTGTTTGACACCTCAAAGTATTCGGTCTTTCCTTCGTCAAAATTTGTAATTTCAACTTCGATAGGATCAAGAACAGCCATTCTTCTGGGCACAACATGGCCGAGTTCTTCGCGGATACAATATTCGAGAAGTCCGATATCGCAAAGAGAAAGGGAAGTGGAAACACCCGAACGCTTTACAAATTCAAAAATGGATTCAGGAGTATAACCTCTTCTTCTAAGACCGCAAAGGGTGGGCATTCTGGGATCGTCCCAACCATCAACAAGCTTTTCTTCGACAAGAGCACGGAGATATCTTTTGCTCATAACGGTGTGAGTTACATTCATTCTTGCAAATTCACGCTGCTTGGGCTTAATTTCAAAACCTATGTTGTCGATTACCCAATCGTAAAGAGGACGGTGATTCTTAAACTCGATCGAGCAGAGAGAATAGGTGATACCTTCTGTCGCATCCTGGATGGGATGTGCAAAGTCGTAAAGGGGATAGATGCACCATTTGTTGCCCTGTCTGTGGTGTGATGTGTGAATGATTCTGTATATAGCAGGGTCACGCATATTCATATTTGGAGATGCCATATCTATCTTGGCGCGGAGAGTGCGTGTTCCATCGGCAAACTCGCCGTTTTTCATTCTTTCGAAAAGATCGAGGTTTTCTTCAACGCTTCTATCGCGATAAGGGCTGTTTTTACCGGGTTCTGTAAGAGTTCCGCGGTATTCGCGCATTTCATCGGCAGAAAGGTCACAGACGTACGCTTTGCCGTCCTTTATAAGCTTTACGGCATATTCGTAACATTTGTCAAAATAGTCGGAACCATAGAAAATGCCGCCTGTTGGTTCTGCACCAAGCCAGCGAAGATCTTCTTCAATAGACTGAACATACTCGTCGTCTTCCTTTACAGGATTTGTGTCGTCGTATCTGAGGTTAAAAAGTCCGCCGTATTTTTTTGCGGTCATCACGTTGATCCAGATTGCCTTCGCGCTACCGATGTGAAGGTATCCGTTGGGCTCGGGCGGAAATCTTGTGTGAACGGTGTTGATCTTTCCCTCGCGGAGATCTTCGTCTATTTCGTCGTGGATAAAATTGGAATTTGCAAGTTCTTCAAATGCCATTATTTCATTCTCCTTTGCAATGAGATTTATTTCATAATATTGTTTTTGATAACTTTATTTCGAAAACCGGCAACAGTTAATGCTTTGTTTTTGAACCCGTCAAAAACATTGTCTGTTATTGTGATGTTCTCGTGAATAAGGGGAGCGTTTTCGCTGTCATATCCTGAAACACCTGTTATAACAAAACCGTCGCCGTATCTTGCATTTTTGAAGGTGTTATTTTTGATGGTGAGATTTTTGATTCTGCCTGATTCATACCAATATTGTGCAAGATCATAGGCGTAAACAGGGCATCCGCAGTCATCGTAGTAATTATTTTCAACAAGAATGTTTCCTGCACCCGAAATGCGCCAATGCGGAATATTGGTACTTTTGTTGTTGTAAATGTGCACATCAGGCATCCGTAACGGATTTTCTACAAGATATCCGCATTTTAAACCCTCGGGCAGATTCGAATTTGATACCAAACGTATTTTCATGCCCGAGTCATCTGTAAAGCTACATTCGGATACCTCAAATGTGCAAAGCTCGTCAAGCGTTGTGTTATCAATCACCGTAAGTACATCGCCCGGCTTATACATTTCAAGGAATGAATGTGCTTCATGCTTATATTCCACATCAATGTGTTTGTCTGCAATATCCGATATAACAGTATAATTGCCGTGGATGTTGCAGGCATCATCAAGGCTTGATTCAAATTCACAGTCATGAATTGAAAGCTTGCCGCTGCAATTCACAAAATGCAGTATATCTGCTGTCAGTGTTACAGGTTCGTTTGCTTCGGGTTTTACACGCAGATTTGATATCTCTACATTTTCACAGAGCTGAGCTATAACGCCCATTCCTCCGCCTCTTCTGATGTTGATATCCGATATAACGACATTTTGCGAGTCTTCAAGGAAAAATCCATCACGCAGACGATTTTCCTCAAGATTGATAGAAATCAATTCGCCCACATCATATACGCATTTTTCTGCTTTTCCGTCATCAGCATAATAAAAATCGACAGTATCGTTGTTTTCGCATATTCTGCAATTCATATACGGAGCTGGCAGGTTTTCCCTTGACTTTTTACAATCTACAGAAAACATATAGCGTATAACCACTCTTGAAAGTGCATGGAAAGACAGAATCTTATTCTTTGTATTCAGTTCTCCGCTGTCTGTAAGAAATGCGAGGTTGCCGTCACTCACTTTGCAGGGCATTTTTTCGCTGTCAAAACGACATGAAAATTTTTCCTCGCTCTTTTCGGTGATCTGCAATAATGCATACGGTGCACGGTAGGTTGTGAGTGTTATATTTTTGATCGTAATGTTTTTGCTGTGCTGTATTATAAATGGCGAAACTCGACCGTGAAATACAAAAGTCGAACCGTTTCCGTCTATAGTGATATCACTTAATCCTATCAAAGGAAATGCTACTCTTTTTATACCTGTTTCGTTGTTTGTCGGTGCGAAAAAGCCTTCGAATGCACCCTCTTCAAAAAAATGATATGTTCCTTTCTCAAAGAACAGTGTTTCACCGTTTTTGATATGCGAGAGTTCGCTGATTATCTCGGGTGTGTAGTTTTTTTCGCAATTACATTTTGAAATGATAATCATAGCGTTTTTTGCATTCAAGCCTGTGCTTGTATTCTTGCTTTTACTCTGTCTTCACCGAGGAGATTACATATTGCGAAAAGATCTGGGGAGTTCTGACGTCCTGTGACAGCCACACGGATGACAGTTGAGACATCAGCAACAGAACCCTTGAAAGCAGAAGGATCAGCCTTGTATGCCTTCATATCGGATGTGAATCCGTGCTTTTCCGAAAGGGTCTTTACTGTTTCAAACCATTCGTTATTATCAGCTGCTGTCTTATAGATCTGCGCATATTCAGAAAGAATGGCTTTTCTGTCATCAACCGAAATGTGTGCAGGATATTCGTCTTTGTTTACTGCAAATAGTTCGTCGAAGAAATACGAAATAAAGTCTTTTACTTCAGACCAGCAGGCAATATCTTTTCTGGGCTTTTTGCCGCCGCGTCCGATAGCAAAAATGGCGGTTGAATAAGCAGGGTCTTTTGAAACAAGAGAATAGAAATCCTTGTCATACTCCTGCGCCCACTGTGCAACTCCCTCGTAAACCTGCTCGGCGGTCATTCTTGCAACAACATTTTTAGAAATGTCATTGAATTTCGCAAGGTCAAAAAGCGCACCCGATGCGCTCATTTTGTTAGTAGAGAAGGGGAATTCACGATAGCTCTTGTCCGCATTTGCGCTTCTCCACTGTTCGTAGTTGGAGTTGAGAAGTGTCATGAGATATTCAATGACAGATTCCTTGGGATAACCTGTTGTATAGTAAAACTCAAGAGAACACTCAGGGTCCTTGCGCTTGGACATCTTACGTTTTGTTCCGAGTTCTTCATCGAATTTAAGCACCTGAGAGGTGTGGCAATATCTGGGACGTCGGAAACCGCAGGCATTCCAGAGTTCCAGATGCCAGGGAAGTGTAGAAAGCCATTCTTCGCCGCGGATAACGTCTGTTGTGCGCATAAAATGGTCGTCAACGATATGAGCGAGGTGATATGTGGGGATTCCGTCAGATTTAAGAAGTACAAAATCCTGATCGTTTTCGGGAACTTCAAGATTGCCCTTTATCGAATCCTTAAAAGGAGTCTTCTTTGAAGGATCACCCATAGACTTGAATCTGAGGACGAACTTATCGCCGTTTTTGATTTTTTCGATAGCTTCATCAATTGGCATATCACGGTGAATGGCGTATTTGCCGTAATAACCGAAGTTATCTTTTGCCTGTTCCTGTGCTTTGTGTGCGTTTTCAAGATCTTCTTCCGAACAGAAGCAAGGGTATGCTCTGCCGTCAAGCAAAAGCTTACGGGCAACGATATGATAAAATTTTGCACGCTGGCGCTGACGATACGGACCGTACTCGCCAAAATCCGCATCAGCGGTTGCTCCTTCATCAAAAGTAAGACCAAAACCACCGAGATACTTGATTATTTTTTCTACAGCACCTTCAACTTCGCGTTTGTCATCGGTATCCTCGATTCTAAGCATGAAAACACCGTTACCAGAAGAGTGGGCAACTCTTTCGTCTGCAAGAGCGCCATAGAGGTTCCCGAGATGCATAGAGCCTGTGGGGCTGGGAGCGATTCTTGTTACCTTTGATCCTTCGGGCAGGCCTCTTTCAGGAAATTTTGCCTCGAGCGATTCGATAGTGTCGTCGTCGCTAAGATCGGGGAAAATAACGGATGATAATTCCAAAAGCTTTGAGTTTTCCATTTTTATATTTACCTTTCGTATAAATTCATTTTTAATACAGATATGCCATTTCAACCATTATCTCGTCATACTCTTCGTCGATATTTGAATAAAAAAACAAATTTGTACCCGAAAAAACGAAGCCTTGTTTGAGATAAAAATCAATAGCAGGGACGTTGCAAGATTGCGTTTCAAGTGTTATGATGCGTCGATCTTCCTTGCAGGCTATTTCTTTTGCTTTTTCAATAAGAAATCTGCCGATGCCGCAACGCCTGTATTCTTCTTTTACAAGAAGATTGGTTATCCTTAATCTGTCGTTCCATTCTTCGCGGGAAAGTTCAAGATATGCAACAGGTTCGGTTTGATCATCAACAAACACACCGTATGCTTCACAATCCTGCCACACATCGTCATATAGAGTGTCGTATGAATCATGTTCATAAACTTCGTCACGCATTTTACGATTGTAGGTGAAGGAAAAAGAGTTACGAGAAGTCACCTTTTCAAGCTTGTAATGCTCAAAAGACTTGTAGGTGTAGTGCAATTCATGATATTTATATTCGTTTTGGGGCAGCTCCTTAATAACAAAATCCAAAATATCACCGTCCGGAAACATATTTTCATTATAGTATAACACATTACGATAATTTTTGCAATATTTTTCAGCAAAATACTGCCATTCACTTTTAATATTTTATAACATATAATGTACATTGGAAGCGAAAAGAAAGGCATCTGCCGACAGACGTTTTTATGTTAAATCCCGAAAGGAAGAAAGCAATATGCTATATTGCATCATGGTTATGAGCTCGGTCACCTATGCTCTGAAAGCGCAAACTGTGCTTTCACGAGAAGGGATCGGTACAAGACTTGAAAAGCTTACCAGAAACCGCAGCCTTAAAGGATGCGGATATGGATTGCGTATCGAAAAAAGCAAACTTTCTGAAGCGGAAGCTTTGTTGAAAAGAGAAGGAATAAAAATCGTTGAAGTGATAGAATACTGATACTGATCGGGGTTTGCTATGGAAAAGATCATATATTTTGACCACGCTGCTACAAGCTGGCCCAAACCTCAAAGCGTTTTTAATTCAATATCATACGCTTTGCGAGAAAGAGGGGGAAATCCCGGACGCAGCGGACACAAGCTGTCAGTAAACGCAGCACGAGCAATATACGAATGCAGGGAAGCAGTTTGCAGACTTTTTTCGTTCGACTCACCTGAAAGAGTTATATTTACTCAAAATACAACCTACGCACTCAACATGGCAGTCAAAGGTCTGTGCCGCAGGGGAGATCATGTTCTGATATCGAATTTCGAGCACAATTCTGTGCTTCGTCCGCTTTATTCGCTTTTAGCTTATGGTGTTGAATACAGCATGTTTGAAGCATCAGACGAAAACGAAGAAGAAACTATTTTTTGTTTTAAAAGAGCGATCAAAAGCAATACAAAAGTTGCTGTGGTCACCGCGGCATCAAATGTATGTGGCAAAATCATGCCTATCGAAAAAATAGCAATGATTTGCAAAACAAACAATATAAAGTTAATTATAGACGGTGCACAGGCTGGTGGGGTATACCCATTTGATTTTAATCGCACCGGTGCAGACGTTATATGTCTTGCCGGTCATAAAGGTTTATATGGACCACAGGGAACGGGAATTATGATCTGTTCGCACAGCTGCGAACCCGAAAGTATTATCGAGGGCGGAAACGGTATGATGTCCGAAGACAGAACCATGGGTAATTTTCTTCCCGAAAAGCTTGAAGCAGGAACTCTGAACACTCCCGGCATCTGCGGATTGCGAGCAGGAATTGAATATGTGATCTCGCAAACTCCTGAAAGAATATTCGGAACAACTCTTTTGCTCACAGACTATGCAACCGAGGGTCTGTCTGTAATTGATGGTGTCAGGTTGTATGGAACCTATAGCGTAAAAGCTCCTATTATTCTGTTTAATAAAATAGGGTATTCGCCCTCAGAGCTTGCAACCTATCTTTCAGAACGGGGTATATGCGTCCGTTCAGGTTTGCACTGCGCGCCAACAGCACACGCCGCACTTGGAAGTGCACCCGAGGGAGCAGTTCGAATATCATTTGGTCACAACAACACTAAAAATGAGATAGATAGATTTCTTTCAGCTGTAAATAGAGCTTAAAAAACCCGAGAAAACAAGTGTGTTTTCTCGGGTTTTTTTAGTTGTCAAGCAAATAATGGGGGAGATGAAGGGTGCCGTCAAAAACTATGTTTGACGGTGCTGTGATATACAGGCTATTGTTTTCTGCTCTCCATTCAACTTGCGTTACGCCACCAATTTGCTCTACGTCAACTTTGCGATCGCATCTATCGGTGAGTACTCCACCAACTATGCAGGTGGCACATCCTGTGGCACAGGCAAGAGTTTCGCCGGTTCCTCTTTCCCATGTGCGAAGCCTCAGATGACTTCTGTCACGAACTTCACAGAATTCTGCGTTTATTCTGTTGGGGAAGAGCTGATTATTTTCCATAAGTGGACCGTATTTTTCAAGATCGAGATCGTCGAGATCACTTACAAAGCTAACACAATGGGGATTTCCCAAAGAAATAGCAGTTGTGTCAAACTTTCTGCCGTCAAGTATCACCGTTTTATCAATAAAACATTCAGATTTTGTGATGGCCGGAACTTTATCAGCTTCAATAATAGGTGCGCCGATGTTCGCAGTAATATTGGATACATGGCCTCCCGAAAGGGTAAGGTATATCTTTTTGAGTCCACCAAGAGTTTCAACAGTGATCTCGGTTTTATCAGTAAACCCCTTTTCAAAAACAAGCATACCAACACTACGAAGGGCGTTTCCGCACATCTCGGCCTCGGTTCCGTCTGGATTGAAAACTCGCATTCTGAAATCTGCAACATCAGATGGACAAACAAGTATCATTCCATCAGAACAAACACCAAAATGTTTTTTGGATACAAATTTCGCAAGCTCATTAAGATTTGAAAGCTCCTGCGTTAAAGTATCAATATAAACGTAATCATTGCCGTAGGCTTGCATTTTTGTAAAAGTAATTGCTCTGTTCATCAAGTTATTCTCCAAGAACAGAAGCAAGATCCGCGATTATGTCTTCTTTATCCTCAATACCGACAGAAAGACGGAGAAGTTTGTCTGTGATACCAATGGAATCACGAACTTCTTTGGGAATAGAAGCATGGGTTTGAGTGAGGGGATAGGTAATAAGCGTCTGCACACCGCCCAACGATTCGGCAAACATGATCATCTGATAGTCACAAAGAGCGTGTCTTACGATCGATGGGTCTTTAAGAGTAAAAGAGATCATTCCGCCGTAGCCTGTGCACTGCTTGTCAACGATAGCCTTTGCCGGATGAGAATCGAGGCCGACAAAGAAAACTTCGTCGACTGCCTTGCACTTAGAAAGCCACTGTGCAACAGCAATGGCGTTTTCTTCATGCTTTTTCATGCGGAGCGTAAGAGTCTTGATACCACGGAGAACAAGCCAGGAATCAAAGGGTGCAAGGGCTGCGCCTTCCGTATTTCTGTTATATGCAACACCGTTGTAAACTTCCTCATCCGAAGTGATAAGGAAACCTGCCATGGTGTCGTTGTGACCTGCAAGATACTTTGTACCGCTGTGGATAACAACATCTGCCCCAAGAGAAAGGGGTTTTTGGAAAACAGGGGTCATAAAAGTATTGTCAACAATAAACTTCGCACCGCTCTTTTTGGCAATATCTGCAATTACACGAATATCACAAACCTTCATCATGGGGTTTGTGGGTGTTTCAACATAAAGGAACTTTGTGTTGGGCTTTATAGCTGCCTCAACCTTTTCGGGGCAGGAAAAGTCAACAACCGAAAATTTAACGCCGTATCTTGGGAATACATCTCTTGAAAGGCGGTATGTTCCACCGTAAACGTCATCGCCGATAACAACGTGATCACCTGCAGAAAGTGTAGAGAAAAGTGCTGTTTCTGCAGCAAGACCGCTGGAGAATGCAAAGCCGTATTTTCCGCCCTCAAGAAGAGCCACTGTCTTTTCGAGCTCGTCTCTTGTGGGGTTTGCACAACGAGAATATGAAAAGTCGATATCGCCGCCAAAATTTTTATTGATGTATGTAGATGTCTGATAAATAGGGAAGCTGACCGCGTTAGCATGAGTGTCGTGTCCCATGTTGCCGTGAACTGCGAGGGAATCGGGTCTGAGATTTGCGGGAGTCAATTTCTTTGTCATATCAATTATCCTCCGATATATTATTTATAATCTGTCAAACTAACCTTACAATAATATTTTATATAAAAGTTTTTGCAATGTACAGTGCAAATAATACTGTATGTATTGCAAAAAATGCACATCAAAAAGACGTGCATTTCAGACAGTTATTCTTTTGAAAGTTTGGCGTAAGTGCCCATTAGTTTTTTCGTTCCGAATTCATCAAAAGCAATCTCATACATAACATCCGCCCCCATCGGCTTTGCGGAAATAACAAGCCCAGCACCGAATTTTGCGTGCGTCACTCTGTCTCCGCTCTTGAACTGTTCCAAAGAAGGTGCGGTTTTTTGTGTAGACTGCATAACGCCTACTGTGCGTGGCTTTTGACCAAACACCGATCTGACATTTTGCTGTGCGCCCGAACCTGCGCGGAAACCGCTGTTCTGTGCAAAAGAATGAGAATAAAAACCCTGGGGTGTAGCTTCGTAAAAATTCTGCACATCACAAAGCTCCCCGGGTATTTCGTCAATAAATCTTGATCTTTGATTGCACACAGTTCTACCGAAATACAGTCTGTTCTGACAATATGTTATAATAAGTTCTTTCTTAGCGCGTGTCACAGCAACGTATGCAAGTCTTCGTTCTTCTTCGAGTTCTGCCTGCTCAAAAGTCGATTGTGCACCCGGGAAAATGGTTTCTTCCATACCGGGAAGGAACACAACAGGGAATTCAAGGCCTTTTGCACTGTGTATAGTCATCAAAACAACTGCGGGGGAGTCTGGATCATAATTATCGACGTCCGAAATAAGAGCAACTTCTTCAAGAAAGCCTGACAACAAAGCTTGTTCGTTAGACGCTTCATACTGCACGGCGTTTGAAACAAGTTCTTTCAGGTTATCAATTCTGTCTGCTTCTTCCTGACCGCCGTCAATAAGCATTTGCATATATCCGCTTTTTTCTATTACCTTTTCAAAAAGAACAGGCAAAGTCTCGTTGTCAACTGTTTTTCTGAAATCGCTGATAAGATCGCAAAAAGAAACGAGTTTTATGGCGCTGCGCGAAAGGGAAGGATAACTCTGTGCAGTTGCCATAATATCAAGCATTGTACGTCCGTTTTCAATGGCAAGACGCTCAATTTCGTCAACCGTTGCATCGCCAATACCCCTTTTTGGAACATTGATTATTCGTTTGAGGCGAAGATTGTCCGACGGATTGTTAATTACACAGAGATAAGACATGATGTCCTTGATCTCCTTGCGATCGTAAAAGCGAGTACCGCCTAAGATTCTATAGGGGATGCCGCTTTTTGCAAAAGCTTTTTCAAGATTATTGGAAAGGGCGTTTACTCGGTAAAGAACGGCAAAATCAGAATACTTATATCCCTTTTCCAATGCCATTTTTGATATCTTATCCGTTATGTACGATCCTTCAAAGTTATTGTCACCACATTCTTTGAGAATGATCTTTTCTCCATCGTCATTACCCGTCCATAGTTCTTTGCCTTTTCTGCCTTCATTGTTTTTGATAATAGCGTTCGCGGCGGCAATGATGTTCGAGGTAGAACGATAATTTTGCTCGAGTTTAATTACCTTAACGTCATCAAAGCTTCTGTCGAAATTAAGAATGTTTTCAATAGTTGCTCCTCTGAACTTGTAAATACTCTGATCGTCATCTCCAACGACCATTAGATTGTTGTGGGACCCGCAAAGCAGCTTAACAAGATTGAACTGGGATATGTTGGTATCCTGATACTCATCTACAAGAATATACCTGAAGCGTCTTTGATATTCACTTCGGATATCTTCATTTTCTGCAAGAAGTTTAACTGTAAAGAAAATAATATCGTCAAAATCCAGGGCATTTGCCGCAGCTTTTCGCTGTTCATACATTTCAAAAAGCTGGGCAATTATGCCTTTTCTAAAGTCAGCACCTGCATTTGTAGCGTAGGCTGAATATCCCTCGAGCTTGTCTTTCGATCGGCTGATCTCTCCGAGGATCGAACGGGGCTGAAAGGTTTTTTCATCAAGATTTTTTTCTTTGATACACGCTGTTATAAGTCGTTTTTGATCATCTGTGTCATAGATAGTAAAACTTTTGTCATATCCGAGCCTGTCAATATAACGGCGCAATATTCGCACGCAGATTGAATGGAAAGTACCTGCCCAGATGTCCTGCGCAGCATCTCCAAGGATCTTCTGAAGGCGCTCTTTCATTTCGTTTGCCGCTTTGTTTGTAAAGGTAATCGAAAGTATTTGCCAGGGAGTTGCAGGATCAACAGCAAAGCAATTCATAGCTTCTTCAAGGTCTTCTTTGGTTGCAAGAGGGCTTTCGGCGATATACCTAAGGACAGCAAGGTTCTCGTCAGTGAGCACATCGTCGGGTATGTATTCGGAAAAATATGCGTTGCCGTACTTTATAATAAAAGCGATCCTCTGAACGAGTACTGTGGTCTTTCCACTGCCTGCTCCCGCAAGAATGAGAAGGGGGTTTTCTGTAGTAAACACAGCTTCTCTCTGTTTATCGTTAAGAAAAGAATAAGCTTTATTAAATATTTCTTCTCTATATTTTTTGTATTCTGCAATTCTTTGTGTCATATCGTTCTCCATGGTATTTTTTCTTTTGTCAGTATACCACAAAACGAGAACTTTTTCAACTGCCAAGAGAAAAAACGTCAATTTATTTGTCAACAAATTCGTAACCTATGACAAAATAATCTTCGTTGAAGACAACAACAAGATCCGACGATCCTCCCGAAAAATTACTGCGGTAAAAGCTTGGATTCATGTCTTTGTATATCCACCGATATTTATGATATGTATCTGGCGACCCCAATTTTGTTACAACTCTGGCTGCGTTGTCGCCAAGGGTGACAACGGGGTTTATGTCGTCATCTCTGAATCCAACCGTAACGGGAAAATAATCAAAACTGTCCTTATGATACCCGACAACCACATCGTTTTCAACAATAATGTAAGAATTTCCATAAAAATACTGATCTTCGCTGCCGGGAGTGGGGAGGCCCAAAATTTCAATTGCGTCCTCGTAGCTTGTGCCGATGGTGACGTATCCTTCAAAATCACCGTAGATGTAATTTCCATCGGAAGAAATATGCTTGTCCCCGAATACAGCATTGATGATTTTCTGACCGCTCGATGAATTGACAAAGAACCCTGCAATAATGGCCAAAACAATAATTATGGTGACCGTCAAAACACACGCGTATATTGTTTTTTCAATTTTCGTATTGATTCGCCTGGCATTTTCGTATTTAGGATCGACGATTACTATCTTTCCACGACGATTTTTTACCGCTGGATAAACGCTATTCTCATTTCGTCCTATTTTCATTGTCTCTGCATATGCCATCTTTTCAACGTCTGTGGCGTTTTCAAGCTTTACAAATTCATGCACAGGCGGAGCGGCAGATTCTATGCCGACATTTTTCTTGCTGCTGCGTTTTCTGTAATGAACTCGCATTTTGTCATTGTCAGTTATTTTAAGATCATCTTTGTGCATAGGGTGTATCTTTCGAAATGGATATATGTCCGCTTTCGTAGTCCTTTCCTTCTTGTGTAAAGTAAACGCGATCTATATCGTGAAACACAGAAAGCATTGTATCGCTGATGCTATCGAGAATGCAGCTTTCCTCGTATGCTCCCGTTCCATTCAACGGAGCTGTGACAGACGAAAAATCTATTATCATATCTTTGCCGGATACATTGATAGAATTTACGCCTATCCTTATCTGCATAAGTTCCGAAAGCTTTGATATAAAGAATATCGGATCAGGCGCGTTATCAAAGCTTACAATATCTGAATATTCAATAATTTTGTCTTCAATAACATCATAATACCTTATTGTGTAGTCAACCTCAACCGGCATAACACGATCTGTCGTTTGACTGTCCGTTAAAACATCAACATCGCCGGAGACAATATCTGATTTCGTTGTTTTTTCACATGACGTCAAAAGAAAAACAGCAAGTAACATTACAAAAGCAATTACAGTACAAACTTTCTTCATAAAATTACCTCCGTCGGTATTAAACAATAATATTATAATGCAAAAAAACAGAAAGTTCAACACAGTTTTAAGATCAGGAATGATAATATGTGTATAAACTTGCAACAATTTGTAAGAAATAATAATTATCGGCTGTTTTTAACAAAAATTTTATCTTTGTTAACGTATTTTGTCATATTGAATGATATAATAATCAAGCATTTAAGAAGAAATACGTTTTTAACTCAGCGGTCTTGTTGCATTTGCAACATCCGCTGTGTTTAGTCTATTGCAAGTTAACAGAAGAGTGGTATTTTATGTCTATCAAAACCAACGAAAAAGACTGCACACTATGGCAGTTGCCAATCATTGGAAGTTTCAAAAGTATGTCTTACTGTATCAAGACGCCTGACGGACAACATTTTGTTATTGACGGTGGAGATTCTCCCGAAACCGAGTATCTTGTTCAGTTTATAAATGACAATCTTCAAGGCAGGGTTGATGCTTGGTTCGTCACCCATCCTCACAAATCACACGTTGGAGCTTTCATCAATATTATCAACGGAAAACTCGTGAGTGTAAAGAAGATCATTTATTCTTATCTCGACCCCGAGATCATTGCAAAGCGAGATATTTCCTGCGTTCAAGATATTGAAAACTTCAACAGCGCCATAAAAGCATCAAAAATCCCGTCGTTGCGTGTCAGAAACGGGGACAGATTGAAGATCGGCAAAAACATCGTAAAGATTATAGGCGCAGAATCCCTTGATTCTGATCGCAATTATCTTAACAACATCGGCGTTATTTATAAGTTCAACTTCAAATCTGCATCTGTTTTGTTTCTCGGAGATGCAGGATACGAAGCCGGTCTTTCGCTTCTTTCAGCCTTTAAGGACGAGCTGAAGAGTGATATACTTCAGATGGCGCACCACGGTTTTTACGGTGTATCCCACGAACTTTACAGTATAATATCACCGGATATCTGCTTGTGGCCAACCAGAAAAGAAATTTGGCCTGACGGCAAAAATATTCTGACCAGCGAGAGCAACGACATCAAGTCTACATATGATCATATGTGTTCTCTTGGAGTTTCAGAACACTATATTTCAGGAATCGACGGACTTTCAGAAATACATTTCTAATAATAATTGATCCCCTTGTCATAAACAAGGGGATCAGCTTTTTATAGACTCTTACCAATAAAAGCCGCACCAATAAGACCTGCATCACTTTTAAGCTTTGCTATTTTTACAGGAGTCGAACCTTTATAATACTTTGATATGTATTCCATAAGGAGTTCTTTATCGTTCGTTATTCCGCCCGCAAGGATGATCGCATCGGGTTGGAGAAGGGAACAGATCGATTCAATTCCGTCAACAAGATATTTTGCATATTTGTCAAGCACTTCTTTGGCGTCTGTTGCACCTTTTCTGATATAATCAAATACTGTTCTTCCATCAATGCTATCAATTTTATTTTTCATCTCGGAAGACATAAGGCCGTCGCTTTTTTTGACCTTTTCTTTTGTAAGTCTGACAAGTGCCGTTGCCGAAGCATACTGTTCGTAACAACCTCGCTTTCCGCAGGGGCAGGCGAGACCCTCGTGTCTGATAACGATGTGTCCGATCTCTCCGGCCAAACCTGTGCTACCCGTGAAAAGTTTTCCGTTAAGGATAATTCCGCCGCCAACACCTGTGCCGATAGTGATCATAACGAAGTTCTCGGTGTCGGTTTGACCGTAAATGTATTCGCCGTATGCTGCACAGTTTGCATCGTTTGCAACGTACGTCTTGAAACCGGTTTTTTTCTCAACGTAGTCAACGACTGCGGTATGTTTAAAGGGAGTGTTTGCAGAACCCTCGATATAGCCTTTTTTGGAATCAACAAACCCCGGGGCACCAATACCTATATAGTCAAAGGAATACTTTCCTTTCATATATTCAACAGCGTTACAGATATCATCAAGAACGGCGATGTCAGAATGTTGATTTGTTGCAAAACTCGACTTTTCGATGATATTGAAGTTTTCGTCCACAATACCGTATTTTACCGATGTGCCGCCTATATCAAATCCGAGATACATATTTTTTCACTCCTTATTTATAAAAGCTTCCGCGTATCATTATTTTTTCAATGTTGTATTCTTCATCAAGTACAAGAAGATCTGCACGTTTACCAACAGAAATACTACCGCATTCTTCTGATATACCGCACGCGGTGGCGGGGGTGAGAGATGCCATTTTGAATGCGCTGTTTGCAGGAATGCCGAAATCTATTGCGTTTTTTACACAGTCGTATAAAGTTACCGTACTACCTGCGATAGTGCCATCAGAAAGATGCGCTTTTCCGTTCTTTACAAAAAAGGGAAGACCTGCAAGTGAATACTCTCCGTCTGCCATACCTGCTGCCCTTATTGAATCACTGATAAGGCACATTTTCTCGTCGCCGAGAAGCTTGTACATAATGCGAATAACAGCTTTGTCTATATGGAATCCATCGCAGATAAACTCGCAGAATATTCCGTGTTCAAGTGCCGCTCCCACAGCTCCGGGTGCTCTGTGGAGCAAAGGTCTCATAGCGTTGAAGGTGTGAGTCATTACACTTGCGCCACATTCGATGGCACGGCATCCTGTGTCATAATCAGCATCTGTGTGACCTATCGAAACAGCACATTTTTGCGATATTTTTGAAATAAAATCATAAGCTCCGTCAAGCTCGGGAGCAACGCTTATAAGTTTTATTCCACCATCCGAGAGATCAAACAATTCATCAAACTCGCAAACATCTGGCAATCTCAGATAATCTGGGTTCTGAGCTCCTTTGCGTTCTTTGGAAAAATAGGGGCCCTCCATATGGATGCCGCCGATATTTGCACCTTTGTTTTCGCTTTTTGCTTTTGAAAGAAGTTCAATTGCCGTTTCCGTATCGATTTTTGCGCTAGTTGTAACGGTGGCAAGATAGGTTGTTACCCCGTGAGAAGCGTAAAAATCACGCATTATTGATATTTCGTCCGAGTTTTGACAGTCTGCACTGTCAAGTCCCAAGCACCCGTGTGTATGTATATCCACAAGACCGGGCACAATTATCTTTCCGCCAAGATCAATAATTTCGCAATCTTCGTTCGGAAGATCTCCGACATAGCATATTTTATCTGCCGAAACACCGATATCCGCTATTACAAAAGAGAAGCTATCGTCAAGTATCGTAGCATTTTTAAGAACCTTATCCATGGTAAGCCTCTTTATCGCAAATCACCACAAGATCTCTGTGCACATTAAGCATAGTTGCAGGGCATAAAGTTGTGATTTTACCGGAAATCAGTTTACTTATGGCGTCATGCTTGCTTTTTCCGCAGGCGAGAAGGACAATTTTCTTTGATTTGAGGATGGTTGCTATACCCATGGTAAGAGCATTCTTGGGAACATCACCTGCAGAGGCAAAAAAACGTGAGTTTGCGCTGATGGTACTTTCCGTAAGACCCGTTTTGTGAGTATTTGAATACAGAAATTCATCCGGCTCATTAAAACCAATGTGACCGTTCTGGCCAATGCCGAGAATCTGAAGATCGATGCCGCCGAAAGAGGCGATCTTGTTTTCATATTCTTCGCATTCCTTTTCAGCATCGCACGCTTCACCATTTGGTATATTTATGTTTGCTTCGGGGACATTTATATGCGAAAAAAGATGTTTTTTCATGAAAAAGTCATAGCTTTGAGAATTCGACTTTGAAATGGGGTAGTACTCATCGAGATTGAAGGTTGTAACTTCGGAAAAATCAACTTCTTTGTTGTTGTACATATCAACAAGAATCCTATACATCCCCTCGGGAGTAGAACCTGTAGCAAGGCCAAGAACAGCATTAGGTTTCATGTTGATCTGACTTGCAACGATAAGAGCAGCTTTTTTTGACATTTCGTCATAGTTGTCACAAATAACGATTCGCATACCGATACCACCTTTCATAAATATTTTATACTAAAAACATTTCAATTTATTTGCACATTCCGTCATTATCATTGCACAAAATGATAAAAGATATTGATTTTAGGCGATTTATGAAATATAATACAAGTATAATTGATACAATGTGTGGTGATACAAATGAGTTATTATATCGGAACAGAGCTTCAGGACGAGCTTATAATCGACAAAGTATATACTATCCATTATTTTGAATACGCAAAGGGATTTGCTTTTAAAGGAGAAAGCCACGATTTCTGGGAATTTGTATATATCGACAAAGGTGAAGCTCAGGTTACAGCAGGAAACCACACCATGTCCTTGCCCCACGGAAATATCATTTTCCATAAGCCGGGCGAATGGCACAACATCTGCTCGGAGGCTGCATCAAATTCTGTCATCGTCTCGTTTGAAAGTCATTCACCGGCTATGAGTTTTTTTGAAAACAAGATTCTACAGATCGGCAACATTCAAAAAAGACTTATTTCCAAGATTATCGCTGAACGCATAAATACTTTTGAAGGACCTCTCGGAGACCCATATGCCGCAAGACTTAACAGAAAAAAAGATTCACCCATCGGCTCCGAACAGCTAATAAAACAGTATATTTCCGAACTTCTGATACTTCTTATGCGAAATGATGACACCATGCAAATGACAACCTTTAAAAGTCACATAACAGACACCACATTTGACGAGATCGAGGCGTTTATGTCAAAAAACATCCACCGCTCTCTTTCGCTCACGGAGATTGCATCTGTTGCAAACATTAGCGTTTCTTCGCTTAGAGAAATTTTCAGAACTAACGCCTCATGTGGAGTTATTGAATACTTTATTAATATGAAGATAGAGCAGGCAAAAAGGTTTATACGCGATGACAACTACAATATAACTCAAATTGCCGAGCTTCTGGGGTACTCTGGACCGCATTATTTTTCTCGTCAGTTCCGACAAAAAACCGGAATGTCGCCTTTGCAATATTCAAAGTCGATAAAATCGATGGTAAAAGAAGATATATGATCTCACAAAATCGACCCGTCAGTCATGGCGAGTCGATTTTTTTCTAAAAATAGGATAAATATCAGATATTTTGTAATTTTTTTGCTTAATGAATAAATTTTCTATTGAATTATTGCAAAAAAAGTGATACAATTTTATTCGTGATATTTTTTGTATATGTCACAATTAGCTTTGTTTAAAGAAATTCACATATAAAGAGAGGTTGTTATTTATGACAAGCAAAGAAAGAAGAGTCGGCACAGTATCGCGCGGAATACGTTGTCCAATCATTCGCGAAGGCGACGATCTTGCAAAGATAGTTGCAGACAGCGTGATTGAAGCGGCAGAATGCGAAGGTTTTGAACTACGAGACAGAGATGTTATTTCCATCACTGAATCAATCGTTGCACGCGCACAAGGAAACTATGCTTCTGTTGATGACATCGCCGCCGACGTCAAAGAAAAACTTGGCGGAGACACGGTCGGCGTAATTTTCCCCATTCTTTCGAGAAACCGTTTTGCAATCTGCCTTCGAGGTATTGCAAAAGGTGTTAAAAAGGTAGTTCTTATGCTTAGTTATCCTTCTGATGAAGTTGGAAACGAACTTGTAAGCCTTGATAAGATAGACGCCGCCGGTGTAAATCCTTATTCCGACGTACTTACACTTGAAAAATATCGTGAACTTTTCGGCGAAAACAAACATGAGTTCACAGGTGTTGACTATGTTGCATATTATGGAGATCTTATCCGCGAAATGGGCGCAGAAGTTGAAATAGTTTTTGCAAACCAGGCAAAAGCTATCCTTGATTATACAGATTGCGTCCTCACGTGCGATATCCACACACGCGCACGTACAAAGAGAATCCTCAAGGCAGCGGGTGCTAAGATTGTTTGCGGTCTTGATGATATTCTTACTGCTCCCGTAAACGGTAGCGGATGCAACGAAAGCTATGGCCTTCTTGGTTCGAACAAATCAACAGAAGACAAGATCAAGCTTTTCCCCAGAGAGTGCAAGCAGCTTGTTCTTGATATTCAAAAGAAGATTTTTGATACAACAGGCAAGCATGTTGAAGTAATGGTATACGGCGACGGAGCTTTTAAAGATCCCAAGGGAAAAATATGGGAGCTTGCAGACCCTGTTGTTTCTCCTGCGTTCACAGATGGACTTGTTGGTACCCCCAATGAGCTCAAGCTTAAATATCTTGCCGACAACGATTACAAAGATCTTTCGGGTGAAGAGCTTAAAAAAGCTATCTCCGAAAGTATCAAAGCAAAGGGTGACAACCTTGTCGGAAACATGGCTTCTCAGGGCACGACCCCCAGACAGCTTACCGACCTTATCGGTTCGCTCTGCGACCTCACATCCGGCTCGGGCGACAAGGGAACTCCCGTTGTTCTTGTACAGGGATATTTCGATAACTATACAAACTGAAATATGCGAATAATGCAGGAGGCAAACACTATGAAAATGAATAGCAATATTCGTCCCGATTCAATGGAAAGAATCACAACAAAAGAACTGGCAGATGCTTTTATCGACGAGCAGATTGCTTTAATTCGCGAACAGGTTGGCGACAAGAAAGTTCTTCTTGCCCTTTCGGGTGGAGTTGACTCGTCTGTTGTTGCCGCACTTCTTATCAAAGCTGTTGGCAAGCAACTCGTGTGCGTACACGTAAACCACGGACTTATGAGAAAAGGGGAGAGCGAACAAGTTATCGAAGTTTTCCGTAATCAACTTGACGCCAATCTCATCTACATAGATGCCACAGACAGATTTCTTGACCTTCTCGCAGGCGTTGATGAACCCGAAAAAAAGCGCAAAATCATCGGTGGAGAATTTATCAAAGTCTTCGATGAAGAAGCAAGCAAGCTTGAAGGCATTTCCTTCCTTGCGCAGGGAACGATTTATCCCGATATTCTCGAGAGCGACGGCGTAAAGGCTCATCACAACGTTGGTGGACTTCCCGAAGATATGCAGTTTGAACTCTGCGAACCTATCAAGCTTCTTTACAAAGATGAAGTAAGAGTTGTTGGTAAAGCCCTCGGCCTTCCTTCTTCTATGGTCGACCGTCAGCCTTTTCCGGGACCCGGTCTTGGTGTAAGATGCCTCGGTGCCATCACTCGTGATAGACTTCACGCTCTTCGCGAAGCAGATGCAATCCTTCGTGAAGAATTTGATCTCTGTGGCCTTGCAGGCAAGGTATGGCAGTATTTCATCGCAGTTCCCGATTTCAAGAGCGTTGGCGTTCGCGACAGCAAGAGATATGAAGGTTGGCCCGCTATTATCCGTGCCGTAAATACAACCGACGCAATGACTGCTACTATCGAAGAAATCCCTTACGAAGTTCTTCATAAGATCACAAACCGCATCACAGCAGAGGTTGAAGGTATCAACCGCGTTCTCCTCGACCTCACTCCCAAGCCTGTTGGCACAATTGAGTGGGAATAATACTATAAGGTTTTTAAGTGCCTTGAAGCCTTATTCCAAGCCACTTTTTCATATTTTGCGATTTAGTGTTTCAATAACTTTTGAGCGTAATTAACACTGCCGCGGCAAATGTTAGCCGCGCAAGCTCTGTTTAAAAAGAAAGACAAATTATATGGAATTCAAAGAAAAACTACAAGAATTGAGAAAACAAAAAGGGATAACTCAAGAAGATCTCGCAGAAGCCTTATACGTATCGCGGACTGCCATATCAAAATGGGAATCGGGCAGGGGATATCCAAACATAGAATCATTAAAAGCAATATCAAAATTCTTTGGTGTGACAATAGATGTTCTTCTGTCCGGCGAAGAATTGCTTGACGTAGCGGAAAACGACAGTAAACAAAAAGAAACTCATATCCGCAACATCTTGTTTGGACTTTTGGATATCAGCGTATTGATTTTGTTTTTCTTGCCTTTTTTCGGTCAAAACATAGGCTCTCTTATCAAGGAAGTTTCTCTTTTGTCAATTGAAGGTATTTCAAATTACCTCAAATTTATATACACCGCGTCGGTTTTTCTGATAGCGCTTTGCGGCATTTTCACTCTTGCTTTTCAAAATTCAAAAAAATCACTCTGCACAAAAACATCTTTGTTGCTAAACTTTGTCGGAGTAATTATTTTTATTGCAGGTTCTCAACCGTATGCAGCTGTATTTCTCTTTATCCACCTTTCGATCAAAGCTTCAACACTTATAAAATTGCGATGACACGAAAGGTATCATCAATGTGAAGCACCGATTCTTTCATTTTCTCCCGTTTCATTTTAGAATGTGTTAAGGCGAAAGCCTAATACATACAGAAAAGGTGATAAAAATGAAAGAAAAAAAGACGTGGCTGAAACTTACAACAATTTTTATTGTTTTGTTTATGTTCTGGACACTTGCAGTGTGTTTTTTTGACGTTGGAGCTATAAGTCCCGAGCGATCAAAAGTGGGTTTTGCATACATTAACAAAGCTGTACACGACTTCACAGGGGTAAATTTTTCATTGTACATTTTAACAGATTGGCTCAGTTTTGTTCCGATTTGCTTTGTTGCAGGGTTTGGATTTTTTGGGTTCGCCCAATCGCTCAAAAGGAAAAGTCTGTTGAAAGTTGACAAGGATATTCTTTTGCTCGGAGTCTTTTATTTGATAGTCTTAACCGTATTTTTATTTTTCGAGAAGCTGGTTATAAATTACAGACCAATTCTCATCAACGGCGTTGCCGAAGCATCATATCCTTCATCCACAACCATGCTTGTGATCTGTGTAATGTCAAGTGCGGCAATTCAATTTAACAGGCGGATAAAAAAGAGAACTTTAAGACTTTTTATCAATCTTGTTATAGCCATTTTCACTATTTTTATGGTGGTTTGCAGATTGCTGTCAGGTGTTCATTGGTTCTCTGACATCATCGGCGGTGCATTGATAAGCACGGGACTTGTTTCGGGCTATTACTGTTCGATATGTGCAACAGAAAAAAGAATATAAGTTGCATTTTACAAAAAACGAAAATCGAGGTAGATTATAAATGAAAAAAATAATCGTAATCGGCAGCCCGGGAGCCGGCAAAAGCACTTTTTCAAGAAAACTGTGCAAGGTATGTGATATTCCGATTTTTTATCTCGATATGATATGGCACAATCCCGACAAAACAACCGTTTCAAGAGAAGAATTTGACAGCAGACTTTCCGAAATTCTGAAGCGTGACAATTGGATAATTGACGGAAACTATTCCCGCACGCTCGAAACCCGTTTAAAAGAATGCGACACCGTCTTTTTGTTTGATATTCCTTTATCAGAATGTCTCTCGGGAGTTGAAAGCAGAATAGGGAAGTCAAGGCCCGATATGCCATGGGTCGAAGAAGAGTTTGATGTGCAATTCAGACAGTATATATGCGATTTCCCGCAAAGCACACTTCCAAAAGTATACGAGTTGCTCAAAAACCACGCTAACAACAAAAGCATTACCGTATTCAGAACACGATCCGATGCGGACAATTTTGTAAAAGAGCTTGAAAATGCGTATAATTCTGATAATTCCGCAAAAAAATAAAGTCAAATTATTGACAAGAGAATTTTTATGTGATATAATCAATGTGTTAAAAGCTATGATGAAGACAGTAGTTTCGGTCAATCATTCGCAGAGAGCCGACGGTGGTGCAAGTTCGGCAATGACATCGGAATGAATAACACTTCGGAGCCTGCGGAAGAAAGCCTTTGGCAATTAGAACCGCACGTTCATCCCGTAAGGATGTTTGAGAGGATCGGTTTATCCGGTCAATTTGGGTGGTATCGCGGAAGTTTAGCCTTTCGTCCCATGTTTGTGGGCGAAAGGCTATTTTATTTTGTCCGCACAAATAAAGTTTTAAATTTAAATTATAATATGTTTGGAGGATTTAACTTATGTTGAGAACCCATACTTGTAACGAACTTAATACCGAACACATCGGTCAGAACGTAGTCCTCACGGGTTGGATGGACACTGTGCGCGACCATGGCGGCGTTCTTTTCGTTGACCTTCGCGACCACTACGGAATCACACAGATCGTCTTTTCTGACGATAGCATGATCGCAGGCATGGCTAAAGAAACAGTTATCCTTGTCGAAGGTACTGTTACAAAGCGTGACGAAGAAACCGTAAACCCTAAGATCGACACCGGTCTTATCGAAGTACGAGCAACAAAGGTCGAAGTTCTCGGCCCCTGCAAGTCTTCAATTCCTTTTGAAATTGATGCTTCTACGCAGACAAGGGAAGATGTAAGACTTAAATACAGATATCTTGATCTCCGAAACCGTAAGATCCACGACAACATTGTTCTTCGCTCGAAGATACTCAGCTATCTCAGAAGCCAGATGGAAGAGCTCGGATTCCTTGAAATCCAGACTCCCATCCTCACCGCCTCTTCTCCCGAAGGCGCGCGTGACTATCTTGTTCCCAGCCGTAAGCACAAGGGCAAGTTCTATGCTCTTCCTCAGGCTCCTCAGCAGTTCAAGCAACTTCTTATGGCATCGGGATTTGACAGATACTTCCAGATCGCACCTTGCTTCAGAGACGAAGATGCACGCCAGGACAGATCTCCCGGAGAATTCTATCAGCTCGACTTCGAAATGTCCTTTGCTACACAGGAAGACGTTTTTGCTGTTGCTGAACAGGTTGTATACAACACTTTTACAAAATTCTCGGACAAAAAGGTATCCAAGCCTCCTTTCCAGCGTATAACTTTTGCTGACGCTATGCTCAAGTATGGCTCTGACAAACCCGACCTTCGCAACCCTCTCATCATCAAGGACCTCACGGATTTCTTCGGCAAGCACGAGTTCCTTGAAGTAAACGGCAGAACAGTTCCTTTCAAAAACAAGCTTGTTCGCGGTATTGTAGCAAATTACATGGTTAAGAAGGACGGCGACGGCGACGGAAAAAAAGCGTTTGAAAAGGCTATCGACGCTTATTCCAGAAGCATCGGCATGAAGTTTGGTATCGGTTACATCACTCTTGAAAACGGCGAGTACAAGGGCCCTATCGCAAAGTTCCTTTCCGAAGAACAAAAGGCGGAACTTACCGAACTCGTCGGAATCAAAGAAGGCGAATCGCTCTTCTTCATCAGCGACAGCGCTTCTGTTATTGACAAGCTTTCGGGCGAAATGAGAACATGGATCGGAAACGAACTCGGTCTTATCAAGAACGATTCCTTCGAATTCTGCTTTATCGTTGATTTCCCCATGTACGAGCGCAACGAAGAAACAGGCAAGATTGACTTTACACACAATCCCTTCTCGATGCCTCAGGGCGGTATGGATGCTCTTCTTAACAAGGATCCTCTCGAGATCTTTGCCTATCAATACGACATCGTCTGCAACGGTGTAGAGCTTTCTTCCGGTGCTGTCAGAAATCACAATCCCGAGATCATGAAAAAGGCGTTTGAGATCGCAGGATACGGCGAAGAAGACGTAAAAGCAAAATTCGGTGCCCTTTACACCGCATTCTCGTACGGTGCTCCTCCTCATGCAGGCATGGCTCCCGGTGTTGACCGCATGATCATGCTTATTGCAGAAGAGGAAACCATCCGCGACGTTATCGCATTCCCTCTTAACGGAAATGCACAGGATCTCATGATGGGTGCCCCCGGTGAAGTAACCGAGCAGCAGCTTCGCGAAGTTCACATCAAAGTCAGAGACTGATTTAAAATTTAAAACTATTATAAAAAGGAGATCGTAATATGGACAGAGAAACACTCAGAAAACTCGAAATGCTCAATCAGCTGAGTCTGACCGAAGAGCAGAAAGAATCTGTGATCTCATTTTTTGAAAAAAGAGACTCCGAACTCGAAATCCTCAACGCCATCGACACATCAAACGTCGAAAGAATGGTTCACGTCTTGCCAATAATGACAGTAGTGCGCGAAGACGAAGTGATAAAAACTTTCTCCCGTGAGGATCTTCAGAAGGATGCACCCGAAACCGACGAAGGCTACTGGTGCGTTCCACGTGTTGTCGAGTGATCGGCAGAAAGGAGATTACTATGGAATTCTTTACAGTAAAAAAAGACGTCCAGTCCGATCTCAAGATCGTACTCGACGATATGATTCTTACAAAAGATATGCCCACCACTGCGGGTTCAAAAATGCTCGACGGATATATGAGCCTTTTCGACGCGCAAGTCATCACAAAACTTACTGAAGCAAATTATGCCATCTGCGGCAAATCTGCCGTTGGCGAATTTGCATTTGACCTTATGGGCGAAACAAACTACAAAGGCGCTCTTTGTGCCGACGGAAAAATTCTTAACGCTTCCGCCGAAATAGTATCAGCAGGGGATGCAACCGCTGCGATCTGCCTTGACGCCAACGGATCGGTAAGAAGAGCTGCTGCTCAGTACGGTCTTGTAAGCATAAAGCCCACCTACGGTACAGTTTCCCGTTACGGCATCGTTCCCGTTGCATGTTCCGGAGACACTGTTAGCGTTATGGCGAAATCAAGCGATATATGCACAGATGTACTTTCTGTCATCGCAGGTCACGATGAAAAGGATGGTACAAGCCACTCTGACGAGCTTTGTGCAAAGCTTGCAAGCGGAGCAGAAATTCAGCCCGTTAAAAAGATAGCGCTTCTTAAATCCATGCTCGCAGGCGCAAACGCAGAAGTTTGTGCAAAAATCGAAAAAGCCAAGAACACACTTTCTGAAAATGGTATTGAGGTATGTGAGATCGACGACAGTGTTATCTGCGCGTCGCGCGTTGCATGGAACATTCTTATGAGTGCAGAACTGTGCAACAACGTTTCGAAGTATGACGGTGTAAAATACGGTTATCGCGCACAGAAGTTCTCGAATATCGACGAACTATACACAAACAGCCGTACAGAAGCTTTCGGCGAGCTTTTGAAAACAGCAATTCTTTTTGGTTCCGAAACTCTTTCTACAGACAATTACATGAAAGTATATGACAAAGCATTGAGAATGCGCAGAGTCATTGTCGAAGCTTTTACAGAAATTTTCAGCAGATTTGACGCAGTTCTTATGCCAGCTTGTTCTTCAATGTCGTATCCCGAAAACATCGAAAGCACAAAGGCGTTTGAAGAAAACACGTACACTGCTCCCGCATCTATCACAGGACTTCCTGCTGTCGTTTCGGGTTCTGTACAGCTTGTCGGCAAGGCATTTTCCGACAGAAGCCTTCTTGCTGTTGCAAAGATTCTTGAAAAGGAGGGCAAATAATAATGAGATACGAAACAGTCATCGGACTTGAAGTCCACGTTGAACTCGCCACAAAATCTAAGATCTTCTGCTCTTGTTCTGCCCATTCCTACGGCTCCGAACCAAACGATCACGTTTGCCCAGCATGCTGTGGTATGCCAGGTATGTTGCCCGTTGTTAACAAGAGAGTAGTGGATTACGGCATGAAAGCAGGCCTTATGCTTAACTGCCACATAAACAGAACTACTACTTTTGATAAAAAGAGCTACTACTATCCCGACCTTCCTGCAGCTTATCAGACCACACAGTGGTTTGCTCCTGTTGCCGTTAACGGCCTTGTGGAAATAGAAACAAAGGAAGGCAAAAAGAATATCCGCATAAAGCAGATCCACATGGAAGAAGACGCAGGCAAGCTTGTACACGATATCCGCGAGGACACAACACACGTAGATTTTAACCGTACAAGCGTACCCCTTATCGAAATCGTAAGCCAGCCAGACCTTTCGAGCGCTGAAGAGGTTGAAGCATACCTCGAAAGACTCAAATCACTGCTTCGTTTTGCAAAGGTTGCAGAATGTGAAATGGCACACGGTACAATGCGTTGCGACGTTAACCTTTCGGTACGTCCCGAAGGCTCCGACAAGCTTGGCGTTCGTACCGAAATGAAAAACATGAACTCGATCGAAGCCATCAAGCGTGCCATCGAATACGAAACAGCACGTCACATTGACGCCATTGAAAACGGCACCGAAGTGCTTGTTCAGGAAACCCGTCGCTGGGACGACATCAAGGGCAAGAGCTACGCCATGAGAACGAAGGAAACAGCGGGAGACTATCGTTATTTCCCTGATCCCAACGTAATGCCTGTTGTCATCGACGACGAATGGTTTGATTCGATAAAAGAATCTCTCCCCGAATTTCCCGAGGTCAAGCGCGAACGCTATGCAGGCGAATACGGTCTTGGAGAATATGATGCAGAACGCCTTACTCAGAGTATCGCTCTTTGTGAATGTTTCGAAGGTGCATATGCAGTTTGCAAAAATGCAAAGGATGCAGCAAACTGGATGATCTCTGACATCATGAGAATACTCAACAACAAACAGATGACCTATGATATGCTTTCGCTCGACGGCGCAACACTCGGCAAGCTTATCCTGCTCGTAACAGACGGAAAAGTCAGCCGCGCAAACGGAAAGAAAATTCTTGAAGCTATGTTTGAAGATTCTTCGATCGATCCTGAAAGCTACGCAAAGGAAAATGATTTCATCATATCCAACGACACAGGTCTTGTTGACAAGGTAGTAAAAGAAGTTATTGCCGCAGATCCTAAATCTGTTGCCGACTTTAAGGGAGGCAAGGAAAAAGCTCTTATGGCACTCTTTGGAAAGTGCATGAAGGAACTCAAGGGCAACTGCGATCCCCAGACTCTCAGAAGCATCCTCATTGATGCAGTAAACAAAGCATAAATTTCAAAAACTCTGCCTTGTGCAGAGTTTTTGTTTTGTATGCGAGGAAAAGACTATATTATATTGGTTTTTTATTTACAAATTAAATTATTTATGGTAAAATAAGCATAATCGTATATTGAAATTGTGAGGTGAACCAATGAAAGACAACATCATTGTTTTTGGCAAATACAGAGGAATTCAAGAAAACGCGATCAATTATTTATCTGAACTGATTTTTGATTATACAGGCACTGTACCTGCGTGCGTCAGCAGCAGCGAATATTTAGCAAAAGAAAACGCAAGATGCTTTTTTGTTGGTACGCTGAATGACAATATGCAAATCAAAAATATTTCTAACAATAGGCTTTGCAATGCCGAGGAATACAGAATTAAAATAACTGACGGTAATGTATATATTGAAGGTTATGACGATGGCGGAGTACTTTATGGATGTCTTGATTTTTACAACGAATATCTGATGAAACAAGAAAAAACTCAAAGCTCCGATCCATATATTACAAATCCATTCGATTCCGATTTTGTAGAATTCGATTTTTCTGCATGTCCATCTGTGAAAAATCGAGGTTTGTGGACATGGGGTCATGTTGTGTACAATTATAGGTCTTACATCAAAAATATGGCAATGCTGAAGCTTAATACTCTGATTATTTGGAACGACCACGTGCCGCTTAATGCCGCATCGGTTATCGAATATGCGCATAGCTATAACATAAAGTTGATATGGGGTTATCCTTGGGGATGGGATACAAACTGTAACGAAATTGACCTTGCTTCGCTTGAGAAATATACCGAGAACATCGTCGAATACTACGAGAAAAACTATGCTGATCTCGGCGGTGACGGAATTTATTTTCAGTCTTTTACCGAACTTTCAACCGATAAGATAGGTGACAAGCTGATTGCTGAGACTGTTACTGATTTTGTAAACAAGACTGCAGGCATTCTTTTGGATAAACATCCGGATCTCAAGCTTTTATTCGGGCTTCATGCAACTTCTGTAAAAGAAAAACTCGAATTTATAAAAAATACCGATAAAAGGATACACATCATATGGGAAAACTGTGGCGCTTTCCCATATGATTATCTACCTCAAAATGTCGAAAATTTTGCTGAAACACTTGATTTTACAACTAAGATTTTTACACTTCGCGGTATGGATGAAAAAGCCGGTGTTGTACTGAAAGGATGCACAAAACTTGATTGGAGCAAATTTGTTCATCAGCAAGGAAGTTACTGTCTGGGGCAGATGTCAGATGAATTCATAGAGAAAAAAGCTTCAGAAAAGAAAGATATTTGGCGTTATGTGCAGGCGTTTTGGCTGAGAAACGCCGATAAAGTGTATGAAACGATAAAAACCATCCATGATATTTCCAATGGTGACACATATATCACAGCGTTGGTAGAAGATGGTGCATTTGAAAAAAACATATATTTTCAGGTAGCGTTGCTTTCAAATATGTTGTTTGATTGTAATAAGCCTTATGAAGATATCATAAGCGATACAGCCCAAAGCAAATACGTTGTTTTTGCATGATATTAACTATTTTTTGCACAAAACGATGAATTTTTAATATCTCTTGATATTTTTGTTAAAATATGATAAAATATATAATATTAAAAAATGGAGGAACAAAAATGAAAAAGATCATTTGCAAAGTCGAGTACGATACTGAAAAGTCGGAACTTGTACAGAAGTTTACCAGCGGAAATATCGGGGACCCCGCAGGCTACGAAGAAAGCCTTTATGTAACCGAAAACGGAAAGTACTTCCTTTACACAAACGGCGGTGCAGAATCCGCGTATCCTGAAGAAGGAATCACCAGAATGTCGGCAGCAAAAGCCGACGAATGGCGCAAAAACCACTGAAACACCATGACGCAAAAAGTCACTTGCATTATTTGCAAGTGACTTTTTTATTATATATCAGCTGTTTTACCGCTAATTATATCACCGACTCCGTCGTATATATAAGAGGGGCGATAGGGGAATTTTTGAAGGATTTCAGGTGTAGTAACACCCGACAGAACAAGAACGGTTTCAATACCGGACTCAACGCCTGCTATGATATCGGTATCCATTCTGTCGCCGACAATAACAGCATCTTCGGGGGCAACCCCAAGAATTTTAATACCTGATTTCATCATCAAAGGATTGGGTTTTCCCAAATAATAAGCAACCTTGCCTGTTGTGAGTTCAATAGGTGAAACAAGAGCGCGGCAGGCAGGAACAATGCCGTTTTCAGAAGGCCCGGTCATATCAGGATTTGTACCAATAAGTTTCGCACCATTAAACACATATCTAACCGCACGAACGATGTTCTCGTAGTTATAATTCTTTGTTTCGCCCACAACCACGTAATCAGGATTTACGTCATTCATAATGATACCTTGTTCATACAAGGCATTCAAAAGACCGGGTTCACCAATAACATACGCGGTACAGTTTGGTTTTTGTGTTTTAAGAAAATGAGCTGTTGCAAGAGCGCTGGTGTAAAAATGTTCCTCACCAACGTCAAGACCCATTCTCAAAAGCTTTTGACGCAGTTCAAGGGGAGAGCGCTCGGAACTGTTGGTAAGAAAAAGAAAACGTTTATTTTCCTTCTGAAGCCATTCCACGAATTCACGAACGCCCGGTAGAATTTGGTTTCCGTGATATATAACACCGTCCATATCACATATAAAACCTTTTTTGGATTTGATATCAAGAACATTGTTCATTGTTTGTGAGTCTCCTCAATAAGATATGTTGCCTCAATATCGGCAATATGAAGCATTACGGCGAGAGGATAGCGCTCGAATGCGTTGCCGGCACAAAAGCTTCCACCGCGCACAGCATCATCAAAACCGCCCATGTGCCAGCGAATGGCAATAGCTTCGTCGATCTTGAGTTTCATAAAACGTTCAATAAGAAAAACAGATTTTTCGCCGTGTCCAAAAGGATATTTATCTTCAACAACATAATAGGGGACCTTGTCCCATTTTCCTGTAGCTTCATTCTTTACATTTCTGTAGTTGATCTTATAAAATTCCGCCTTGCAAAGATCGTGAAGCAAAGCGCAGATAGCCATTGTTTCGTCGGGATTGCCGTTGTTATAACGGTTTATCATAACGCGATATACATTAAGACTGTGATCACAAAGACCACCCTCGTAAGCGCTATGAAATTTAGAGCTTGCAGGGGCGGTAAAAAAGTCGGTTGTTTTCAACCATTCCAAAAGTTCGGCAGATCCTTGTCTCGTTATAGTTTTTTTGTATTCGTCTATAAATTCCTGTGTTGAGCTCATCATCATTCCTCCAATGTTTATTTATTCTATTCTAACATAAAACGAAAGAGATGTAAATAGTAAACCATGTTTTATATCAAAAATTTACCACTTGTGCAAAATACACAACAAGGGAAGGGAAGAGCGCAAAATTCAAAAACAAGAAATCTGTATATTGATAAAAGAACACAAAACGACCTGCATATTGTGTCAGCATGCCGTTTTGCATGGTTTACATAATGTTGTTTACATAAACAAATAATTAAATTGCACAAACTTTACAAAAATGCTCTCAACTTCTTGAATAAATTAAAAAAATGAGGTATCATATTATCGTGAGAATGAATCACCTCTGAACCGCATAAGTTGTATGGGGTGATAATGTGAAAAACAAAGTGCTTGAAAAATACGAAAAGCTATCGCTTGCTATTCTTTGTGCAAACGTGATTTTTTCGATTATTGCAGTTGTCACAGCGCTAAAGCTTATATCCAACAGTGCGTTTTTGTACACACAGGACATTTCATGGACAAAGCTTTTGTTTACCGACGTTTTTGTCACGGTACTTTTGGGGTTTTCCCATTTTTGCGGAGTAATCGCTGCCATGTCACCGATCTTCTGTTTCGCTTTTTCATTCTTCAACGCATTTGCATTTTTTATTAGCATCGCAAACTGTGATATTCCATCCATGTCAATTGTTTTTGCAACTTTGCCGCTCTGTCTGGCGCTTTTATACTTTTGTTTTTCCGCACATGCGGTTAGCAACAGCGTGATAACAGACAGACCCGGCACAACCCGCGCAAAAAAGCATATTCTTTATGATTTGTTACGCTTTTTTGTTTTTTCCATGATATCATTATTATTGATGCTTGCCGTTAGTTTAATCATCCAATAATTCGGAGGAAGTATGAAGGAAGACGCTCTTCTTGAGCTGTTTTACGACTATTTGCAATACGAAAAACGCGTATCTCCCAACACATTCCATGCATACAAAAACGATCTTTCAAGTTTTTACTCTTTTTTGAACAGCCAAAGCCTTGTCGATATATCAGTTACTTCAGACGATATCGAAAGCTTTAAAAACCATATCAAAGAAGAAGGCCGTGCCACATCAAGCGTTTCGCGTTGCTTATCGTCTGTCAGAGCTCTGTACACATTTTTGCATAAGAACGATATTATAAAGCAGAATCCTGCTCGCAGTGTCAAAAATGACAAATCTTGCGAGAAACATTTAGATATTCTCTCTGCCGACGAAATAGACACCCTTATCGGGCAGCCTTCCGGCACAGACGAAAAATCCATTCGCGACCGTGCCATGCTCGAGCTGCTTTATGCCACAGGTCTCAAGGTATCAGAGCTTATTTCTCTTGATATTTCTGACTTTAATCAATCGCTTTCCACCATAAGATGCAAAAGTTCTTCCGGTAAAAAAGAGCGCATCATTCCGCTTTATCCGAAGATCAAAAAGCTTCTTTCTCATTACATCACTAATTCGAGAAAATACCTTGTTTTCAGTGATGACGAAACCGCACTTTTTGTTAATATAAGCGGTTCTCGAATGACACGACAAGGATTGTGGAAGATTATAAAGCAATATGCAACACAAGCCGGAATAAAAAAAGAAATAACCCCTTGCACACTTCGTCATTCTTTTGCCGCCCACCTTCTTGAGAATGGTGCTGACGTTTTTCAACTTCGCGACGTTCTTGGTCATTCGGATATTTCTTCAACCAACGTTTACGTAAGTTTTCTTAAGCAAAAAAGCACAAACTCGCTTTTGAAATTTCATCCTCACGCTTGAGCAAGCTTCATTTTTTACATATATACCAACGTTGTTAATATGATGTTAATATATTTGAAGTAGAATATATGTGTTTGGTTTTCCGACACATATATTTTTTATGGAGATTATAAATGGCAAAAAAGAAATTTGGATTTTTTGATTTCACCAAAGAGGGAAAAGGCGTAAAAAAAGAAAGCTACGTGGAAGACAAGCCTTTTACTTTATCTACCTTTTTTAAGACGCTTGGCCGAAATTTTTGGAATTTTTCCGGTCTCAATTTCCTATATATAGTTATCAATCTTCCGATATTTTTCGGATTATACGCTCTCTCGGGCAATCTCAATTTCACTTCGCAAACGCCTCTTAATCCTTTATACTCACAGCTTTTCGGAATCACACACGCCGCCACCGAAGCATCTCCCATAACACAGTTGCACTTCAGTAAGCTCTACGAGGAATATTCGCTTTCTCTTCCGTCAACCGCGACCATAGTTTTCTTTTTTATAACACTTCTTGTAGTTTTCACCTTTGGTATTACAAACTGTGGAATGGCGGCTGTCCTTCGCGGTTACACGAGAAAAGAACCCGTTTTTCTAGCATCTGACTTTTTTGGTTCAATCGCAGCAAATTGGAAACAGGCATTACCCATGGGAATTATTGATGTCGTTGCCACCTTTGTCACTTTCTACGTCTTCAATTTCTGGCGTACCTATGCGCAAGGATTTGTCAATGACATTATGTTCTATCTCAGCATTTTCCTACTTGTTATCTATTTCTTTATGCGCTTTTACATCTACACACTTATGATAACGTTCGATCTTTCTATATACAAAATACTCAAAAATTCGTTCATTTTTG
Source organism: Oscillospiraceae bacterium (assembly GCA_015063785.1). Lineage (GTDB taxonomy): Bacteria > Bacillota > Clostridia > Oscillospirales > CAG-382 > UMGS1052. The sequence continues at coordinate 111,103 of SVTM01000001.1, forward strand.
CACTGCTCGGTTTCAAGAGAAATTTTGTAGCTCTCCTTGGTATTCTGCTTACTGTGTTTATCAACTTCTACATTTTCGCTCTGTTTATGCCACTCGGAATTATTCTTCCTTTCATCATCACCATTTCGTTATGCTCTTTCATTGCGATATACTGCACTTATCCGAACGTAAAGAAATTCATGATAGACCCATATTATTCAGAAAAAGATGACGATTCCGACGACGAAGAAGACCCCATATTTGTCGATAGAGGATAAAACAAAAAACAACCGTAAGAAGCATGTTGCTTCTTACGGCGTTGTTTAATTTATATGATCATTCTTCCTTGGTCTTTACAGGTTTTGACGGTTTGATGGACGAAAGGGGATTCGACTGTGCCGCTTTCTGCATCTGCTCGTCGCTGAGATGTGTATATATCTGCGTGGTGGACAGATCCTCGTGACCGAGAATGTCCTTAAGTACTCTGACGTCGGTGTGGCCGTGTTGATACATAAGGGTGGCCGCCGTGTGTCTTAGTTTGTGCACAGACATATTTCGATTTTCAAGTCCTGCTTCTTTCAGTCTTTTATATACAAGCCACTGAATGGTTTTTACGTTCAGTCGATTTCTGTTGCGAGAGATAAAAAGAGCATCCTTATCCTTGCCCTTGATGTCTTTTGGGCGAACGGCAAGATAGGCTGAAATTGCAGCTTTGCAGGCATCGTTGAGATAAACCATGCGCTCTTTATTTCCCTTGCCGACAACGCGAAGCTTTGAAAGATCCTGCTCGATGTCCTTTAGTGATATGCCCTCGAGTTCAGAAACACGAAGTCCGCAGTTAAGGAATATAGTGATGATTGCATAGTCTCTCTCGTAATTTGGGGGAGAGATGCTGGATAACAGCTGTTGAGCTTCTTCCAGATTCAGATATTTCGGCAGACTTTTCTTTTTCTTTGGCGAGTCAAGCTTATCCGACGGGTTTTCATCAACTTCAAAAGAGTTTTTTAGAAATTTATAAAGGTTTCTGATGGCGCACAGTTTTCGTGCACGGGCAGCTTCTTTGTTCTTTCTGTCGGTCTGAACGTAAAGCATGAAATTATATATATCCCTTTGTGTGACTCCGCGGACATCGTCATCTGTACAATCCGAAAACTCAATTTCGGTTATGTCACAATCATATCGGTCGGGATATTTATTTTTTAGCACGAATCTGAAAAAATGTCTGATATCATGATAATATTGAAACACGGTTTGTTCCGAACGTCCCTGTATTGTACCCTTATACGAAAGAAAATTCAGAACAAGCTGCGGAGCATCGTTGTATTGCATCGTTACCTCTCAGCATTGTTTTTTATAATTATAGCACACAAAAATCCACATAACAATATCTTTATCTAAAAAAGGATGGAAAAAATGAAAAACTTGTTCAAACAAAAAGGTTATCTCATGCTCAAATGCCTTATAAACCAGATTGCGCTTTCACTTTTTGGTCTTATGGTTTCGGGTTTCACTATCACCGACGGCGGCACGGGATGGCTTTTACCAATTGGTATTTTTTCAATACTTTTCTACTACTTTATTCTTATCTCTTTCATCCGCGAAGATGGACTTAAGGATGGGCTTAAAGTCGAAGGCGGCAGAATGAAAAAAGACGTTTTTCTGTCTGTAAAATACTGTGCGATCGCATCAGTACCCGGTTTGCTTTTCCCACTTATAAACCTCATTGTGCGTCTGATCGCACATTTTGGATCCTTTACTAATGATCTTATAATCAATATATCCGGCATATGTAACGCAGTTACAAGAATACTTACATACGGCATGTATAACCCCGTTGATTCTTATCTTTTCAACCATCAGTATGGTCTTTTGAAGAGCATTAGCTTTGTTTCGGATTGGGGAATCAGCTTTTTGATCTACACCTTACTCACTATTGCAGTTGCATTCTTTGCATACTTTACAGGCGTAAATCAGATGTTTACCAAAAAGGAAAACAAAGAATAATTCTATAATAAAACATAAATCACTCCAATATATTTATATAAAGGAGTGATTTTGTGAATAACCGCATATTTAATATGCATCGTAAAGTTTTCATCCGTCTGATCTTTTTTATAGTCTTTACGACTGTCTTCGTTTTGTCCTCGCTTTTGATTTTGTGGATATCCGGTTCGTTTTCAACCGCCACGGGAGCAGAAGTTTTTTCTGAAGAAGATCCGACGCCGGTTGTTATCATTGACGCAGGACACGGCGGGGAAGACGGCGGTGCGCTTTCGGCCGACGGATTGTGCGAAAAAGATATTAATCTTGATATTGCAAAAAAGATTTACGACTTTATGTCATTATCCGATTTTAAAGTGATAATGACAAGGGACGACGACAGGCTTTTGTACGACAAAAGCACAACGGGCGGTAAAAAGCACCAGGATATATCAAACCGCATAAAAATTGCATCATCTTATGAGAATTCAATTTTTGTAAGTGTTCATCAAAACAAATTTCCCATACGAAAATACAGCGGTTTTCAGGTGTATTTTTCAAAAAACAATCCCGAAAGCCAAAAACTTGCAAGCGTTATTCAACAAAACGTCAAATCACATCTGCAACACGAAAACAAGCGTGAAATAAAAATGGCAGACAAAAACATTCGTCTTCTTGACAGTGTGCAAATACCCGCAGTTCTTGCAGAATGCGGTTTTTTATCTAACGAGCATGAAGCACAATTGCTTGCCGACCCGGAATACAGAAGCAAGATTGCATATCTTATATATATTTCAATTATAAGCTATTTGAGTGAATATTAAGGAGTTACAAAATCAGTGAAAAACAAATCAGAGTTTGTATGTACCGAATGCGGTTACAGGTCTACAAAATGGTACGGAAAGTGTCCGGGATGTGACAGCTGGAACACTCTTGAAGAAAATGAAACTGTCGAAAACGAACCCTCTGCCGCTTCCAAGCGCAAAGTGTCGCGACCTGCAAAAACCACATATTCCGCATCCAAGCTTAATGATATAGAGATACGAGACAGTATCAGAATCAAAACCGAAATAGGGGAGTTCGACAGAGTTCTCGGCGGCGGCATTGTGGAAGGATCTGTTGTGCTTTTGTCAGGCGAACCGGGCATTGGAAAATCAACAATGCTCTTGCAGGTCTGTGCAAGTCTTGGAGCCAACGAAAAGCTTTTGTACGTCTCTGGCGAGGAATCGCAGGGGCAGATAAAACTGCGCGCAAAACGGCTTGAGATCGACTCTGACAACCTTTATATTCTTACAGAAACAGAGATCAACGGAATATGCGACGAAATAGAAGTTTTGTCGCCCGACGTTGTAATCATAGACTCAATACAAACCATGTATGACGAAAATTCGTCATCTGCACCCGGCGCAGTATCTCAGATAAAAAACTGTGCTCAAGCTCTGATAAGACAAGCAAAAACAAATAATTGCGCCGTGATTATCGTCGGACACGTTAACAAAGACGGAGCAATCGCAGGACCTAAGGTGCTAGAGCACATGGTGGATACAGTACTTTACTTTGAGGGCGAAAAGCAACACTCATATAGAATTCTTCGCGCAGTTAAGAACAGATTCGGATCTACCAATGAAATAGGTGTTTTTGAAATGCACGAAACAGGGCTGTGTGAAGTTGAAAACCCATCAGAAATGCTCCTTTCAGAGCGTTCCGGAGATGTTTCGGGCAGTTGTACCATGTGTGTGATGGAAGGATCGCGTCCCATTCTTGCTGAAATACAAGCTCTTGTTTCGGCAACCTCGTATCCGTCACCGCGCAGAATGGCATCAGGCCTCGATTACAACAGAGTATCTCTTATAACCGCGGTGCTTGAAAAGCGACTGGGACTTAAGTTTTCATCACAGGACGTATATATCAACATTGCAGGTGGACTCAGAATTGATGAGCCGTCTTGTGATCTCGCAGCATGCATCGCCTTGATCTCGGGTTACAAAGACATTTCGGTCCCCGAAGACGTCGTTGCTATCGGTGAAATCGGACTGTCGGGCGAATGCAGAGGAGTTGGATTTATAGAAAACAGAATCAACGAAGCTGCAAGGCTTGGTTTCAAAAAAATTCTGATTCCTCACAAAAACTATCAAAAAATGTCAAAAATCCATCGTTCGGACATTGAAATCGTTCCGATCAAGAGTCTTTTTGACGCATTGAAGCTTTTTGTATGAAAAAGGTATTGGCGATTGATTCAAGAGTCAGCAATGAAATTCTTGAAAACATTAAAAAAATCAATAACAATATTGTGTTGATACAGAAGAATCCTTTGTTTGACGAAGCTGTTAGCGCACATCCAGATATGAACATCTTACAAGTAAAGGATAGAATTTTTACCTACGCAGGCACAAATGTTCGATTGAGAAACACATCAAAAATCAAAAGCACAAAAAGAGGGAAGTTGCAATATCCTGAAGACGTCAGTCTGAACGCAGTGTGCATCAGTAACGATTTTATATGCAGAAAGAAATCAGTTGATCAAGTCATTCTCGAGCACGCGGCTAATATTGGCATGAATATTATCGACATAAATCAAGGATATGTAAAATGCAATATCGCAGTTGTTGACGAAGAAAACAAGGCTGTTATAACTGAGGATGAGGGAATCCATAAAACTCTCACAGAAAACGGATATAAAGTTTTATTATTAAAAACCCATGACGTACTGCTTGAACCGTACAAATACGGTTTTATCGGTGGCGCCACAGGACTTTATGAAAACACGCTGTTGTTCACGGGAAACGTCAAAAAGCACGCTGAATATGAGAGAATGAAAGCTTTCTGCGATTTTTTTGGGGTAGAAATCAAATCTCTTTCCAAAGATTACCTCTATGATTACGGTAGCATCCTCACGATTTTTACTGAATAACACACTCGGGGAGACGGGGAAAAATTATAGTCAATTATATAAAATCAGAATTTTATATAATTCGGGGCAGTGTAAAAGGAATATTATAAGGTTTTTGCCTTCATCTGTCGCTTTGTGCTGTTTTCAGCGAATTCTCGTATTTTTCAAAAAATTAAGGCAAACACAAAACAAACACTATAATATATAAAAGATTTACAGGAGCAAAAATGTTTGTAAAAGAAATCAAAATCAAAAGTTATGATGTTGATAAAAACAACAACGCGAAAATTTCTTCTATCATGAAATACTTTCAGCAAATCGCGCGCGAAAACCTCGATCAATTTGGAATGACGTATGATTATCTGCGTGAGCACAATATCGTTTTTGTTCTTACGAAATATAAATTCAAGTTCCATAAGAATCTGCATTGTGACGAAAAATTCATTTTTAAAACGAGTCCTTGCGATATTCATGGCGTTTCATTTATCCGCGATTTTATTGTCGAAGATTCTAATGGAAATCTTTGTTGCGAATCTTCCTCCTCCTGGGTTATTATTGATTTTGAAAAACGTTCGATCCTACGTCCCAACAGACTTCCTTTACCTATTACTGCGGATTCGAAGCTTGTCGACTTTCTGCCCGATCGAATAAGCACAAATGTTCGAGAGGGGATTTTACCTTGCTATAACACCACAGTAACCTACAGTCAACTCGATGCAAACAACCATTTAAACAACTGCAACTACGCGGATATAATGACTGACGGCATATACGCGCTCAAAAACGAAGTTCCGTTTATAAGAGAACTTGATATGTCATTTGACCACGAAGCCGCCGTCGGCTCTGAACTTGGTGTTGTGTATGATTTCGGCAATGATGAATGCATTATTTCCTGCTATAACAAAACAAGCGGTCTTTCGTGCTTTACAGCACGTATCGTCTATTGACACTTTTTCTGCACATATTCCCCTGCTCTATTTATTGTGAAACAACAAAAACCTCATTTGCGAGATGCAAATGAGGTTTTTGGGTATAATGTATAAGTAATTTACTGAGCTGCGTCGATGATAACACCGAAATCGGGAGCTTTAAGAGAAGCACCACCAATAAGACCACCATCAACATTTTCCATAGAAAGGAGTTCTGCAGCGTTCTTGGCGTTCATAGAACCGCCATACTGAATTGTTGTTGCATCAGCAACTGCCTTATCAAAGATGGAAGCAACTGTATCACGAACGATACCGCAAGCTTCGTCTGCCTGCTGTGCAGTAGCAGTCTTACCGGTACCGATAGCCCAAACGGGTTCGTAAGCGATGATAACCTTCTTCATCTGTTCAGCTGTAAGACCCTTAAGAGCTTTCTTTGTCTGCATGGAAAGGACCTCAGCTGTGATACCGTCTTCTCTTTCGTTGAGAAGTTCGCCGATACAAAGGATGACTGTAAGACCTGCTTCAAGAGCAGCCTTTGTGCGAAGGTTTACTGTGTCGTCTGTTTCACCGAAGTACTGTCTTCTTTCGCTGTGGCCGATGATAACATAGTTAACACCGAGTTCAAGAAGCATATCCGCGGAGATTTCACCGGTGAAAGCACCGCTCTTTTCAAAGTGAACGTTCTGTGCGCCAACCTTGATATCTGTGCCCTTGCAAGCTTCTACAGCTGCAGGAAGATCAACAAAAGGAACGCAAATAATGATATCACAGTTCTTCTTGTTTTCAGCAACGACCTTAAGTTCTTCGATAAGCTTTACTGCTTCTGCGGGAGTTTTGTTCATTTTCCAGTTACCGGCGATAACTGTCTTTCTCAAGTTTCTGTTCATTTTATAATTCTCCTGAATATATATAATGTATTCGGCGGACGAATACACTTCATCCGCCGATAAATGGAATTACTTGTTGTCGAGGCTTGCGATACCGGGAAGTTCCTTGCCCTCGAGGAATTCGAGAGAAGCACCGCCGCCGGTGGAGATGTGAGTCATCTTGGGAGCAAAGCCGAGCTTTTCAACTGCAGCAGCAGAGTCGCCACCGCCGATGATAGAAACAGCGCCGCTGTCAGCAACTGCTGTTGCAACTGCGATTGTACCGCCTGCAAAGTTTGCCCATTCGGAAACGCCCATAGGACCGTTCCAAACAACAGTACCGCTGTTTGCGATCTTGCTTGCAAAGAGTTCGCGTGTCTTGGGACCAATATCAAGACCCATCCAGCCGTCAGGAATGTTATCAGAATCAACACCTGAAAATTCTGTGTTTTCATCATATTCCTTACCGATAACGTTATCTACAGGGATAAGGAAGTCAACTCCTTTTGCCTTAGCCTTGTCCATGAGTTCCTTTGCAAGTTCAACTTTGTCTTCTTCGCAAATGGAAGTACCTACGTTATAGCCAAGCGCGCGGAAGAATGTATACGCCATACCGCCACCGATGATGAGTGTATCAACCTTTTCGATGAGGTTCTGGATAACACCGATCTTGTCGGATACCTTTGCGCCGCCAAGAATAGCAACGAAAGGACGCTTGGGATCAGCAAGAGCGCCGCCCATGATGGTGATTTCTTTCTGGATAAGATAACCGCAAACGCAGTCATCAACAAATTCTGTTACGCCTGCAGTCGAGCAGTGTGCTCTGTGAGCAGAACCGAACGCGTCGTTTACATATACGTCGCAAAGTTCAGCAAAAGCCTTGGAAAGCGAAGGATCGTTCTTTGTTTCTCTTTCATCAAAACGAACGTTTTCGATAAGAACAGCCTTGCCGTTTTCAAGAGCTGCAATCTTTGCCTTTGCGTCGTCGCCGATGATATCGGAAGCAAATGTTACCTTGCCGTCGAGATACTCATTGAGTCTGTCGGCAACAGGCTTAAGAGTAAACTTCTTTGCGTCATCAGCAGCTGCCTTTGCAAGCATTTCTGCCTTTGCTGCTGCCTGCTCTGCTTCGGGGAGCTCTGCGATCTTTGCCTTTTCCTTCTTGTTAAGGCCAAAACCTTCGGTGAAAATACCGTGGGGCTTGCCCATGTGAGAACAGAGAATTACCTTTGCGCCGTTGTCAAGAAGATACTTGATTGTGGGAAGAGCTTCTACAATTCTCTTATCGCTGGTGATCGCACCGTCCTTAAGGGGTACGTTGAAGTCGCAACGGACAAGAACTTTTTTGCCGGAGACTTCGATGTCTTCAATGGATTTCTTATTCAGCATTTTCGTCACCTCATAATATAATAATTATTTTTTTAACAATCAAACATAGTGATTATAACACATCACAATTAAATTTTCAAGCAAATATATTCCAATTATTCTTTGATTTTATAATATTTACAAATTGTAAATATTTTCAAGGTCTGTTGATGTGTTTAAGCAACAGATCCGCGTTTGGAACGTATTTTTCGACGTCCTCGTTGTACTTCAGCATTTCGCGCACAAAGGTTGAACTTGCGTGAATATAAGCATCGTCCGCCTGCATAAAAAAGGTTTCGGGTGCTTTGCCATATTTATCAGCAAAAATCCTGTCATTATACGCTTTCAATTCTGTTTCATAAGAATAGTCAGAAGAATTTCTGACGCCTTTGACTACGACGTTAATGCCGTTTTCCTGGCAATAGTCAGCAAAGAGTCCACCGCAGCAATCAACCTTGACATTTTCAAGATCTTTTACAGCATCTTCGGCAAGGATTTTTCTGACTTCAGCGTCGACAAAACCACGTTTTGAAGAATTGATGCAGATAAGAACAGTTACTTCATCAAAAAACTCGGTAGCTCTTTTGATAAGATCAAGGTGACCATTTGTGATGGGATCGTAACTTCCGGGAATAACCGCTCTTTTAATCTTCAAACCTCTCCCCTTCTTTCTTTCTGAATATTACAACATAAGTGGTACCGTATTTATATTTTTTCACAAATTCAAGACCATAAATGTCTTCTTTCATATTGTCCTTGTCGCTTTCGCAGACAACAATTGCATCCTCTGCAAGAATATCTGCGCGAGAAAGTTTTTTAAGGATCTCACCGGGCATATCCTTGGCATAAGGCGGATCGAGAAACACAATGCCAAACTTTTCCCTACCCTTTGCGGATTTCAGATACTCGCTGTAATCCTGACGAGCAATTCGGGTCTGCTTCATAAGATTAGTTTTTTTTGCATTGTTTTTAATGATCTCAACAGCTTTTTCGCTTTCGTCGATAATAACTGCGCTTTCTGCTCCGCGGCTCAGCGCTTCAAGCGCAAGCTGTCCGCTTCCGGCAAACAGATCAAGGACTCTTTTGCCGGCAATTTCAAATTGTATCGCGCTGAACATTCCTTCTTTAACCCTTGACGAAGTGGGTCTTGTTATTTCTGCTCCCTCAAGAGTTTCAAGATTCATGCCTCTTGCTGTACCTGTTATGATTCTCATTTTTTAACCTCGCTTTTATTTCCATGGAAATATTCGTATATTTTTTCTGCATTTTTGCGGCTGACAGACGGAGCTTGCGTTAGTTCGTCAATACCGGCGTTTTTTACTGCAGTAACTGTTTTAAAATGCTTCAAGATCGCCTTTGCTTTGGCAGGTCCTATCCCGTCAATCTTTTCAAGTGTACTTGTCTTGACTGTGGCTCGTCTTGAAGCGTCCATCTTTGAGAAGGTGTATCTGTGAACCTCTTCTTGTATCTTGTAAACAAAAGTGAAAATATCCTGCACGTGGGAAATACTTATCTCGTTCTCCCCATCTGTAAGGGTTCTTGTTTTGTGAAAGGCATCCTTGACCATGCCAAAAAGACTGATCGGCAATCTCAACTCATCAAGCACAGGCTTGATTGCAGAAACGTGTCCAACACCACCATCAAGAAGTATAAGGTCGGGCAGCGCCGAAAACGACGGGTCGTCGCTTACCCCATACTTGCCATCAAGTGCATCGCGAAGACGCGTCAAACGCCTTGTCAAAGCCTCACGCATGGCAGCATAATCATCTGTACCGTCGACAGTCTTTATTGAAAACGATCTGTAATCGCTTTTTTTGAAAACTCCGTTTTCAATAACGATCATTCCTGCATACATGCTGTCCTTGCCGTTATTTGAAATGTCATATGCTTCAATTCGCATTGGGATAGAGTCAAGAGCAAGGTGCTCGTAGATATGCTCGAGAACCTTGGAGCTTCTTCCCTGTTCTTTTGAATACTGAAGAGCAGCCTGCTGTGCATTTTCACAGGCAAGGTTTGCAAGCTCTCGTCCCATGCCTTTTTTCGGGGTTCGTACTTCAACTTTTTTCTTAGATCTAGAAGACAGAAACTCTGCAACCGCAGAAGTATCGTCATCGTCCATATCGAATGCTACGAGAACGCTTTTGGGAATATATTCGTGGGTAGAATAATAACGCATCACAAGATCGGAAAGAACCGCACTTTCGGTCAGCTCATCAGAGGAAAAGAAGATCAGCTCTTTATCGATAAGTCTTCCGGAACGGATGAAAAGTATTGCAATGACGCAGAGAGTTTCACCTTCGTATATACCAAAAACATCTCGATCGGTGTTGAGATCCGAAATGATCTTCTGATTTTCGCGAAGTCTTTCAAGTGCAGCTAATCTGTCACGATATTGAGCGGCTGCTTCAAACTTCAAATCTTCTGCTGCTTCAGTCATTTTGCATTTAAGGTTGTCGATGACTTTAACAAAATCACCGTTAAGGAAATCGCCGATATCATCAAATATTGCCTTGTATTCTTCGGGTGGTATATTTCCGGTACACGGAGCAATGCACTTGCCGATATGATAATTAAGACAAGGTCGGCAGACCTGCTTTCGCTCCTCAAATCTTTTTCCGCAGGAAGCAATTTTGAAGGTACGCGATACTGTTTCTATTATATCGTGCACCGCCTTTGACGAAGTGTAAGGTCCGTAATACTTGCACTTATCATTCTTTCTTGTACGCGAAAGAGAAATTGTCGGGTAAACCGAATTTGAAATTCTGACGTAAGGATAGCTTTTTGAATCTTTGAGCTTGATATTATATTTAGGTGTATGACGCTTAATAAGCTCATTCTCCAAAATAAGGGCTTCTGTTTCTGTGTCTGTGTAAACGCACTTAAAATCACAGATATTAACCGAAAGCTTGGCGGTCTTTGCATTTAGACGAGAAATCGGCTGAAAATACGATGAAACACGATTACGCAAAGACTTGGATTTGCCGACGTATATTATCTTGCCGTTTGCGTCAAGCATCATATAGACTCCGGGCGATTGCGGCAAAAGTTTTACTTTTTCAATCAGTTCACTGCGTGTCATTTTCACCTCGAAAAACAAATAAAGGAGTCGACGAAAAAGCGACTCCTTTCTTTAGTGGTTAAAAAATCTTATTCAGCAAAGCCGCTGTTGATAAGTTCTGCGAGAGCATCGAGAGCTTCGTTTTCGTCAGAACCGTCAGCGATAAGAGTGATGTCGGTGCCCTTGACAATAGCAAGCGAGAGAACGCCGAGAAGACTCTTTGCGTTGGCACGGCGATCGCCGCATTCAACCCAAATCGAGCTTTTGAAATTGTTAGCTTTCTGGATAAAAAATGTTGCAGGTCTTGCATGCAATCCCACGCTGTTTTTTATGCTTATATCTCTTGAAGTCATAAGTGCCTTCTCTCCTCCATCGGAATTATTGAATTTTGTACTGATATATATTATATCAAAAAGAAAAATCAAAATCAAGTGTTTTTTTCAAATTCTGTATTTTCTGTACAATTTGAACATATAATATGATTTTTACGTAGAGTATTCTACCTTTTTTACAAGAGACGAGAAAACTTTATTATTTTTTAAACAAAAATCCAGCTGTTTTCCGGGGGCTATAAAGGTTGAATTGCCGATATAATTGCCGCGATCGTCGTGTTTTCCAACGGTAGATATCGTAAGCACTGTTTTCATTCGATCGTCGGAGACAGTCTTTTTTGCAATAATACCAAAGCTGTTCCCTTCACCATCAAAAATCTCTACATCTTTCTTGAGTTCGGGCACGTTCATACCGGTTATCTCGACTGTATATGTGATATCTGCTTTATAAAAAAGATTGTCCACAAGCTTTTCAAAGCTCGAACGGAAAACAACTCCCAAAAGTATAGCCGCAATAGCAATGATGATTACAAAATCGGTAACATTAAAGCTCTTGATCTTACTCTTCATTTCAATCAACCGCCTTTCTGATCACAGAAGAGCATACTCCGTCGTACATAAGCTCAGGAGTTCTAAAAGCTATCTGTGTTCCGCTTTTAAGAGGTATTCCGTTGATATATAACACCCCGTGCTCTTCTTCCGCCTTGGCAGCAACATAAAGCTTCATAGTTGTATAATCGTCATTTATAAAAGAAAGATCAATGTAAGTAACTCTACCCAAAGAGAAAGAAGAGTTCTGATCGAATATCTCTGTGTCAACAGAAATGTTATTGACAAACTCTGTGGGAAGGTAATCTATAGAAATGACATATTCAACATCTACCTTGTTCTGGGTGAAAAGACCTTTGCCGAGAAAGAAGAATACCGCGGTCGTACACAAAGATGCGAAAATCAGAAAAACGGCAATAAAGTCAACTATATTAAATTTGATTCTCTTTTTGTTGTTTTTCATATCCTACTCCTCGAAAAGCACGTCAAAATCATTCGAACCGCGATAATAAACAGCGGCAGAAAAACCTATTATAACGAAAAGCATCAGCGAAACTCTGGGATTACTTAACGGGTAATCTGTAAATCCTCGCAAAAGGACAGTGGACACCGATGCAATAGACGAGATCGAAACAACAGACGAAACGAGATTTTTGCTTCTATTTTCGGAAATTGAAGTGAATTGCATTTTGTAATAATTTACAAAAAGGACTAACATAAATATGCTTCCAAAAACGCCGAAGCAAGCAAGAGTATGCAAAAACACATTGTTGCTGTACATAACGGCATTATCGGAAAAATGAGTGTATGCACTGAATACCGAAGAGAAATTGTCTGTACCAAAGCCTATTCCGCTGACAAAATTATCGGAAATTATCTGTGTGGTGGTAACCGTCATACTCTTAGTGTAATCGCTGACACTGAGAAAACGGTCTGAACCGAGAAACGGTGCATTGGTAATAGCAACTGAGATAATAACGTATACCACTACGACTGTCAGAAGCGAAGTAAATGGATTTTTAAACGACGAAACAACGTAAATCAGTACACAAACAGCAACGCCTATAATAAACCCTTTGGAGCCGGTGCTCAAGAGAGCAGCCGCAGAAAGAAACACAGTGATCAAAGTGAAAAGTTTTCCACGGTTATATTTTGACGAAGCCAGCGACGACAAAACAAACGGGAAGATGATCAGAAGAAATCCACAAAGCGAGAACACGTCAACAAGAGGAGCTTTGAATGCGATTCCTGTATATTCACGTACAATATCAGTATACCCCCATGCGCAAAACCTGGAATAAAGTATAGTGAGAGCCGAGATCATTCCACACAACACGGCGGTATTGATTATTTTTTTTGATGCCTTATCGTTTCTAACGCAATTTCTGAAAATAAAGTAGACAGAAACATAAGAAACAATACGCAGGGTATATCTATCTGAAAAGCCGCTTTTGGTCGTATTGAATCCTGCCATTATGATGACAAAAGCAAAGAGAAGATATAAAACGTCAAAGTATTTCAGATCAAAACTGCGCTTCCCGCGTAAAACCTTGAAGAAATATGCAAAGAAAGCTACGATACAAAGGATGCACAATTGTTGTGCAGTAGCAAACATGGTGAAAACAATGATAACAGGCAGCGAATTTTCAGGTGTTTTGAAAAATGAAAGCACAAGAAAAGCAAAAGCTGCCGCTGCGAGAATGCTTTTGATCGGGACAAAAGCAGTAAGAAGTCCAAGCGATGTTCCAATAAGCATTACACCTGCATTATGTGTACCGGGAATGTATGAAGCAGATCTTTCAGAAAAAGAAACAGGCATAAAGAAAAGATCTGCCATGCGCGATAGAATCTTGCTTCTTGAGACTATGTCCTTAAGCGAACCCTTAAGCGGCATAAGTATTAACGATACAACAAGCAAAATCAACGATGAATATATATCTCCAACGCCCGAAACCGACGAACGATCAAAGGTATAACCCGACGCGCTTACAGCAAAGGCGTAAATCGAAAAGTAAAACAGGACACTGGCGTAATTTCTGAAATTACAAAGGAGCATTCTCTCATAAAAATCTCTGAGAAAAGTTACGATAAAACTGGTTTCTGTCTTTTGAGCAAAAGAATTTTTAAAAGTCTTTGCAGAAGTATAAATCGAGACAGACGAAAGAAGCTTTCCAAAAATACCGTTACTGAAACGTTCTTCCGACAAACGGTGCGAGCGGAAAAAGTTATAAAACATGGAAGATCTGAAGCTTTTGTCAACAGAAGACGATGCTTTTTTTGCAACAGCAGACGGTTTGACGCGTATCATTTTTGATCTGTGCTCTTTCATATTCAGATCCTCCTTTCCGATTATTTTTTCTTTTGGTTTTCTTTTAGTTCAGAAAGAAACTCCTGTTCAGATTTATCAAATTTCTTCTTTCTGATAAGGTCTTTGCGCCTTAGAAAAGTCTTTTCTATAGCTTTCCGTCTGCGCCATTTTACGATATTGGCGTGATGCCCGCTTAAAAGCACGTCAGGTACTTTCATACCTTCGTATTCTGCAGGCTTTGTATACTGTGGATATTCGAGAAGCCCGGATTCAATGCTTTCGTCCTCGTGACATTCATCGTCAGGAAGCACACCGGGAATAAGACGCGAAACGCAGTCTACAAGAACGGCAGCAGGAAGCTCCCCTCCTGTCAGAACGTAGTCACCGATTGAAATCTCTTCGTCGACAATCGAGTCGATCACTCTCTGATCAATTCCTTCGTAATGACCACAAAGAATAATGATGCGCTTTTGCTTTGCAAGCTTCATTGCCATCTTCTGTGTAAGCACTTTTCCGCCGGGAGACATATAAACAGTAAGAACGTCTTTGTCCTCCCCCACTACAGCTCTGTGGCAATCCATGATAGGCTGGCAGGTCATAACCATGCCCCATCCACCGCCGTACGGAGTATCGTCGGTACGTCTGTGCTTATCTTTGGTGTAATCTCTTATGTTGTGGAGTCGAATATCAAGTATTCCCTTGTCCACCGCCCTGCCGATCATACTTTCGGAAAGAGCAGGCTTTACCATATCGGGAAAAACAGATAAAATATCAAATCTCATTCTATTTCTTCAGCCTCGTCAAACATTCCGGGTATGGGGCGAACAAAAACACCTTTTTCAAGGTCTATTTCTTCGATAAATTCGGATACAGCCGGAAAAAGATTATCCTTACCGTCTTTTGTAACGGTATATATATCGCTGGCACCGCTATTGAAGACATCACTGATCGTGCCATATATCTTTCCAGTTTGTGCATCTATGACCGAAAGTCCCAAAAGGTCTTCAATGAAATATCCGCCTTCTTCAACGGGGATATCATCTCTATGTGCAAACAAAGTCTTACCGCGAAGTTTATTTGCGTGATCAGCATCGGAAACACCATCAAGCATGAGATAAACAAATCCCTTGTATGGTTTGGCAGAAATCACCTTTACAGGTTCGTTTCCGTTTTCGTCAAAATATAGAGTTTTTATGTCACAAAGAATGTCTAGGCTATCGCAAAAGCAATCGACCTTTACCTCGCCTTTTAGTCCACGTATATTTATAATTTCACATGCTTCAAGATACTGTTTCATAAAATCCTCGCTGAATCATTTATAATTCCATTATATATTGTCACACCATTACAATTAAAGCAACAATTTGTTAATTTTTAGCATGAAAAAAGGAATATATCCTACGATATATTCCTGCTTCATTGCCGAAAAGCATTATTCGGCGTCAGATACAATGTTTACGATCACACGCTTGTTGTCCTTTGTAGCTGTTGCTTTGACAACCGTGCGAATGGCGTTGGCAATTTTTCCGCGTTTGCCGATAACTTTGCCCATATCGTCTGCAGCTACCATAAGTTCAAGAAAAACGTTATCGCCTTCTTCTCTTTCGGTAACTACAACAGAATCGGGAGCATCAACAATCGCTTTTGCAATATCTGTCAATACCTGTTTCATAAGATTCTCCTAAGTAAGGATAAAATTAAAGCACGCCGTTCTTCTTAAGAAGAGCCTTAACTGTATCTGTGGGCTGAGCACCGTTAGCGATCCACTTCTTTGCCTTTTCGCCGTCAATAACAACTTCTGCGGGATCTGTGAGAGGGTTGTAATGACCGATTTCTTCGATGAAACGACCATCTCTGGGGTAACGGGAATCTGCTACTACTACTCTGTAAAAGGGAGCCTTCTTTGCGCCCATTCTTCTGAGTCTGATTTTAACTGCCATTTTGAATTCCTCCATAAATTTTATTTGAATTTTATATAAGAGTGCATATGCACGCTTTGACTTGATTGTTACTTTCTTTTCTTTTTCTTTTTGGCCATTGCTTTGGAAATACGCTTTCCAAGCATCTTTCCGCCAAAAGAATTCCCAAGGGGACCGGTGCCGTTTTTGAGCTGCTTCATCAGCTTGTTTGTGGCGTCATACTGCTTGAGAAGCTTATTTACTTCTTCGACGGTGACACCGCTTCCTGCCGCTATACGTTTTTTGCGCGAAGCATTGATCTCGTCGGGGTTTTCTCTTTCGTACTCTGTCATAGAAAGGATAATCGCTTCCATGTGGTCAATCGCCTTTTCATCGACGTTTGCATCCTTAAGAGCAGATGCGTTGACACCGGGGATCATTCCCATAAGCTGATCGAGCGAACCCATATTTCTTATCGAATCAAACTGATCAAGATAATCTGTAAGAGTAAACTTTTGCTCGCGCAGTTTTCTTTCGAGCTCCTTCGCTTTTTCTTCGTCGTATGACTGTTCGGCCTTTTCGATAAGAGAAAGAACATCACCCATACCGAGAATACGCGATGCCATTCTGTCGGGATGGAAAGGTTCGAGAGCATCAAGCTTTTCGCCCATACCGACAAACTTAATCGGCTTGCCAGTTACGTGACGAACCGAAAGTGCGGCGCCACCACGGGTATCACCGTCAAGCTTTGTGAGGATAACACCGGTGAGGTCGATCATCGAGTTGAAGCTTTCGGCTGCATTTACAGCATCCTGACCTGTCATGGCGTCTACAACAAAAAGGATCTCAGTTGGATTAACAGCTTCCTTTATCTGCCTGAGTTCCTCCATAAGGTCTTCGTCTACGTGCAAGCGACCTGCAGTGTCGATAAAGAGCATATCGTGACCGTGTTTTATTGCGTGGGCAAGAGCCTCTTTTGCGATGCGGACAGGTTCTTTGCAGTTTTCTATGGTGAAAACGGGAACGCCTGCGGCTTCGCCGACTACCTGCAATTGCTTGATAGCTGCGGGACGATAAACGTCACATGCGGCAAGAAGAGGGCGTTTGCCCTGTTTTTTGTACATAAGGGCAAGTTTTCCCGTGTGGGTGGTCTTACCTGCACCCTGAAGGCCGGCCATAAGAACAACCGTAGGGGGCTTGGGAGAGATAACAAGTTTTGAATTGGCCCCACCCATAAGAGCGGTGAGTTCTTCGTTTACTATCTTTACGATCTGCTGAGGCGCGGTTATGCTTTCAAGCACCTGAGCACCGACAGCACGTTCGGAAACAGTTTTTATAAATTCTTTTACTACTTTAAAGTTAACGTCAGCCTCAAGGAGAGCAAGCTTAATTTCTCTCATTCCTTCTTTTACGTCGGCCTCGGTGAGCTTGCCTTTATTGCGGAATTTCTTAAAGGCAGCGTTCAATCGGTCTGTAAGACTTTGAAACATTTTGCACCTCCCCTTTTATTTATGAAAGAAGATCGGTGATCTTGGAAGACATTTCGGATATTTCCAAAAGCTTCGCGGATTCGTCCGAGCACAATTCCTGTATCTGTTCTGAAATAAGAAGCACTTTTTGTATCTTGTCGGCAAGACCCAGCTTTTCCTCGCAGGAAACGAGAAACTCCTCAGCGTGCTTCAGCTGATCGCGCACTCCCTGACGGGTGATGCCGATAGACTCTGCGATCTCAGACAAAGAAAGGTCGTCGTTGTAATACATTTCGACAGCGTATTGCTGTTTTTCTGTTAATAACTCGCCGTAATAATCATACAGCTGAGAAATGAATAATTTCTTTTCGTTCATTGTGCTTCCGTCTTTCGTTGGTGTAAAGCATTTTTCTTTACAGGCGATATAATAACACATTTTTATGAGTTTGTCAAGGTTTTTTTATATTTTTTCCAATATTTTTTTGGGTATTCGCGCATCACAGCAGAGGTGCTATGGCTTTCATCAGAAAACCAAGGATCTTTCGCGATAGTTTTGCTTTTTTTATTGTTTGCAATGTCACCTGAGAGCACAATTTTTTTGTATATTCAAAATCTTTTTCGATATCCGAAATACAACTTGTATTGTACATATACAGTCCGCATTCAAAATGATGGTAAAGACTCCTATAATCGAGATTTACAGTGCCGACGACAGCTTCGTTGTCATCGCACACAAAAACTTTTGCATGCACAAACCCGGGGGTATACTCGTATATTTTGACCCCGGCTTCGAGAAGCGCTTTATAATGTGTTATGGCAAGAGCATACGGAACTTTTTTGTCGGGAATACCGGGAAGAATAATCGAAACGTCAACTCCCCTTTCTGCAGCAAATTTCAACGCATTCTCTGTTACAGCATCAAGGATCAGATATGGAGTCATTATGTGGACATATCTGGAAGATCTGTTGAGAATGTCAACGTATACCCTTTCTCCTACCTTATCACCATCAAGAGGACAATCGCTGTATGGAACAACATAACCGCCGCAACGACTATCTGATGACAATTGCTCTTTATGAATGTACTCGTAGTTTTCTTTCTTTTCATTTATCGCCCACATCTTAAGAAACATAAGGGCAAAACTTATGGCAGCTTCTCCTTTTACCATAACCGCTGTGTCCTTCCAGTGACCATACTTACTCTTGATATTTATGTATTCATCAGCAAAGTTAATTCCGCCGGTATATGCGCATTTACCGTCGATGACAAGAATTTTTCTATGATCACGGTAATTATAATGTGTGGAAAGAAAAGGCGTGATCGGAGCAAAAGGTTTGCATTTAATCCCAAAACTTTTCATTCTGTCGGGATAACTGTGGGGCAATGTAGTAAATTCACAGGTTCCGTCATACATTATACGAACATCAACACCATCAGCCGCTTTTCTTTTAAGTATCTCAAGAACCTTTTCCCACATTTCACCTTCGGCGATTATAAAATACTCAAGGAATATGTATTTTTCGGCTTTTTCAAGCTCACAAAGCACACTTTCAAGTTTTGCTTCTCCCGAAGGGAAATAAGCAACATCGTCTGTTCTGTATATAGGATGGCATCCTTTAGAACGAATGTATCCGGCAAGTGATGCGGCATTTTCGTTTTCTTTTTTTAAATCCGACAAAACTCCGTCGTGATGATTGATAAAATCACATGTGTTGCGATTGATTCTTTCGATACGGTCACGCAGTGCTCTGTGTCCCACGTCACTTTTGACAAAAGCATAAAGCATTCCGCCAAAGACAGGAAAAGCCATTATAAGCAATATCCAAGTTATCATGGCAGAAGGATCCATTCTGCTGTTTATCAAAAAAAGCAGCATTATTACAGATATCGCAGAAATAGCAGCATAAACCCTTGGCATATTTTCCTCAAAAACCGCGAAACCTATAAATATAAGGACGATTTGTAAAAGAAACAGAAGTACAACAAAACCAAATCGACTGAAAACAGAACGTACTATACCGTTTTTGCTCTTTTTTAATATTTTGGCACTTTTATTTTTCAGTTTTCCTTTATTTTTCATAACATTCATATAAAAGACGGGAGACTCAAAAGAGTCTCCCTGAAAATACGCTTATGCCTTGGGAAGGATGTAGTCCTTGGCGCAAAGAAGCTCTGCGATAAGGACTGCACCGCCTGCGGCGCCTCTGAGGGTGTTGTGAGAAAGGCCAACAAACTTATAGTCGTATACGTGGTCTTCTCTGAGTCTGCCTGCGGTAACCCCCATACCGCCGTAGATATCTCTGTCAAGCTTCGCCTGAGGCCTGTTGTCCTCCTCGAAGTATGTGATGAATTTTTCAGGAGCATTGGGAAGTTTAAGTTCCTGGGGAGGACCTGCAAATTCGTCCCATGCGGCAAGGATTTCTTCCTTGGTGGGTTTGTTTTCGAACTTCACAAATACAGCTGCAGTGTGTCCGTCAGAAACAGGAACTCTGATGCACTGAGTGGTGATAACAGGAGCGTCTGCACTGACAACTTTGCCATCTTCCACCTTGCCCCAAATTCTCAAAGGCTCTTTTTCGCTCTTTTCTTCTTCACCACCGATATAGGGGATGATGTTGTCGATCATTTCGGGCCATTCGTTGAAAGTCTTGCCTGCGCCGGAGATAGCTTGATATGTGCATACAACCGCTTCCTTGATACCATACTTGAGAAGAGGTGTAAGCATAGGAACGTAGCTCTGAATTGAACAGTTGGGCTTAACAGCAATAAAACCACGCTTTGTACCGAGTCTCTTCTTCTGGCTTTCGATAACTTCGAGGTGCGCGTAGTTGATTTCAGGGATAACCATAGGAACATCGGGAGTAGAGCGGTTAGCAGAATTGTTGGAAACAACGGGTGTTTCCGCCTTCGCATACGCTTCCTCAAGAGCTCTGATCTCGTCCTTCTTCATATCTACTGCGCAGAATGTAAAGTCGCACATGGACGAAACCTTTTCAACGTCTGCAGCATCGTAAACGAGCATTTCGGCAACGTTTGCGGGAAGTTCTGTTTGCATCTTCCATCTGGTGCCTACAGCTTCTTTATATGTCTTACCTGCCGATCTTGCGCTGGCCGCAAGAACAGAAATCTCAAACCAAGGATGTTCGTTGAGAAGAGTAATAAATCTCTGTCCGACCATGCCGGTTGCGCCGATTATACCTACTTTATATTTTTTGCTCATGTGTATTTTCCTCCGTTGGAACATTGAATAATAAATCATTATACATAAAATTCGACTGTTTGTCAATAGAATTGTCGCATTTGTTTGTCAGATGTACAATTTTTTTGCCAAAATGTAAAAAACAGAAATTTATCTTGATAAAATATTATTATTTTTTCGTATTTCTCTTGATATTGGTAGGTGTTTTGTGATACAATATAATGAAAAATAATGAAATGGAAGGTTTTTTCATCAATCATGGAAACAAATACAGAAATCAAAAGAAAAAGGATCTTTTCGGGTGTACAGCCCAGCGGCGTACTCACCATCGGCAACTATCTCGGCGCGATCAAAAACTGGGTAACACTTCAGGACGACTACGAATGCATTTACTGCGTCGTTGATATGCACGCCATCACTGTGAGACAGACTCCCGCCGATCTCAGACGCAGAACACTTGAAGGTCTTGCCCTTTACATAGCCTGCGGAATTGATCCCCAAAAAAGCACAATGTTCGTTCAGAGCCACGTCCCTGCCCACGCAGAACTTTCATGGGTACTCAGTTGCAACACCATGTTCGGTGAGCTTTCGCGTATGACACAGTTCAAGGACAAATCTCAAAAGCATGCTGACAATATAAACGCAGGTCTTTTTACCTACCCAGTTCTTATGGCTGCGGACATTCTGCTATATCAAACTGATGTTGTGCCTGTTGGTATTGACCAGAAGCAGCACATAGAGATTGCTCGTGACATTGCAGAAAGATTCAATGGAGTCTATGGCGACACCTTTGTGATCCCCGAACCCTATATTTCAAAAACAGGTATGAAGATCACGTCTCTTACCGATCCCACCAAAAAGATGAGTAAGTCTGACCCTAATCCCAACTCTTATATTCAGATTATAGAAACACGCGACGAAACCATAAAGAAGGTTAAGCGCGCAGTAACAGATTCAGGATCCGAAGTAAAATTTGAAGAAGGAAAAGACGGCATCTGCAACCTTATGAACATTTATTCCGCATTTACGGGCAAATCCTATGACGATATTGAAAAAGAATTTGAAGGAAAAGGATACGGCGATTTCAAGCTTGCTGTTGGCGAGACCTGTGCAGACAAGCTGCAGCCCGTCCGTGATGAATTTGCGCGTCTTTCTGCCGACAAGGCATATCTTGAAGGCATCATGAAGGAAGGCGCAGACAGAGCCGCATATCTTGCAAGAAAGACTCTTTCAAAAGTATACCGCAAGGTTGGTTTTTATGCCAAGCCTCAGTGACAGAAATGCGAGGTACCAAAATTGAATAACTACGATTCGCCCCAGCAGTTTTTATACG
The DNA here is from genome assembly GCA_015063785.1 of Oscillospiraceae bacterium. Taxonomy (GTDB): domain Bacteria; phylum Bacillota; class Clostridia; order Oscillospirales; family CAG-382; genus UMGS1052. The sequence continues at coordinate 133,262 of SVTM01000001.1, forward strand.
TAATTATTGCGTTGATCTGCGCGGCATGTATTGCATTCACCATGACGCCAATAGCACGAGTGCTTGCTTTCAAAATAGGAGCCGTTGACGTTCCAAAGGATTCGCGAAGAATGCACCGCGTCGCAATGCCCCTTCTCGGCGGCGTTGCAATTTTCACTGCTTTTATTGTAACTGTTCTTGCCTTCTGCGACCTTAAAGAGAATTACCGCGAGATACTCGGTCTTCTTTTCGGAGCAACTGTTATCGTTGCAACCGGTATTCTTGATGACAGATTCAGCCTTAACCCGTTTTTGAAGTTGTTTCTTCAGATAATAGCCGCGTTGATAGTCGCTTTGTGCGGCATCACCATAGATAACGTCGGCATTTTCAACAGTAGTGGAGAGCTTTTCGCTCTCGGAAACTTTTCCATTCCGATCACTGTCATATGGATAGTTGCCGTAACCAACGCTGTAAATCTTATCGACGGCCTAGACGGTCTTTCTTGCGGAGTTTCCACAATTTCAGCATTGTCGATCCTCGTTTCATCCTTCTTCATGCCCGATGTTCCGCCTATTGCTATCCTTCTCACAGCTATTTTTGCAGGATCGTGTCTTGGATTTCTCCCCTACAATTTTAACCCTGCAAAAATCTTTATGGGTGACACGGGATCAATGTTCCTTGGTTTTACGCTGTCAACCATATCGGTTATCGGCGTTTTCAAAACTGATGCTATTATTGCATACTGGGTACCATTCATCGCTTTTGCGGTACCCCTTTTCGACACCACGTTTGCTTTCGTCCGTAGAATACTGCAGGGCAAAAGCCCGTTTTCTGCCGACCGAGGACATATACACCACAAGCTTATAGATATGGGCTTTAATCAGAGGCAGTCTGTAACAATCCTTTATGCAATCAGCGCCATATTCGGTATTGCATCGGTACTGTGGGCAATAAATCGTCCCATTGGTGGAATAGTCGTTATTGTCTGTGCAGCCATCATTCTTTTCATCAACTGGCGATTTATCACAAAAAGCGACACCACAAGACAGGAAACAGGTCTGGGGCTTTCGCATCTTATCCCCGAAAAACAAAAAGGAACTGATGAGGTAGCGGCCATCACACGATCTGACGTTGCCGAAGCACAGACAAACGAATCCCAATCCAACAAAGAATAACTTATCAAAGGAGGACGACATGAAAAAGAGATCATTGATATTTATCTTAATTCTCGGTTTCGCCGTCCTCTTTGGCATTGTCGCAACAAGTATATACTTTGCCGGAATTGATTCTAACAGCAAAGGCAAAAACGATCTCCCCGAACTTCCCGGAAAAGTTCAGCTTCCGGGAAATAACGAAAAAATATACGAAAGTCTTGAATCTGAGAAGAATAAAGATTTGCACGTATATCCAGCAGTTTCCCACGAAACGGTGAAAGAACTGCTCAGCTCCCTCGAAACGCCTGACATATATTACTGGTACTTCAATAGTACCATCATTTCTTCCGAAAAAGAACGTACCACAAATGGAATTTTGAAGTATAACAATGGTACTTACATGATCGAAAATTACTCGAACAGTCCCGAATCCAAACTGGAAAAAACCATTGTATTACAGGATGACATTGTATCTGTTCAAACGCATGACAGACAGCAAATGTCTGTCGCCGAATTTAGTGCCAAAACAACCTCAGCGTTCATCGAAGCCGGTGTTCCTGATATTTCAACTTTCATTAACGACAGCGGTGCAGACTTCAGATATTCCATGCACGACAGTGAATATGGAAAAATGATATACGCCGAATTCGAGCTTGAAAAAGATGGCTACTCACAGGAACAGAGATATTATATCAGTCTTGATTTCGGCATTGTAATCAAAGCTGAATGTTACGAAAACTATTCCCTCGTATACGCACTTAATACAATCACCCTTTATGAACTCGAAAACAGTTGATTGTTAAAAAAGCAGGATTGCCGCAAGCACAATAGGTACTATCAGATCCTCTTTGTTGTTGATGTCTGTTGTAAAAAGCAACACCATCCCAATCAGCAAAAGATCTTCAATATCAAAACTCCGCGCCGCCTTTGTCGGCGCATTTGTTTTATTATCAAGCACAGGTTCGTTGCTTTTTTCCTCACCTTTTTCATAACCGGTGTTTTGTTGATCTGGTTTTGATTCAATGTCCGATGAATACATGCTACTAAAAACGTTTGGCGAAAAACTGTCGCCAAAATATTGAACAGGTATATCACCCTCTGTTCGTTTCTGTGAAGGTCTGAAACTTCTTGAATACATATTTTTCTCCTCTGATCACATACCGAATTTTGTCAGAAAATCAAGATCTTTATATGTGCTGATAAGTTTTGCAGCCCCCAAAGCCTTGACGATACTGTCCACCCTTTGACGCTTACGCTCGCTTAGAAAAGGTTTTATTGATAATAGAAGATTAACTCTGTCATCCCCGGTTCGTCCTTTTTGACTAAAAGTCGGAATCGATTGCAGGGAGTTTATTGAAGGCTCTGCGGATCCGGCAGAAAACTTTTCATCACTCGTTTGTTTTTGTTGCACTTCCTCTTCGGAAGCACCTGCAACCGCAGCTTCTTGCGCCCCCTCTGAACTTACGGTTTTTGCACCGCCAAAAGCAGCTGCTATCGACATAATACTTTTAAGACTGTCAGGATCGGAAAGAAGGCTTTTTAATTTTTCACTTAACTGTTCGTCCATAACACACCTCCGATATCAAGTATCGTTTTTAACGATACTTTTAATCTGTCGCATCTTTTCTTCCGGAACGTTCGATATAATGCTTTTAATATCATTTTCAGACATTTTTGAAATAGTTCTTCTTATTCTTTCAATACTATCTGCAGGTATTCCGCCTGATACGTCCTTTCCCACCGCTTTCATAACAGCAGTAATCTTATCATTTAATTCCATATCGGAAAGTTCCAATGCTTTTTTTATATCATCACTGCTTAACATATAGCTATACCTCAAACAAGTTTTAATCTTTATACTTCAATATATGCAATATAGATAAAAAAATTCAAAAGGAGTTTGAAAAATGAAACTATTAGTCTTTTCTGATTCCCACGGTAACACTTTGAATATGATAGATGTTCTGAAAAAACAAGAAGGTTCATACAACCACATTATCCATCTTGGTGATCACTGCACCGATACTCGCTATCTCGATCCCATTATCGGCATAACACCGCTGATTTCAGTTATGGGCAATTGTGACAGCTATTACGCAAGACATGAATATCCGGAAGAAAAAATAGTTAATCTATATGGAAAACAATTCTTCATATGTCATGGACACAAATATTCTGTGAAACAAACATATGATGTACTTGCTCAAAAGGCTGTTGCAGAAAAATGTGATGTTGTCTTATTCGGTCACACTCACACAGCGGTGTTGGAGAAAAGAGGATCTGTATATCTTTTTAATCCGGGAACAATCGGTGCGCCATCTGTCAACGGAAACACTTACGGTGTTATCGACATTGAAAACGATGAAGTAAAATTTGAAATACTAAAAGTATAAGCAAAAACCAATGCAGACACAACTTAAGTCAGCATTGGTTTTTAAATAAAAAAAGCCGAAGACAGAATTATCTGTTTCGACACTCGGTACCGTTAAATACGGTTAATGGTGCTATTTATCTTGATTGTGTTTATTTTGCGGCATTTTGTGCCGTCGGGTTTTTGGTAATGGCACAAGATTGATATTTCTCCCAAGCCTGCTAACGGCTCGTTTTCTATTGTAATGGTGTTACCGCATTCGACGCATCGTATTTTTTTCGTGCCCTCGCGCCCTTTTGTTTGTTTTTTCTTATTTTACCACGACCGAGAAAAAATATTTCTTTGATAAGTTGGAATGTGAGATATTGGTTAAATGACATCATCTATAACCACAAATAATTCTTTCGGATATAAATATCCTTGGATTTCTTCGTCATCGTCATAACCTTCTTCATCAATAATCCTGTACTCTCCCTCTTCTTCTCCGATACAATCATATACTTTGCCATATATTAAACAAATATGAATATCATTTTCTTTTATTATACCACCATCCCCGCCGTTTTTCACCCCCTTTGTTGAAGAAACAGCAGATTTTACGCCCTTATAAATTCGCATTATGTCCTCGTCAACTCTTGTGCCTATGGCAGCGGCAATTTCAGCGTGCTTTCGACGAATAGCGGTCAGCGTTTCCCGGTGTTCCTTGATTGCGTTTTTGTCGCCAATGACTTCAATGTCTGAAAAAAACAAAAACCGATGGTAATTAACCATCGGTTTTGTGTTAGCACTGACCTATTTTTCCGGGCCGTCGCCAGCCAAGTATTTTCGGCACGGTTGAGCTTAACTTCCGTGTTCGGAATGGGAACGGGTGGACCCTCAACGTTAAAAGCGCTAACTTCACTGTACATACTCGTGGTATGTACTATAATAAAAGCACTCTCGTCACAATGACGAGAGCACCTGTGTCAGCATCGACCTATCTTTCCGGGCCGTCGCCAGCCAAGTATTTTCGGCACAGTTGAGCTTAACTTCCGTGTTCGGAATGGGAACGGGTGGACCCT
>SVTM01000031.1 GCA_015063785.1 Oscillospiraceae bacterium
AAAGAATTCTATTTGCATAAACTTTTTCATGCAGGAATGGGCAATGGCATTGATGCTGTGTTGACAACTAACGATAATCCTAAATACAATTATGTTTCTCGTGACAGCAACGGAAACGGCGTAGTTGGCTTTGTTGACGAAATAGAGGGCGAAAAAGCATTCCCGGCAGGGGCAATGTCTTTGGCGTTAGGTGGTAGCTTTTTAGGCTCTTGTTTTTTACAAAAGAAGCCATTTTATACGGCACAGAATGTGGCTGTCTTACAAGAAAAAACGCCTTTGTCTAATCATACCAAACTGTTCATTGCAACACTTATTAGAAACGAGTGCAAAATCAAGTATCAAGCGTTTGGGCGTGAGTTAAATGCTCATTTTAGAAAAGACTTTACCATCAAACTTCCTACCAAGCGTGATGCAAACGGCATTGTTTATGATGAAACGCACGAGTTCTCGGATGATGGATACATTCCGGATTGGGATTGGATGGATGGGTATATGAAATCTCTGCCATATAGTGATAGGATTTAGCATGAAACTCATCTGAACCCTTTATGCGACATGTGAACCCCATTTAAGCCATCTGAACCCTATTGCTTTTCAAAAAAGCATTAAAAACATAAAAAATCGCTTCGGAATATTTCCGAAGCGGTTCGTTTATTATGTGGAATTGCTGAAAAGCCTTATTTTAAGTCAAAAAACAATAACCCCAACTTTTTATCAAAGTTGAGGTTATTTTATGGTGCAGGCGACAGGACTTGAACCTGCACGTCGCTGACACCGGTTCCTAAGACCGGCGCGTCTGCCATTCCGCCACGCCTGCATTTTTCAACTATAATATCATATCACAAATCGGCATCAAAGTCAACTGCAAAAAAATATTTTTTGATTTTATTCGCCGGCACTTTTGTTTTTGCTTGACAAAATGCGGAGTTTGTGGTATAATGCAAAAGTGCAATCGGTTGCACTTTTGAAAGGAGGGCTACTTCTGGAAAAAATAACCATCTACGAGCTTGCCCGAGAGTTAAACATGACCCCGTCTATGGTCAGCCGCGCTCTCAGCCCCAACGGAAAGGTTCGCGCCGACAAAAGAAACCAGGTTTTGGAAGCGGCAAAAAAGCACGGATTTGTGCCAAACTCTTTTGCTTCCCGTCTTTCGATGAAAAGCATCCGCATCGGCGTCATCATCCGCACACGCTCTCACGTCAACTGCGAAAAAATGGTGGCGGCAATAAAGAGCGCCTACAACGAGCTTCGAGATTACAAAATCGAATACGATATAAAAATCATCGACCCCCATACGGAACAATTCGAAGAAACACAGCAAACTATTCTTGCATACGCCGACCGCGACGGTCTTATCGTTTCGGGGCTAAGCGCAGAAAAATATGCTCCTGCACTCAACGCATTTTACGAAAAAAACAAAAATCTCGTCCAAGTGCAGGCGGCAAACGAGAATCTTCCCTGTCTTTTCTCGTCAAAGCACGACGAAAAGACGGCAGCTGAAATGGCAGCAGAATTTCTTTCGTGCTGTCTTAAAAGATCCGAACAAAAAAACATACTTCTTCTGACCGGCGATCTGAACAGCGCCCTGCACAAAAGCGCAGCAGAAGCCTTTGCAAGCGCCTGCGAAAAACACAAGCTTTGCCTTGTCGAAAGCTTTGATATGCGCGACAGCGAAGAGTTTTTAAAAAACAGTGTTGCGGATATTTTTGACCGCCACGGTGAAAAGATTGATGGTATATACATTACCAGCGGTATTTCGGCTCCCCTTTGTGAATATCTTGAAAAAAGCGATCTTTCTCCCTTTGTCGTCGCCTTTGACACACACTCTGCCATACGAGAATATCTAAAAAAAAGCATTGTGACTGCCACCATTTCTCAGGATGTCACAGGGCAGATGAAAAACGCATTTCGTGCGCTTATCCTTTATATCATCAAGGGAGAAACTGTACCGAAAACCTTTTTTTCGGACATCCGTCTTGTATTACAAAGCAACATTCATCTGTTTGATTGAAAGGACAAAAAATGACAGTCGTTTTTCTTATCGTTTCCGCTGCATCCATGGTGCTTCAAAATTGTTTCTTCAACAGTTTCAGCAAAAGTGCACCCCGAACCAGCAAGGAAATCACATATTTTAACTGTTTCACATATGTGGTATGTATTCTTCTTTTCGGCATTCTAACCCTGATACAACAAAGCATCTCAATTTTCACCGTCATCACGGGTTTTATCTTTGGTTTTCTGACGGCAAACAGCTATACCAACCGTATGAAAGCCCTATCAAAGGGACCTATGAACATAACCCTTCTCATCACCACCTCTTCAATGATAATCCCCACCCTGTCGGGCATATTTTTCGGCGAAGGTTTCAGCCTTCCAAAGCTTTGCGGAGTTATCGTTCTGCTTTTCTTCATCTATCTTTCATTGGGAACAGGAAAAGGCTCGGCCTTTGACAAAAGTTGGTTTTTATTCAGCCTGCTCGCCTTTTTCTGCCAAGGATTCATTGGTGTGATGCAAAAAATACACCAGGCCTCGCAATACAAAGAAGAAACCGGTGGTTTTCTTCTGATGGCATTTGTTTTTTCGATGATATACAGCTTTTTCATGCTTGGCAAAGGCGTGAAAACAACTAAAATCGAAAACAAATACAAGATATTTTCTGTCGCCTGCGGCGTTTTCGTTTTTGCCATGAACTATCTGAACCTGCTTCTTTCGGGTATGCTGCCGTCACAGTTGTTTTTTCCGTTGGTCAACGGCAGCTCGATCATCATAAGCACTCTTATTTCGGTGCTTCTATTCAAAGAAACACTTACAAAAAAACAGCTGATCGGTGTTTGCGGCGGTATCGCCTGCCTTATTGCCATCTGTCTTTTGCCTTAGATACAATATCAGGAGGAAAAACATGACAAGATCTGATATAGCATTCAGCTTCAAATATGACGGGGTTTTGTTCCGCTCAAAAGATCACCCCTTCATCGAGTCGCCCGACGGAAGAATGTATACCGTCGAAAACGGTGTTACCGTCACCGCAAAGATCTCGGAATATCAAAAACACGACGCTTTCGGATGGGTTTTATATTTTGAAAATAAAAGCGGAAAAAACAGCAAGGTCATTTCGGATATCTGCGATTGTGACGTTGAACTGCAGATAAAGCACACTCCATTTCCCCGTGTCGGCTACAAGCCAATCGAAGGAAACCTGAAGGTGGTTTCGATGAACGGTATGGTAGACGGCTTTCATTACGCCGAAAATGATCCGGTATCGGCAACCGAATATGGTTTTTCCGATAATTATTTGGTATGCCGCCGCGAATACCGCAACACCAGCGGCAGATCGAGCGACGGAACCATGCCCTTCTTTGATGTGAAGGGCATCGACGGCGCCATGGTGGCGGTGGGGTGGACCGGCTCGTGGAAGGCTGAAATTGAAAACAAAAACGACCACGTCAGCGTAAAATGCGGTCTTGCAAAAACAGGATTTTACCTTAAGGACGGCGAAAAACTCCGCACCGCGTCGGTGCTTATCATGACCTATGGCGAAACCGAAGATTCGTCGAACAAATTCCGCAAGCTGATAAAAGAGCACTATTCCCACAAGGCGTGCACCCCGGCTGTGCGCGACGGAATTTTTGCCTTTGAGCTTTGGGGCGGTCTTCCGAGCGAGGAAATGAAAAAAAGGCTTGAAAGGCTTAGAGAACACGGCATCTCTTTTGAGGATATCTGGATCGACGCAGGCTGGTACGGCAACTGCACAGACTGTATCGAGGCCTTCAGCGGAGATTGGTCCAGACACACGGGCAACTGGTTTGTGAATACCAGAGTTCATCCCAATTCTCTTTACGACGTGCGCGACACTGCCGCAAAAAACCACAGCAATCTTATGCTGTGGTTCGAACCCGAAAGGGTCGTGGCAAACACCCAAAAAGCCACAGAACATCCCGAATGGTTCCTGTCGCTTCCCGGCACAGAGAACGATCCACACGCAAGCAAGATCCTCTATTACGGAAACGAAGATGCAAAACAGTACGTGAAAGACTTGCTTTGCGATTACATAAAAAAGCTGGATCTCAGTGTTTACCGCCAGGATTTCAACTGTTCGATAAGAGAATATTTTGATGCCGCCGACGAAAAAGACCGTGTAGGTATCACAGAAATATACCACATAACGGGAATGTACGAGGTGTGGGATCATATTTTGAACGAAAATCCCGGACTTCTCATTGACAACTGCTCGTCGGGAGGACGCAGGGTGGATATTGAAACCATCTCCCGTTCCATTCCCTTTTTCAGAAGCGACTATCAATGCGAATTCAATGCAAACGGCGATGTTTTGCAAGCACACAACAACATTTCGACATATCTGCCCTACAACGGAAGCACCTCGAAAGTGAAATCTGACGATTATGATGTCAGAAGCTCGTATTCCTCCAGCTGGGGAGGTGCTTTTTACAACACGGTCTTTCAGACCATGGATGAAGATGATCTTGTTTGGGCAAAAAAGATCCACAACGAGTACCGCAGGATAAGAAAATACTTTTCCGAAAACTTTTACAGCCACGCATCCAGAATATACGATCCCTCCTCTTGGGCAGTGTTCCAATATCATGATGAAAAAGAGCAAAGCGGTGTTGTACTCGCCTTCCGCAGAAGCGAATCTCCCTTTGACAAAATGACGATAAATCTTTGCGGCATCGAAAAAGGCAGACTCTATTCGGTCGAAAATTTTGACACAGGCGAGACCTTTGAGTGTGGCGGAAACTTTGAAATATCTCTCCCCCAAAAGCGCAGTTGCGTGATATTTGAATATAAAATCAAATAAAATTGTTTCGAAACGTCCTGTTTTTACAAAATATCTCTTGAAAATATTCTGTCTTCAATATATAGTGAAGACAGAATATTTTTTTGGAGGCAGAAAAATGATCTTCGGTACTTTTTGGGACAAAAAAGAAAAACTTGAAAAGGAATACGAAAACGTAAAATGGAGCGACACGGGTCTTCCGAGGGATGAATTGCTTGCAAAAGTCGAAAAACACTTTGAAGAATACAGATATTCGTCCATGCCCAAGGCAAGAGCCCAGGCTTTGAAAATTATGCTGGAGGAAGGCCGCATTTCGGTGGATGAAAACGGCATTTTCCACGACAAGCTCGACTCTTTGAAAATTTTTGCCCACCTCAACTGGATCTCCGGCGAATATTCCCTGAGAGACGAGTTTTCCGACGCCTTCGAAGAAAGGGATCTCGGACAAAAATACGGCTCGTTTACTGCAAACGTGGACTTTGGCCACAACTCGCCGAACACAAAAGCTCTTTTCGAGCTGGGATTCGGGGGGCTTCTTGAAAGAGTACGAAACGAAAAAGACAAAAAAGCAGAGCTTTCGGAAAAGCAAAAAGATTTTTACGACGCCTGCGAAACCGCACTTCTCGCCGTCATCACCTACGTCAAAAGATATGCAAAGGCAGCAGCTTCCATCGATGCGGATGCGGCACAGTGCCTTGAAAACATCTCGGAAAATCCTCCTTGCAACACCTACGAGGCTTTGGCACTTCTTGTGATCTATTTTGCAGTGCACGATCAGATCGCAGGCTCGCGCATCAGAACGCTTGGAAGAATGGACGTGCTTCTTTATGATTACTACAAAAACGATATAGAAAGAGGAAGATTTACAAAAGAGCAGATAAAAGAGCTTTATTGCTATTTTCTGACAAAGCTGTGGGCGATGAAAGTGCCCTACGATCTTCCCATGATGATCGGCGGACTTGACAGCGACAAAAACGAAGTGACAAACGAGCTTTCGTATCTGATCGTAGAAGTATACAATTCGCTTAATATCCACAGTCCCAAAATACACGTGCGCGTCTCCGAAAAAACTCCCGAAAGCTTCGTGAAACTCGTTCTTTCCTGTATTCGCGGCGGCAACAGCAGCTTTGTTTTTGTGAATGACGACGTTGCTGTGGAATCTTTGAAAAAGGCAGGTATTCCCGAAAAAGAAGCTCTCGACTATATTCTCATCGGCTGTTACGAGCCTGCGGCGTGGGCAACCGAAATGCCATGTACCGGTGTGGGTACGGTGAACCTTGTCAAAGCGGTCGAACTTGCCATGAACGGAGGGCGCGATATGGCAAGCGGCGAAAAGCTGGGTGTTGACACCGGTGAAATTAGCAGTTTTGAGGATTTCAAAAAAGCCGTTATGACACAGATAACTTGCATTTGCGACAAGCTGATGTCGTTTGTGAGCCTTATGGAACGCAACTATCCGAGAATCTACGCCGATCCGCTTCTTTCCGCCATGTACGACAAAAGCGTTGCCGACGGCATTGACCTTTACGAAAAGGACTCGGCGAAATACAACAACAGCGGTTTTCAGATCATGGGCATCGCCACTCTGACAGACGCCCTTTGTGCCGTCAAAAAAGTCGTTTTTGATGAAAAAAGAATAAGCTTTGACGAGCTTTGCACCCTTATGAAAAACAACTGGCAGGGGGGCGAAAAACTGAGACTTATCTGCTCGAACCTTAAGGAAAAATACGGAAACGGAAACCCTGTCGCTGATAGCATGGCAAAAGAAATGGCAGAATTCGTTTCGTCCTACACCCTCGGCCGCGAAAACGGCAGAGGCGGAATTTTCAAGCCGGGATTTTTCTCGATCGACCGTTGCTATAAATCGGGCGCGAAAACCGCTGCTACCCCCGACGGAAGATGCGCGGGCGATCCTTTCAGCAAAAATCTTTGTGCGGCGGTCGGCAAGGACAAAAACGGCATCACCTCGCTCATCAATTCTGTGGCACAGATGGAGCTCTCAAGTTTTCCCAACGGATCGGTGCTTGACGTGGTGCTTCACCCGTCGGCGGTTTCGGGAGATGACGGACTTTGCGGAATGTATTCGCTATTGAAAAGCTATTTTGAAAAAGGCGGCTTTGCCCTGCACGGAAACGTTTTTGACCCCTCGATCTTAAGAGAAGCCCAAAAACTTCCCGAAAAATACTCGACGCTTCAGGTGCGCGTATGCGGTTGGAACGCTTATTTTGTAAACCTTTCAAAGGCCGAACAGGACGATTTTATAAAACAGGCAGAAAACTGCTGATTTTTTCCGAAAAGAAGTTTTGAAAAGAGGGATATACTGTGAATTTTTTTGCCGAAAAAGAATATACCCTGACTTTTATCAACAACACCTGCTTTGTCGCCCCCGGTACAGGCAAGCCGGTGCATACCAACCGACCTTTTCACGGACTGGTTTTTTATCTTTCGGGCACCAGCATTTTCACCTTTGACAAATTCGGCGAATACACGGTGGGCGAACACTCTGTTTTGTATATCCCCAAAGGGTCATCATACCGTGTAAATCCCGAAGGTGCAAAAAAAGGATGCTACGCCATAAACTTTGATCTGGCAGAAAACGTCAACGAAAAACCCTTTGTTTTACCGATAAAAAACCACGCCAAAGCAGAAAGCCTTTTTTCCTTGGCGCAAAGGGTATGGAACTCAAAAAAGATCGACAGACGGCTGAAATGCCGCTCGATATTTTATGACATTCTGTCGCTCATGTGCTCTGAAAGCCTGTCTGCATACGTTCCTGACGGCAAAAAAGAAAAACTGCAAAATGCCGTTGAATATATCCACGAAAACTATCTTGTCGATGAAATATCAATAGAAACACTGGCACAGATGTCGGGCATGAGCAGCACGTATTTTCGTGTGCTTTTCAAAGAAATATACGGCACCTCTCCCCTCAAATATATAAACGGGCTGAAAATCTCCCATGCAAAAGAGCTTATTATGTCTGATATGTACCCCATGCACGAAATATCAAATCTTTCGGGATTTAACGACGATTGTTATTTCAGACGGGTGTTCAAATCCGAAACAGACCTTTCGCCGAATGAATACAAAAAAAGCCGGAAATTTTGATTATAAACTTTTTGATCACAAAAGCGCTTGCAAAAGCAAGTGCTTTTTTTATTTGAATATCCTCTTTTACAATATTAGCAATATTATTATAGATTTTTGGGTTTTATCTGTTATAATATTGATATACCCCAAAAAAGAGGTGATATTTTTGCTTATTACAGACAAAAAAGAGCTTTCCCGTTTTTCTGACGAAAACAGAGTGTGGCAGCTTGTCCCAAGCGTTGCAAGATCACGCAGCGGACGACTTTTCTGTACATTTTACTCGGGTGCCGCCACCGAAACCCTCGGAAATTTCTGCATACTCATCAAAAGCGACGACGACGGTGAAAGCTGGTCGGAGCCGATAGCTGTGGCATATGCAGGAGAGCTGCACAGATGCTTCGACCCCACCCTTTGGATCGACCCAATGGGACGGCTGTGGTTTACCTGGGCAAAAGGACATGAATACGGAGTGTACGGCGCCATCTGCGACGACCCCGATGCCGAAAAAATCTCATTCTCCGACGAATTTTACATTGGCGAAAGCGTGATGATGAACAAACCCACCGTGCTTTCGACGGGAGAATGGCTTTTCCCCATAGCCGTATGGAACTTTTGGGCTTTTGAGGACACCTTAAAGCAAAAAAGGCCTTACACCGACATACACATTGACGAATACCTTTCAGGGCGTCACGCCTACACCGGCGCAAACGTATACAAAAGCTCGGACAACGGCAAGACCTTTACCCTTATCGGCGGATGCCGCAACATTGATGCAAGAAGCTTTGATGAGCACATGATCTATGAAAGGCAGGACGGGGTTCTCGTCATGCTGATCCGCACAAAGCGCGGAATTGCACGTTCTCTGTCATACGACCGCGGCGTCACCTGGACATATGCTACCCTTTGCATACAAAACCCATCGTCGCGTTTCCACATAAGAAGGCTTTCGTCGGGCAGACTTTTGCTTATCAACCACGACAATTTTACGGGAAGAAACAACATGACCGCCTTTTTGTCTGAGGACGACGGAAAGACCTGGCCGTACAAGATATTGCTTGATGAAAGAGACGAGGTCTCCTACCCGGATATGGCAGAGGGAGAGGACGGATATCTTTATATCGTTTACGACCGCGAGCGCGGCGGATACAAGCCTTCGCTTGAAGAAACCATGAAATGCGCCCGCGAGATCTTGATGGCAAAGATAAACGAGCAGGATATCATTGCAGGAAAACTTGTTTCGGAAAAAGGGTATCTGAAAAAAATCGTTTCAAAGCTCGGAAAATATACGGGCACCAAGAACTATTACAAAGAGATCCCCGATATTGACCCCAAGGAGCTCATTGAAACGGCAAGCAAATATGAAAGCGTTGACAAGATACTGAAAACGGTTTTTGTCTACTATCCTCTGAACTGTCAGAATATGCATCTGGTCGATGCCAAAAAGACCGACAGCATTATCAGCGACATCGAAAAGGATTTCGGTGACAGCGAAAAGGTGAAAAAACATCTCGAAAAGCTCGTTTTCCTGCTTTCAAAAACAGATAATGCCGTAAATCGCGAAGAACCGCTCGTAAAGGGACTGACAGAATATCTGCAGTCGAACGTATCGGCAGAGATCGACGTGAAAGACTATGCCGAAAAGCAAAACGTCAGCGTTTATTACCTGTGCCATCTTTTCAAAAAGACGGCAGGCATCAGCATTTATGAATACCGCAACACCTGCAGATTTACCGAAGCAAAAAGACTGCTTGCCTCGTCGGATATGAAGATCGTGGATATCTGTTTTACATGCGGCTTCAACGACGCCAGCTATTTTGCAAAAAAATTCAAGTGTTCCGAAGGTGTCTCTCCGTCGGAATACAGAAAACTGCACAGGATCAAATAAACAAGTTCAAATGACGGCACAGTTATGTGCCGTCATTCTTATTGCTAAAAAGTCATAAAACCCCTTGATTATATCTGCTTTTCATGGTAGAATATAGACAATACATATTTTTGGAGGAAAACCATGAAAAAAGGAAATGCTTTGGGGTTGCTCCCCATCGGTGTGTTCCTGGTCCTTTATCTTGGCCTTGGAATCACCTTTGAATACATTCTGAAGATAGAACAGGGATTTTACAAGATCCCCATCGTCGTTGCTTTTATGGCGGCGCTGCTTGTGGCCTGTCTGCAAAACAGAAAAGTTAAATTTGACGAAAAGCTTGAGATCATGGGCAAAGGTGTCGGCGACAAAAACATCGTGACTATGATACTTATCTTCCTGCTTGCAGGCGTTTTTGTAGGCGTTGTCGGCAGAAGCTCGGCTGAAAGCGTGGCATACTTTATGCTTTCGTTAATACCGCCGAAATTTGCCGTTTGCGTTCTGTTCCTTATTGCCTGCTTCATATCCACCGCCATGGGTACTTCTGTTGGTACCATCACCCTTATCACTCCCATTGCTGTTGCGGTTTCTGCGGCATCGGGATTTTCGCTTCCCCTTTGCGTGGGAACGGTTGTGGGCGGTGCCATGTTTGGCGACAACCTTTCGTTCATTTCCGATACCACCATTGCCGCGTGTAACGGTCAGGGCTGTGCCATGAAGGATAAATTCCGCACAAACTTTATGATCGTTGTCCCTGCCGCTATTCTCACCATAGTTTTGGTATTGATATGTTCTCACAGTGAAGCAATTGGCGCCATTGAGATCCCGAAGTATGATCTTATCCAGACCATTCCCTATCTTCTCGTTCTGGCGGGCGGCATCATCGGTATAAACGTATTTGTGGTGCTTCTCATCGGCATCTTCGCGGGAAGCCTTATTATGCTTCTTACCGGCACCACCACCTTTATGTCGCTTCTCGGCAATATGGGCGGCGGTGCATCGGGTATGTTTGAAACCATCCTCGTTTCTGTTCTTGTGGCGGCCATCTGTGCTTTGATCCGTGAAAACGGCGGATTTGAAGCTTTGCTTTTCGGCATCCGCAAGGTGTTCCGCGGCAAGCGCGGCGGACAGCTGGGCGTGGGACTTCTTGTTGGTGCAATGGATATTGCCACCGCCAACAACACGGTTGCCATCGTCGTGGCAAACCCCATCGCCTCGGAAATGGCAAAGGTTTATGGCATATCTCCCCGAAAGACCGCGTCCATTCTCGATACCTTCTCGTGTATCTTCCAGGGCATAATCCCCTATGGTGCGCAGATGCTTGTGGCGCTTGCGGCGGTTGCAGATGCAGGCTTCTCTCTTTCTGCATTCGACGTTATCCCCTATCTTTTCTATCCTTTCCTTCTTCTTCTCAGCTCTTTGGTATTTATGTTCCTTGTTCCCGAGAAGAAAGAAAAACAGTAAACAAAAATACAGAGCGGGATTTTTTTAAAAATCCCGCTCTTTTTTTATTAACCGTTTGGGCTTTTTTGCTACTATATGGATGAAAGCTTTCAAAAAAAGATCATGAAAGGAGGATGCCTTATAAACAGAAACAAAGCGACAGAATTTGTCGAAGAAAATCTGAAAACAATATTTGCCTATTCCCTTTCCCGTTTAAGAGATAAGAGCGACGCAGAAGATCTGACAAACGATATTATTGCCGCTATCCTTGCAAGTTCTGACAGGATTAAAGACGACAATGCTTTTTACGGATATGTTTGGAAGATCGCATCGAACACATACAAAAACTTTCTGAAAAAAAGAAAAAAGCAAATGTTTGACGAGTATCCCGAAAATATCAGCGACAACAAGGATTTTACCGATAATATTGTGTTGGAGCAAGAGTTTTCTGTACTTCGCCGTGAAATTGCGCTTCTTTCAAAAGAGTACCGAGAGTGCACTGTGGCATATTATTATGACGGTCTGTCTTGCTCTCAAATATCAAATGAATACGGCATTTCTCTCGAAATGGTCAAATATTACCTTTTCAAAACAAGGAAAATACTCAAGGAGGGTATATGTATGGAAAGACAATTCGGAGAAAAGAGCTTTCGTCCTGCACCTTTTGAATTTATTACCATCTTCTCAGGATCATACAACAAGGAATACAGAAGTCTTTTTTCAAGAAAACTACCAGGTCAAATACTGCTTTCAGCTTATTATGCTCCCATAAGTGCAAGAGAGCTATCGACAGAATTGGGAGTCGGGACAGTATATCTCGAAGATGAGATTTTAATTCTTAAAAAATACGATTTTATCACCGAGGTTCAAAAAGGCAAATATCTTACAAATCTTGTTGTTTTCACCGATGATTACACTGAAAAATTCCGAAAAGAAAGCTATTCCACCACCTGCAGTATGATTTTTGACATCATAAAAAGAACAAAATCACAGCTGAGCAAAATCAAAAAAATATGCAAAAGCTCCGAGAATATTTCGGATGAACAATTTCTTTGGGGACTGCTTTTCCCCCTAATGCTCACGGGGAACAAAGCTTTTGAAAACAGCAAAAACACCGATTATGAAAAAAAGTCCCTCTATGACGGCGCTGTTGGAATAAGCTACGGTGTTTCAGAAACAGATACGCAAAACGAATTTACCAACGGTTCTTTTGCCGGATACTCGAAATTTGACGACAACTACTACGTTACTGCCGCTGATTTCGACGTGCTCCCGGTGAAAAACCGCTATTTTGACGGCAACTACAAAGAATCAATTAAGCATAAATTGTACAACCCACAAAAAGTTGGAAACGCAGATTTTCTTGTTGCAACCGAAGAAGAAAAAACAAAGATCTTTTCGGTCTTACAAAAGGAAATAGATCTCATGAAAGAGCTTTACAATTATCTTTTCGAAAAGTCCTGCGAAACCATATCAATGATTGCGCCAAAGCACACAGAAAATATCCAAAAAAGCATAATCTATGGCACACTGTTCTTTCGCACTGTGGGCTTTATCGGAGGATGCGCCGTAAAATCAGGAGCACTTGACCTCCCGACTTTTGAAGGTCCGGCAGCCGTATGCATTACGAAAAACTTCGATAAATCGAACGAAATCGTAAATCAGAGCGTTCTTGTTTAAGCCGCAAAACAATTATTTTCATCGTATTTTCCATTATTTTTTGGCAAAAAATAAACTCTGTCATAACATAACAGTATCAAAAGCATTTTTCACAGTCCGTTTCACCAAAAGATCGGGCGGAAAGGCAGAGTTTTTTTATGAACAGCGAATTTGAGGCAACACGTCCGAGAGTATATGACGAAGTATTTGGAGAAAAGGCAGAAAACGTACGTCGTTTTTTTGGAGCGGCAAACACGCGCAAAGGTTTTATAAGCTTTTTTGACAAAATTTTTTCGCCCGAAAACATCGACATTCTATATATTCTCGGCGGAGGTCCCGGCAGCGGAAAAAGTACACTTCTCAAGAAAATTGCGGTGTTATCCGAAAAAAACGGATTCACCACCGACCGCATACATTGCTCGTCAAGTCCCACCTCCCTCGACGGGGTTATAATCGGAGAAAAAAGGATCGCCGTTATCGACGGCACGTCTCCCCACACCTACTCCCCCACCTGCCCCGGCGTGCGCGAGATAGCAGTTGATCTCGGCAGAGGTTGGGACACCAAGGCACTGTCAAAGCGCAAAGAGACGATAACCTATCTTGGCACCGCAAAGAGCAAGGCATACAAAAAGGCGTATATATATCTGCGTGCCGCGTCACTTGTTGCCGACGACGAAAACGTTTCGACTCTCGGTCACATACTGTCCGAAAAAATTCAGAAAAACGTCCTTTCAACCCTTTTGAAGGAGTCGGGAAAGGCAGCAGAAAAACCTTGCACCTTACCCGAAATAAGACTTCAGCGCGCCGTGAGCGGCAAGGGAAACGTATATTTCGAAAGCTTTTCGCAGATGGCGCAAAAAACTTATCTCGTCCGCGATTTTCGCGGTATTGGCGGAATATGGCTTGGTATTCTTTTTGACGAGGCAAAGAAAAGGCAGATACCTATGACAGTATCATTTTCGCCCGAAGATCCCGACGTTATCGACGGCATTTTTCTGAAAGAACAAAAATGCGCCTTCACCCGTTATGCATCGCAATATGACAAGGTGATAAACTGCGAACGCTTTGCCGACAAGGAATTTTTTGCAGCCTCCACGCGGCGTCATTCTTTTCTCGAAAAAAGCAGAACTTCTCTTCTGCGCGAAAGCTATGATGCGCTGAATCAAGCGTCTAAATTCCACGATCTTATTGAAGCGGAATATTTTCCCTGTACCGATTTTTCGATAATTGACGGTATAACCGAAAAGCTTTGCAAAGATATCTTTGAAGGCTGACAACAAAAAAGCGGTGAAAATACCACGTACGGTATTTTCGCCGCTTTTGTTTTTTGTTTATGTAAGTTATACGAGCAAAAATACTACAGCGCAACCGAAAAACCAATCTTTACGTTCATAAGCGCAATAGATGCGATGCCGAAAAGAACACCGATTTTTTGTCTTGCCGTCAATTTATCCTTGAAAAGTACAATGCCGATAAGGCTCATGCCAAGAGACTGCAGACCGTAATAGGTCGGGAACATGATCGATCCGGGGATAAGCTTGTTGCCCATCATAAACATTTTTTGGAAAACGGCAATAACAGCACCGACCGCCAAGGCATAGAAAAGAACGTTTTTGGAAAACCAGTAGGTGCTCTTTTCCTTTTTTCCGGTATGGGCGCCGACAAGATAAACCACAAGGGCAAGAATCGCCGAAAAAAGATATGTGAAAACAAGAAAGGTGTTGTCGGAATTTGCAACCGTCTTTGCCGTTTCGGTCTGGTAGAAAAGCTTTTGTACACAACCTCCCACACCGTTGACAAGAAGACACACGATCGTAACGATCAACCACTTTTTGTTCGCTTTCTGCTCGCCCTCAGTTCTGTTACAGCTGAGTATCATAGAAACAACAAGGCAGACTATACCTATCATCTGCGTGAAGAAAAATCTGTCACCAAGAAAAAGAATACTTAATGTTGTGGGAAACAGAACGCTGAAATTAACGATAAGCACCGTAAGCGAGACAGGACCCGAAGCCAATGCCACCGTGTAAAGCACCTGAAAAGAAGCGTTGGTCGTGCTGTAAAGCCCCGACATCCAAAGAGTTGTGAAATCAGGAACAGCCAAAGGCAAGACGATCGAAATAGCAAGTGCCACACTTGCAAAAAACATCATGTTGTAAAGCACGCTGTCCTGGGTGTTGCGGATATATTTGCGACAACATCTGCCTTGTATCGTAACCTTCACACAAGCAAAACATGTAACAAAAACCAAAAAAAGTAACTGCGTAATACTGTTTGAGCTAATTATCTGTTCTATTTCTTGCAAAACAATCCCTCTTTTCATGGCACCGCTTTTTATAGACAAAGCGTTACCCTCGATATTCTAACACACAAAACACTTAAAGTCAATATCTGTGCACTTTTTTGCAATCATTGTTGCAAAATAACAAAAAGCCTGTTTTGACATATACTGACATCAGAACGCCTTGCGGCGTTTGTTTTTTAAGACAAGGAGATACGATCATGAATCATCAACATAACACGAATACAGACCTTTCGGGAACTCAGACCGAAAAAAATCTTTTGGCAGCGGCATCGGGCGAGGCAAAAGCGCACACACAATACGAGCTTTTTTCGGGCGCAGCATATGAAGAAGGCTATGCCACTGTCGGAGACAGCCTGTGGGATCTTTCGCATCAGGAAAAAGAGCACGCCGAGATATGGTATGAGCTTCTGGGAAAAATAAAAAATACCGAGTCAAACCTTGAAACAGCCATTGCACAAGAAGGGTACGAAGCAGAATCTATGTATGCCGAATTTGCCCGAGTTGCGCAGGAAGAGGGCTTTGACGAGATTGCCGAAAAATTCCGCATGGTGGGCACCATCGAAAACAACCACAGGGATATCCTGAAAAACATCCTAACCGAGCTTCGCGACGGCACACTTTATGCAGGCGCTCCCGAAAACGCAAGCTGGTTCTGCACCAACTGCGGATATATCGCGCAGGGGTCTGATGCCCCCGAATATTGCCCTGTATGCGGTTATCCTGCAGGATATTTTATCAGATACGACAGAGATTGAAGCAAACAAAAAAGGAAACCGTCAAAGGTTTCCTTTTTGTTTTCAGCAATTGGGCAGATATGCGCCGAGCTTTTTAAGCTCGCGTGCAAGATCGCCAAACTTCACGCTTCTCGTTTCACCCGATGCGCTTGCAAGAGCCGCCGCCGCACCTGCCGCCTGACCCGCAATAAAACAACCGGGCATAACTCGTATCGACGCCTGCATTTTGCGGTCAACACCCATACATCTGCCTGCAACGAGCATATTGGAAAAGGATTTTACAACCAACGAACGGTATGGAATTCCATAGGACTCACCTTTTTTGTATTTCAGATCCTTTTGGTATTCCTGCTGGAATCTTTCATATTCTTTTTTGTCGGTGTTTTTGACGTGTATATCCACAGGATAGCAATATCTTCCTATCTCGTCTTCAAAAACAGCGCGACTTATAAAATCATCGACACAAAGGGTGTAATCGCAAGTAACTCTGCGCGATTCGCGCACGCCGGGGATTGCCGCGGTGGTGGCGAGCACCATGTTTTCATAGCCAGTAAAATATTCCTTGAAATATCTTTCGTATTCAAGCATGGATTTTCTGCCCCAGATCATTCCCTGCGTCAGCGAACGCTCGTCGATGGGATCAAATCCGAAAAGATGCCCGATGTTTCCACCGTCAACCCCGGACGCTCTTTTGAAAAATCCCGGCAGATGTCTGTCTTCGTACGTCAAAACTCCGTCAGCAAAGGCTTTTTCGATGTGGGCGTTGGGAGAAATTTTAGGTACTCGGTCCCAATCGATATTTGTCCACTGGCTGCAAAGAGTTGCGGGCATAACTTCGCCATCGTTGTTCTCGCCAATCTCAAAATCGCCGCCGCCCATGGCACAAAGATCGCCATCACCCGTACAGTCAATATATATCTTTGCCTTTACGGCAAACATGCCGGATTTTGCGGTGCACACCACATATTCTACGTGGTCACCGTTTGTCACAACATCGCAGACGGTAGTGAAAAAAGAAAAATCCACTCCTGCCTCCGTGGCTATTCTGTCATATTCGCGTTTGAGTTCTTCGGTATCAATGCTTGTCCAATAGGTGTTGAGAGGGATATTCTTTGAAACATTTTTGCGCACCTCAAGTCCGATGCCGGAGGCAAGAATATTCACTCCGTCGTCAAATGGTGCAAAGGCAGGCACCATGCCAGACGTGCCGAGTCCGCCGAGCGCACCCGTTGCCTCGGCGAGGAAAACAGATTTTCCCTGACGCGCCGCCGCAACTGCCGCAGCAACTCCTGCAGCACCGCCGCCTGCAACAAAAACGTCCACATTGTATTTTTCGTTTAGCTTTTTTGTGTATATCATCGTTTTTCCTCCAAAAGGATAGCTTTGTTCTAATTCTAAAGTATTTGATTACTTTTGTCAACAGAGATGCACAAGATTTTGTAATGTGAAATTTGAGGCAGAGCTATCCCGAAAATTTCCGAAAATTTAAATATATATATATATATATATATATATTAACAATTTTGTAACAAAATCGTGATATTATTAAATAAATACAACAAAGGAGGTATTTATTTATGAAAAAAGCTTTAAGAATTTCCCTTTTCCTGTCGGTGATGATTTTGATCTCCGCCTTTACTTTTTCGGTATCTGCAGATGGCTCAGGCGTTTGCGGACAAGACGCCTCGTGGGTTCTTGATTCTGAAGGCATGCTGACAATAAGCGGCAAGGGAAATATGACCGATTGGCAAACCGACACCGATGTTCCGTGGCATCTGCAAAGAGAAGATATCATAAACGTCAAAGTCGAAGACGGCATTCTTTCTATCGGAAACAACGCCTTTAACGGTTGCAAAAACCTTATGAATATAAACCTCCCGGACGGTATCACTTCTATCGGCGAGGATGCTTTCAAAAACTGCTCGGATCTTTTTGTAATATCAATCCCCGACAGCGTGAAAGTGATTGAAACAAGAGCGTTTTTCGGCTGTCTTACTCTTACGAAGATAGATTTTGGACATGGTGTTGAATCCATTAAGGATCTTGCTTTTGACGAATGCGCTTCTCTTGAATCCATAAGCCTGCCTGCTTCGCTTAAATCTATCGGCGATCACGCCTTCCGTAACTGCAACAGTCTTTCATACGCTTGTTTCGAGGAAGGATTGACCTCAATCGGAGCATACGCTTTTTACGAGCTTAAAAATCTTGAAAGAGCAGTTCTTCCAAAGTCTCTTTCCTCGGTTGGCGAGTACGCTTTCGACAGTTGTCCCATGCTTGTCATCTGCGGATATTCAGACACCTTTTCGCAGAAGTTTGCAAAAGAAAACGAGCTCGAATTCCTTGTCATCTACGATCTGCCTTACACAGACGTAAGCCTGACCGATTGGTTTTATCAAGGTGCGGCCTTTATGTATAACAACAAACTCGTTGCGGAAAATGACAGTAAGCTTTTTGATCCCGAAAAAGAACTCACCTATGCCGATGCCGTAAAGCTCGCCTGCGCTGTATATCAGCTTGACCGCAACATAAATCCTTCGGACAACGCATCGTATATGGCATATGCCCTTGAAATCGGAATTATACAAGTCGATCTTTCGGCCAAAGCCGACAACGCCATCTCCCGCGAAGACTTTGTGGATATTCTTTACAATGCCATGCCAAAGGAAAAGTACGGGGAAATAAACAAGCTTGACGGCGGCGCAATTCCTGATGTGAAGGACAACGAAAAGATCCTCACTTTCTATCGTGCGGGTATTCTCACCGGCTGTGACAACAGCGGCGTCTTTAACCCCAAATCCAACATAAAAAGAAGCGAGGCGGCAACCATCATCGCGAGAATGCTTGACAATGCCGCAAGACAAAAATTTGAACTTGGATAATACTTGATACTTTACAAAAACGCATAAAAAACCGTCTTCCATTTTGGAAGACGGTTTTTGCATATGCTCTTTTATTTGTTGGAGTTATAGGTGCTCGAAAGGTCGGCAACAGTTTCAACAACCTCTGCCTTTTCAAAGTTTGATGTGGCAATTCTCTTGGAAAGCTCTTCGAAGTACACTTCGGGGTCAACGGGAAGCTCGATGGTCTTGTCAAGCCAGGACGAAAGATAGATGGCGTTGGAGATCTGAAGACCGTTGATACCTTCAAGGCCGGGAGAAAGAAGCTCTTCGCCGTGAAGAATGGCGTTTGTAAAGTTCTGGGTGATGCCTGCGTGGTCATAAAGCTTATTGGGGTCGCGGCTGATTCCAAGGTCAACATTCTCGGACTTGGGGCCCGCAAAGCCATCAGTCGATTTAAAGCAATATTCTCTTTCAGACTCGAGAAGCTTGGTATATGTGATCTTGTCATTTTCAACAACAATCTTTCCGCGGTCGCCGGAAATTTCAAGTCTGTTTGTGCCGGGGAATTCACCTGTGGTGGTGATAAAGGTTGCTGTGGCGCCGTTGGCATATTCCGCATATGCTGTTACGTCGTCCTCAACCTCTATGTCGTGATACTTGCCGTTGTAGCAGAATCCGCGAACCTTTGTGGGCATACCGAACATCCACTGCCAAAGGTCAAGATTGTGGGGACACTGATTGGTGAGAACACCTCCGCCCTCGCCCTTCCAGGTTGCTCTCCATCCGCCGGAATTGTAATATGCCTGAGTTCTGTACCAGTTTGTGATGATCCATACACATCTCTTAAGCTCACCGAGCTGGCCGCTCTGTACGATCTCGCGTACCTTCTGATAGAGGGGATTTGTTCTCTGGTTGTACATGATGCCGAAAACCTTATCCGACTTCTTTGCAGCTTCGTAAAGCTCGAGAACCTGCTTTGTATAAACACCGATGGGCTTTTCGGAAAGAACGTGAAGTCCCGCCTCAAAAGCTTCGATGCCGATGGTGGGGTGGAGATAGTGAGGTGTTGCAATAAGCACCGCATCCACATCGCCGGATTTTAAAAGCTCCTTGTAGTCTTCATAGCGCGAAACCTTGAGATCGGGGTTCTTTTCTGCGATAATCTTTTCTACGTTGTCCATTTTTTCGGGCTTGATGTCACAGATAGCCGCGAGAACAGCTCCCTCGACCTTGCCCTCGGAAAGATATCTGATATGCGAGGAGCCCATGTTACCACAACCAATTATGCCGTAACGTACTTTTTCCATAATTATGCCTCCTGAATAAAATATTCTTCTGTCTATATTCTATTGAAAAACTCTTGCTTTTTCAAGTGCTTGAAAACAAATAACCGCTATCTGCCACAGATTGATATTTTTTTAACATTCCATTGCTTCTTATGAATATCAAATTTGCGATATTCTGAAACTTATCGGTGAAACCCCTGAGTTTTTACGAAAGCTGTGACTAAAACTGTATACATCCGAAAAACCACAGGAAAGAGCAATATCCGTCACCGATTCCGAAGTGTTAAGCAAAAGAGTTTCTGCTTTATTCACACGAAACTTTTGCAGGTATTCATAAGGATTCATGCCTTTGTTATCAAAAAACACTCGTCTGAAATTTTTTACGCTCATTCCGCAGGCATCTGCAAGCTCTGACACACGAAGCTGTGCATCAGAATATCTTTCATTGATCAATTCAATGGCAGGCGATATCCTCTGCGCCACACCTTTGTCTGTTTTTTCGGCGTAAAGATAGCCTATTATCTGCAACAAAAGCCCGTTGCAAACCGTAAGGTACCCTTTTGGTTTAGAAATGAACGTGGTATGGGCGAGTGCAAAAAGTTTTTCATAGTTGGCGGCGCCCCCCTTGGAACACAGAACATCAAACGGAAGAGTTGCAAAATCTGCGTTTTGGCAAACATTGAATTTGGACGATATATAAGAAACTTCATCAGCTCCGTAAGCCGAACTTTTGTCTATGCTCCCACGGGATACATATCCCACCTGACCGCGCCTAATAATCTGACGCACACCTTGCCTCTCATAAAGAAGACTTCCGGATGTCACAATAAAAATACTCTCGTGATCACGCGGATACTTTGAGATATACGGTCTTCCTTTTCTGAGCGATGCCGAGTAAAAAATAACATCATCCGACAGACGAAATGAAAACGAATCTTCGTTCATTTTATCAACCCCTTTTTCCTATTATAACATCTAAATTCCATTTTTTCAATATTTTTTGTCCTTTTAAAACAAATTTGACCTTTTCAATCATTTACACGCCCGTTTGTTTTGAGATATAATTTCAAAAAAGGAGTGGTTTTATGTTTTTTGAAAAAAAGGCAATCGTCACGGGCGGCACACGCGGAATAGGATATGCCATTGCAAAAATGCTTGTTGAAAACGGATGTACCGTTGTTATCACCGGAAGAAATAAGGACACGGTCGAATCCACAGCCTCCGAAATCGGAGCAATACCCTTTGTATGGGACGTGTCGGACATCGAAAACTGCAAGGAAAAATTTCGTGAATGCACAAAACTTCTCGGCGGACTTGACATTCTTGTAAACAATGCGGGCATCTTTGCAAGAAGAAGCGAGTGGAACCCCGAACAGCTTTTGAAAACGACTCCGGAAGAGTGGGACTCTGTAATGAAAACCAATGCGTATTCCGTGTTTTTCATGATGCAGAATGCCGTAAATTATATGCTTGAAAACGAAATCAAGGGAAATATCCTCAACGTCACATCTGTTGTGGGAGAAGAGCCGACCTACGGCGCATATGGCGCATCAAAGATCTGCGCCACGGGGCTTACAAAAGGCTGGGGAAAAATGTTCGCTCCCCACGGCATAACCATAAACGGCATTGCCCCGGGACCTGTTGCCACCGAAATGAACGGATGGCACGAGGGTGACAGCCTGTCGCACAGCCGTATTCCCTACGGACGCTTTGCCGTCATTGACGAAATTGCAGAGCTTGCGAAGTATCTTCTTTCGGATAAGGCAAAAATGGTTTGCGGCGAAACCGTCATCCTTGACGGCGCATATCACATAAGATGAGGTGTTGACAATGAACGAAAGAATAAAAAAGCTTACGGAAATGACGCTTTCGGGAGAAATGTATGTGCCCTCGGCGGCAACAAACTATGACAGATGCGATCATTTTCTTTCTCCTGTAAAAATGTCGGGCAAGCGCGTCTGTGAATACATAGAAAATCAACCCTTCAAAATCCCCGAGGAATGCTGTTTCACAGGTTTTTTCCGTTTTGACGGAAGCGTAGAGGGGGATGTTTTCGGCAGATTGGGACATAAAAGTTTCCGCGATGCGCAGCCTGCTTTCTTCTGCAATCCCGTTGACAACCTGCTCATTTTTGAATGGCAACATTCGGTGGCGGATTTTGAAAAGATAATAAAAAGAGGTGTTTCGGGTATTCTTTCGGACATTGATTCCTCCATGAAAACACATGAGGGCGACGAAAAAGCCACAGAATTTCTCGAAACCCAAAAAGATTTGTGCCATTCCATAATAAAGCGTGCAAGGCTCGGCTCGGAAAAAGCGCTTGAAGTTGCGCAGAAATGCCAAAACGAGGAGTACAGAAATAATCTTCTCAACCTTTCAAAAAGTCTTCTGAAAATACCCCTGCAACCTGCGCAAAACTTTTATGAGGCGGTTTTGTGCACCTATTTCTGCTTTGCCTATCTTCCCGACAGCATCGGGCTTATCGACAGATATCTCTATCCATATTACAAAAAGGATCTTGAGAACGGGACACTTACCAACGAAAAAGCAAAGGAATACCTGCAAGAGCTCTTTTTGATGTTTCAGTCGCGATTTTCCCCAACAGCCTGGAATTTTCATCGCGGGGGCGAAACGCATTTTTGCGTCGGCGGATATCTGCCGGATGGCACAGACGGTTTCACAGAACTGTCAAGGCTGGTGGTGGATTCTCTGATGGAACTTCCCACATGGATACCCCAAATATCTCTGAGATGGACTAAAAAAACTCCTCACAAGATATTCAGATATATGCTTGATGCCGAAAGAAACGACAAAAACAAAAGAATAGCCTTTGTAAATGACGAACCACGAATAAAAGGACTCGTCGAACACGCAGGAATTCCTTACGAGCTTGCAGTAAGTTACACCATGATCGGTTGCAACGAGCTTTCCCTTCCCGGCGGAATGGTTTTTGGCTTTGATCCGATGAACATTCTTCGCTCTGTCGAAAACACCTTCCACAAGAGAAGCGATGACATCATAAATGCAAAAACCTTTGACGAATTTTATACAATCTACGAAAAAGAGCTTTTCTCGGATTTGTGGCAAGCCGAAAAAATAAGCCACGGTTTTCAGAATATTCGATCGCGAGACTGCAATCTTGTCAGCAATTTTTTGCTTGACGGCTGCATTGAAAACGCAAAAAGCTGTACTCAAGGCGGTCTTGACAGATATATCGCCGTGGGAATTCTCATCGGTATCTCAAACGTCATCGACTCTCTTGCTATAACAAAACAGTTTGTTTTTGATGAAAAACTTGTAAAAATGAGTGAACTTGTTGATGCTTTGAAAAACAACTGGAAAGGATATGAAGAGCTTCGTGCTCTTATTATGAAAAAAGGCAATTTCTTCGGAAATGACGACGATTGCTCTAACAATATTGCAAGAAGATTTATGGCTTCGATAAACAAATGGAACAACACCGACAACTATCTTGGCAAAAAATGGCTTTTTGGCAACCTTATCGGTTATTGGGCGCACAATAAATTTTTCGGAAACGCCACCTCAGCCACCCCGGACGGACGCCTTGACGGCGATCCGACAAATTTCGGCATCGGTCAAACTGGCGGCAAAGACCGAAGCGGCATTTGTGCTCTTCTCAATGCTGTGGCAAAATGCGATCCCGATGCAGTGCTGACAGGGCCCTCTGTCACAAACCTTATGCTTGATGAAGCACTTGTGAAAAACGACGACAACTTCGAAAAGCTTGTTTCTCTTCTCGAAACCTATTTCAAAAACGGCGGCACACATTTTCAGCTTACATATGTTTCCAAAGAAGAGCTTGTAAACGCCAAAAAATGCCCGGAAAACCACAGAAGTCTGCGAGTACGAGTCTCTGGTTTTTCGGATTACTTTGTGTTGCTCAACGGAAACCTGCAGGATGAAATTATAGAAAGAACTTCTCATAAAAATTGAAAAAAGGAGCTGTAAAAATGTTTTTACAGCTCCGAATTTGTTATATGATCAAATTTTATTTGACGGGAAAGATATTAAGCACACTTTATTATTTTTGCGACGGAATATTTTTCCTTTCAATCCTTGTTGTCAAAAACGCCTTGCGGTAAGAAGTGCACCAATATACGCATTTCCTGCCTGTGCACGCTCGTCCTTTTCGCCGATCGACGTTATTCTGATGTTGTGGCGTCCGCTCTCAAGCTCAAAGGCTATCATTCTGTGATGCGCTCTTTCAAATTCCAGAGCGTAGGTATCCCAAAGCCGAATATTTCCATAATCTTTTCCGTCGATGGAAACCGCAATATCTCCCGAGGTGTTGCAGTTTCTGTAATACAACGCAACGCAATCAAAATCGCCCTCGTATTCAAGATATTCGCCCTTGCCGTAGGCTTTTGCGGTGGTGGGAAAATGTCCGCAAAGGTTCTCGCTTGTCTTTTCAAAGTTTCCGTTGAGGGTGCAGGCATCTATCATTTCGGCGTGCACAAAGCTGTCTTTGTGCATGGGCTTTGCAAACACCACGCTCTTGCCGTTTTCCATCAATCGTTCTATCTCTTTTGTTACTTTTTCAAAATAGAGCTTATACCCGTATTCGTTGGGGTGAGTATAGTCGGTGGTGTAGGTTTTCCAATCGCCCTCGCCCTTGTCCATGCGGCTTATAAATTCCGTTCCCACATCGATACATTCAATGCCGTAATGCTCTGCCACAGAATAATGTGCTTCGTAGCTTTCAAGTTTTTTGCCCTCTTTAAAATCATCTTGCATAAACTTCGCTATGGTGATGACAAAAACGATGTCGGTCTTTTCGTCGGCTTCAAGTATCTGTCTGACTATGCTTTCCATGCAATACTGCGCCATTTTGAAGCCTGCGCGGTGGTCGTTTACCGCAAATTCCACAAAAACCACGTCGGGTTTTCCCGAAAGAAGGTCTTTTTTTGCACGGAACATTCCAAGATCTGTGCCCGTACCGCCAATGCCCGCATTTATTTCGCAAAATTCGTTTTTGGGATATTTTTTTCTGAACCATTCGGTGGTAAGAGAGCGCCAACAAAGACTTTTGTCTTCAACCCCTGCGCCCTGGGTGATTGATCCGCCAAGATATCCGAGAGTTATATTTTCGCCTTTTTCAAGCTTTCTTTTAAGATTTTCAAATGCCATAAAAAGATCCGCTCCTTGTTGGTTTTCTTAAATTTTACCCCAACAAGAAGCGGATGTCAATATATTATGTTTCTTTTTATTATTTTTCGGGAATAATGGGATAAAGCTGGATGGTGTTTCCGCCGTCAACACGAAGCTCGGCTCCCGTGGTGTTCTTTGCACCGTCTCCGCCGAAATAATATACAGCGTTTGCAATATCCTCAAAATCGGCAATATCGCCGATGGGGGTGAAGTTTGACGGGGCGTTTTTGCAGTCGTTGTAGTTGCTTTCCCATCTGTCAGTCTTGATCATGCCGGGAAGAACGGCGTTTACACGGATGTTGTATTTGCCGAGATCAAGGGCAAGGGCACGCATCATACCGAGAGCCCCTGCCTTTGATGCACAATATGCAATTCTGTCGGGGATTGCGCGATAAGCGGTGTTGGAGTTTACAAAAACCACGTTGCCGCCCTTCTTTTCGATCATATGCTGCGCAGCCTGACGGATGAGCAGGAAATTCCAGCCCATGTTGACATTGATGACATCCATAAAATCCTTGATGTCAACCGTGAGAAATTCCTGCCTGATACCGAGATTTGCGGCATTCAAAACAAGGCAGTCGAGAAGATAACCTTGCGCTCTGATATCATCGAATATTGCCTTTACCTCGGCTTCATCAAAGGTTGCCTCTGCCTTGTAGCCCTTTGCATAAACGCCAAATTCTTCGGTGATCTTTCTTGCCGCTTCCTGCGCGCCCGCAAGCTCACGGCTGCCGATGAATACTGTGTAGCCTTCTTTGGCAAATTTTTTTGCGATGCCAAAGCCTGTGTTGACAACGGCACCTGTTATAAATACGCTTTTGTTCATTTTTATCTCCTTATATCTTGTCAAAAACTCTTACATAGTCGACAACAAAAGTGTCGCCTGCCTTTGCGGCAGCATATGCCTCATCGGTGCCCTGATAGCTTCCGCCACGGTATCCTTCGACTTCGGTGGATATGAGAATAAACTGCGGAACCAAAGATACGGGCCCGTCAACGTGTCCGTCCTCAATGCCATCAACATAGAAGGTGTATCCGTCATCATCCCACAAAACTCCGAATCTGTGAAACTCACCAAGTGAAATATCGCAATCTCCGCCTGCTTTGGCGCGCTTGTGGTCAATACCGTAGCCGTCGAAATGATTGGTGTGGGGTATGATGTGCCCGGGAGAAAAGCTTTCCATGATGTCACATTCAACTCCCGCAAATTCGGTTTCGGCACGACAGCCGATACACGGCGACTGAAGCCAGAAGGCAGACCACCAGCCGGGCATATTCTGCAACTTGCAACGGCATTCATAATAGCCCTTGGCATGAAGAAATTTTGATTTTTTAAGTTTTCCTATCGGCCAAACATTTTTGCCGTATTTGTAAGCATTCTCGTCGATAGGCTCGTCCATGTAGTTATATCCTGTCTGCAACTGAGATGAGCAGACATGACCGTTCTTTTCATAAATTTTAAAAACACAGTTGGAGTTTCCGTCAAGAAAAACTCCGTCATCCTGCCAGGTTTCGTGGCGGCTTCCCATCATATTGAGTCGGAAATCCCATTTTGACGTATCAAGCTCGTTTCCGTCAAATTCGTCGTTCCAGACAAGTTTCCATTTTCCGTCGGGAAGAACGCTCGGTTCGTGACCTTTTACATCATAATTATTCATAAAAGCTCCAATTCATTTCAACTCTTTAAGTTTTGACATCATATATGCTTGTTCTTTGTCAATGTATTTATCGTCTGTAAATTTCGTATCAAACATAACGATACCGCCTCCGGCATTGACCTTTTCGACATAGTCCTTGATCTCTTCGGGGGTAAAGCGGGGGATTTTTTCGGTTCCGTCCCATACTCCGGTGCTGCGGTCTCCGCCCGCATACCAGAAGGAATTGCACAAAAATTCAAACCACTGGGAGCCATCCACATATCTTTCGGCAGGAGGGGGCAAAAGCTCGCCCGTTTCTCCACCTGTGAAATTTTCATATATGGAATGTTTGAAAACCTTTTCGTTATCAAATCCGCCGTTGAAGGTAACAAGGGCATCTTTGTTTCCTTTGCGGACGGTGTCGGCATATTTTTTCATACATTTTTCGCGGTATTCATCGGGATAGAAATCGCTGTAACAACCGTCAAACCACCAGGCAAAAACTCTGTCGCCGTATCTTAAAGCATACTCTTCAAGCACCTCGCACCATTTATCCACAAAGCTTTCGGGAACATGTCTTGGTGTGTATTCGCAATGCCACACACCGTCGATCTTCACGGGGATGGTGGTGGTAAATCCAAAGGCCTTGTTTGCAATATTGTTGCTGTCGCGGCAAGGACCGTCGCCGGTGAAATAAAGCATCAGATCTATGTCGTATTTTTTTAAAGCGTCCGAAAGATCCAACACAAAATCACGCTCGGCACAAGCCTCGCCCGGCTTATATCCCGTTATTCTGTTGTAAGCCGAATTTGGAGCAAGCATAAGCTGGGTTACCTGCATAAGGGTTATACCCATAAACCCGCATCCGAGCTCATGAAGTTGGCGTGCCCAAAGCTCCACATCCACATTTTCAACGCGCTTGTTCCACGCCTGTGCGTCGTATCCGCCTAGAAAATGACAAAAAATTCCCCATTTTTTTGATTGAAATCTGTCAAGCTTTTGCTGTATGCTCATAATATTATCCCCCATATTTTGTTTTTCTTTATTCGGATGAATCACAAAACATTATATCACACATTTTTTTGGAATTCTTGTAATATATTCCTAAAAAACCAAACTATATTCACATATCAAAGCTTCATGGGGATAACAAATCATTTAAAAATAAAACTCGCTCTTTGCAGGTCTTATATCAGTCAGCGCTCCCGTGTAATGACGGAGAGTGTGGGGCTGATACGGATGCTTTTCGCATTCCTCTTCGTTTATTTCAATGCCAAGACCGGGACGGTCGGGGATGGTCATGTAACCGTCGGCATATTCAAGCTTTTCGTTTGTAACGTCCTTGCGCCATTCCACATCGCTGTACATGATCTCGAGGATGCAGAAATTGGGACAACAAGCGGCAAGCTGCAAGGTTGCGGCGTTTGCCACGGGTCCCGACGGATTGTGGGGAGCAAAGGGAATGTATCTGCACTCCGACTCTGCGGCGATCTTTTTAAGCTCCATTATGCCGCCTGCGTGCGAAATGTCGGGCTGGATGTAATCCGCCGCCATCTTGTCAAACATGGGTTTATAGTCCCAGCGGGTATAAAGTCTTTCGCCTGCCGAGATCGGAATGTTCGAACGCATCTTGACCTCGAGAAGGGCGTCAAGATTGTCGGGGGGCACAGGCTCTTCAAGAAACATGGGCTTGAACTGTTCCATTTCCTTTGCGATCTTAACGGCGGTGGGAATATTAAATCTGCCGTGAGCTTCGATGAGAAGGTCCACGTCTTTTCCAACCGCTTCTCTGACCGCGCCGACACATTCGATGGCGGTGTCAAGATCCTTGTTTGAAATATCAAGATAATTCTTGCCAAAGGGGTCCCATTTCATGGCGGTCACACCTCTTTGCACTGCGATCTTTGCTTTTTCTGCAAATTCGGCAGGTGTTTTTGCACCTGCAAACCAGCCGTTTACGTAAATTCTCACCTTGTCGTGATATTTTCCGCCGAGAAGCCTGTAAACGGGAACATTAAGGCTCTTGCCAAGAATATCCCACAGAGCACATTCAACGGCAGAAAGCGCGCTCATAAGCACCGCTCCGCCGCGCCAGTAAGCGTCGCGGTAGATGGTGTGCCAATGCTTTTCGATATCGCGGGGGTCTTTTCCCACAAGGTATTCTTTTATATGCTCGAGAGCTCCGAGAAGAGCTTTTTCCTTGTATTCAAGGGTTGCCTCTCCGACTCCTGTTATTCCCTCGTCGGTATAAACCTTGACAAACACCCAGTTTGTTCTGAAACAATCGACCACAAAGGGTTTTATATCAATAACTTTCATTTTTTGTTCCTTTCTTATATTGCATCAAAAACTCTGACGTAATCGACTGTGAAACAATCGGGAAGAACGGCTTTTTTAAGAATTTCAACGGGTTTGCCTTTCCAGACATTTGCATCCCCTGCAAGGGTTGCAAGCTCGCCCTCTGTTGCCTCTCCGCGGAAAGCTCTGTTGTAGCCGTGACATTCGGTGGAAACAAGGATAAACTGATCAACGTGTGACACAGCGCATTCGGGAGCCATTTGTCTGCCCACTTCTTTTCCGTCGGCATAGAAGATATATCCGTCCTCCTGCCAGTCAACGGCATATGTGTGCCAGCCGTCCTCGGTTTCTACATAAGGAAACTCGAAATGTCCGTACCAGCGTGTTTCGGCACCGTAGCCGTTCCAGCCGTTGCCGCAGAGCATCTTGCCCTCGGTGTGCTGGAGATAGTTTTCCATGATGTCACATTCAACACCGCACTGGGCAGGATCAGGGTGCGAACCGATGCCGGGTGCCTGAAGCCAGAAGGCGGCATGCCAGCCGGGGTTTTTGGGAAGTTTGCAACGGATCTCGTAATATCCGAATTTATGCATAAACTTCGGCGTTTCTTTTGCACCAAAAGGCCACATTTTGTGTTCATATCCCTTGTCTTTGGGCAGGTCAAAGGTCAAAGAGCCTGTCTGAAGATGGGCGGAATAGTAATCCTCGCCTTTTTTGATAAGGTTGATCTTCATGGTGCTGTCGCCGCATACCTCAACCCCCTCGTCGGTGAAAGTGGGCGAAAGCTTGCCCCAAAAATATCTTCTGAACGACCACTTTTCGGTATCAAGCTCGTTTCCGTCAAATTCGTCGTTCCAGACGAGCTTCCAGTTTTTTTCTTTGGGAAGGTACGAAGACACATGACCTTCAACTTTGTATTCTTTCATTCTGTGCTCCTTTTTCTGCTTTTGTTTCAAGCTATTGATTTTTGCGAAATGTTGTGATAAAATAAATTTGATCATATTGTCCTTTTGCTTTGAGTTTAGCACAATACGAGGGGCTTTTATATACAAATCTTGCAATTCTTTTTAGATATCTTGTCATTTTCGCAGAAAGGATTAAAAAATGTTTGAAAATATAAAGTTGCCGCAGGTTGTGGGTATCGGAGTTTTTGACACCGCCATAAGCTTTGGCGACATCGGCGAGACCAAAAGGCGAAACGTCACTTTTTTTGAGATCGACCTTGCCATCGAAGACGGCGGCATCACACACATAAACGAAAACGACGAGCCGATACGTGAAAATCTGCTGATCTGCGCAAAGCCCGGATATCACAGAAGCACAGCTCTGCCGTACAGATGCTATTATATCCACCTTGCCGTAAAAAACGGCACGATATATGACATTCTCTCGCAAGCTCCCGATTTCTGCTATCCCAAAGATGCACAGGAATTAAAAAAAATCTTTCTTTCGCTCATCAACGCATACAATTTTCCCGACGATACAAGCGAGCTTGTAATCGCCGAAAACATTCTTTCTCTCTGCCGCCTTATCGAAAAAGAAACTGGCACCATCAAAAGAAGCCGTAGGTTGAGCGCAGACCTTTCCCGTCCGGAGATAATCGAAAATGCCGTGAAATATATTTCCGAAAACTATGCGGAAAACATCAGCCTTTCTTTTCTTGCCCACAGCGCAAATCTTTCGCCCACATATTTTCACAAACTTTTCCGCAAGGCTGTGGGACACACCCTTTGCGAATATATTCTTGACGTGCGCATACGCGCGGCAAAAAATCTGCTTTTGACCACCGACAAGACTTTGGTGGACATTGCCTCTGAATGCGGTTTTTCATCCCAGTCATATTTTAACTACGCTTTCAAAAAAGCCGAAAAAACAACCCCAAATCAATACAGATTTTCAAAAAACAGCAGTTATTTTTCGGTATAACATTGACTTTGTTTCAAAGACAGTATAAAATATATTCAAAGAAAAACGGAGGTTTCAACAATGGCATATACATTTGATGCAAAAAAAGTAACAAACGATATTATAGAATGGATAAAAGATTTTTTTGAAAACAACGGCAAAGGCTGCAATGCGGTGCTTGGCATTTCGGGAGGAAAAGATTCTTCGGTTTGTGCGGCGCTTTGCGTGGCAGCGCTGGGAAAAGACCGTGTATACGGCGTTTTGATGCCCAACGGCGAGCAGGGCGACATTGACGTTGCCCGCGCTTTGTGCGATCACCTTGGCATCGAGCGTTTTGAGATCAATATAAAAGCAGCATACGACGGCATGATGGGCGAGCTTTCGGAAAAGCTTGAGGTTTCGCGCCAGACAGAATGCAATCTGCCTCCCCGTCTTCGCATGGCAGCGGTTTATGCCGTATCCCAATCGGTAAACGGCAGAGTCTGCAACACCTGCAACCTTTCGGAGGACTGGGTGGGATATTCCACGCGCTACGGCGATTCCGTGGGCGATTTCAGCCCCCTTTCAAGGCTCACTGTGGCAGAAGTAAAAGAAGTCGGCCGCGTGCTGGGACTGCCTTCGATGTTTGTGGACAAAACTCCCATTGACGGCCTTTGCGGCAAGACTGACGAGGAAAACCTCGGCTTTACCTACGCAACCCTTGACAGATACATAAGAGAAGGCATCTGCGAGGACGAAGAGATCAAAGCTCTCATCGACCGCAAGCACAAAATGAACCTTTTTAAGCTTGAATTGATGCCTGTTTTTGAATATAAGGGCTGATAAGAAGGCAAAAAAACGACTAATACAAAGAGCGGAGAATAATCCTCCGCTCTTTTTTCTGTTGTCTTAAAAAGTTTATTCCTTGTTTTTCTGCTCACGCTTTTTTCTGCGCTGCTCGCGGGTATTACTTTCGGATTCAAACAATTCAACCGCCGCATTAGTCAACTCGTCTGGCCAAACCTCGCCGCTTTTCACCACGTCTGCCCAGGGACAAAGTTTTTCATATTCGTCATCGAATATGACGGTATATGGGGGGCCGCCACGGTCGTCGACAGCCATATACATATGCCTGCCATCGTGCATAATGTCGGCCGCTTGGCTTTCAAGCATTTTTTTGTCAAGCTGATCGAACATTTCTTTTGTTATTTCATACAGATGATAATCCTGTATTCCGCCATGCTCGCCGAAATAACGTCCGCTGTTGCTGTCATAACAAGCCTTCCATCCCCAGCCTTTTTTGAAAAGCATAATCTTGTCCTCCGTATTATTTGCAAATAATTGATTTTGAAATACTCTTTTATTACATATTCACATCTTTTTCTGTAATTGGAATATAGGTTTCATTTTGTGTTCCAGTTCAATGCCGGTGTATGTTTTGTTGATGTAATCAGCATCTTGCTCGTCTTTGACCGAATAGTAGTCCTCAAACAGGGTTTCTCTCCGCTTGGAAAATTTATGCAACCGGTATACCTGAACCAAATACAGCTTTCCGCAAGCTCGGCATCTCGCCAGTCTCCGCACACCGTTTTTTCCATCATCCCATCTGAACAAAAACCAACGAATGCTGCCGTCTTGATTTTTCGGCATTGAATCGTATTCTTTTATAATATCAAAATCTTCATTTTCACAACAAAACACTATTTATTCCTCACAAACTCAAACATCTTTGACTAACTCCATTATATCACGGTGATATGAACAAATAAAGAGAATCCCGAAAACGTAAATCTTCGGGGTTTTGATACTGCCCAATAGGGCCGCAATTATCTCTTTGTATTTCAAGAACACTGTTTGATATTGCAAATATCGTGAGTATCGTTGCATAAATGTTGCACCAAATTTGCACCAAAGTCACACCAAGATTAACACCCAATCTGTTCGACAAATTGGAATTTGTTTATTCCAAACCGCATTCTTTATACAGTTCTTCAATGCACGGAGACTTGTATTCTATGTATCCATCTATATCATTCGGAAACAGCTCTGCGGCTTTTTCTTTTATCAAGCTATACTTTTTTACCGCTTCGGGATTGTTTCGAAGAAAATCTCTGAATGTAATATGACGACACAATTCCTCGGAACACTGCGGACACACATACAAATGATGTGCCATCAAATTGAGCTTGCCCGAATATTTGAAAGCTTCCCTATCCTTTATCCCAAGGTCGCCCTCGTGAATATATCCGATCGTTTCGAGCTTTCTGACGACATCAAAAAACACCGAATAATCCTTTATAATAACATCAATATCAATGCAAGGTTTGGCAGATAGCCCTCTTACGGACGTACTTCCAATATGTTCGATGCCAATAATAATGTCACCGATCACAGCTTCTATTTCGTTTTTTATTTCTTCAAAAGCGGATTTCCACGCTTCATCATAAGGCACAACCTCAACCCGTTTTGTTCGCATCGGCGACCTCCCGCAAATTAAAGTTTGTTGTTATAAATCAATGTTGATTTCGTATTTATCGTTGATAAGAATATAATTCACGTTATGCAACTTTGCAAGTTTTAAGATTTTTGCGTTATCATCCAACACACTTTCGAAGGTACACCATTCATCCTCTAAGCGGTTTTCGATTACGCTCGCATATTTCTTTATGTCAGCAAAGTGGTTTCTGATATACTCTTCACTCATTACAAGGCAGTAATATTTGATATTTTTGAGATATTCGTTTTCAAAATCCTTCTGCCAATCAAACGGAATATAACAACCTTCAACGATTAAGTTCTGTTCGTTTTCGATTGCGGTTTTGATCATTTCGCGGACAACAGGCCATAAGTATGCGGTCAAATCATCATCGTCACTCATGGGAGTAAGTTCTGTATTTCCGCTACGAATCAAACCCATTTTCAGATGGTCTATTGAAAAATACGGATATTTGTATTTTTCAAGCAGTTTTTGCGCAAGCGATGTCTTGCCTGTGTGCGATGCGCCTGCAATCAGAACGATCATTGCCTTTCCCCCTTCAACTTTTGGTTTATCAATCTGAACCCATTATATCACGACGATATGAACAAATAAAGAGAACCCCGAAAACGTAAGTCTTCGGGGTTTTGATACCGCCCAATAGGGCTGCAATTATCTCTTTGAGAACTGAGGAGCGCGACGAGCTGCTTTGAGTCCGTACTTCTTTCTTTCCTTCATTCTGGGGTCACGAGTGAGGAAGCCTGCCTTCTTGAGAACCGAACGATAGTTGGG
>SVTM01000065.1 GCA_015063785.1 Oscillospiraceae bacterium
GACCTAAAAAATGCTTGGGTTGGAAATCTCCTTTTGAAGCATTTTTTGGTGTTGCACTTGCTTGACAATCTGCCCTGTCACCGAAGGTGACTGGGGGATTCTTGGGTTTTTGCCGATCATTAAATTCTAAAATCCCTCCACCGTCTTCGACGGTCCCCCTCCCTTTAGGCAAGGGAGGCGTTTGTTGGGGTGGAATTTCCAAATCAATGATAAAAATCCCAATCGTAGGGGCGAACTGCGTTCGCCCGCTTTTCCATTGATATGATTTTACACCAAACGGCAGGAGCAAGCCCCTGCCCTACGATATTGTTGGTTTTTGCCGTTGATGTAATTCCGCACGAACGGCAGGACGGGTCCCCTGCCCTACGAAATTTTTATAAAAATCCAAGAAAAAGGTGGAACAAAATGCTATCAAAACCCGTCAAAATAGTCGTTGACAGACCTCTTGGAAGTCGTCATCCAAAGCACGAAAATATTGTGTATCCCATAAATTACGGCTATGTCGAAGGTTTTTTTGCCGCCGACGGCGAAGAACAGGACGTTTACATTCTTGGTGTCGATGTGCCTGTGCGTGAATTTGTGGGTCGTGTGATCGCGATTATCCACCGAAAAAACGACGTGGAAGACAAATGGGTTGCCGCTCCCGAGCGAATGACTTTTTCGATCGACGAGATACGAAAACTCGTTGATTTTCAGGAAAAATATTTCGATTCACAGATAATCCTGCTTTGAAAATGACGGCACCCGGGCGTCATCAAAATAATATGAAAGGATGACCGCTATGAAAACGATCAAAAAACTCTCCACCCTTACCGCAAAAATTTTGTGTCTTGCCCTTGCCCTTTGTCTTGCCCTTTCGGGATGTGCAAAACCCGAAAAACAAAGCGATCTTCAGCAGGATGCAATTCCGCCGAAAAACTCTGACATAGAAGAACCGGGGCAGTATCAGCTGGTCGATACGATCACAGCGGTGCTTGACAATATAAACGAATATCGCCCGGGAACGCTGGGATCTTCCCTGAAAATCTGCATCGTCGCCTTTTCTTTCATTGATTTTTCGCAGGAGGATGCCGCGTCTGACACACAAACCTTTGCCGACGTTGCAAGCGGGTATATTGCCGCTCTTGACGACGAGCATCTGCAGTATTTCAAGGATAATGTGGGCAGGATCGAGGAGATCGCGGCGCAGCTTTTCAATGATGGTCTGGAATCGCTGCTTCCGCGGCTTGACGATGCCGGAAATCCGCAAAAACACGAACAGTATGACAAGGAAAAATATGATTCTCTGATGGGCGTTCTTAAGGGCGTTCTTGAAAATTTTTGATATGCTTCGGGCAGGAGGTTTCCTGCCCGTTTTTTGCCGCCTGTGAAATTCCTCACCAAATAATAAAGTTTCGGTCCACCCTTTTCAAAGGGTGGCGGATTCCAAAGGCGGCGCCTTTGGTCGCTCTCCGCAGAGAGCGAAACACCCCTTTTTGCGTTCGCAATGCGCAGGGGAAGTTGCAAGCAACTTCAGTGAATTGCACGAAGTGCAAGAGGGAAACCCTCGCCGGGGGTTTCCCTTTTTCAAGCATTGATTAAATTCCAACACCTCATCCACCGCTGACGCGGTTCCCCTTCTCGGAAAATGCGCAGCTTTTCAAAGGAGAAGGCGTTTGTTGGGGTGCACACATCAAAAATCCCCCTTGACCTTTTATTATCCGCAGGGTATAATAACGATAGAATAGTTCTGTTTTTCAATAGAATTTCGCCTTGTCATTACGGCGAAAAAGGGTATAATTTAATTAAGCACAGGAGGGAAAGATGATCTACCTTGAAAATTTTCGAATTGCAGGGCAAAAGCAGGAGGACGGTTTTCTTCTCAGCTATCCTTACCAGCTCGAAATGCAATGCTATTCGTCGACAAACGTCTATCCTTTCAAGCTTTTTCCCCAAAAAGGTCTTAACGAGCTTATCTTTGAGCCTGTCACCATTCTTTATGGCGGAAACGGCTCGGGAAAATCCACCCTTTTAAACATAATCGCTCAAAAGCTCGGCTGCACACGCACGGCACCCTTTAACAACACGCCGTTTTTTGCCGATTATCTGCGCCTTTGCAGCTTTAACCTTTCGGAAACTGCAGAGCCTTGTGAACAAAAGCTGGTGGCAAGCGACGACGTTTTCAACTTTCTTCTCGACATCCGCGCGATAAACGAAAAGGTCGACCGCAGGCGAAACGAGCTTTTTAAAGAATACGAGCGCGACAGGCAAGAGCCTTTCACTCTTAAAAGCCTTGACGATTATGACGAGCTTCGCCGTCGCCGCGAAACCAAGACCAAAACCAAATCGCAATACGTCACACAAAGGCTGAACGTGCGCGAGGTGAACGGAATGTCCAACGGAGAGAGCGCCTTTGCGTATTTCACCCACAATATCCGCGACGACTCGCTTTATCTTCTCGACGAGCCCGAAAACAGCCTTTCACCTGCCCTGCAGATGAAGCTTGCCGACTTTTTGTGTGATTCGGCACGCTTTTTCGGCTGTCAGTTTGTCATCTCCACCCATTCGCCTTTTTTGCTTGCCATGCACGGGGCAAAGATATATGATCTTGACGATGTGCCGGTGAGAGAAAAGGACTGGACAGAGCTTGAAAATGTACGGGCTTATTATGATTTTTTCAAAGACCATTCGCACGAATTCAAATAAAAAAAGGAGAAAAGAAAATGAAAAAGATCCTCGTTATCGGCGGCACCGGCGCCATGGGCGTTTACGTTGTTCCCGAGCTTGTAAAAATGGGATATGAAGTGCACGTTCCCTCGATGGAAGATGTGGAACAGGTGGGCGACAACCCCAAATATTTCAAATGCAACATGAAGGACATCGACACCCTCAAAAAAGTGCTTGCCGAAAAGTATGATGCCATCATCGACTATCTCGTTTACCCTGAAAAGGAATTTCACGAGCGTTACAAGCTTTTTCTTGATTCCACCGATCATTACATCTATCTTTCGTCCTACCGCATCTATGCAGGCGACTGCCCGATAAACGAAGAAAGCGCACGACTTCTTGACGTTTCGACAGACAAGACATATCTTGATATGTGGGAGCGCGAATATTCGCTGTACAAGGCTGTGGGCGAGGATATTCTGCGCAACTCGGGCTACAAAAACTGGTCGATCGTCCGCCCTGCCATCACCTATTCCAAGCGCCGTTTCCAGCTGGTCACCCTCGAGGCATACGCTGTTGTAAACCGCGCCCTTGACGGCAAAAAGATCGTTTTGCCCAAAGAGGCAAAGAACGTGCGCGGCACAATGTCATGGGCAGGAGATGTGGCAAAAATGTTCACAGGCATTCTCTTTAACGAGCGCGCCTACGGCGAGACCTTTACCTTTGCCACCGCCGAAAATCACACCTGGGGCGAGATTGCGGATATTTACCACGAGCTGATGGGTGCAGAATTTGTCTGGGTGGACAAGATGGATTATTGCAACATCATCGGCGAAAACAATATTCAGATCCGCTGGCAGCTTGAATATGACAGACTTTTCGACCGCGTCATCGACAATTCGAAGATCTGCGACGTGGCAGGCATCAAGCAAGAAGATTTTATCTCGCTGAAGGAAGGTCTGAGGCTTGAGCTTGCGGGACTGCCCGAGGGCTTCCGCTTTGAGGATCGCATCGGTATCAACGAAAGAATGGATAAATACCTTGCCGATAAAGGTCTGGTTTGATTTTTTATACATAAGGGACGACACAACCGTCGTCCCTTTGTTTTTGTCATTGATTAAATTCCAAAATCCCTCCACCGTCTTCGACGGTCCCCCTCCCTTTAGGCAAGGGAGGCGATTGTTGGGCGAGGTGTGTTCGCCCGTTCTGCCATCGGCAAAATTCCACACCAAATAATAAAGTTTCGGTCCACCCTTTTCAAAGGGTGGCGGATTCCAAAGGCGGCGCCTTTGGTCGCTCTCCGCAGAGAGCGAAACACCCCTTTTTGCTCCCAGAAGCGCAGGGGAAGTTGCAAGCAACTTCTGAAGTTTGTTGCACAAACTTCGACGGGTGAATTGCACGAAGTGCAAGAGGGAAACCCTCGCCGGGGGTTTCCCTTTTTTAAGCATTGATTAAATTCCAAAATCCCTCCACCGCTGGCGCGGTCGGCATGTTATAATATCAAGTGCAACACCCGAAAAAAGTATAGACAATATTCCTACCAAGGTGTAAAATGTAGTCACCACAACAAACAACTACACGGAGGTAAGAATATTGTCCTACACACAT